>CAWBBX010000122.1:0-49999 GCA_963787005.1 uncultured Bacteroidota bacterium
AAGAGAATCACAATTTTATTGAAGGGCGAGTCGACAGACGCGCCTCCGTATATAAAAGTCATCCCGACCGAAAAGCTGACCATTATATTTCCTGCCAGTCCGTGCTTTTTAAAATATCTATTATATAGAAATCCGATAACCGCCAGCGCTATAGATATAAGCAGCGCCGTTATGCCTATAAGGTAACTCAGTAATAATCCGGTTAGCATGAGAAATAATGAAAAGACCAGGGCCTCAGAAGGTGAGACAAGGTTCGACGGAATAGGCCGGTTCGGCGCGTTTATTTTATCGGTCTCAACATCGAAGTAGTCGTTTAACACGAGTATGGATGCGGAGATTAAGAACACCGATAAAAAGGCGAACGCCGTAATATCGAGCGGTGCGAAGCGGCCGAGCGCGAAAATTTGTCCCATTACAACGCAAACCCCCGCCGAGAACGGAAGCTCAAAGCGGAGTAAAATGAAAAGACCTTTTAGTTTTTTCATTGGTGGAGGAAATTGATATTAAAGATGAAAATGATTAGTTCCCCCGGTTTGATAATTGTATTGCACCGAGCACGAAAATGCTGCCGGATCGTGCTTGGGCCTCCTTCGGAGAGGCGCGGGTCAGGCATTTTCATTTACCAACTCCCAAAATTTATATTCCGCATCCAATAAACGTTTGATATATTCTTCATTCCTCTTAACGGAGACCAATAATTCCGGATAGCCCGGCCAATAACAAAAAAAATCCAACTCCTTAAAATTTGTTACTGCCATGATGTGCTGTAATTGACCATAGTAATATCGGGGAGCAGTACGAGTTAGTGCAACTTTCCTATAAACCGATTGGCCGCATTTAATTTCAACCGCCGCATCATGGGTTAGGGTTAAACCATCTAAACTAGCGCGTAACCAGTCGTGACGAATACTTTGAAGACATATGGGGGTCACATGTATACCTTTCTTTGCAATATAACGTTTGCGTGCTTCCGGCTCTAACGTTGTTCCTCTAATCATTGCTGCATTCTTGAAAGATTCTTTCTTAGGTGAGCGCTTCTCATGAAGTAATTGACTATAACTTTTAAATGGATTTTCGCCCATAACGGTAGGGGCATCGGACGCACCTATTCCGTTATGACGCCATTCAAGCCATTTAGATGAACCTTGCTGAAGTTCAACAATTAAAAAGTTTTTTGCGGTCATTATTATAAAACACCTAACAGCTATTTATACAAAACATCCTAATAAAAATTATAAAAGCAGTCGTCTCAATTGAAAATATTAAAACTATAAATCAGGAACGATGATAGAGGTTCTTCACATAGATGTTCGGTAAGTAGTATTTCGCAGTTACGTGCCCCCATCAAACTGCCTCGCTATGTATTTTGTCCGGTTAAAAGTAAGCGTATAAATGTTTTAAAGCAATAAAAAACTACACAGAAAGTCAGCTTAAAGATAAATCAATAGGCTCAATGAATTCCCTGCCGACGGAGAAGGGTATAATTTCTTCATGCTGCAGCCTTCCGACTATCATTGCGGGGTGAGTATTAAATTTCTTTGCAAACTTAGCAATGGTTCTCTTATCGATTATGTCTAACGAAAGCAATTCGGCTTCCTGCGTTTTGGAAAATGTCCATTCTTCCGCAAAATTATGAGCTTCCTTTTCCTTTTCTGTATCGGCATTTGAAAAATCTATTCCCTCAAGAGAAATATATTTTTTGCCGTGTAAAAAAATGTGGCCGATCTCATGAAAGATCGTGAGCCAAAATCTATCGTTTTGTTTGTACCGTGCGGTTAGTTGAATTACCGGTGTATCTTTTATCCATCTTGTTGAACCGCTCAACGGAGCCTTGGGTAATTTCGGAGTATAAAATATTTTAACGCCGGCCTCTAAACATAATTTAACAAGATCCGAAAAGAAACTCTTGGGATGAGCCGACATAATATTCTTGATTTTAGGCAGATTCTCTTTGAGAATTTTTTTGTTAAATGCAGGAACTTCACACTTTTCCGCCTGCAATTCTCCCTGCCTTAGCCAGGCCGAAATTGCTTGAGGTTCGTGAGTATGTTTAAGTGAAGTATAAGCGGCTATTTTCAGTTCGCTGTCAATATAAAGTCTTTTCCAGCCTTCATGGGTTGAGACAGCAAAATACTCGAATAAATTAATTGTCTTTTCATCAATATTTCTCGTTTTGGGCACCCAATTAAGATTTGCCATATCAGCGTAAGGGAAAGTTCTGGCCCATTCCTCGGCTTGTTCTATCGCAAATTTTCTCTGCAGGCGGGCTTTATATTCATTATACCGCGCCTGCTTGTTTATCCAGAAATGAGCCGGTATTTTGGTTACATTTTCGAATAAGATAGCCATTTTAGGGGTGATCGAACTGATCCCTTGTAAGACAGCAATTACGGTTTTCTCCGGTTTTCCGGTTCGTAATGCAAACTCCTTTCTGCTCATTCCCATTTCTTCCAGTTTCTCATTCAATGTAACGGACGGATGGAGAACCTCATCGGGATAATATTCATTTAATTTTGCCATAAACTGTTTTCTATTTATGATAATCTTTTATTTCAATTACTTCGACACCTTTTATTTCTATCAAACTCTGTACACCGGCTTCATTCTTATGGACAGGCGACTCTGCGGGAATAAAAATCAATCTGTACGGCTGATCTAAATCGCAGGCCCATTGACCTTTTCTATCTTCACGCAGTTGATGAAAATTCCCGGGCAAATATTTGAAATCAGCAAAGCTTTCGGAAGCGGCAATGTCATCTAATCTTCTTTGAAAAATTGCCGCCCGCTGCGGTCCCAGTTTTTGAACAGCCAATTTATGATTATTGGCATATTTTTTTAATTTCTTATTAGCAAATGTAATAATCATTTTACTTAATAGCAATATTTTAACTTACAGTAAGTGTAATTTATTTTATACTTTTTTGCTGGGCAAATAATTATGCTGTGCATTTAATTATTATTTGCAAAAGCAGTCATCCCAGCTGAATGATTAAGGTGATAAATCGGTAACAATGAGAGCTTCTTCGGCTTGATGTTCGCTAAATAAATACTCGCAGTTCCGTGCCCCCATCAAACTGCCTCGCTATGTATATTATCTGGTTAAAAGTATAAATATTTTAATGCAATAAAAAACTTCGCAGAATATTTAAACCTTCGGGATCGCACCTAAAGACCCCGAAGGTTGCCCTGGTTAAACGCAACCTCGAGGGCCTGCCTACCAGCGGAGGCGTCTCTACGAAAATTTATTTGTGCGGGCCGGCGGGTTTGGATTAGCCGCTATCTCTTATCTTTTTTGTTTTTCATATATGTGTGCATAAACTTACCGAACTTTTTATCTTTCTGTCTCTTTTCGAAATATGACATTTCGAGATATGCGGATTCTTTATAAATTTTTATATAATTATTATAACGCTCTTCGGAAATCCTGCCTCCTTCTACCGCTTTTAGAACCGCACAGTCTTTTTCAACCGTATGGGTGCAATCCGTATAACGGCATTGGTTTGACAGCTCCGCAATCTCATTAAACGTGTCATCGAGACCCGATTCGGCGGAGATTATTCCAACCTCCCGCATACCGGGACTGTCTATTACGATCGAACCGTTTTCTAAAACAATAAGTTCGCGGCGCGAAGTTGTATGCCTTCCGCGCCCGTCTTGTTCCCTAATCGGCTGAGTCTTGTATAATTCTTTGTGTATTAAATTATTTAACAGTGTGGTTTTGCCGACACCGGATGAACCGAGCAGACAAAAAGTTTCAGCAGGAACAAAGTAAGATTTAATATTTTCAATATCGGCCGGATTGTTATTGCTGAAAGCCTCAATTTTAATATCCGGTGCAATTTTATAAATATCATTCTTCTTTTTCTCTATTTCATCTGCGCATATTAAGTCGCTTTTACTTAAGAATATAACGGGAGTAATATTGCTCTCGTTTATCATCACCAAATAGCGTTCAAGCCGTCTTAAATTAAAATTAGAATCGAGCGACTGCATAATAATTGCCGTATCTATATTCGCGGCAATTAGCTGATACTCAATATTTTTGCCGGATGTTTTCCTTTTTAATAATGATCTTCGCGATAATATTTCGTGGATAATGGCCAAAGAATCGTCATCAAATAATTGTATGTATACCCAATCTCCGACAGTAGGTAAATCCAGCGAAGAATCGGAATTAAATAAAAATTTCCCCGTTAATTCCGCGTGAATATCATTCACCCCGTTTGAGACAACAAAACTATTCTTGTTTACACTGATTATTCTTGCAATTTTATAATCATCTAATTTTGTTGTTTCGGTTTTCTCCCGGAACCATTTATTGAACCCGAGTTTTTCAATATCATTCATATTTTTACAGCCCGACTTTTATTTTTGCCGTATATTCAAACACAACATATCCAAAGCGGAAACCTCGATTAAAATTTTACAAAGATAAACCGGGAATTATAAAATAAATTTTTTTAGGTTGACGTTTGGGGTTGTATTTTTCACAGTTCGCTATCCCCTTCAAACTGCTTCCCCTAAAATTGCCTGATTAAACGTAATCCTATTAATGTATTAAAACAATAACAAATTATACAAAGCCCCAAATGAGACGCCTCACCGAGGCGTCTCTACGGAATCAAATGTGAGTGGTTATTGTTCTAACCGGACGCGGTATAAAATCAGTTTTCGGCTTTTAAAGGTGCTACCATAATTTGAGCTCTACGAGGTCATTCTTTTTAACGAACATCGTAGATGTTCGATTATTGCAGCAATCTGTTACAGCAGCATTAATTCATCCTCGTAGAGGATGAATATGCATTACAGCCTTTGATCTGTTAATGGCCGGACCACCGCAAAAGCGGGGCAGCAATTAAATCAAACGCCTGCGTAAAAAACGGATCAAATTAATTATCCTAATTCTGCTTAACATTCGGAAGAATCAGCCGAGTAGAAAAACATTGGATGTAAAAATCTAATGAATTTAATGCCCGAAGGGGAGAAATTATATAGCCCGGGGTGCAAACCCCGGCGAAACAGAAACACCTTAGTTAATAAAACCCCGAAGGGGTGACATAAAATATCTAACTAAATAAATTAAAGATATTAACAATCTTTATCACCCCGCTCTTAACGCGCTTACTATATTCAATCTCGCCGCGCGTAACGACGGCAGAAATCCTCCCACGAATCCCATGAATCCCGCGAAGGCCAAAGAAATAATAATGATGGCGGGTGACAGCGCAAAGGAGAACGTAAGCTCGGAGAATGACGCGAAATTAAGCGTGGAAACCGAGAAGAACTGCAGCACCGACGCGAGCGCGAGTCCGATAACGCCTCCGAGCAGAGCAATAAAAAGCGACTCCGCCAGGAATGCGCCGAGAATAGATCTGCGGCTGAATCCCAGTGATCTCATAGTTCCTATCTCAACCGTCCTGTTTGCCACCGCCGCATACATTGTTATCATCGCCCCTATCATCGCCCCGAAGCTGAATATAATAGTAACGAAGAGACCAAGCACTCTTATAAACGTAGCCATCGTTGCCGACTGATCCTCGAAATACTGCTGTTCTATTTTCGGCTCGAACTGCTGAAGCCTCTTGTCTGAATCGAAAGCTTTTTTAAACGCGGGAAAATTAGACGCATCGTCCAGCTTCAAAGTAACCGTCGATACTGTGCTGCCGCGGTTGAACGCACTCAGCAGCTGGTGGGAATCGCCCCAAAGCTCCGAATCGAATCCGCTGCCGTCGGTTGAGAACTCACCTACTATCTTCCAGTTGTCTCCGGCAAATTTTATATAGCTCCCTATCTGCGCTCCTTTAAAGCCTTTCGCGATGGCTTGTCCGACGATCAGCTCACGCATACCCCAGTTGAACATTCTTCCTTTTATAATTTTTATGTGCTGGCGAAGCTTTTCGATCGTAGGCGATACGCCTCTTACGGTAATATTACTCACGCCTCCGCTGTTGCCGACTTTATCCAGATTTATAACCACCACAGGCTCATAAGAAATAATTTGCGTGCCGTCGCTTTCTTTCGCAATATGCGGTAGGGTACGAATAATATTTTGTGTGTTTGGACCTATAATGCTGGATATCTCCGCCGTCGACGATTTCCTGAATATCATAACGTTGTCCGGCTCGCCCGTTGATTTCATCGTCTTCTGAATACCGTAAGCCATCATCAGCACTGCGGCGAAAACAAAAACTACCAGAGATATACCGGCCAAAGTTATCGCCGTTGTCAGCTTCCGGTTCTTAAAACTTCTTATTGTGTATTTAAAAGGAATTTTCATCTTAATATCCTTGTATAAGGAGAACTGTTACTTTTTTTATCCTACAAACCTGAAACCTTCTACTATCTGCGTTCTTATCGCGCGGCGGATCGGGAATATCGCCGCAACTATGCCTGTAAGCAATGCGGCTCCTACAGCTATGCTTATAGTTACAGGTTCCAGAATGAATATGGGGAACATACCTTTCGGTATTACCTGCGCAAAACCGTTTATCATCGGGTAGGATAGAAGAAGCCCGAGCAGCCCGCCGATGACCGAGATGATAAGCGACTCGCCCATTATTATCCAGCCCAGGTGTTTGCCTGTGAAGCCGAGCGTTTTTAATACCGCGTACTCCCTGGTCCTTTCCCTCGCGGACATTATCATAGTATTCCCCAGAACCAGCATAATTATTCCGATTATAATGAATGATATAAAATTCATCGATGTTATTATTGCGCTGGAAGATTGTATGAACCCCTGCTGAAAAGAACTTTCGTCTTCCGTCTTCGTTGCCGCGGGAGAGTTTTTGAACTCCGCGTCGATCTGTCTCGATATCGTTCCCGACTGCGCCGGATTGTTTATATAAACAACGTACCATCCCACGTTTCCGGCCCTTCCGGGAGACTGCTGCTTCATCGTCTCGTCGATATAACTCCAGTGGAAAAACATCTGCGTGGCATCCGTGTATTTATACTTGGGAGTATATATGCCGCGCACTACAAACTCCCACGTTCCCGGATAAATGTCTCCCTCTATCGTCATCACGTCGCCGATCTTCAGATTATATTTCTTCGCTATGTCGGTTCCGATGATACACGCGTTGCGCTGTTTCTGGAATACCGCCATCTCATCTTTCGGAACTTGGTATTCTTTATATACATCAAAATAAGTATTTGCGTCCACCCCGAGCCGAGCGAAGAAATTACTTCTGTCTATATATATTCCTCCGAACCAGTTCGCGAAAGTTACCTCTTTTACTCCCGGCACTCTTTCTATTTTATCGAGATAAGAATAAGGAAGAGGAAAAATAAAAGAGACCGCCTGCCTTACCATCAGTCTGTTGGGCGACGTGGCCTGCTCGCTGGAGTACCACGCGGTTACCACCGTGCGAAGGAGACAGAACGAGAGTACGGCAATCGCTATACCGAGAACCGTTAAAGAAGTTCTCAGCTTATGCCTCATGCTGTTTTTAAAAATTAATTTCAAGATCTTCATACCGTCTCCTTGATTAAGTCGCCTTTTTCAAGGTGCCTGATTACATGCGCTTTAGAGGCTGCGTGCGGATCGTGCGTAACCATAACAATGGTCTTATTAAATTCTTTGTTCAGTCTTTCCATTAAAGTGAGTATCTCATCGGCGGAGTTTTTATCGAGATCACCGGTGGGTTCGTCAGCGACAAGTATTAATGGATCGGTAACTACGGCCCGAGCTATGGCGACGCGCTGTTCCTGCCCGCCAGAGAGCTGCTTCGGATAGTGCTCCATTCTGTCGGCAAGTCCCACTATATTAAGCGCGGTTTCAACGTGCTTCCTTCTCTCTTCCTTTGAAAGCTTCGTTAAAAGAAGCGGAAGCTCCACGTTCTCGAACGCCGTAAGAACGGGAATAAGATTATAAAACTGAAAGACGAAGCCGATATTGTTCGAGCGCCATTTAGCAAGCGCCGATTCACCCAGCTTAACAATGTCGGTTCCGTTTACGGTAATGATTCCCCTGGAAGGCTTGTCGATACCCGATATCAGGTTGAGCAATGTGGTCTTGCCCGAACCGGAAGGTCCCATCAAAGCGATAAACTCGCCATCATTTATTTCCAAGGAAATGTTGTTGAGAACCGATGTCTCAAAGCTGTCCCTCCAGTAAGACTTATAAACATTCTGCACTTCAATTATGTTTGCCATTTTCGCTCCGATTGAACTAATTAAAAATTTTGTAATGCGTTAACGAATATTCTATCGATAAATATCACGGATAGACAAAGATTCTGTTTTATTAACTCCTATTGCCGTCAGCTTTAGCTGACGGTTTAAACTTGTTTAAATTGCATGGACTTTAGTCCCATAGCTACTTTGAATGCGGCTAAAGCCGGATAAGTTTTGGTTATATTCTATCCGTCGGTTGAAACCGACGGCAAATAATAATTTGTTCTTTAATACCTGGTTCGAAACTATTGAACCTTTACCTTAACACCGTCCTTAATTTCTTTACCCGGATTCGCTATCACCTGATCTCCGTTATTCAATCCCGATGTTATTCCGGTATAAGAATCGAACTGTCTTCCTGTTGACACGGGAACTTGAACCGCCTCGCCGCTCTTAACTTCGAATACTACTTTCTGTCCGTTCCTCTCTACAATTGACGAAGAAGGAACTACAAGCAGCGGCTGCTGATTACCGGCGGTTTCCTTCGTGTCTTTGGATAAGAACAATACTTTCGCGCTCATCTCGGGAAGAACGCGGCTGTCGTAATTCCTAAAACCTACCTTAACCATAACCGTAGCTTTTGTCCTGTCGGCGGTGGGCACCACCTTCGATACGTATGCCGGATAACTTTGTCCGGGATATGCGTCGAGTACAATTTCACATTTTTGGTCGGGAGTAATCCTTTCTATATTCGATTCGGATACGTCCGCCTCTACCTGCAGCGATTTCATATCGGCTATGGTAACCACTGCGGCCTTCGAATTAACTCCGGCTGCAAGGGGCGCTACTATCTCGCCCACATCGGCGTTCTTAGTAAGTACGGTACCGTCGAACGGCGCGCGAATAACTGTGTTTTCCAATGCGACTTCGGCTCCCTGCACGTTTGCTTTAGCCACCGCAATAGACGCAACCACGCGGTTATAGTTGGCCTGTGCCTGATCCAGGTCGGCTTGAGAGACGGCGTTTGTTTTAAACAAAGCTTCGGCGCGGTAGTATGCGTTCTTCGATTGCGTAAGATCCGCCTGCTGAAGTTCGAGGTTCGCCTTTGCTGCGGCAAGCTGCGCTTTAACGTCATCGTCTTCCAGGCGGGCTATTATCTCACCTTTCTTAACCTTGTCACCCTCAACCACGCCGAGGTAAACCAGACGTCCGGTTCCCTTAGAAGCGACGGCCGCTTTTCTCTGCGCAACAACGTAACCGCTGGCGGTAAGAACCGCGCTCGACTGCGCAGGGGTCTGGAGTGCGGCGGAAGTCATACTGACATCTATCGTTGAATCGAACATCGGGCTTATATATGTATATCCCGCAACCGCAAGTGCCGCGATAATTATTACGCTTATCGCAATTGTAATTTTTTTCTTTGTTCCGGGATTACGGCTGCCGGAACTTCTGTCAATTTTAAGCGATGAAAGATCGTTGTTTTTGTTTTCCATAAAAAATTGTAATTCCCTGAAAATTAAAATTTTACAAATAACGTCA
Source organism: uncultured Bacteroidota bacterium (assembly GCA_963787005.1). Classification (GTDB taxonomy): domain Bacteria; phylum Bacteroidota; class Ignavibacteria; order Ignavibacteriales; family Ignavibacteriaceae; genus FEN-1297. The sequence continues at coordinate 9,655 of CAWBBX010000122.1, forward strand.
TCTTGCCGGAAGCCGGAGGTTTAATAACTTCGGTGTACACCGGCCTTTAATCAGTATCTTATCTTTAAAAATTTGCTGGATAAATTAAGTCGGTCCCGCAAGAGTTGAAATACATAATCGGTTAACGCCTGATTTTTGCCGGTAACCGCAGAATGTTATCCGTAAAGATAATCGTCTTACCGCAAAAAAGGGAGGAAAATTTATTAATTATATTTTAAACAGATATTGCCTCACGGCTATTTGGTCTAATTTTACCGGCGAATGATATTATCCTTGTACTAAATAAATAATTTAATTAGAATTATTAACAACATATAAGATTATTGTGCAGGCAATCCTAAACTTCCCAATACAATCTTCAATTTATAACACACTATTTGGGGGACCGTAAAATGCTCAAAAAAATAAGCCTCTTATCCGGAAGAAATTCGGCCGTACTTTTAGCCGTATTTCTGCTATCCGCCGCGTTAATATTTATAAGCGGGTGCGCGGCATCGGCAAACAACGCATCCAGTACCTTATACGTAGATAAAAGCTTTTCTCCTTCTATGCTGGATGATTACGGGCTTGCGCTTCTGCCGGTTATGGGAGATAAAGAATCTTCGAAGTTCACAGAAATGTACGGCGACGGTGTGAACGGGGCGATGTTCTGGCTGAAACCGATGATGAAATTTATATCCTGGCAGTCGACCGAGAAATCCATGAAAGACGGGGACCTTCTGAAATATTATGACAGGGCCAAATCCGATTATTTAACGGGAGGAACTATCCGGTGGAATTTAATGAAGGAGATATCGGCGTCGATGGGAATGAGATATCTTCTCCTGATCAAGCTAAAAGATACACCGTCGACTTCCGACACCGCTGTCGTTAACGGCGAAGCCGAAATACTCGATTGCGCGGCGGGTGCCGTGGTATGGCGCGGATCGGGCACGGCTTTCTCCTCTCAGTCTCAAAAAAGAAACCATGGTTAAAAAAGCCGACGACGCGGTTTTCGAAGATTGTACTACGGTGGCCTCAAAGGGTCTGGTGCAGGAAATCTTCTCTGCTTATATCGATGTACACGACGGCGTGAGCGATAAACAGGCCGTGGGCGGCAGGGGATTTAAACCGAAATAATCTTCTCAACTAAAAAGCCCGGCTTAGCTGTCAAGCCGGGCTTTTTTATTAAATCAGCGGCACGGGGTCAATCTTCCATCTCTTTGCAGTAAAATCCCATTAATCTAACTTGGCGTTCCACATCTCTTACCGAAAGCCCTTCGGCTATTACCCTCAGCACCTTGTCTATATCATCCAAATCAACCGTGCATTCGCTGACTTTAGGATTGTCAAAAAACAGGCTCTTCACCCTGTTGAAATCGGGCTGTGTTCTAATATTCGTTTTAAATATCAATGCTTCCATCAAAATGATCCCCGCATATTAATTTTCAAATTCGGGTGTTAAAATAATTCTGTGTTCTAGCTTTTTAAAGGAAGAATCGGCGAGGCACGGATATCGACCGGCAAATTTCCGAAATATGCCGAAATTAAGACCTGGTTAATTAGGATCTGCCGCTCGTAGACCCGGTATTGCCCGCTTGCAGAATTATTTATTATATTGAAATTGCTATTCCACATACCGTCAATTTTTTGTACTAATTTCATTCAAAAAAAAGGGGAGCCGGAATGAAAAAGTATCTAATCATATTAGCAATTTTGTGCCTGCCAATAACTTCCTGTAAAAAAGATTCGCCTACGGAACCGGTTAAGGGGGATGATAATAACGGGACCGCCGTAATTGAAATAATAGGAACTTCGGGCGGAACAGTAACAAAGGACAATTTCAATCTCACCGTTCCTTCCGACGCTTTCCAATCGGATAATCAAATTACCGTAACGCAGGACGAATCCTTCTGCGGAGACGAGGCGGTTTCCAATGCGTATATGGTTGAAGGCATTCCGGAAGATTTTTCAGGAGAACTCACAATTAAGCTGAAATCTACAAAGACCGCGAAAGAGAATGCCTACATTGCGGTAATGCTCGAAAACCAGTACACAAGAACCAACGAAATCACCACGGTTACCGACTATATTCCGGCTCAGGAATCTGACGGATATTTAAACGCCAACTTCAGCGCCGGACAGTCCGCTTCGGGCAAAGCCGGGTTTAAAAAGAAAAACGCCGGCTTATTGAAGATGCTGTTTCAGGGCTCAGACAACGGCGATCTTCTCTCTTCTGCCGGACATTTTAAGATAGTATATCCGACGGCATTAAAAACGCAGGCGCAGCAGCTTGCAGGATACCTGGAAGAATCTTTTAATACTGCGAAGAGTCTGGGATTTTCTTTTCAGTATTCGTGGCCGTTCAAAGTACATATTAAAAAATTCAGCGCGGCTGAAGCCGATGTATTCGGGAAATACAGCCACACCGTGTTAGGCGGCGAGATAGAGGAAATAAACAGCGATAAGATTACGGGAGGAAGCGACATTAAAGCAACCGCCGCACACGAGTTTTTCCATTTCGTTCAGGATAAATACGACAACAGATCTGCCGCCTCAAAGGGATCACTCGCTCCACGGTCTCTCTGGCTTGACGAGGCCACGGCCGTCTGGTTCGAAGGGAAAGCTTTAAACGATCAAAGTTATATTTCTCCCGCGAGATTAGAGAACGAGCTCGCGCCCTTTGAGGGAATGCACGCAGAACCGGGCACTTTCTCTTCCAACGGCGCCGATGAACACGGATACGGCAGCTCGGCTATGTTTAATTATATGGAAACGAACCACGGCAAGAACATAGTAAGCAATACTTACAACAGGCTGAAGGCCGGTAGTCACCCTGTCGAGGCGGTGTTTATCAGCAATCCCGATCCCATTTCGTTCTGGTGGGATGATTTCCTGAAGAAGTACGCGCTCGGCCAGGTAACGTCAGACATGACCGTAAATAAATTGACAAGGAATTCATATATAGAAAAATGGACGATAGAACATTCCGCCGATACAACCTTTACTTTTAATTCCTCATCAAAAGACCTGTCCGGGAGACTTTTCGATATAAAACTCAACTATGATCTTTTCGACCCGGAGAACGAACTTGAATTTAAATTAACGGCGCCCGATTTCTGCAGGCTGAACGTCTTCGCCTATAAAGACCAAGGCGGTTCCTCCGATATAAAACTGCTCGGAAGCGATAAGAATTCTTTCAAAGTTACCGGGATTAAAACTTGGAAGGATCAGGGTTATCATCTGTTAGGACTCGTAACAAACTCGCAGATTAAATCACCTTATACGAACTCTACCAATATAAAACTGGATCTGAAACTTACAAAGGAAGAAAAGCCGCGCTCCGCATTTGATCTTTCAAGGATCAAATATATCGCAGTGCACGCGGGGGTACAGGGGCATTTCGAGAACGAGAACGGAGACGGCAGGCTCGTGGGTACAACGCACAGGATATCAAATAAGAATTACAGCCAGACACCGTTAAACCAAACCGGCACAACTGTAAGCTTTAACGCGCAGGGGGCCGACAGCATCTCCATCTCTGTTAACGTTGATACAACCGACGGAACGGTTCTCAGCTTTCACGCCGCCATAAAATATTACAACGGCGACAGGGTGGTCATAGATGGAAATAACGTCCCGTTTTATACCTTTGTGGATTACAACGGAAAGACAATAGGATATGCCAGTGCTTTGTCCAGCACTTGTGAAGGCATAACGTACTTCGACTGGAAATATTCGAGCTACACATTTCAAAATCTTATCTGCGAGGGCGGCAACTCGCCCATCATATTTATTTATTTCCTGACCGAGAAACCCAGCTGGCTGTAGCAATAATTGGCTTGCTCATTGTCTGTGGGGACAGCTCGTGAGCTGTCCCTACGATAATTAGAAAAGCTTTTTGCGAATTTGTTATCCGGATTTACTTTAAAAGCATCATTTTTTTCTGCAGCGTAAAATCATCAGATTTCAACTGATAATAATAAATTCCGCTCGAAAGCAGCGTGCCGTTTTCAGAACGATTTATATTGAAGACAGCCCTGTAAGCACCTGCGGATTGTACTTTATCCACCAGCGTTGCGACTTCATTGCCCAGCAAATCAAATACTTTCAGCTGAACCTGACTTGCATAAGGTATTGAATATTCTATTACCGTTTCGGGATTAAAAGGATTGGGATAATTCTGATACAGCGAAAAATCGGAAGGAATTATTCCCGGCATTTCTTCAACTCCGGTTACGTTGAATTTCCCTTTCGAAAAATAAACGTCTTCGTTTCCCGATCTGTTGTCGGACCAAACCATATAAAAAGTTCCGTCATCTGTTACGACAATAGAAGGATACGCGGCATCCGCACTTGTATCGTTCAGATATATGCTGTCTTTAAAAGTCGCCCCGCCGTCATCGGTTTTGAAGCAGAACATCCCGTTACCTTCGGCCCTAAAATTGGAGTACGCGAAATAAACATCGCCCGAAGTATGCGCCGCTATGCTCGGAGATCTGCACATTCCTTCGTCTATTATGGTCTCGGCTCCGAACGTGGCACCGCCGTCGACTGATTTTGAATAGGCTATCGCTCTGTGATCATCGGCGAAATTCATTCTCCAAGCAATGTAAACTTCGGAATTAATCACAGCCACCGACGGTCCTAACCTGTCCAGCGAGACACTGAGCGGCGACATTAAACTCACGGGAACGTTGGCGCCGAAACTCGCGCCGTTATCGGTCGACTTTGCCATATAGATGTCGGTGCCTTTTAAAGAATTCCTGCCGTCGTTCCAGGCAGCGTAGATATTTCCCGACGCATCCACGCAGAGAGAATTCATATCTTCCCATTTCGAGATAAGCTGCGCCGCATCGTTTACCTTATAAGGCGTTTCAAATGTCGCGCCGCCGTCAGGAGATCTCGTAAAGTAATAATCCGCTAATTGATTCTCGTCGGCTTTCACGAAGAACACGTATACATTATTTCCGTAGGTCGCTATTTCGGGTATGGCTCCTTCCGCGCTAACGGTAACCGGATCGGAGAACGAGCTTCCCCCGTCCAAAGATTTGGAAAAATAGATCCCGTTAATGTTCTCTGTTTCCATGTTGACGCCGCACCAGGCAACACAGACATTACCGGCATTGTCGACTGTCAGCGCGGAAAAAACCTGTGGGCCCGTTGAATACACCGGAACCCCGTCGCCGAACGTTGCGCCGCCGTCGGTTGATTTCGATATGTATGTAAGAAAGCCGCCCCAATCAGTCCACATGGCGTAAACATTATCGCCGTAAACTGCGAGAGAGTTGCCCCCGTCCTGATTTTGATCTCCTTCGGTTATATTGTTAACCATTACATTTGAACCGAAACCCTGCGCTTTGGATAACGGCATAAAAAGGACTCCGAATATAAAAAGCAAAGATAAAAAGGAAATTAAAAACGAAGCTTTGTTAATTGATGTGATCATTTGATACCTCTTATAATTATTCTGTTATACGGCACAAAAGAACACTGATTAAAGGTAGTCCGGCTGCAAGCGGAAGTATACTGCGATTTCGATAATCTCTGTATAACCGCATTGACGCCGTAAAGTAAAACGCACCCTGTAATTCTCACAAGATGTTTTACGAGAGAACTCTGAAGAGTAAATGCAAGGGACTGTTTCAGCCCGTTGTTCTGGAGAACCGGAAAGAGGTTGTTTGTAGGATGCGCGAAATTTTTCCCCGTTTTAAAGAACCCACAGCAGAGTTCTTACATTTAAAAGATAAACAATAAAATCGATAATTGTTTACACAAATTTTTAATTTATTCTTTGTTATACCGCAATAATTTAATTGACGCACATACCGGTTTAACCCGGGTGACGGCGCGGAGACCTTCATATTTTATGTACTGTTGTCGGGGTGGGTCTGAGTCTTCCCCCCCGATTAAAATCAGATCAAAATAGAAACATGGATTTTATATTTCCGGCTGAAGATATTTGGTTAATTCTGGTGCAGAAGGCCGTACTTGTCGAGTAATTTCCTCAGCTCATCCTCAATGCCGATTGTCTTGGCATTTCGGGAAATATCATCCTTTAGGTTTTCCTTCAGATTTTTATCCGGAAGTTCCGATATCTGGTAAGTCAGCATTTTGGTTATGCCGAGGTATTTTTCCTTCTGCTTCCAGACGAACCATACAATCAATAGCGCGAAGAACGCGATTAAAATTATCAGCCATGCGGCGTTCTTTTCTACGAAGCTGAGGTTTTCTCTCAGCAGCGGATTAATTCTAGTGCTGATGTTGCTCGATATCGAAATCATAGCGGAATCGACAATAGCTTTTATTAGCTGGTTTGATCTCGAACCGATCAGCGTATCTCTCGCTGCGCCGATCCTTACTAAAGATGAATCGTTCAGTATTCCGGCAACCAATCCCTTCGTAAGATCCTTGAAATACTTTTTCAATTCTGAATCCAGAACAGAATTTCTCAGGTAAACCAGCCGTGCCGCGGTGCTGTTGCCCAGAAGATCGTTACGAAGCCAATTCGTTATTTTTTCGTTGAATATAGAATCTCTTATACCTGTAATCTGCTTATTTGTATTTTTTCCGAGAACGGTTACGAGCGAATCTATTAATTCTTTAAGTTGCCGCTGTGATTCTTTGTTGGTCAGACTTTCTCGCATTCCTTTAACGGCGTTGTAGCCCATAGTATCCGCATCAGGTTTTAATGAATTTCCCAGTCCCTTGCCCAGATCATGGCCGGCATCCTTGAAAGAAAAACAGCCCGCGGCGGAAATCATTAAAATTAAAAAGGCGGCAATGATAAATTTTCTGATATACATTTTATCCCCGTGGTTTTATGAAATGGTTTCGTGATTATTGAAGAGAGCATGCTTGCATGTGAGCATGGACGCATGAATTAATTTCTTCATTTGGTGCCATGATTCGCCGCGACGAACATGCCACCATGCGTTCATGCAGTAAACCAATTCTTTATTTTACCCTTTCAGGGTAGTAATGTTTTTTTCTAATCCTCTCCGGGGGTTACGCCCCCGGCTAATATATTTTTCCCCTTCGGGGAAGAAATGATTTATTTTCCAGCTATGTATCGCATAAAAACTAGACTCCGTGACCCCAACGAGGTCCGATATCTCAGGCCGGGGCAACGCCCCGGTAACGAATAACATTTTTAATTTCAAAACCCCGAAAGGGTGACATATATTGTTTCCGCATTCTATGAATTAGTTTAGTAATTATAGGTGCTTACAATAATGAAGCGCACATGATTGCATGCTCGCATGGATGCATGATTTAATTTTTTCAATTTGCGACATGCAGTCATGCCCCCATACATTCATGCATCCTACTTCCTCTGCACAAGTCTCTGGGGTTCCGCTCTCCCCGCGTCGTCGTTCCAGCGCTGAAGTAGACCATCGCACCCCGGCCGTAGCTTTCCGTTTACGTCTCTTTCTAAATATAAAAACGTATACGTCTTGTCGTCGCGGATGTCCGCGGTCGACAATTCAACAACAGGGATCCATGTTCCGGTATTATAAAATCTTCTGCAGTCGTTCTTACTCATCTTAAATGTATATTCACCGGGATTATGCGTGTGCCCCATCGTCATAATTTTATACTCGGTGTCTTTAAATCGTATCCGTGCAAAATTGTGTAGACTGGTAGGCTCTTCTAATTGAAACCATGCAACTAACCGCGTGAGAAGATAGGACGCGATCAGAAGTCCGACGTTCTTTAACTGATCTAAGAAAAAAGCTGCGGCGCCCGGCAGATTATTTATTGAACTGATCCGCTCATTTGTTACATCGACTATTCCCGGGTAAAAAAGGTATATAATTATAAAAGGAAGCAGCAGCGCGAGTATTAACCAGAATACCCTGTTGAACATGAACCAGGCGTAGCGAAATTTCTTCATCAGCATTTTAAATAAAACCGGGATGTGCATGAACAATATTTTTAAGCCGAGTGGAAAGTTTTCTCTGAATAAAATTGAAAGTACGTTTCCCGGCGGCTTCACGTTGTCGAGGAAGGGATAAAATAATTCGACTCTGTTTAATAGATACCTGTTGAAGAAAGATCCGAAAGGAATGTTGATCTCATTTTGATTGTTTTTCAAAACGGCGTCATCGAGCACCATGCAGAATTTATCGTATCTGTGCCCGTGCTCTAAATAGAAATCACCGTCTATCTCCACAGAGTCATCAACAAAAGTAAGATTAGGAAGAACGATGCTTCTAAGAACATTATCAATATTCTTATCACCGGGCTCGTCAACTATTCCATCCGCAATTAGCAGCCTGATGTAGTTTCTTACGGCTGGCCAGTAAAGCTCGAGATCATGATTCCCCTTCAGCACAAGAAGCTTGTTGCCTTCCCCCATCCACTCGCTTAACGCTTTGAAAAAATCCGGATGTCCCCTTCTGATTTTAATTAACTTATAAATTGTTTTATAATCGTCGGTCTTCAGGCCGTATTTTACCTCCTTTTTATTGATGCTGTTTTCCAGCACTTCGGCGGATTTTTTTATTCCTATTTTTTCGAGCTCGCTCCTCCACTCTTCGTATTCCTCTTCCGTACTCACGGCACAGTATTTTTTTTTCTTCGGAAGAAAATTAAGCTTCAGCGCCTGCTTTATTCTTTTTGAGGTTCTGATTTCCTTCACCTTGCCGGGACAATCGGTTACCCTGAGAAAATCAAAAAGATCGCCGTTGATAACAAGCAGCGCGTTATCTGTCTTCTTAATATTATCCGCATATTTCAGGAAGCGGCGGAAAGGCTCGGCGGCGAAAAAATTCTCCGTTCCTTCGTATACTCCCGCGAAGTTTCTGCCGGAAGCAATATGAAGATCGCTTACGACAAAGATCTCTTCGCCTTTACAATTATATTCCACAGGATCTGTCCGGACGGGAAGAGACTGCCGGAAAAACGAACTCCCCTGTTCCTTGTATGTTTTCTTATTATAAACATACTTTGGCGCGAGTCCTTTTTCTTCGCAATGCAACAGCAGTTCCGAAATTAGTTTTGTGTTTTCCATGCTGATCTCATTCAAAATTTTTCAAAATATTTTTCGCCGCCGGAGAACTCATGGCCATAATCGCGCATTGAGGATTAACAGTAAGACTGGTTGGAAATAAAGAAGCGTCGGCACCGAATACGTTGTCAAACTTGTCCGGCTGTTTTAAATAATCGGCAATATTGATCTAATTTTTAATTGGAAATTCAGGATGAGAACAGGATTTGGTATTTTTGCGTCTGTCGGGAAAGTGAAATTGAATTGTTAACGGCGGCCCGGAATCCCGGCAGTTTCTAACTCATTCTTTCGCGGTTAAGCTAAAGTTTATTTAAACTTTAGTCAAGATAAATCTCTCTTTCGTTAAATAATTGAAGATAATTTAATATCCTCGAGATAAGCTTCTGCAACAAATTAATTGTTCGCTTCAGACAGATAAAACCGTAATGTATGCGAAATTATTACGTTTCCGGGTAACGGCGGTGTAATTATATCTTCTTACCAAATGATGACTTATGCCTTCCAATGAAAAATTAATTTGACAAATGATTTTTTTGAGATTATATTCGCTTTAGAAAACAAAGTACTTTATAAAGGATGAAAAGAATGGACGAACAAACCGCTCTCGACGAAATAAAATTCATTAAGAAAATTATAGAGGACAGCAAGCGTACCACTATTGACGACGGGAAGGGCTACATATTCTGGGGAGTCATTGTAACAATCGGTTTGCTTGCAAGCTACCTGACTGTTGTATTGAACCTGCAGATCGGCTTCGGCTGGGTGTGGATTGTCCTTATCAGCTTTGGGTGGATCTACACAATTATTTCGTATTACACGGGAAATAAAACTAAATCAGGCGAGTCCAGTTATGCCGGTAAGCTGCTAAGTAACATCTGGCTGTCGTGCGGAATTGCCATGACGATTATTGGATTCGTCGGAGTTTTTTCCGGCGCCATCGACGGCGATTTCGTTAGTCCCCTGCTTTCATCCATCCTCGGAATAGGATTTTTTATGAGCGGCTTTGTGTACGATTTGAACTGGGTAAAATTTCTTTCGCTCGGATGGTGGACAGGAGCGGCAATAATGTTTATTTTTCCGGGTCTCCATTCGGTCCTCATTATGGCGTTCATGATGCTCGCCTTCCAAGTGGTGCCCGGAATAATTATCTACAACAAATTCAAAAAAGAAATTGCGGTAGCAAAGTGAACGAATTTGACTATCAACAACTGGACGAGATCATTCATTCGAGAATCAGGCTAGCTATTATGGCGGTGCTGGTCTCAGCAGGGGAAGCGGACTTTAATTTTCTTAAAGAAAAAGTCAATGCTACCGACGGCAACTTAAGCGTTCATCTTAAAAAACTGGAAGACGCGGGGTACCTCTCGGTAAAAAAAGAATTCCTCGACCGGAAGCCCCGCACATCTTACTCGTTAACTAAGAAAGGAACCGCGGCTTTTGAAAGTTATGTGGACAGGCTCGAGAAGCTGATTAAGAAATAAATATTTTTTTGCACATGCACTTTGATTTACAAAGTACTTTAATCACAACAAAAAGGAAACGGTCATGAAAAAGACAACAACAACATCGGCGCTTCTTCTCTTCTTGGTTCTCGCGTTTTCAATAAAGTCTACGGCCCAGAACGAAATGGAAGGTCCTTTGTTAAAAAACGCAAACGAACTTACATACAAGGCTCTGGTAAGTTACAACGTTGACGAAATGCTCGGTGCGAAAAAAGCTTTTGATACAATCTTGAAAAACGACAGCATCAATGCCGCAGCGCTTTACGGTCTGACTTTTTCGGAATACAAGCTTCTCGAGATGAGCATGCGGGGCGAGAACAGCAAAGAATTATTCGACAGCTACTATCAAAAAGCAATTGACGACGCAGAAAAGCTTAGCGAAAACGAAAAACATTCTTCGGAAGGAAAATCCCTTCTCGCCGCGGTTTATATGATGAAGATCGCCACAAGTCCTATGTCGGCCGTTGCGCTTTCACCCAAAATATACGGACTACTTGGCGAGGCACAGAGAGCGAATCCAGATAATCCCGAGACATACGTTATCCTCGGGCAGATGAAGTTCAATACTCCTGCGATGTTCGGCGGAAGCGTTAAGGATGCCGTGAAAATGTTCAGCAAGGCGGAGGCTTTATTCGAGCAGGGTGAGGATTCCGATATGGTAAATGTAAAATGGGGAAAGATCGAGTCGCTCGCGTGGATGGGTAGATCGTTTCACAAATTAAATAACCACGACGCGGCAAAGTTCGCTTATCAAAAAGCCCTCTCCATCGAGCCGAACTTCGGATGGGTAAAGTATCAATTACTACCGGCTCTCGAAGCAGCTGCGGATTCAACCGAGAGTAAATAAAATGGAATATGTTATATGGATGATGGCGTATGGAAGAAATTCCTCTGCCTTCAAACTTTCCATGTTCAATACTCCATATTCCATGATCCGTAAAAAAGGTGACGACATGAAAAGAAAAAATATTTACGTGATGATTTTTATTTTGATGATGTCTGCTCCGGCCGGCCTGTTCGCGCAGGGCAAAGCGGAGATAAAAGGAAAAGTCTGCGACCAGGACGGGAAGCCGCTCGAGCTCGCGAATGTCTTCATTAAAAATTCTTCGGAAGGTACGATGACGAGCGAAGACGGATCGTTTAAATTCTATACTTCGAAGAAAGGAAAGATAGAATTAATCGCGAGCATGGTTGGATATAAAAAGTTCATGCAGGAAATAAATACACAGGGGAAAGATAAAATAGAATTAAACATTACTCTAAGGGAAACCGCAATAGAGATGAGAGAAGCCGTCGTATCGGCAAGTTCGTTCGGATCGGAGAAGGAAAAGGGACTCGTAGTAAGCCGCCTTGATATTCTTACAGCGCCAGGCGGTGCGGCCGATATTTACCAGGCACTCAAGACAATGCCCGGAATGACGCAGGTGTCCGAAAGCGCCGAGCTTTATGTAAGAGGCGGCGATCAAAATGAGGCGATAACGATAATAGACCAGTCGCCTGTTTATCATCCTTTTACGTTCGAGTCGAGCTACGGCGGATTATTCTCCAACGTGAAGACAAGCGTTATAAAGAGTCTCTTCTTTTCCGCCGGGGGATTTTCGGCAAAATACGGCAACGCACTATCCGGGGTTCTGGACGTGATCTACCGCGGGCATGCCCGCAGCGTGCGCATATTAACGTGGGATTCTCGATGGCCAACGCATCGGTTACTGCGGAATTGCCGGTAGTGCCTGATAAGTTAGGAATGTACTTCGATGCCAGACAGGAATTTACCGTCCAATATTCTGGCTCAACGGCGGGGGCGATAGGCTGGTAGACGCGCCAACATCGCAGAACTTTTCGGGAGGAATAGAATATAAATATTCGGGCGGGGGAAGATTAAAGCTGTTCACAATTCTGGCGAACGACAAAGAGGGGGTTAACGTGGAAAGAGCCGAATTCAACGGCGTGTTCAACGGCGACTCGAGGAACGAGTTCTTCAATCTGCAGAACTCGTACATCATTAACGATAAATTATTAATGAAGAACGATCTCTCTTACAATCGTTACAACAACAAGTGGCTGCTCGGCGTTCTGGATCTGAATACGACGGATAAGATCTACAACTTCAGAAATGACTTCGAGTACGAGATTGACCCGAAATTAAAATTACTCGCGGGGATGGAAATTGAAAATAGAACTATCGAATACAAAGGCACAATCCCGGCGGATGATTACGACATACGTCCCGGTGCGCCCGCTACAGTTCTTGACGCGGGAATCAACGGGAACAGGGCCGGCGTCTATTCCGAGATCCAGTCGGCCAATCCTTTGGGAATTAGAAACTTCATGCTTTCGGCGGGAGTGCGGTACGACCGCGTTCCGCAGGTAAGTCTGGGCTGGACCGATCCCCGCATAAGCGCCGCTTACAAATTAAACGGCAACTCCAGCCTCAGGTTCAGCTGGGGAATTTTCCATCAGCTTCCCGATCCTAAGTTATTCCGTCCCGAAGACGGCAATCCAAACCTGAAGCCGATGGAAGCCGTTCATTATATACTTTCATACGATTACTCGTTCGACAATCAAAACTCGTTCAGGATCGAGACGTATTATAAAAAGTATCTCGATCTTCCGCTTGAGAATGCGATAAATAATTACGACAACTCGGGTAACGGCTTCGCCGACGGTGTGGATATTATTTATAAGGGCGACTTCCCTTTCGGCATAACGGGATGGATATCGTACGGCTATATAAACACGAAGAGGCTCTGGATGGATTACGAGAAGCTTACCAACAGCTCTTTCGACATAACCAACAACCTGTCGATAATACTGAAATACAATTTAACCGAACATTTTCAGCTCGGTTTAAATATAAAGTACGCGACCGGCAGGCCGTACACCCCGGTAGTTTCATCTGAGTACAATGATCAGCTTAAGATTTACACGCCCGAGTACGCGTTTACCAACTCGGGTCGCTTCCCGGATTATAAGAGAGTCGATTTGAGGCTTACGTATTTCGGACAATTAACCGAGGGCATTTCGCTAGTCGCTTACATGGAAGGTTTAAACATATTCGATTTCAACAACATTTTCGGCTACACCTATTCTCCTGATTATTCGCAGAGAAGCACAATACAAAGCTACTTCGGGCAGAGGATGCTCGTGCTCGGGTTCCAGATGGGGATGTAGTAAAAAAATCCCGGCATATAAAAACCTTCGGGGCCGGGGGGCCCCGGAGGACTTCAAAGGTACATAACCTTCGGGGTTGCTTAAAATACCCCGAAGGTTGCTAAGATTTACATATCAATAAGTAACCTCGAAGGTCTAAGAAGCGAGCTTCGAGGTTTCATATTTATTTTAAAACTAAAAATCCCGCCTTTGCGGGATTTAATTTTTAATTGCTAATTTTCTTAGTGGGCTCCCCGCCTGCGGCGGAGCAGGCCAATCCCCGACCAATAATTAAGAGTCTACTGCATTATAACCTTCCATAATCTGCAAAGCTGTATTATCGTGCTAATTTCCATTATATAAACTTGTTCCATGCCCAAAAAATATAAAAATAACGTAAACTATTATTTACAAAAATTGCTATATTTGCAAAGGATCGTTTACATTATAAAGGGAATAAATTTTATGTTATCACCAAATATCAAAAGAATACTTGCAGAACTCGGCGAAAATATAAAGATGGCGAGACTAAGGAGAAAATTAAGTACGCAGCAGGTGGCGGAAAGAGCGGGAATTAGCCGTCCTACTTTATCGGCTATTGAAAAAGGCAAGCCTAATGTTAGTATCGGAATGTATGCTCAAGTTCTTTTTGTACTTAGGCTGGCGGAGGATTTACAAAAAGTAGCAAGTGATGATGAATTAGGCAGAAAATTACAGGATGCAAAATTAATAGTAAAGGAAAGAGCGCCTAAAAGAAAATCGGAGAATTAAAGTATGGCAAAGACAACAACACGTAAAGAAATACTTGTATATGCTCATTGGATTGGAATAACAGAACCGTTTTTGATGGGTTCCTTGTTTTCGGATATTGTAAGGGGAGATGAAATTTTTTCCTTTGAATATTCAGACGAGTGGTTGAAATCAAAATTTGCCCAGGTTATCGATCCCGACCTACAACTATTTACCGGAACTCAATATTTAAATAGTAGCAAAAACAATTTCGGAATTTTCCTGGATTCATCACCGGACCGCTGGGGCAGAGTGCTGATGAAAAGACGTGAAGCAATATTAGCAAGAGAAGAAAAGAGAACCGAGAAAAAATTAACTGAATCGGATTTCCTTTTGGGAGTATATGATGAGAATAGAGTCGGCGGGTTGAGGTTTAAGGAAAAAGCAGACGGACCGTTTTTAAATAAAGACAAAAAACTTGCGGCGCCGCCATGGGCAAAACTTAGCGAGTTACAGGGGGCAAGTCTTAAAATTGAACAAGATGATTTTGCAGACGATTCCGAACAATTAAAATGGTTAAACATGTTAATTGCTCCCGGCTCTTCATTGGGCGGTGCACGTCCCAAAGCAAGTGTAATTGATGATTCAGGTAATTTGTGGATTGCTAAATTCCCAAGCGCAAACGATACAAAAGATATCGGCGGATGGGAGATGGTTGTCCATGATCTTGCAAGAGAATGCGGTATAAGTGTCGCCGATGCTATGATAAAAAATTTTACGAATAAACATCATACGTTCCTGACGAAAAGATTTGACAGAAAAAAAGATAAGCGAATTCATTTTGCCTCTGCTATGACGCTGCTCGGTTACACCGACGGAACAGACCATCACGCCGGCGCAAGTTATTTGGAGTTGGCTGATTTTATTACAACAAACGGCGCTGATGTACAAAACAATCTTGAAGAATTATGGAAAAGGATCGTGTTGAGTATAAGTGTTACAAATACCGATGATCATTTGAGAAATCACGCTTTCATCTTAACTGAGAAAGGCTGGGTTCTTTCGCCGGCATTTGATATTAACCCGAATGAATCGGGAACAGGATTAAATTTAAATATTTCCGAAAGTGATAATTCTTTAAACTTTGATTTAGCTTTAGATGTTGCCGGTTACTTTAGATTAGATAAATCCAAAGCTGAAAAAATTATCAGTGATATAAAAAGTAAGGTAAGTAAGTGGCAATCAGTTGCTGATATTTATAAGATCCCAAAGTCAGAACAACTAATTATGGAAAAAGCATTTAGATCATAGATACTTGTAAGCGGGGACTATATTGGTGGGATTTCGTCGATTCGCTTCATAACCATCACAACCAACTGACCGATTACTTTTAGAACTACAAATCCCGCACAAGCGGAGATCGATTGTCTATTCTCAATTATTCTTTTTAAATTATTCAGGCGGACCAAGGGCCTTATCCGATCTTAACTTATACCTATCTGCTCGCTACTGAAGATCCAAGAAATATCTAGAACGTAAAAATAATTTAGGCGACAGACGCTTTTAGATATATTAAGAAGTGAGTTAAATTTTTAATCAATTTACCGTACAATCTTGTCAAGATTCAAAAATAAATATCGTATAGAATCCGCACGTTTAAGAACGTGGGATTATTCAACACCCGGTGCGTATTTTGTAACAATTGTAACGAACAACCGGGAAAATTTGTTCGGTGAAATTAAAAACGATAAAATGATATTCAATGATGCAGGTAAAAACGCAAATAAATGCTGGATTAATATCCCAACACATTTTCCGCACGTTATATTGGATGAATTCATAATTATGCCGGACCATGTACACGGCATAATATTCATTACCGGCGATAATTTAAACAAACACGTAGAGACGCAAAATTTTGCGTCTCTACGGAATTTTGCGTCTCTACGGAATTTTGCGTCTCTACGGAACATTGCGCCGCCGCGGAATTCACGAAAACAAAACAACAACCGCAAACCGGGCAATCAATACGGTCCGCAATCAAAAAATTTGGGTTCAATCGTACGGGGATTTAAAATCGGCGTTACAAAATGGTTCCGGGAAAACGGAAACGGCAAAAAAATCTGGCAGCCGCGATACCATGATCATATTATCCGAAATGAAATCGAATTAAATAACATTCGTCGATATATTATTAACAATCCGTTAAATTGGAACGGAGATGGATAAAACATTTAATTAATTTCCTCAACAAAACCAAAAACCCCGCTAAAGCGGGGTCTAATTGTCAATTCTTAATTATGAATTGTTCATTATCTAGTGCACCCTGGGGGACTCGAACCCCCGACCAATAGATTAAGAGTCTACTGCTCTACCAACTGAGCTAAGGGTGCGGGGCAAAATTAATAATTTTTGCCCGACTATCAAAATTTCGCTTTCACATTAGACTATTTTATTGCAAATTTGCCGGCTGTTTACGAAATTTTTGGGAAGTAAACTCTAAATGAACAATACATTGGTAGGATATACCGCGGCTTTCTGTACAACCGCCGCTTTTATTCCGCAGGCTCTAAAGGTATATAAAACAAGACAGACCAGAGATATCTCTTTGGGAATGTTTTCTCTTATGACGGCGGGACTCGTATTCTGGCTGGTATACGGACTGCAGCTTAACGCAGCTCCTATAATCGCCGCTAACTCTGTGACGCTCGTCTTCGCAGTTTATATATTTATAATGAAACTGAAAGCCGACAATCGCCCTTTCCCGTCATCCGAGAAGGCTTAATATGCCCGCTATCATTGCGGCGGACGGTTTTAGAAAGTTATTGTCGGCGTCGTATTCGGTGTGCGAAAGCGGGTTCCAAGACGTAAGCAGGCCGCCCGCATTAATCGGAAGATCGGCCGAAACACTCTTATCGTAGCTGGCGCTCAAAGGCTTTAAAGGATAGCCGAGCACGTCGTCAGGGTCGTAAAAGTTAAACCACTTTGCCGCGTTCTTTATATCATCTTCTCCCGTTTCGGGCGGAAAATAATTCTTCAATCCTTCCGGGGGAAACGCTACCGCTTCAACAGGATCGTACGCCAGACTGAAGAGCGGTATGTTGCATCCGTAAGTTATAATTCCAGAAAGCGTCTTCATCTCGAGGAAATCGTTTCCGCCGAAAGTTTCGGTCTCGTAGCCTTTCTGCCTGTCCCATATATAATTGGATATTATATAACATCCGAGCGAATGAGCAATAACCACAAGCGGCACGTCTCCCGCGTCTTGGTTCGCCTCCTTTATTTCTTCCCTTAACCGAACGAGATGTTCGTGTATCTTCTTATGAACTTTAAAATAAATATCCTCGTCCTTTTTTACCCGCTGGTATGCTATGGCGTCGCCGAAAGCGGAAATGACGAATTTTCTGAACCCCGGCCATTTAAGTTTGTTAGAAAGCGAAAGGTCACGCCAGAGCTTATCTTCCTTGTACTGGAGAACATCGGACCAGTAAGCGGGGCGCCAGCATACGCCGCCGGGATCGGCACCGGTGGCTTTGATCTTTTGGTTAAGTCCGTCTATCGCGGCATCGGCAAAATCGGGAGCCTGGTTGCCCATGCCGTGGACGATTAATATTCCCATTTTATATTTCATCGGCGCCCCTTTAAATATTGCTTACTCCCAACCGTGAAGCTGGAACCAGCCAGCCCTGTTAAGAACATCCTCCGAGTAGTTCCTTCCGAAAGTATAATAGTCCACGTCGTGATCATCTTTTAAGGCTTTTAATACCTTGTCAATCCCGCAGTCGTAAGCTGCGAGCCCCGCTCTCAATATATCATTATCCTTAATATCTGTCTGCTTTGCCAGCGACTCTATATTGCCGGCAATAATTTTACAAACATAGTTGATGTTCGCGCCCGGATCTTTCCATTCATCTCCGCGGGCAAACTCGTGCTTGTCGTAATCAATCTGCATTAGACCTCTTTTAAATCCGAGTCCGTCTGGCGGAAGAGGATCCTGTCTTCCGGGAACGGTATGATTTCTTTTTATCGGGTCCCCAGTTCCTTCCGGTCCGCGCGGCCTCAGTGCTATGCCCCACATAGATTCCCTGGAACCAATTCCCGCTATAACGGACAGCGGCAAACCATATTCCGCAGATGCGTTGTGTATAAGATCCTTATATTTTTTGATCTCTGAAAGCTGGCTGAGAAGTGCGATGTCCTCTTTGGGGAAAATAGTACCGAACTTTTCGCCGCCTGTTTTTAGTTCTTTATTTAGAAGCACATCCCAGGTTTCTTTATCCGCAACCCCGTCGTTATTTATGTTATTGTTCTTTTGAAATTCTTTAACCGCCGTCTCCGTATTTTTCCCGAACAGCCCGTCGTCAAGAAGATTAAATCCCTTCTTTTCGAGCAGCGCCTGCAGTTCCTTTACGTCTCTTTGGAACTTCGGTGAGTTGTTCGTGAATCCGTCGTACAACCTTAAGGTCGGTTTTTGCATTTACAATTCTCCTTTCTTGTTTAGAGCAAAATCATCACTTATTCGTTTTTTGCATTTTTGTCGTCTTTAAGTTCTTCGTGCCGCCCACCGCAGTAAAAGCTAAAATAATTAATTTAGAAACCAATTACAGAAAGTCAAATTTTCTTCGAAACAGGGGCTCGGTGACACAGAGAAACCCGGAGAAGCACGAAGTTACACGGAGATTTTTAATCTGTGTTTCCTCGCGGAATCTCGGTGTGTTTTCGTGTCGCTTTTCGAAATTAAGCAGGAAGAAAAAATTAACGCCAGCGGGGAAGATTTGATAACCGGCGGCTCCGGAGAAGTTCCGGAACCGCAGTTATTCATTTAGATATCGTTATGTTTCTCAATATATTTTTCCGCAGATAAATCGCCGTCGCCGTAAACGAGGAAAACACACAGCAGGATCAACACCGCTACGGAAACCCAAAGCTCTGCGTTGAATGCCGTAAATCCCTTGGGCATGTTAACGAAGAACACCGCGCCGATAAGAACGGGAAGGTTTATAATTGCGGCTGGACGGGTAAGCAGGCCGAGCATTATCAGCAGTCCCCCGCCGATGTGAACAAGTATCAGGTACTGCGCGGCCATAAACGTCAGGTATTCTATATTAGTATTCTCAAGCAGGTGCGCAACCACCTCCTGGTGTTCGGCAAAAGAAACGCCTCTTACGATCAGAACAAGTCCCAAAATAATTCTCAATAGATCCATCCACATCGTTTGGTGATGGTCGGCCCAGTCTTCCATTGCGGTTATCGCGCTCATAATATTTTCCTTTCGTTTATACAGAAATCAATAATAGTCTTTCTCATCCTCCGCTTTTAAGAAAGTAGAGATTTCCCCCAATAAATTAAAGCTGGAAAATATTAGGTATGATACAGCACACCGGCTCTAGGAACGGTACAAAGAAAAAAAATAAATATGAACCGGCTGATTTATTCCTTGTCCTTGTGCTTATCCAGGTAAGCGTCTACCGATATCTCTCCCGATCCGTAAAACAGGTAGAACAGCAGCAGCGCCAGGATCAGAAGGGAATACAGCAGTTCCGAATTAAGCGCGAAAAGGTTCTTGTGCATATCGATGAATATTACTGAACCAAGAAGAGCGGGCAGCTCAAACGCTACGGCAACACGGGTAAAGAGTCCCGCGGCGATAGCTATCCCGCATGCGATAGAGCCGCCGATAACGTAATGCGAAATACCGTAATAAATAACCCAGTACTCGCTCGTTTCGAACATTTCCATCACAGCTTCTTTGTTGATGACGTACGCGACGCCTTTGGTAATAAGTACGATACCTAGGATTACTCTAAGGTAGTCTATCCATTTGGGATGATGACGATCGGCCCAGTCTTCCATCTTTGTAATTGAGTTCATAACTCCTCCCCTCTTACAAATTGAATTCGCCCGGAGGTCGGAAACCTTCGCTACAGTAAAATCTATTCAATTAATTCGAAAGTGTAAAGAAAATAATTGAAGAGGCGGATTGATTACGGATAAGAATTCTTCTTATATAGGATAACCATCGTACCCGATATCGTTCAGCAGGTTCTTCATCATCGTTTTGTTCCCGTTCATTATGCCCGAGCGGGTAATGTTTGATGACAGTTGCGTGAGAGAATTTATGCGGTCGAATATTCTTCCGCGCTCGGTTTTGCCGGATCTCCTGAGAAGATACCATAATGTCAGCAGGTCTTTTTTCGATGATGATTTTATGATGCTGTTTTGCACGGCCGGATCTTTATTGTCGGAATCGTATATGTGAATCGCGTTAATCAGGCCGGGCGACGAATCTTCAAAATAAGGTATACCGGGGCCCGATGAAGGCAGGCTCTCGCACGCCGCGCCGGCGGGTACAACCGTTGATAACCCGTCATACTCAATACCGGCCTTGCCGGATGAAACGTGTAAAACGTTCGCGCCTCTTGTATCTACTTTAAGCGAAAATATACCGCCGCGGTCGGTTACAGTGCCCGAGGGAGTCTGCACAAAAAACACACCGAAATTAGACCAGATCGTTGTCTGAATGGATCCTTCTTTCATATATATCCTGTTGTCGGCGGGATTGGCATCCAGCAGTCTTACACTCGTTCCGCCGTTTACGTCTATCTGGCCAATTGCCCCGACCTTTAGCAGAGCGCGCGACTCGCCATCGGTAGTAAGCCATTCGCCTTTATTCAATCGTCCGTATTCACTAAGAGCTTTTCCGCCGATGTCCGGCTTACCGTCTATTTTTTCGGCGGTCCAATAACGTCCCGGCTGCCTGTAAAAATACATCACCACTACGAGAGATGTTACCAGAAGGAACATGATCATTCCGAAGAGCTCAAGCCATTTGCTCCGCTGGTTAGATGAATCTCCGGCCGGATCTTTTTTAAGGTTATCGGCACCGTTGAAAACGCCGCGGTCGTCGACCCTGAACAAACTATGGTTTTCATCTCCGCCCCTGCTTCCCAGCATACTATTCATTACATACCTTTCGGGGCCGTACCGGTGATACTGCTTCTCCGACTTATATTTATTAGAAATTACATTTTCGGTTATAATTTGCTCAAGCTCTCTTCTGCACGACGCGCACCCCTCTAAATGATCCCCGATATGCTTTCTCATCTCGTCGATCAAATAGCCATGCGCAAAATCTTTCATGTAATATTTTACTTCTTCACACAGCATTGCAATTAATAATTATAACTATTACTCGAAATATTTTTTTGCAAAATATAGTATTTACCGGGCATACCGGAAGTGATGCAAAGAAAAAGATGACCTAATAGGATTTTAAATGTGACGGGGTGCCCAATGACGGCGTAAGCGCATGCCGCGCGGGTTTACATTAAAATATTACCAGACAATGAAATAGATTCGTATCAAAGCAGTATCAGGGGGATGTGTAACAGGGCCCACAAACCGTAGCGGATAAAAGTTTTCTTTTTCATATTGTCTGCCTGCACGGCAAAGTAAACGGCCTTAATAATAGTGTTGCTCATCATCGCTACAATTATGGCCGAAACAATTATGTAAGTTACCGGACCGGTGTGTCTGACCAAAGACAATATAAAAGGATCGATATCTGTTATACCTACAATAGCGGACAGCATAATTAGTCCGGCACTGCCGAACGCTTTTTTCACCACGATGGTTACAACCGAAAGCACCACGAACAGCGCCGCGAATATCATCGCCGGCTTTATCTCAAACGGATTTTGCAGAGTGCTTACCGCGCCCGGAGCTGCTTCCGGCTTATGAGAGTTTATGCCGAAAGATAAAATCACACCGGCGGCGGCGAGCGCCACCATCTTCCACCATAGAAACGGCACGACCGCCGGATTGATTATCCAGACTAGTACTAGTATTCTGATGTACATAACGCTGCTCGCTAGTATGGATGCCTGCAGCGCGTTGCCGCCCTGCTCCGGATTCGTCTTCGCAATTCTTCCTACGGCTATACTTACGGCTGTGCTGGATACGATGCCGCCCATCAGTCCCGACAGCCAGAGCCCTACCTTCCCGCCGAATTTTTTTGTGAGAAAATATCCTACGAACCCGATAGACGAGACCATTATAACTATCTGCCATATATGGGACGGGTTCAGGTTGAACTTGGTGTAATCCTTATCGGGCAGTGCAGGAAGTATAATTAATGTAACGAGGAGGAACTTTATTACAGCGAGGAATTCCGATTTGTCCAGCTTATCTACGTATTTTTCGAGCTCCGATTTTTCGGATAAAAGAAGTGTGGTGATAATGCCGAGCGACATCGCGACCCACACATCAGCAAGAAGAGCAAGCACGCCGACAATAAAAGTAAGCAGCGCGGCGGCCTCGCTGGTCCACCCGTAACGCCCTTCCTTCATCTTTGCGGTGTACTCCGTTACTACTAGAGCCGCAACCGCAAGGAAGCCTACGGGTACCGCAAAGTTTACGTTGATATGATAGAGCCAGCCGCAGCCGAATCCGAGGAGACTTATAATTGAATAAGTTCTTACGCCGGAATATACTTTGCCTTTTCTTACGGAGCCCGCGCTTTCTCTTTCCAATCCTATAAGAAAGCCGAGCGCGAGGGCGACTACGAATCGAAGTTCATATGTCCATTCGAAAGCATTCAATAAAATCTTCGGCTGCTGTGAAAATTACCGGTTTAAATATAACATGTTTTTTATTATAAGGGTAGTAGAAGATTATGTTTCAAACATGTCCATCCAGAATAACTGAATGAGCACATAAAAAGAATTGCGGATAAGAAATTGAATGAAGCGGAGCGCTAAGAAATAAATTTTTAGTATGGGATTTTTTTGAAATATTTATAAATATTAGAATATCACTATTCTTCAAAGCATTTTATGCAATTCAAATTAATATGAATAACAATTGATTGGGAAAACTTCACTGCGGCAGCTTTCCGAACACACCCATTACCCAGCGGTGTGCCCTGTGCATAAACTCCGCCGGTTCGGCGAACATAAGAATGCACTCGCCTTCCACAACGTCTATCCCGTTCTCCGTGCAGAAATCCACCGCGGCCTTCGACCCTGAGCCCTGCTGCATCCAGACGCGATTAATGTTTGCGTCCGAAATATCTTTCACCATTTTTTCGGTAACCGCCGGCGGAACTACCATCACCACTCCGTCAATCTTATCGGGTATGGCAAAAAGATCCGGGTACAATTGGGTCCCGTCTATAAATCCGCCGTTGTGGTTAACCGGATAAACCGTGTAGCCTTTGTCGCGGAGACTGCGGTAGACGGACGCGCCGAATTTTTTACCGTCTCTCGATACGCCGAGCACGGCGATTGTGTGAGACGAAAAGAAATCCGCGATAAGTTCTCTCTTGCTCATATCTTCCCCTTTCATTCATTTTATTATCTCAGTAAGAGACGATCGGAAAAGAATAGCCGCCGTCTTTCCGGCGGCAGAAATTATATGAACCACGTGTTTTGAAAAGCCGAGAATTCGGAAGACGCCCTCTTCTTCAGAATAAAAGAAATTGCCAGCGACAGCACAAAGCCGATCCCTATCGTGCTCAATATTCCGTAAAGAATCTGATGTGTGAAGCTAAAAATGGCGCGAATGTTTTCCATCTCTTTTATTATCTCTAGGTCGGTTCTGCCGGTAATCATCAGCCTGTGCTTCTGGAACGCCAGGCCTATCTGTATAAAATCCGGATTTATATAATTGTAATAAACGATAAGGAACAGCGTAGTAATGATTGCGGAGATAACCGAGATCATAAGGCCGGTTCTTATACCCGCGGTTATGGTGATCCTGCCGCCGTAATAATGATCCCTCTTCTCCTTGATGCCGAAATAAAGCGTAATCATAGGGATTATCACCGCGAAGTAAGATGAATACTCACCTATGCTTAGCCTCATCGTGTGAAAGCCGAGAAAGAATTCGGTAAGGATCCACGTGCAAACTGCGAATCCTGTTAAAATACCGAATTTAACGTCGGTTTTTATCATGAAAGTTTCCCCGTTTTTTGTCTAAATATACCGGTCGCAGTTGCGGTTTTAAACCGTATAAAAACACATCTCCTTTTCTCTTGGATAAGGACGCAATGCTGAACTGGAATAAACGTAAAAAAAGTATATGTATCCGCGAAGGTCCGGGAATATCGGGTTTTGAGCAGATTAAGATCCCCTTTTGCCCCAAGAATATCCCCAATTCTTAGTGTCAAATTACAAATTAGACTGAGAAAGTCAAAGGATTAATTAATGGCCGGATTCGCGAATCCGAATATCCGGCAATTTGCTAATTAAAATCATATAGCGCGCAGTGGAGCCGGATGCGGATAAAAAATTTTCATTACTCACAGCGCGGGAAAAAAATAAATCATAAATTTACCGGAAGAAAGGAGGATTCTATTTGCCGCACTTGCTTTCCGTTTTGATCTTATTTGCCGTGGGCGCTGTTGCAGGATTTATGAACGTTACCGCCGGCGGAGGCTCTACACTTACGCTGCCTGCATTAATTTTTCTCGGACTCGATTCCGCCATGGCCAACGGCACCAACCGCGTCGCCATTGTTCTTCAGAACGTTTCCGCCGTATATTCATTTAAAAAAGAAAAGTACCAGCAGTTCGGTTTGAGCTTCAAATTATCGCTGCTCACCCTGCCCGGCTCTATCGCAGGCGCACTCCTTGCCGTTAAGATAAGCGACGCGCTGTTCCAGAAGATACTCGGTGTTGTAATGATAGGAATTATAATTTCGATGCTTCTGCCGAATAAGAAAATTAAAAACGACAACGGCGCCGATAAAAAGATGACGGCTTCGGTAATAATATCGATGCTCTTCATCGGATTTTACGGAGGTTTTATTCAGGTGGGCGTCGGTTTCATACTTATGGCCGCGATGAAATATCTTCTTAAGTTCGATCTGGTTCACGTAAACATGCACAAGGTGTTCATAGTTCTTATCTATACTATACCGGCTTTATTAATATTTATAATTACGAATAACATCGATTGGTTTTTCGGACTCAGCTTATCGGCGGGCAATATGCTCGGCGGATGGTGGGCGGCTAAAGCTTCCGTTAAAAAAGGCGACAAGTTTATTAAAGGTGTTCTTATCGCGGCAATCCTTGTTATGTCTTTAAAGTTATTAAATCTATTTTGATGATTTGCATTTGCAGATATCTGCAGGAACATCATTTATGATGTTTTTAAAAATTGAGATATAAATTTAATTATTCCCGTAGCGCAGACCACCGGTCCGCGCCTATAAGTAAACTAATATTAAACTATTAACTCAAATTGCCGGCATTATAAAAATTGTTTAAACAGTTAAATCATCAGACAAACTCACCACTAACACCGGGATTTATCCCGGAGTTAATAAAAGACATATAAGAAAGATAAACGGTTTTTAGATTCGGGTGGTTGAATGGATTATTTTTAGTAATTTGTTTTGTTAATCATCCTAAGAAATTATTGCGGGGAATTATGAGAATAGGAATAATAGGGCTCGGCCGCATAGCCCAGAAAGCTTACCTTCCGGTAATAGTAAATAAGCCGGGACTAGAACCCGTCTTTGCCACAAGAGACGAAAAGGTCTTAAAACAGCTAGTCGAAAAATACAGGATAAAGGAATACGTTAATACTGTTGATGAATTAATACACAAAAAAATTACCGCCGCTTTCGTTCACTCATCCACGGAATCGCATTTCGAAATAGTAACGAAGCTTCTCGATGCGGGGATACACGTTTACGTCGATAAGCCTCTGTCATACTCTTTAGAGGAATCCGCCGCGCTTGTTAAGCTTGCCGAAAAGCAGAACCGGCTCCTCTTCGTCGGCTTCAACAGAAGGTTCGCCCCGATGTATAAAAGTATTAAGGAAAAGGCCAAGCCGCAGATGATAATAATGCAGAAGAACAGAATTGATACTCCGGGGGAGATAAGAAGGTTTGTACTGGACGATTTTATCCACGTCATCGACACGGTAAGATTTCTTTCGCCCGGTCCTATTGAAATCACGGGAACCGATTCGTTTCAGAAAGACGGCATGCTTACGGGAGTGGCTCTTCAGTTTTCCGGTCCGGGATTCTATGCAACCGCAATTATGAACAGGAACAGCGGAGCGAATGAAGAGATTTTAGAGGTAATGGAGCCCGGCATCAAGTGGTCGGTTAACAACATGAACAGGACAATACGCCTAAGCGGAGACGAGGAAAAAATCATCCGGTTCAACGACTGGGATTACGTTCTTTACCGCAGGGGCTTTGTGCAGATTACCGATTTCTTCCTCGATCTGATCGGTAAGAAACGCCCGCCGCTCTCTTATATAAGAGACGCGCTGGTTACACACGAGCTTTGCGAACAGGTAATTGAGCGCATAGGTACCGCACCTTAAAAGTAGAAGATCGTTATAAAGTCTGGCTGGTTTCATGGAAAATTTTAATGACGGCATTCCGCTCCCCGTTTTATTCAATCGATGGAAGCACCACTTGAATTTTATTCGAAGAGAAATTGAATCCGCCGCAGCGGGCGGTACGGAAAACTTAAGCCGGCTGCGCGTCGGGTTGCTTTCAATAGGCGATTCCATTACAGATCTTTACACAGGCAGACTTTCAACCATCGACATTTCTTCATTTATAATAAACGATTTGCGAACCTCCGGGCTCCTCGAACGCGATGCTTATGCCGGCTGGATAAATA
Organism: uncultured Bacteroidota bacterium; assembly: GCA_963787005.1. GTDB lineage: Bacteria > Bacteroidota > Ignavibacteria > Ignavibacteriales > Ignavibacteriaceae > FEN-1297. The sequence continues at coordinate 36,674 of CAWBBX010000122.1, forward strand.
AAGCGAAAAATTCATACAGGATGATCGGGCTTCCCGATTCTTCAATTTGGACACTCAGGATCGGTGAGGAAAAAAACAGGTACATACACATTCATCCGGGCAGGTATTCGCCGCAATCGTTTCGAATAAGAGCAGGAACATTAAAATCGGCGGTGTCGACTTTGGTGTGGACTAAGATAAACGGCAGCTCGCCTTATGAAACCGATACCGTAAACAAAGCGAGGAAACATTTCTTAAACGTTTCGCCTGTCAAATCCGTCTCGCTTAATTACGGCCTTGGTAAGTTGATAAAGATACTCGAAGAGTCTTAAAAAATGTCGAGAAGATTTTCAACCACGGGTACGCCGCAGGTCTGGAGCTTTTTTTTGTTTTGATGACCGGCCGCTATCAGAAGGCAGTCGGCACCGATTTCTTTCGATACTTCGTAATCGTGAATAGTATCGCCTATTAATAAGACTTTTCCGTTCTGCGGGTTTAGTTTTTTTATAAGTTCTTTGCCGAGATCTACTTTGCTTGTCGCGTAAATGTTGTTTAATCCTGACAGATGAGTAAAATAAGAATCGAGTTTAAATCCGCTCACGATCTCCACAAGCTGGTCGTGAGAGTAGGCCGAAAGAAGCGACTGATCGGAGCCGTTTCGCGACAGTAATTTTAAAACATCTTCCGCACCGCCGAAAAGTTTGCTCTCGCCTTTTCTTCTTTCGTATTCTTCTATCCATTCGAGACCAAGCTCTTCGAAAGGATAAACACCGAAGTCGATTCCGGCTCTCTCATAATAATCTTTGACGGGAAAGGTAAATATTTCCCTGTAATCTTCTAAAGAAAGTGTTTTAATATTTCTGCGGGAGAGAATACCGTTAATAATATCCAGACAAAGTTCAACGTCGTCCAGGAGCGTTCCGTTCCAGTCCCATATAATGTGTTTATATTTGTTTATCATTCCAAAAGTCTTCTTGCTGCGGGCGACGTGCCAATTCGATCGATCCGCTTAAATGGGGTAAAAAATGAAGTACAAAGTTAGCAAAGAAAGGATAAAAAAAACAAACATACAAGAATATTTCCCGTAGCGCAGACCACCGGTCTGCGCATTAACATAAGAAGGCTGTTCAAAAATTCTTATCTGTCATTCTGGGGGAGTGAAACGACCGAAGAATCAAATTTACAATGATGAGATTCTTCACTCCGCGTAGTTTCGTTCAGAATGACACGTGTATTTTTTATACCTTCTGAAGGAACTTACGATCTAAAATTTCTTAACGTTCATTACCCTCGCCCCAAAGTAGGACATCTGGGGAAAGGTCACAGCACCATAATCACCCCGCTGCTTCCCTCCAGCTTTTCATAGACAAGATTCCTGACGGTTTCGTTCGGGACTTCCACAGTAAAATTTATACTGTAATACTTTCCGTTCTTGCTCACATTAGAGGGAGTTACGTCGTGGTTCAATCCGAGTGACGCCTGCTCTATGGCCGATAAAATTTTATCTATGTCGCTTCCTATTACCTTATACCCCCATTGGCACGGGTATTCTATTTCGGGTTTCCCGCTGTTAGAATCAAGGATCATATTAACTCCGTTAAATGTTTCCGCTTGCCGGTAATAAATTAAAAACTTTTATATTAACACGGGGATTAATACCTGTGTTAATTGCATCAAAACAATTCGGCTAACTGTTTTAAGATAATCAATTAAGTTAATTTGTTGCGAAAAATATTCAAGGTATTAAATGTTTTGTGAGCGCACGCTTCAATCTCTAAAGAACAAATATTTTATAATCTCAAAATAATTAACCGGGTTCCAAGTATTTCCCGGCAGCTTTTCCCGCCTGTGAATATAGTCTAATTTTTTTCAAAGTTTTTTCATAGAAAAAATTTTATTGATGATTTACCCTGTCGCCTTTTGTAGTAGGACTCGATATAACAAGAAAATCTATATCTTCACCTGAGTTATTAAATATCCTGTGCGCCGTACCAGGGGCTATCTCGATTCCTTCTTTCTCATCCAGCTGAATAATCTTCCCGTTTATCTCAATTTCGGCTTCGCCTTTTAAAATATAAAAAAACTGTCGTGCCTTATTGTGATGATGTTCTTTTTCGGCGGTTCCCGGCGGCATCGCCTCTTGTATTATGCTCAGCTCCTCACAATCAGCCATCCTCCACCCTTCGCAGTTGTCTCCCCATATATAATGTTCTGAATTATTTTTGTTCTTCACCATCTTTACCAGTCCATTCTTTCTTTAAGAGATGTAATGTGCGCTACATGATGTCTGCCGTGCCAGGAATAGAGAGCTATCATTCTGTCGAGATTAATTAATCCCTGGTCCGGGTGATTTATCGTTCTGCTTAGTTCGGCATTATCCAACGACCGCAACAAAATTATCCATCTGGCGTGCAGCGATGTCAGAAGATCGAGCGATATCTCGACGGGCGTATTAAACGAATCCTGCAGCTCCGCCCATCTCGCTTCTTCATATGTTTTAATCAGCGGCGAGTCTTCAGTGAGAGCCCATTTAAATCTTGTATACGCGTTAAGGTGACTGTCGGGAAGATGATGAACTACCTGCCTTACGGTCCAGCCGCCGGGTCTATACGGTGTATCCAGCTGTTCCGTTGTCAATCCTTTCACCGCTTCCTTAAGGCTTGACGGAGTGTCTTCAATATCTTTTATAAAACGCTCTCTCATCTCATCACTTATATTTCCTTCGAGCGCAAACCGTCCTATAGGATAGCGAAGATCCTCAGCGTTTTCATCGGACATATTACAAACCTCTTATAAAAATTTACTATGAAAAAGAATTTCGGATGTGATAGTTTAAATATAATGATAAATCAATTGCATGCGGTCAAAATTACGCGGAGCAGATCACCGGTCTGCTCTTATGTATGGGCGCAGACTAATAGTCCGCGCTACGGGAAGTCGTATTTTAAATGAACGGCCACTCTTTTTTGTACTTCGCTCTGATAAAAAAAACAACCGCACCGAGTGACATTACTATTAATCCTCCGAGCGCGAAGTACATGCCGGTGGAGAAGAACAATCCTATCCACATTAATATAGCCACAAGGGCCGGCACCGGATATAGCCACATTTTAAAAGGAAGAAATCCCTGCGGCTTAGTTTTTCTAATTACCATAACACCCACAGCCTGACCTATAAACTGTACCAAGATCCTCATCGCTAAAATTGCGCTTATGACTTCCTTCAATTTAAAAAGAAGACTGAATACGAAAGCGATAATTCCTATGGCGAGAAGAGAGACATGGGGGAAATGTTTTTTCGGATGAACTTTCGCGAAGATCTTGAAGAAGGCGCCGTCAACCGCCGCGGCGTAAGGGATACGCGAGTAGCCGAGCATGGAAGAGAAAAGCGATGAGAACGCAATCCACAAAATTAATACTGTCGCAACAATCGCCGCTCTCGAGCCGAATATTCTTTCCACAAACGTGCTTACAATAAAATGCGAGTGCATCGCTTCGCGCCAGGGAATTACGCCGAGCACGCTGAGCTGCATAGCAAGATAAAGCACGGCTATCCCGCCGATCGATATAAAAATACTTTTAGGAATATTCTTCTGAGGCTGCTTAAGCTCCGAGCCCAGATTGCAGATGTTGTAGTAGCCGAGATATGTGTAGATGGTTTCTACGGAAGCGCTCCCCAATCCGGCGAAAAACAAGAATGAAAAGCTGAACGCACCGTCGGGAAAATCGAACGCGAGCTTAGGATTGAAATGTGTGATGCCGCCGAAAATGAGCCAAAGAATTGTGGCGATAACGCCGACCCACAGGAAAACGGAAATCTTCCCCACCGTAGTTATTTTTCTGTATAGAAGAATTACCAACGCTATTACAAGAAGTCCCGATACAGCTTTTTGCCCCAACGGACCGAGAGGAACCAGGTATGTAAAATATTGAGAGAACCCAATCGAACCGGAAGCAATAACGAGCGGCGCCTGGAATATCGTCTGCCAGATAAGCAAAAACGAGAAGAGTTTTCCCCATTTTCCCGGACCGTATATTTCCTTCAGGAAAACGTAGCTGCCGCCCGCTTCGGGCATGGCCGCTCCGAGCTCGGCCCACACGAATCCGTCCATAAAAGCCAGCAGCGCACCGAAGACCCAGGCCAGCATGCACTGCGGTCCGTTCATTTCCTGGATGACGATGGGCAGTACAATAAACGGACCTATACCAACCATGTCGATCATGTTCAGCGCGGTGGCTTCTCTTAATCCGAGCCCGCGTTCCAGTTTTACGGAAGAAGTTATCTCAGGCATAGGTTGATGTTATATAGATATGTATACTTTAGTTTAAAAGCATTGGTGTATGATTACATGAATGCGTGTTAAAAACCAATTAATCTCATTTGTTACTTGCCCCGTTAGGGGCATCATATTTATAAAAAACGATAATACGAAAAACCCGTCCCGTAGGGACGGAATACCCCGGGGCATACAAATTTTTCAATCAACATATTTCTGAAAAACATCTCGTCCCTACGGGACGAAATTGTGTGTTTGGAAATCTGATTCTATAAATATATCGTCCCTATCGGGACGGTATAAATAATTTTTTCAATTTTTATTGTCGTCAGCTTTAGCTGACGGATTTTTAAACTACTAACTGATGTCACGCGAAACTGTCATTCTGATCCCTACTTGTTGGGAGAAGAATCTCAAGGCTACGATTATTGATAATTTAAAGATATTTCGCTTCGCTCAATATGACAAAAACCTATGCTTGCGTAACTTCAGCTACTAATTAAAGAATGGGCTTTAGCCCCATGTTAATCTTAAAATGAGGCTAAAGCCAAAATATTTTGGGGAATTCCTAGCCCGTCGGTTTGGCACAGCCATCCCCTTGGGGAAAACCGACGGCAATTAGTCTTAATCCAAAATTATCACATGCAGTCATGCATCCATACGACCATGCATTTTAAGATCCGCCTTCCATTTCTTTATGCAGCCTGCTTCTCTTAAATCCGTACGCAAAATAAATTACAAGTCCTATCGCCAGCCAGCCGATAAATCTTAAATAAGTAATTTCGGGGAGACCGAGAATTAGATAGAAGCACGCGATTATCCCGAGCATCGGGAACCACGGAACGAAAGGAGTTTTGAACGCCCTCGGACGGTCTGGGTCTTTGTGCCTTAATATAATTATACCGGCGCACACGAGAATAAAAGCAAACAGCGTTCCGATGTTGGTAAGGTCTACCATTTCATCGATAGTAGTAAACATTGCCGTAACGCCTACGGCCACACCAGTGAGGATAGTTGTAACGTATGGTGTTTTGTACTTCGGATGTACCTTCGCAAAGCTTTTCGGAAGCAGCCCGTCGCGCGCCATAGAGAAAAATATTCTAGGCTGACCTAATTGAAACACAAGCAGTACCGCGGTATGCGCTACGATGGAACCGAACGCCACAATACCCACGAACAGGTTTCCCCACTTTTCAATATTAGCGTACTGCAAAGCAAGTGTAAGCGGCTCGGCTTGACTCGTTGCGAGAGTATTTACTAAAGCTTTATATGGAATTATTCCCGTAAACACAGCGGCAACTAGAATGTATATTATCGTGCTTACTATAAGTGATCCGATTATTCCTATCGGAAGATCCCGCTTGGGATTCTTCACCTCCTCCGCTACGGTAGACACCGCGTCAAATCCTATGTAAGCGAAGAACACTACTGCCGCGCCCGCCTGAATACCGGCCCACCCGTTGGGCGCGAACGGCTTCCAGTTGGCCGGCTTAACGTAATGGAATCCCACAAACACAAAGAAGCCGAGTATGACAAGCTTAATGAGAACCATAATGGTGTTCATTCGAGAACTTTCTTTAATGCCGAGTACCAATACTATTGTTATAAGTCCTACTATAGCTCCCGCAGGGAGGTTGAAGATAATCGGCACACCCAAAATATGCGGCGCGTGTTCTATCAGTCCCGGTATCTTCGCCGCCGTTCTGTAATCTGTGGACATCCACCCTGGAATTGTTACGCCGAACCCTTCAACAAATGTCTTAAAATAATTTCCCCAGCTTATAGCAACCGCCACGTTGCCTACGGCGTATTCAATTATCAAATCCCAACCTATTATCCAGGCAACCATCTCTCCGAGAGTTCCGTAAGAATATGTATAAGCGCTGCCGGAAATGGGAACCATCGCCGCGAACTCAGCATAGCAGAGAGCGGCGAACCCGCAGGCAATTGCCGTTAGCACAAAAGAAAACATTAATGCTGGACCCGCGCCCGGTCTCGCCGCGTCGCCCGCGGCTGCGGTGCCGATAGTAGCGAAAATACCCGCGCCCACAATCGCGCCTATTCCCAGCATTACAACGTCGAATGCGCCGAGTGATCTTTTAAGTTGATGTTCCGGTTCTTCCCCTTCGCCAATAAGTGCGTCCAGACTTTTGGTTCTGAAGATTTGTTTAAAGAGCGGCATAATTACCTGATGATATTATTATTGTTTGAATTTAAACTGACTTGCCTGCCGAAAGCAGGTTTTATAAACGAGCTATATTCGCAATTACTTTATTAACTAACGTATGCCGGTAAATTTATAACTATTATTTATTCTGACGATCGCGTCGAATGAGAAATGATTTCGGGCTAATATAAGTATTTTCGGGTATAAATTAAATTTTATGATAAAGGGATAAAATTATTTTTTGAGTCTTAGCGCCTCTGCGCCTTTGCGGTAAAATCTCACCGCTGAGGCGCAAAGACGCAAAGTAATTTATATATTCTATTTTACCACACCGACTTTAAGCGCCGACGGGTATTCCTTCGAATGATACACTCTCTGCACCGCCGACTGAAAATCGGATGCGTCGGCTTTATATATATCCACAAACTTCTGGGGATTAAGATCGGCCAGCGGGAACCAGCTGCTCTGTATCTGAACCATTATCCTGTGTCCCTTTTCAAAAGTATGATAGATATCCGGAAGCGTAAACTTTACCTCCGTTACCTTGCCCGGAACAAATGGCACAGGCTTCGAGTAGCTCTCGCGGTACTTCCCTCTCATTATATCGCCTCTCACCATCATCTGGTATCCGCCCATTTTTATATTGCAGGGATTCGGATTGTTGTCCTTCACCGTATCAGGAAAAACATCGATCAGCTTTACTACCCAGTCTGAGCCGGTGCCTGTTGTGGAAACAAAAAGATCGGCGTCAATCGGTCCGGCCAATGTTACGCTCTGTTCGAGCGGTTCGGTTTGATATACCAGCACGTCCGGCCTCTTTGCCGCGAACCTCTGATCCTCGGTCATATACTCGCGCGTCATTCTTTGCGTAACCTGCTGTGTAAACGGAACCGGATGCTTCGGATCGCTTACATATTGGTCGAAAGATTTATCATCATCGTTGGGTGAATTAAAAGAAAGACCTTGGTCATCATTTAAAAATATACTTTCTTCTTTTGCGCTCTTCGGCGGCCATGAATCGAGCTTCTCCCACTTATTCGCCCCGGTTTGAAAGACATAAGCTTCGGGAAGATTTAAATTTCCTTCTCCTTTTAAATAATAGTTGAAGAACGGGAGCTCTATGTTTTTCTGATAAAACTCGCTTGTCTTGCTTCCGAATTGAACATCACCGAGATGATCGCCTTCGGAGCGTTCCCATCCGCCGTGGAACCAGGGTCCCATTACAAGTGTGTTCTTATTTATTTTATTCTTTTGTTCTATCGATTTATAAGTATTGAGCGCGCCGTAAAGATCCTCAGCGTCGAACCATCCGCCGACGGTCATAACCGCGGGCTTTATGTTTTTAAAATGAGGAAGTGTGTTGCGTGCCTGCCAGAACGCATCGTAGTTAGGGTGCGCAATGAGAGTATCCCAGTAGGGAATTTTATGCTTGAAGAATTTTTCTGTCGTGTTCTTGAAAGGCCCCATTTTAAGGAAGAACTGGTACCCGTCGGGGTTATCGGATGTGAAAACAGGCTTGGGCCAATGCTGAAAAGGACCGGTTCTCGGTATTCCGAAGACGTCGTAAAACCAGAATGCGTGCGGAAGCCAGAAGGCGCCGTGGCGGTGAAAATCGTCGTCTATAAACCAGTCGGCTATAGGTGCCTGGGGAGACACAGCTTTCAACGCGGGGTGAGCATCGATAGCGCCCATTGCGGTGTAGAATCCGGGATAAGAGATTCCGTACATCCCGACCTTACCGTTATTGTGCTTTACGTTTTTCACAAGCCAGTCGATCGTATCGTATAGCGTCGCTGCTTTCGTCTATATCTTTATTACTTTTCTTATCGGCAATGTACGGACGCATATCCATGTACGTTCCCTCCGACATAAACTCTGCCGCGCACGTCCTGGTAAACATAAATGTAATTCTCTCTCGTAAATAACTTCGAAGGACCGAGCTGGCTTTTGTATTTTCCCGCGCCGTATGGAGCAACGCTGTAAGGCGTGCGGGTAAACAAAATCGGATAGTCTTGGGAGATATCTTTGGGAGAATAAACAACAGTAAAGAGTTTACTCCGTCGCGCATAGGAATCATATATTCGATGTTTATTGAAATGCGATGCGACATATTCGGAATCTTTATCTTGTGCGGTTATGCACCCCGTCAGTATAAAAAGAAAAGCAGGAAGGATTATTTTATAAAGAGCGAGAAACTGATTGGACCGGGTTGTCATTTTATTCCCTCTTTTGTTATTGTCTAATTCAGTACATGGAGGAATAAAAAATAAGTTATTCGCCCCCAATTTCAAAACATCGGCAAACCTTCGGCAACCAAACCTCCGAGGTTTTAAAAACCTCGGAGGTTTATTTCATCGTTGACATTCTCGTGTCATTTATTCATTTTGATACCAACTGACACACGACAGAAACCAATGGGGGTTTTATGTTCCGCGCGAAGGATAAATTCGTAATCACATCAGCCTTTATCATAAGTTTCGCAATGCTCCATAAAGTTTTGCAATAATTATTAAACGAATAAAATGAAAACCATCTTATATATTATTGCCATTATCTTTTTCACCTCATCAGCCTTGGTGGCCCAGGATTACAAAACGACTTACTTAGGAGCAAGCATAGACATTAATTACATGCTGGAGAAAGCCGGCACAAGTTCAACATCCGAACTCCTGCCGCCGCCGGATTTATATTTGCATCTGGGCAGCAGCTTTAACAGACACATTAAAACAGAGCTTTACCTGGGTTACGTTTCTTTTGCGGATAACTGGGACGGACTGGATTTGGGATTAACATTGAAATATAAAATAATAAATAAAACGCTGCTGTTGGCCGGTTTGGGTTTTAACTCTACTTCGGGCGGGGATGAACTGTCGGGGAACTTCACTCCCGTTTTCTACAAAAAGGACTTTACCTATCTTAATTTTGGTCTCCAACGAAATCTTGCTAAGAACGTATTCCTGGAGTTTTTGTATTCACAGCCGCTTAACGGCAGTAAAGAATATGGAGAAAGCAGCACAGATAATTTCCCTGAACCTTCATACTACTTTAAATTGATGGGTAAGTTGAAAGTCGGGATTGGTTATCATTTTAATTTATAACTTACTCAAGTTGAACGCTTGTAATTAAAAACCGTTGAAACGGTTATTAATAAACAATGCTTTTATAGTTAACACCGGGATTAATCCCGGTGTTAATGTGAACCAAGGACCTACATATTCAACTGTCTTAACAGTTTTCTGTTTTAGGCACTCAATTTGAGTAACTTAATTGTATGTAACCCGACGGATAATGCTGAGATGGGAGTTTTTTATTTAATCTTATGTCATCCCGAAAGGGATTTTATATTATTGAGCGTAATTAAATTTCTATAAACATTACGTGCCTGCGGCGCTTAATAATATAATGTAGGGACAACTCATGAGTTGTCCCTACAAAGAGACGTTGCCACCAGAATTTGAATTCGTCCCGTAGGGACGAAATGTTTATAGAAAAAGCAAAACCAAGAAATAATACGTGCCGTAGGTACGCAACAAAATGTTAAAACCTTTATCAACCTTCTTTTTAATCCTCTTGTTAATCTCCTCCGCCGGATGTTCCTCTATCAGTTCTATACAAAGCTTCTCTTCAAAACAAAAACTCTACGATAATTTTAATAGATCGGCCGCGGATAAAAATTTGACAATTGTCATGAATAACGACAGCACATTCACTGCGCCTTACGGAGCTATGGTTTTAAACGACACCCTCGATGTATTTGTAAGAGGAAGCGGCGCAGATATTCTTCTTCCGTTGAACAAGGTTAAGCGGGTCAGCTATAAGAAACGCTGGCTTGGTATATTGCCGGGACTATTGATCGGAACCGGTGCCGCATTTATGTCGGCCGGTGCAGATTATTCTTTAAATGCTCCCTGGCTGTTCTTTGTCACGTTCCCGGGCTGCATAATCGGCGGAGCGGTCTGGGGTTATCTGGGAGGATATAATTATGTATATCTCTTCAACCAATCAAATATTTCCAATAATGGAAACAAAAAATGAAACGTACCGGAATATTTATATTTACATTATTTGCTCTTTTATCATCATCCTCATTCTCTCAATTCAGAAGCATTGGGTTCAGATTCGGATATATCAGATCTAATGTTTTTCCTATAACCGCCAAGGGCAAAGGAATAGACGGAGGATTATTTACTGAATATACTGTACATAAAAACTGGTTAATGAGAGCAGAAATATTTTATACTTCGGAACAAGCATCTTTTGAAAGTATACTCCAAAATGAAACTTTTACTCAGAAATATAATTATATAATCATTCCTTTGTTGGTACAGTATGAACTGCCGGTAAGTTTTACTGTTAAACCGAAAATTTTCTTCGGACCGGAATTTTCATTTTTACAAAGCTCAAAAATGGGTTTGGATGTGCATAACGGAATTGTCTACGAGACCGAGAACAAAAAAGACATTAAAACAACCGGCTTTGAAATTGTAATCGGCGCAGGAGGAAGTTATGATTGGGAGCATGTAAAAATAGACTTCGATATCAGGTATAAGCGCGGTTTGAACGATATGAACAAATCCCCGAACGATATAGCGACAAAAATGGAAGCTGTCTCATTTAATCTGGGGGTCGGATTCACATTATAATATATATGTTATCCTTAAAGCGATTTTTGTTTTGTACGTGATTATGTTTCCATAAACATTTCGCTCCCGCGGCATTTAAAATTCTTTTGGGTAGGGACAACTCATGAGTTGTCCCTACGAAAATTTATTTTTAATTTTTATGTTCTCCGTGTAGCTGTTTCTTCCGCCCCACACTATTCCAACATTCCATTACTCCATCATTTATCGTATCAAATTCAAAATTATAAACAGCGAGCTTACCGAAATAACGACCCACAAAATCACTCCCTGGAAAAGCGGCTTCACGCCGACCGTCCTTATAACTTCCTTCGATAATCCCGCGCCTATTAAAAACAATGTTACGGTCAATCCTATTTTTGCCGCGCTTACTATTCCGCCGGAAAATAACGCGACGGGTGCCACGTAAGTTCTAAGAATTGATGCCAGAATAAAAAACAAAATGAAATAAGGTATTGAAATCTTTGACGTTTTGTTCTTAAAGAAGAAGGACGTAAGCAAAGCGATCGGCACTATCCACAACGCGCGGGCCAGCTTAACAGTGGTTGCCACCTGCAGCGCCGCGTTGCCGTATTTTGCCGCAGCTCCCACCACCGAGCTCGTATCGTGAATTGCTATGCCCGCCCAAAAACCGAACTGCGTCTGCGTTAAATGAAGAATATGTCCGATAACCGGGAATAGGAACAGCGCTACGGAATTCAATATAAACACCGTACCGAGTGCAACCGACATCTCCTGCGCGTTCGCATTAATAATGGGAGCTACGGCCGCTATGGCGCTCCCTCCGCATATCGCCGTACCGGAAGAAATAAGATGCGATGTCTTCTTGTGTATCTTCAGCCATCTTCCCAAAAGGTATCCCAGCAGCAATGTGCCGAATATTGACACAATCGTAAATGATACCCCTTCTTTGCCTACCTTCATTATCTCGCTGAGGTTCATGCCGAAACCGAGCCCCACAACGGAAACCTGCAGCAGTATCTTCGTCGCTTTATGATTTAAATGAAGATACGGGTGCCCGATTGTAAACGCGATAATTATTCCCACCGCAAGCGCAACGGGCGGAGAAGCAAAAGGCGACAGGCAGAATATAAGTGCCAGTATAAATATTACCTCCCGGTAAGTAATGTTTTTTCTTATCCTGGCGGTATTTCTTTCCCCGGAATCATCGGCTCCGTTTAATTTTTTACTCATCTTTTCCTTTCGGTTTTATATTTTTGGGATTAAATAAAGCCCTAAACTAATCCGGCTGAATAAGCGGCACAAATTCAATTTTATTATTTATCATAACTATTAGTTATAAAGTAATACCTGCAATTGATTCTTACCTTAACTTCGATTTATCTTATATGTACATTAATTTGAATTTATAATTTTCATCAAAAATTTTATGTCCGTAAAAGATTCCTACAACGCATGGGCGGAAAGCTACGATTCGTCCGATAACAAAACGCGCGATCTCGAGAAGATTGCGGCTGTGCAGACTCTGAAAAATTACGATTATGATGTCGTTGTGGAACTGGGGTGCGGCACCGGAAAAAACACAGATTGGCTTTCAAAGAAAGCCGATAAACTGATCGGAATAGACTTTTCAGAAGAGATGCTTGCGAGAGCAAAAGAGAAGATAAAATCCGGCAACGTTTTGTTTATTCAATCGGATCTTACACAAGAATGGAAAATAGAAGATGACCTTGCTGATTTAATAACCTGCAGCCTCGTGCTCGAGCATATCGCCGATCTCGATTTTATTTTCAAACAGGCATTCAAAAAATTAAAACCGGGCGGCAGGTTTTATGTATGCGAGCTTCATCCTTTCAAGCAATATAACGGAACAAAAGCCAGGTACGAAACGGATAGCGGAACAGTGGAGTTAGAGGTTTACATTCATCACGTTTCGGATTTTACGGACTCCGCTTTAAAAAACGGATTTAACATTTTAGAATTAAAAGAATGGTTCGATAACGGAGAGAAGATGACCATCCCGAGACTTATATCTTTTGTGTTTGAAAAGATTTGACAGAATCTATCTCTTCGCAAACTTTATAAAGTCTGCTGTTATACCGGAGGGAACGCTTCCCTGAAGACAAATGAATTCAAACGTTCTGGGAACTTTAAAGTTTTTAATTTTAAAGACTTTCAACGGGCCGGAGTCAAGTTCCTTTTGCAGAGCCCGCACGGAGATAAAGCCGATACTGTCGACCGAAGCCAGGATAGTTTTATCGCTTCGGTACTCCCTAGATACATCTGAACATTGAGATCAGATA
>CAWBBX010000123.1:0-17797 GCA_963787005.1 uncultured Bacteroidota bacterium
CCCGATTTCGGTATCCATTCTCTCGATCATCGCGCCCATGATGGGATTGTTTATATCGAGGTCCGAGTTCATCTTCTCTTTATATTTGAAAATCAAATCGGCGTGTTCCATTATAGGTCTGTGCACAACATGATGTGCTACATAAAGGAAGAACGGCTTCTTATGATTTTCGTCGAGGAATTTCAGTGCTTCGTTCGTTATCTCAACAGCATGATGAGCGTCCTTATTGGGATTAGCGGAGTACTCGGGTTTAACAGTTGTATGAACGAAGTCGAAGCCTTGCGACATCGGATCTTTGGGCCTTCCGAGCTTGTAATTTTTATCCTTATTCAGGTGCCACTTCCCTATCATCGCGCTTACGTAGCCTTTAGGCTTCAGCATCTCGGCAAGCGTTATCTCAGAAAGAGGGAGTCCCTCCGCCATCTTCGGCGCGGTGAGCTTCGCCCATGGATACGGATCGCCCGGAATGTATTCCGTAATGTGAAGACGCGCGGGATACCTTCCCGTCATTATTCCTGCCCTGGAAGGCGAGCAGGTCGGGGCCGGTGCGTACGCGTTTGTAAAGTACATTCCGTCTCGTGCTATTTTATCTATGTTGGGAGTCTCATAAAATGTGGAGCCTCCGTAGCCCGTCTGGTTCCACCCCATGTCGTCGGCAAGTATGTAGACGAAATTCAGCGGCTTATCTGATTTCCCCAAAGTTTCAATCGTATTTCCGAGGGCCATATAACCCGCTACGCCTACTGCTGCTTTACCCACAGCCGACAAAAATTCTCTGCGCTGCATAATTAATCTTTTAATTCAATTAGTTTATTAAATCACCGGCGTTATTATATACCGGCATTCTTTATTAATGATATTCACCTTCGGCGTCGGCGCTGTTGGGATCTACCCCTGCCTTCCAGAAGAGAGCTTTCTTCGGATCGAAGTTCGGATTCACGGTCATCTCCTGCGCGCCAACGTCTTTTCGCCACTGCTTTAATTTTTTCCAGAGCTTCGCCGTCAGCTCGGGCATTTCATCGGCAAGGTCGTGTTTCTCGCTTATATCTTTTTTAATATTAAACAGCGACACCGGGTGATCTTCGTTAAACATAGACCGCTCGTACCACTCTATCAGTTTATAATCTCCTTCGCGGATTGCGCCGGATGGTTTATAGTTGAAACGGTGATAGTGAGGGTAATGCCAATAAAGATTTTCTCTATTAAGTTTCTCTTTACCTTTAAATAGAGGTACAAGACTTAAGCCGTCTATCTTGTGATCGAATTTTTTAACTCCGGCAATATCTGCGAACGTGGGAAGGAAATCGCATCCTATAACCGGTTCGTCGCTTTTAGTTCCGGGCTTAACAACTCCAGGCCAGCGAACGGCGAACGGCACTCTTATTCCGCCTTCGTAGAGCATCGACTTTCCTCCGCGCAGAGGATCTTGCGCTTGGAGTTTGTCGTAGCCTCCGTTATCGGAGAAGAATACTACAACTGTATTATCTTTGAGACCCATGTCTTCTATTTTTTTCAGAAGTATACCTATCTCGGTATCCATCCTCTCTATCATAGCTCCCATTATAGGATTGTTGATATCCAGGTCGGAATTTCTCTTCTCTTTATACTTGAAGATCAAGTCGGCGTGCTCCATTATGGGTCTGTGCACAACATGATGCGCAACGTAAAGGAAGAACGGCTTATTATGGTTTTCATCGAGAAACTTGAGCGCTTCGTTCGTTATCTCAATCGCGTGATGAGCATCTTTGTTTGGATTAGCCGAATACTTCGGCTTAACGGTTGTATGCACGAAATCAAAGCCCTGCGATTCCGGATCGCCCGGTCTACCCAGCTTATAATTTTTATCTTTATTTAAATGCCACTTCCCTATCATCGCACTCTCATAGCCTTTAGGCTTCAGCATCTCCGCAATTGTTTCCTCAGAAAGCGGGAGCCTATCGACTTCA
Organism: uncultured Bacteroidota bacterium; assembly: GCA_963787005.1. Taxonomy (GTDB): domain Bacteria; phylum Bacteroidota; class Ignavibacteria; order Ignavibacteriales; family Ignavibacteriaceae; genus FEN-1297. Next base: position 1,947 of record CAWBBX010000123.1, read on the forward strand.
TGCGGTGCTCTTAGTCTCGCCCAGGGATAAGGATCTCCCGGTATGTACTCGGTAAGATGAATTCTTGCCGGGTACCTTCCCGTCATAATGCCGGCCCTTGAGGGTGAGCATGTTGGAGCGGGAGCATACGCATTGGTGAAGTACATTCCTTCCCGTGCTATCTTGTCTATATTGGGAGTTTCGTAAAACGTTGAGCCTCCGTAACCAGTCTGGTTCCATCCCATGTCGTCGGCAAGTATAAAGACAAAGTTCAAAGGCTTGTCACCCTTGCTCATATTTTGAATAGTATTCCCCAGGGCCATATAACCGGCCACGCCTACAGCAGCTCTACCCACGGTGGATAAGAATTCTCTACGTTGCATGATTACCCTGTGCTCCTTTCAGGAATGATTAAACAATTCTAAGGAATAGTTTTATTGAATTTTATCTATTTCAGATTTCCTTAATGAATTTTCTTTACTACAAAACCGTTTTTGAGTTCGTATTGACTTATGACATTTCCGCTTGCGTCCCACTCGGTTGCCGTATCTATACCGCGGCCGTTTTTCCAAACCGATTCCGATTTTTTCCGGCCGTTCTCATACCAGTGAGTCCAAACCGATGTCCCGTCGCTCTTATAAACACGGTTCCAGAGAAGGTTGCCTTCCCTATCCCAGTAACTTTCCGTACCGGTTTTTTCGCCTTTATTGAAGTGGGCTTCCCATCTTTCCCTGCCGTTTTCGTAATACCATGTATCAGTACCGTTCAAAAGGTACCGGCCATCGTTCCCAATTCCCGCCGACCATTCGGCTTTCGTTTGTCCGCTTGGGAATTTTTCCTCGAACTTTTTAACATCCTTTATTTCGGCCGCTGTATTTTTCGTCAGATCGTTTACATCAATACCGTTATTATCCGGCGCCATTATCCAGGCTTCGTTGAAAGCAAATTCCAAGCATGGAGTATTCATCGACGTGATGAGATGGATAACGCCGTTGGGAGCCTGGCGTGCTACCGAGTAACCCAAAGTGCCGCCACCCATTTCCTTCGCTCTGGACGAGTCCTCGTGCGGCTGCACTCCCGGAATTTTTTTCATGTGCCACGTTTTTCCGTTATCAGAAGAAAGCGCCGCGTAAGCTCCCTTCTCATGGTATCCCTTCGGCTGGTAGCCGTCTTTTCTTTCAAGATCACCCGCAAAGAAAATCTTTCCGTCGTTTAATTTTATAACGGTCGGTCTTTGATTGCTTCCGAGAGACGGAAACGGGGACTTGACAATTTTGTACGATCTTCCTCCGTCATCAGAAATCGATTCGGGCATGTAACCGTCTATATCGGAGCTCTTGCCTCCCATTCCTAAAATTCTTCCGTCGCTTAAAGGAACAAACGATGTATGCCTGCCGCCCGTTCTTCCTCCGGGATCGAGCCAGGTTTTTCCGTTGTTGGTACTTTCCCACAGTACCGATTCGGCACCTATGGCATCGCTGGCAATATGCCAGTAACCTTTTTTATCTCTGAAGGCAGTGTTGATCGGCTGAGCCGAGTAGCCTCCGAGCAATGTTTCGAATATCGGGAAGTGAACTTCGCTCCAGGTAGCGCCGTTATCCGTAGAGTTTATCCAATGGAACGGGAAACCGGATTCCAATTTATTTGCGCCCCAGAAAAGTCTTAAAGTATCACCGTCGGTCCAGAGAAGAGGCGCGTGATCGTCAACATCAGGAAAATCTAAGAACATATCGGGCATGTCCCACTGGTCCGCGCCGAACCTGAGACGAAGAGCCATTAATGCTACGTTCGGATCCGTTTCCGAAACAGCCGTATAATAAACCGCGATCACATCCCCGTTGGGACAAACACCTAAAGACGGGCTGTGATTATGTCTTAATATACCGGGATTAAATCCCGCCGCTGCAATAACACCTATGTTATCAACACTGGTATTATCGGGCGGAATAGGAAGTAAAAATCTTTTTCTGAAATACGGCTTGTCCGGGCTCGGACCGATATTCGCGTTAGAATTATTTTGAACAACGCACTGCTGCACAAAAGGTCTCTGCTGATGAACCGGTTTTGTATCCGGCATAGGCGCCTGAACAATTCTGAAGCCAATATTATGATTACCTTGGTTGTTTGATTCTTCCCTGTAAAAATTTTTGTAGTGCTCGCGTGCTTTAAGTCCCGAAGAATTTTTTGATTTATTTTTCTTTAGTATAGAAGAGTCTTTAACCATCGAGTGCATTACTTCCAAAGGAACCGGCGGGAAGTCGGGCGCCATTCCCGCTCGATTCGCTGATCTGGAATAATATGGGGTCTGGCGATCCAGCCCGGCCCCGCGGATTACTTTTGCATGACCGTGATCGGGTCCTACGGGATCGACCTGATCACTACTGGAGTATCTTCCGTACCAGTCCCAAACCCATTCGGCTATGTTATTCTCCATATTCTTCAATCCCCACGGATTAATAGAATCGGCGGGATTAAGAGTATCGCCCGAATAGAACGGAGTTTGGGTGCCGGCACGGCATGCGTATTCCCATTCGGCTTCGGTCGGAAGACGGTAGTTTTTTCCTTCTTTTTTGCTTAACCATTTGCAGAAGGATACCGCGTCGTTCCAGCTTAAGCCGGTTGCGTAAGGATAATATTTTTTAACGCCCTTGTAGCCGGGACGGAATTGTTTAAACTGATCCACCGTTACTTCGGTAACCGACATGTAGTAAGAGTCGCTAATGGTTACCTTATGAACCGGCTTCTCGTCGTAATCGCCCTGCGTTAAAAACGCCGGACCACCGAGCTTCTTCGCATCGATCTTGTTCGCCCCGCCCATCATGAAAGATCCGTCGGGCACCAGGACAAACTTCATTCCGATCGAATTGGTATACGCTCTTTTCTTTCTGTCGAGCAGCCCGCCAACACAAAGGCCAATCCTAAAAATATTATCTGCCAAATTTTAATACGCATATTCTATCTTTAATTAACTGAATATTAATAGATCAAAAGCCTTTCTATAGATCAAACTTCAAACCGGAACGCAAATTGATTCCGTAGTACGCGTTGGATCTTGGCCTGCTTGAGATTCCCTGAAATTCTCTGGCAGGCTGGTTGGTTAGATTGATTACATCTATATAGAAAGAAAGGTTTTTCATTATGTTGTAGTTTCCGGAGAAGTCAAGCTGCCAGTGATTATCGTTATACCTGTCATAATCCGGAGACTTGCCAACTTCGGTGAGTACTTTGGCATTGTAGTTCATACTTAACCTTGCGGTTATACCGTAACGCTCGAAGCTGAGCCCTACGTTTCCTACGTCGCCCGCCTGACCCGGAAGTACGGACCAGTCACGGTACTGAAGTTTAGCTTCGGATTTTGTATACGTATAGTTTCCGTATATTCCGAACGCACTGAATACTCCGGGCAGGAAGGAGAATTGCTGCTGCCAGTTAAGCTCGAGACCGTAAAGATCCGCACTTCCGCCGTTAACCGGCTCTGTTATATCGAAGCCGTCGTATTGGCCGCCTACTTGCTTATAAGTTCTTTGATAGATCACCTGATCCATAGCCTTGTAGAACAAGCCTGCGGAAATAACACCTATACCCTGGAAATAGTGTCCATACATCAGGTCCACATTTGTAGCTATCGTAGGCACCAGTTCGGGGTTACCGCGTGTAATCTGATCGCCGCTCGGATCGACCCAGTTGTAAGGCGCCAGATCAAAGAAATTGGGTCTTGCGATGCTTCTTGTAACCGCGAATCTCATGTTCGATTTATCCGTTAATTTATAACGCAGCTGTAGATACGGAAAAACATTGTTATAGTTGTGAGTGTTGTCTATGGGAGATGAACCTAAGTAGTCGCCGTTATTATCCAGAAATATCTGTGTACCGTGATAGTTGGTCGAGGTATATTCGTCGCGCAAGCCTGCGAGAACGAGCATGTTGCCGATATTAAGAGTACCCATGGCGTAACCTGCATAGATATTTTCACGGGTACTATAGTCGCCGCCCGAACCGTCGGCATCCGTATAATTTACATACTCTCTTAGAGCATCGTTCTGACCAAGATATTGATCGTAGAATGCTCTTACTCTGCCATTATCGACTTCCGGGCCGAAAGTATAATGCCCCTGCAGAAAATTATCCACATTTTCATTACTGCTTACAGAGCTCATATAAACGTTGTTATCGCCTTTCCATTTATATCTTGCTCTGTTTCCCACTCTATCTTTTTTGTCTACGGTAAATTTGGCTCCTAATTTTATATCGCCCGGTAATATTCCGAGAGAGTAAGGAATCTTTAAATTAAGATTGCCGATAAGATTATTCGCCGTGGTTGTTACATCCCTCAAATCCTGGTTGTCTATTTCCCAGTTGGCGGGATCGCGGGCATAATCGTTTGTAATATTGGTATATGTTATTCCCGGGAAATTTACATTCGATAAGTCAAGTATCATGTTTGGTTTTTCATTCAACTGCCATTCCGATTTTATACCCGAGCCGGCGCCGGTCTGGGTTTGCTTAGCCCAGCCGTAAGTTAGGTCGTAATCGAGATGAACATTGTTGAAGTTGTGTATTCCGCCGCCTGAGACCGAAACTATGTTATGAATTTCATCCCTGTTTTGAAATTCAAAGGCAACTCTAGTTTTCGCAATAGTTGTAGCGTCCAAGTAATCGCCTTTACTGATCCTGTTTCTGACCATATTCCTGGACTGTTCGTCATTCAGCCTGTTATACATTCCGCGTACGTAGAATGTACTGGATTTATCGGGAGAGCGGTATTCAAAGTCGCCGCTGGCGCCGTAATGATCTCTTCGTGTGTTGTAGTCGTAGAACCTTAAATCATTAAGGGCAAAAGGAATAACGTTGCCGTTAATATCGTTCACGTTATCCCAATCGAATTCGTCGGAATAAGTTCTGATATTATTCCTGTAGTAGCTGCCGCTTATGGTATAGCCGAATTGCTTGTCCTTCCCCATGAACCCGGTATAAACACCGGATGCACGGTAGAGAGGACTTTTGCCCTGCGGGGCATATCCGCCGCCGAGATCCAGTTTAACTGAAGATTTTTCCTGATCGAAAGGGCTTCTGGTTACAAGGTTAACGGTTCCGCCGATAGCGTTCGCGTCCATATCCGGAGTTAATGTCTTTGTAACCTCAATAGACGCAAGCTGGCTGGAATTTATTATTCCGAGATCAATATACCTGGCGTCTTCCTGCGAGGAGGGAATTTTTTGTCCGTCTACCGTAACCTGGGTTAGACGCGGTTCGGTACCTCTGATATAAACAAAACTGCCTTCCCCTAAACTCCTGTCAATAGTAACACCTGGAATTCTCTGCAGGGTTTCGGCAGTATTCATGTCCGGGAATTTCTGCATTTCCTCCTGGGACAGAACATTCTTTATGTTATCCGAATTCATCTGCTGGTTCAGTGCTTTCACCTGTCCCTGCAGAAGTCCGTTTACGACGACTTCGTTTATCTTAACGGCAGACAGATGGAGAACAGCGTCAACGTTTACTACCCTGTTTGCCTGGGTGACATTAACGCTTGAAGTGAATTCCTGGTAACCTATATAGCTGACCTTAAGCGTATAATTACCAACAGGAACGTTGTTGATTTTATATTCTCCGAACCTGTCGGATGAAGCGCCGCGGTTTGAGCCGACTAAAATTATATTGGCTCCCGGCAGTGCTTCGCCTGTGGTAGCGTCCGTTATTTTTCCCTCAATCCGGGCAGTTCCCTGGGCAAATACAGATTGAGAAAGAAAGAAGAAGAGTACGAGGTAACGGCCAAACAAAGTAAAACTTTTATTTAGCATACCGCCTCCCATTTTTGTGAATGAATGTTTTTGAATTAAATTGAATTACAGAATCACAATTAATTTTTTCTTATTTCATCAGAATCATTTTCTTAACGCTTACGAACGAACCGGATTGAAGTCTATAGAAATAAATTCCGCTCGCCATTCCGGAGGCATTAAAATTTACGGTGTAAGTTCCGGAACCTTGATGCCGGTTTATGAGCGTATATACAATTTGCCCTAATACATTAAATACCTTTAAAGAAACGAGTCCCGGTTTATTGATAGAATACCGAATACAAGTCGACGGATTAAAAGGATTGGGATAATTTTGCTTCAGAGAATATTTCGAGGGTGAACTTGAAGTTTTATTTTTCCCTATATCCGTTACCGTTCCGTTCTCATTTATTTTAACAAAAAGAAAATCCTGACTTTGTCCGTAGCTGTCGGTATTACCTAAAGTAGCGTAAGCGCCGTCGTCCGCCACTAGGAGCCGTCCGAACCCATCGCTTTTATCTCCTCCGAATGTTTTCGACCACAATAGATTTCCGTTTGAATCCGTCCTTACGAGATACGCGTCTGTATAGGTGTAATTCACATTGAAGAAGTTCACGGTGGAACCGGCGGCCATATAACCTCCGTCGGGCATTTGAACAACCGAAGCGAATCTGTCATTATGCTCGTAGCCGAAGGCTTTATGCCATTGTTCACTGCCGTCCGCGTTTATCTTTACTAAGAACCCGTCTTCTGCACCCGCTCCGTAGCTGACGGTATATCCGGATATCATGTAGCCGCCGTCCTCTGTTCGAATAATTGTAGAGCCGCCTTCCTGGCTTGAGCCGCCGAAGTCTTTTGTCCAGATCGCATTACCGTCGGCATCCGTTTTAACGCAGTATATATTGAAGTCGTTGGTAGTACTATTTGCGTCCGTGCCGGTAAAGATATAGCCGCCTTCGGGGGTTAGCGTTATGCCTCCGGCCGATTCTCCGTTGGCCGTGCCGTAGTGTTTTTTCCAGAGAAGGTTCCCGTCTTTATCTACTTTCAGAAGGAGAGCGTCCCTGCTGTTGTCCGGCGTGTCTTTGGTATTGCCTGTGATGATGAAGTTCCCGTCGGTTGTATTTCTTATATTTGATGCCGCAACATCTTTGTTTTCACCTATAGTTTTTTCCCAAATTTTATTGCCTTGCTGGTCAATCTTTAGAATGTAAACCTGCGCCTGCCCGGCACCGAAGCTGCTGCTTGTACCAACTACAACAAAATTGCCGTCGGGAGCCTGCACGACGTCCGACGCACCGTCGTCATAATTGCCGCCGTAAGTATTCGTCCAAAGGACCTTCCCGTATTTATCGGTTCTTATTACATACACGTCGGTATAATTTTGATCTTGCCTCGTGGTATTGCCTACAAGGATATATCCCTTATCGGCAGTCTGCACAAAAGAGCTGGCACCGTCGTTGAATTGTGTTCCAAATATTCTTTCGAATGCGATTATCCCGTGGGCGTCGCTTGTACCATTTCCGATAAGCGAATCCGAAAAAGTTCCGGCGTCCGAATTAATTTGAAGCATTGCAAGAACGTCGTTAGTATTATTCGGCTGATAGCGGACGTTAAGTATCAGCTGTTCCAGAGCACCCAGGCTCGTGCTTCCGGGATTATCCACAACCGAAAAAACGGAAGCATCACTACCGGTTATGCTGATGCTGGAGATATTTAATGTCTGTATTGAAGCGTTATATACAATGATCTGTCTGTCGGCATAACTGCCTATAGGAATTGTTCCCATATATGCCGGCTGCGGAGTTATAGAGACATTTGCGGCTATCTTATTTTGGGCGAATAGAAACGAGGGAGAACTTAGAATGACAATCAATAAAAACCGCACTGTTACAATTTTGCAAAATGATTTCATGAAATGCTCCATTTAATATTTTAAAATTTCCAGACGGCTTTTAAAACGGCGCGCCATAAATATCATATCCGGTTTAAATATTCTGTCGATCCGGAATATTGATTTCATATAATGCGTTGTATGTATAAAAATAGCGAACGTGTACTTATAGGGTCTTTATGTTGGTTATATCGTATGCGCAGAGCTTAGGTTCACATATAATCCGCTTATTTTTTTTGCGGGACTTTTCTGCCTTATATTCAAATTTTTATGCGGCAAATTTTTCAGACCCGTCGAATTCATTTTTTTATCGGGAATTATTAACGACCCGATATCGCGGTTTCATTTTATCGTTTTGGTATAATGATTCATTCCCATCCCGACTTTCCGTTCTTCATCTTAAGTTTCTTTTCGGAACATGATTGTCTGATTATCAATTTTGTCTTCAAAACTATTTTTGCGCTGCCCTGTTCAGGTTCGGCAATCCGCTGAAAAAGCATGTCCGCTGCGCGTCTGCCTATTTCGTAACCTGGCTGGCTTACCGCCGTAAGCGGCGGGTTAAGAGATATTGACCAGGGCATATCATCGAATCCCAGGATAGAGATATCGTTCGGCACATTTAAGCCCCGGGAATGTATTGTTTCGAGCGCGCCGAGAGTAATAAGATTGTTTCCGGTAAACAAAGCCGTGGGCGGATCCTTCATTTGAAGAAGTTCACCGGCAAGTACTTTTCCGCTCTCGTGCTTCGAGTCGCCGAATTTAATTAGTGATTCATCCAATTTTAAATTGTTATCTTTCAAAGCACTCTCATACCCCATTCTTCTCTGGCGGCTGGTGGGGATTGTGGGGAGTCCGCCTATATAAGCTATCCTTGTATGCCCTAGCTTTATCAGATAATTTACGGCGTCGTACGCGCCCTGCTCGTTATCGACAAGGACAACATCAACGTCCAGATCGCTTAGTCCGCGGTCAACGCATACTATCGGTAGTCCGCTCAGCACCAGGTCCTGCACATCTTTATCTCTCTCATGAACCGGAGCAACGATAAGTCCGTCTACTGATTCGGATTTCATGATGTCGAGGTATAGTTTTTCCTTTATTTCGTCCTGCGCAAAGTTGCACATTAAAAGAGCATAGTTATTGGCGTAAGCTTTATCCTCTACGCCTCGCACTACTTCAACGTAAAAGGGATTTTGAATATCCGGAACTACAAGGCCGATCATTTTTCTGTGGCCGTCTTTTATTCTAAGCCGCTGAGCTACCCTGCTCGGTTTGAAGTTCAATGCCTTGATAGCTTTTTCAACCCGCGAGCGTGTTTCGGGATTCACATTGGGCGCGTTGTTCAGCACCCTCGATACCGTCGCCGTTGATACTCCGGCTTTCTCCGCAACATCCCTTAACACCGCCATTTAGTAACCTTCTTCAAAAAAAGATTTAGTAATTATTTGAAAAAACAATTGTTTTGTGTAATCGATTACATTCCTTAACTAATTATATAATAATTAGTTACTGTCAGCGATACTTGTTTTTAGTGTGATCGTTTACAAAAATACAAAGAAATTTTTTATTGTCAAGGGAAAAATTTAAATGAGCATGTTTTTTTTGATGAAGGTAACAATCAACCCGGATAAATCGAATAAATATTCAGTATCGACGACGAAGAAGCGGTCATAAATACGGTACGGGTAAAAATCACCCAGTTTGGGTGTAATTAGATGGTTTACATGAATATATATTACCGCCGGGAAGAGAGAGAAAGTAATCCGGTCTTATTAATAAAGAGGTGCCATGATGAAAAAGAAAATTATTTTTTTCGTACTTTCTCTAATTGTTATGCAGCTGCAGATTTTTGCCGGCGATAAATCATCAGCCGAAAAGAAAAAAATTGACAAGGAAGTTATTCTCAATCTACTGGAAGGTGTCAACTCCGATAATTACGGGCTCCGTTTGAGTTCCGCATTTTACCTCGGAGAATACAAAGCGTCCGAGGCGGTAATCCCCCTTATGAAGATGCTGCACGATGAACAGACCGAAGAAGCCCGCATTGTCGCCGCGCTTTCTTTGATGAAGATCGGAAGCGATAAGGGGGTGTATGCCGTTAAAGAAGCATCCTCTCTAGACAACAGTAAACGTGTTAGAAGGCTGTGCATATTATTTTACAATGCACATCAGAACGGCATGACGTCCGACGAAAGTCAGAATATTAATATTGCGGAGAAGAAAAACGGTGAGTCGGATAAAAAGTCGGGTATGAATAAATAGTTAAGGAACAGGCAGCTTAACTATTTCAGTAAGAGCCGATCTGAAGAGTTTCCAATCGTCTATTAGCCGTGCGCCGGTTTCTTCCAGCGACTTGTGATATAATTTTACTCCGCGGCCGCCGACTATTAACGGAATGTTTTCTGATATCATCTTGAATTTTTCAAGGTCGCGCCGAAGGTACTGGTCGTCTATCTCGTAGACAATGCTTAGCACTACTCCCCTGGCATTCAATTGTTCGGCCGCAGCGATAATATCCACGGCAGGAAGATTAGGACCAAGGTATACGGCGTTCCATCCTTCGAACGCGGCAATTGCCGAAGCTATAAGCGCGCCGAACTCATGTAATTGGCCTGTTGGGGTTGCGAGTATTAATCGCGGCGCGTTTTCCTCTGCGCGGAATGAGTCTTTTAAATTCGCAAGGAAAGTTCTGATTACGGAAGATGCCAGATGCTCGTTTACCACTCGTATAGATCCGTCCTTCCAGCAGTTTCCGATTTTATCAAGAAGCGGAAGAATTAAATTCTCAAGCAGCTGGGGCTGACTGAGATTTACTGATGCCTTAGAGAGAATATTCTCAAACCCACGCTGGTCGAGTTTTTCGATCGCGTTCATGCACAAATCAATATAGCCGTCAGCGGACTCCGGAAGTTCAACCCTGACTTTCTCTTTATTTTCGGCCGGGACAAAATTCTTAACCGATATCAGTTCTCTCAAATCATCAATACTTAACCCTGCTATGCCTCCGATGTTATGCCCGTTGCGAGTAGCATTGTTTAAAAGTTTTAACTTTTCAATATTCTCCTCGGTATACAAACGCCTGTTTGATTCCGTTCTCAAAGGCTCTACCGCCTTATATCTTCTCTCCCAGGCTCTAATAGTAAACGCGCTTAACCCGGTTATTTGTACTACCGCACGAATCGGATATTTCTTTTTTTCATTCACGTCATTAAAATAGCATAATGTCTAATATTTGTCAAGATATCTTCAATTTATTCTTATCTACTCCCCTTTTCAATATCACACAGCATTAATTAAATATAAGACAAAGCTCTATAAGCAATATACTTAAGCGGAAATTTATAATCGGCTTTAAATGTGTTTGAAAAAATAACTTGACAAATTCTATACAATACATTATTTTATCTAGACAAATATTAGACATTATCGGGCGATCAAATAAATGAACAAAAGAGTAATAGTAATAGGGTCGGGTCTCGGCGGACTTTCCACAGCGCTGAGATTATCGCATAAAGGGTACAAGGTAACTATCCTTGAAAAGCACGGCACTGCGGGCGGCAGGCTAAATATTTTGGAATCGGACGGATTCAGATTCGATATGGGCCCCTCTTTTATGAGCATGACATACGAACTCGATGAGCTCTTTAAAAGTCTAGGAAGAAAAAATCCGATCGAATTAATAGAGCTCGATCCTCTTTACCAGGTATTTTTCGAAGGCAAGGAAAAGCCCAGGGCGGTCTGGAAATCCCTTTCGAAGATGGAAGAAGAATTTAAGGATGTCGAACCTGACTTTGCGGCAAAGGCGGAAAATTATCTGAAACGGGCGTCGGAGTTTTTTCACGATACGGAACTGCCGGTTGTAAAATCAAATTTCAATAACAAGATGGATTATCTCGCTAAGCTTTCGAAAGTCCCGTTAAAACATCTGCCCTATCTTTACAAGACAATGTGGAATGAGGTCGATAAAACTTTCGATTCGGAGGAGGTGAAAATTATCTTTTCCCTGGTCGCCTTCTTTTTAGGCGCAACTCCGTTCAAAACACCGGCTATTTATTCTCTACTGAATTATACAGAGTTGAAACACAACGGCTACTGGGCGGTTAAGGGAGGCATGTACAGGATAGTCGAAGAAATTCTAACGCTCCTTGAGGAACAGGGAGTGGAAATAGTTTACGATACCGAAATTGTAAGTATCGGAAGAAACAACGGGCAGCTTTACGAGCTTATAGATAAAAGAGGCAAGCGGTGGAAGGCGGATATTTTTGTAAGCAACTCGGACGCAGCCGCATTTAGGGGAAAGGTGCTGGGGAGGAAAAAATTTAATGAGAAGAAACTGGATAATATGAAATGGACCCTGGCGCCCTTCACCGTTTATCTAGGTATAGAGGGGAAAATCGATAATCTTCTTCTGCACAATTATTTCTTGGGAGGAAACTTCCGCGGCTACGCGGATACAATATTCACATCTACCGTCAGTCCGCAGAAACCTTACTACTATGTTAACGCTTTGTCGAAGATTGAACCTTCATCAGCTCCTGAGGGATGTGAAAATCTCTTCATACTTTGTCCGGTTCCGGATCTTAGGTTTAAATCCTCCTGGGACGATAAGGAGGATTTAGCGGACAATATTATAGAAGATATGTCGAAGCGTATAAGTTTCGATATATCCGGAAGAATTTTAACTAAAAAGATAATGACACCGATTGATTGGGAATCGCAGCTAAACCTTTACAGAGGTTCCGGCTTGGGTTTAGCTCATAATATTAACCAGGTCGGGGCTTTTCGTCCGAAAAATAAGGACGAAGAATTCCCAAACCTGTATTACGTAGGGGCCTCCACAACGCCCGGCACAGGTCTGCCCATGGTTATAATCAGCTCAAAATTAGTAACCGAAAGAATTGTGAATGATGCTGTCACTTTATAATGACATAAGCTTTAAACTAAGCAAGACAATAACCGGGGCCTACAGCACTTCATTCAGCCTGGGAATTAAGGCGTTCGCACCCGAGTACAGGAGCGCCGTCTACGCTATTTATGCCTTCGTAAGGATCGCCGATGAGATTGTTGATACTTTTCATGATTACGACAGGAAGTATCTGCTGGAAAAATTCAGAAGAGATACATACGAGGCAATAGAGGCGGGAATTTCCACTAATCCTGTGCTGAACTCGTTCCAGAAGACGGTAAGTGAATACCGGATTAAGAGAGATCTTATAGATGCGTTCCTTAAAAGCATGGAAATGGATCTCTACAAGGCATCGTACGAAAGGGGAAAATACGACGAATATATTTACGGTTCGGCGGAAGTGGTTGGATTAATGTGCTTAAAAGTTTTCTGTTCCGGCGATGATTTAAAATTCAACTCGCTTCTCTCACCCGCTAAAAGTCTCGGCTCGGCATTTCAGAAAGTAAACTTTCTTAGAGACATAAAAAGCGACCTGGAGGAACGGGGACGAATTTATCTGCCGAATGTTCATCATTATCTTAATATAGACGATTTAAACAAAAGCCGGCTCGAAACGGAAATTGAATCCGATTTCAAGAATGCTCTCGCCGGAATAAAAAGACTTCCTATGGGAGTAAAGCTCGGGGTGTATTCGGCGTATCTTTATTACTACGTTCTTTTCAATAAGATCAGGAAGATGAAGGCCCGGGATTTATTCTTAAGACGGGTACGCGTATCAAATTTCCGAAAGCTGATACTTCTGATAAAATCAGTCATTGAAGTAAAAGTATTAAAGGTAACTTAGAATTATGTTTCAAAAAATAATATTAACAGTATTTCTTATCTCTTCCTTTCAGTTAAACCATGAACCCGGAACCCGGAATTACAATGACGGAAGTAATAAGCTCAAACTTTCCGAAGTAAGGGAACTCTTTTACCGCGCTGTTGAAAGCGAATCCTCTCTCGACAGTCTTAACGCGTATTTAGAAAGTAATTACGCAAAAAAAGATTCCAAACATCGCGCGGTACTTCTTGCTTACGAGGGTGCCGCGGAATCGCTGAAGGCGAAATACGCTTTCTGGCCTTTCTCCAAACTCAGCTACCTCGAAACAGGCGTGGAATTAATGACTGAAGCGGTAGGATTAAGTCCGGATAACATAGAAGTAAGGTTTCTAAGATTCAGCGTACTTCATCATGTTCCCGGTTTTCTCGGGTACGGAGATTTTTTAAAGACAGACACCGCCGAATTATTGAAGTTGTTAACCGAAAAAAAACAACCGGAAATTGATAGAAAATTGAAAATGAATATCGTAAGATTTGTACTCGACAGCGGCCGTTTATTGCCTGAGCAGGAGAATAAATTATCAGGCACATATATATCGCTAAACGGCGGATGAGTTTATATCTATTTTTAAATATCGCCGTAATCATTATACCGTTTCTTTTATCATTCGAAAGAAAGATTGAATTTTATAAGAAGTGGAAATTCCTTATCCCGGCTCTGCTCATAGTCGGAAGCGTATATATAGGATGGGACATTTTATCGCTCAAAACCAAAGTCTGGCGTTTTAACAGAGAGTATACTTCCGGCATCGAAATACTCGGACTTCCGGTTGAAGAAATTCTTTTCTTTATAACGGTTCCTTATTCGTGCATATTCCTATACGAAAGTTTATCCTTCTACTTGGGGCGAAGAATTAAATATGCGAATTTCTCTGGTAAGCAGACCGTAATACCTTTTATCATCTTGATCTCGGCTGCTGCGGCAGTCTTCTTTTCGGATCAGCCTTATACCTTTACCGTGCTTCTTTCAATTTCGGTTTTCTTTTTGATCTCCTATTTCTTTTACAGGGAGTTCCTCCGTTCGAAGAATCTACTGGATGTTCATGGCACTGACTTTTATACCCTTCACGGCAGTCAACTACGTACTGACATCCGCTCCGGTTGTTATCTATAATAGTAACGCTATCTGGGGAATTAGAATACTTACCATTCCTTTAGAGGATTTCATCTATTCGTTCTCAATGCTTTCATTTTATTTGCTTTTATACACAAACTTTAAGAAAAAATGGCCGGCATGAAAAAGAGCAGTGTAATTGGAGCAGGCCTCGGAGGATTGGCGGCGGCAATAAGGCTCGCCGTGCTGGAGCTTGATGTTCATGTCTATGAGACAAATTCGGTGCAGCGCGGAAAGGCAGGGTATATAGAAGATGAAAGACTCCGCTTGTTCTTCTATCAGCGCAAAATGCTGTGAATCAAATTATAAAGCACGAAAACATACTATGATAAAAGCCGAACAAAAAAAATGGGCATACAGTATATTTGATCCCTATCTCAAATATCTGCTGGGGAAATAATTTTTCCGGCTTTTATATCAGCGGAGAAATTCCGAAGGCGGATAATAATAAAAGCCTGATCATTACTCCGAACCATTTCAGCTGGTGGGACGGTTTCTTTGTTTATTTCGCAGCTTCCAGATTCTTCGATAAAAAATGTTACATCATGATGCTCGAGGAACAACTAAGCAGATTTTGGTACTTTAAGAAATTGGGAGCTTTTTCTATTAACGGAACAAACTACGTCTCGCTGAAAAATACGATTGCCTATACTAGAGAACTAATAGCCGATCCGGGCAATATGGTAGTAATTTATCCGCAGGGTAAAATTGAACCTTTCGGAAATGAAAGCCGCTCATTAAGAAGAGGCCTGATGTCTTTAATCGACTATAAAGGCGGAACCACTGATGTAATGAACGCCGCGTTTAAAATAGAATACGGTGAAGATAGAAAACCGTGCGTCATTGGAAGATTCCGTGAACCTGTGAGCGGCATTAACATTGTAAACGACTTTTCGGCATATGAAGAATCATTCATTCAAAATATAGACGGCCTTAAGAAAATTTCCTTAGCCGAATGCCCGGGCGAGAACTTACTAAAAAAAAACAAAAAATGATATTTAAAGTGAGCACGATTGAAATTGTATTTATTCTTAATGCCGCCGCTCTTGCGGCGGTGCTTACTGTAGTTTTATATAATTTTTTCACCGCGGTTCTTGTTCCGGAATTTAATGCCGGGTTTAAGGCCGGCCCGCTGGTTTCAGTATTAATTCCCGCGAGAAACGAAGAAAAGACTATAACGCGCTGCGTTAATTCTATTTTAAACCAGACCTATAAAGATATAGAAATCATTGTGCTCAACGATCAGTCAGATGACGGCACCATGCGGGTATTGGAACAGAACTACGGCAGAAATCGCAA
>CAWBBX010000124.1:0-49938 GCA_963787005.1 uncultured Bacteroidota bacterium
ACATCAGGAAAGTAAATATACCCCACATGATCAGATACCAAACCATTCCCCCTTCGGAGACGGCGCCGATCCATCCCATCTTTGGCATTACAATTAATGCAACCAAAGAAAGCCAAAAAAATCCGTAAGAGGCAAACGCGGTCAATCCGAATGTGTTGTTCTTTTTCCACTCCATTATGCCGGCAATAACCTGCGCGGTACCGCCGTAAAATATTCCCATCGCCAGAATCATCGAGCCCAATTCAAATATTCCGGCGTTATGGAGATTTAATAATACGGTTGTCATTCCGAATGCGAGGAGACCGAGAGGGGCGGGATTGCCTGTGCTGTCGTTAATGGTAAGCTGCGAACTTTCACTCATTATACTTCCTCCTTGTTTGGATGTTAAATGCAAACGATTGGCTTAATTTATTGATCCAATGCAAAATAGATTTCCAAGACAAATTTGTATCCGCAAAAATTTTGGACAAGAGGAGTAACGTTTTAAGGGAGAATAACTTAGTCCGTTTATTAAAATAAGAAACAATATTTAATTTACAACATTAATTCCGGGGCAAATTAAAATAATTTAAATGCGTTCTAAACGGTTTAATTAATAATTCGTAGATACGCATGATCATACGTCTCTACGTAAAATTATGAAAATGATAAAATGCATGTTTCCCGGGGATAAAATCTTGACTGACCGGCAAGTCAAATTTATGTTGCATTAATATTTAGGAATAGTTAAATTTGTACCAGTAAGTCAGATTAAGGGATGATATGAAAGCTATTATAGATTTTTTGAACGTGTTACTTCCTTTTATGTACCTGTTAACTTTCTGGTTTTACTCGTACGATTTCATGAAAGGAGGGAAAAAATTCGCCAATTCAAAGCGGTTGTTTTTGTTCCTTACCTTGCTCGTTCATTTTTCTTATTTGATATTAAGATCAATCGCTTTCGATCATCCGCCGATCACTAATGTATTCGAGATATTTACTATACTGGCCTTCTCGATCAGCTTCTCCTATTTCCTTCTCGAACTGATTACCGATATAAGGGGAACAGGACCTTTCATCATCATCTTTTCTATACTTTTTCAGGTTATTTCCTCTGTATATATTCAGGACCTTATTCAGGTGAAGGAAGTGCTGAGAAATCACCTGCTGGGCATACACGTATTCAGTGCCTTACTCGGGTACTCGGCTATTACCATTTCCGCGGTGTACGGACTTTTATACCTGATCCTTTACAAAGAGATTAAACTCAACAAATTCGGACTCGTTTTCAACCGGCTTCCGAGTCTTGAGGTACTGGAAACGTTAAGCTTCTACTCTGCGGTGATAGGGTTTGTACTCCTTACTTTAGCCATAATCATAGGCATTATCTGGCTGCCGAAGGCATTCCCGAAATTTTCATACGCCGACCCGAAACTGATAGGCACGTTTACGGTCTGGATACTATACGGCATCGGTATACTGAGCAAGATATTCGGCAAATGGCAGGGGAAAAAAGTTATAATCCTCTCCGTTATCGGATTCGTAATTGCTATCATGTCGACGATACTTTCGAATTTTTTAGCAAAGAGTTTTCATTCTTTTTATTAAGATATTATGAACTTACTGGCAATCTCGATAAACCACCATACCGCTCCGGTAGAGCTTAGAGAGGCTCTTTTCCTGAACGATACGGAAATTAAAGACTTCGTCCAAAAGTCGAAGGGGAAGCTCTTCAGCGAGGGACTCATAGTCACCACGTGCAATCGTACGGAAATCTACGGCATCCCGGTGGATCCGAATTTAAATCATATCGACATACAAAACGCGTTAATGCAGCATAAGTCCGTAACCGGACTAAATCCCGAACACTTCCAGACTTTCCACGGAAGCAGCGCGGTAGATCATCTCTTCAGCGTTGCTACCGGAATCGACTCACTTATGATCGGCGACAACCAGATCTTCAAACAGGTAAAAGACGCACTTCAGTACGCGGACGAGCTTAACTTCGCCGGCTTATTAATGAAGAGAATATTCGATTCTACAATCCGCGCGGGCAAAAGAGCAATAACGGAAACAGAAATAAGCGAAGGCGCGGTTACCGTCAGCTACGCGGCGGTTCAGCTGATTGAAAAGATCTTTTCCAACTTAAGCAAGAAATCGGCGCTGGTAATAGGCGCAGGCGAGACCGGCGAGATAGCGGCAAAACATCTGAAAGAGCGCGGCATAGGGAAACTTGCAATAACCAACAGAACCATCGAAAAGGCGGAGAAGCTCGCCGAGGGTCTTAAGGCGAAGATACTCCCGTTTACAAATTTTAAAGATTATCTGCACGAGTACGATATCATCTTAAGCGCAACCAGCGCGGATAATCTTATCCTTACAAAATCCGAAATTCAGGAAGCGATGAAGAAGAGAAGCAACTCTTCTTTGGTGCTGATGGATATCGCTATCCCGAGAGACATAGATCCCGAGACGAAAAATCTCGACTATGTTTTTTACAACGACATCGATTCGCTCAACATAATCGTGCAGCAGAACGTTTTAAAAAGAAAAGACGAGATACCGAAGGTAAAGAACATCATTAACGAAGAGCTTAACTCGTTCATGACCTGGTTCAACTCTCTGGAAGCGGGACCGACGATAAAGTCCCTGCGCGATCACTTTGAAGCGATAAGAGCGGAGGAAGTAGATAAAAACAAGAACCGCTTTTCGCAGGACGATCAGGAGAAACTGGAGATAATCACAAAAAGAATCATTAATAAGATACTGCATCACCCTACCGTAGAGCTGAAACGCATAGCAGAGTCGGGCAGTAACACGGGTGACGCTGCAGGCCGGATAAGCGTAATAAGAGATTTGTTCGGTATGGATCATAACGAAGAAAAGGACAAATAATTTTGAAGACCAAAGTAATTATCGGTTCGAGGGGAAGCGCGCTTGCATTGTGGCAGGCTAACTTTGTTAAGAAGGAAATTAAAAAGTATAATAAAAATGTATCGGTAGAGATAAAGATCATCAAGACAAAAGGCGATAAGATTCTCGACGTCGCGCTTTCGAAGATAGGCGATAAGAGTCTCTTTACAAAAGAACTGGAATACGCTCTGTTAAAGGGACAAGCAGATATAGCCGTGCACAGCTTAAAAGATCTGCAGACACAGCTTCCGGATGGTTTAAAGCTTGCGGCGGTATCCAAACGCCATCCTGTAGAAGATGTTTTGATCGCCAGGAAAAAAGGAATGACGATTAACTCGCTCCCGGAAAACGCCAAGGTTGCCACAGGCTCGCTTAGGCGACGCAGTCAGCTTCTTCATCTTCGTCCCGATATTAAGACTTTCGAATTAAGAGGCAATGTACAGACAAGAGTTGATAAGTTTTTAAAATCTGATTGGGATGCAATCATTCTTGCCCGCGCCGGTGTGGAAAGATTGAAGATGAAGAAATACATCTCTTCCATTATAAGTATCGATGAAATACTTCCGGCGGTGGGACAGGGTGCTTTGGGCATCGAGATTAAAAGCGATAATAAGTTAGTTGAAGAGCTGCTCGCTCCCATACACAACGAAGAGACTTACAGCGCGGTTCTTGCCGAGAGGGCTTTGCTGCGAACACTTGAAGGCGGCTGCCAGGTTCCTATAGGCGCGCACGCGGAAGTAAGGCCGAACGGACTTTATCTTGAAGCAATTGTCGGTTCGCTCGACGGAACGCTGACCTTCAGAAAAAAAGTAAGAGGAAGGAAATCGGAGCCTGAAAAGCTGGGCAAATCTCTCGCGAAAGATCTGCTGAAAGCCGGCGCCAAAGAAATATTGAACGAGATTTATAAGACTGCAAGAAAATAGGCGCAAATGGTCTTTGCCGTCGGTTTTAACCGACGGACATAAATTGCAGCTAACTGAATCGGCTTCAGCCACATAAAAGAACAAATGGGGCTAAAGCCCAAAATAATTAGTACTCTTGGATCCGTCAGCTAAAGCTGACGGCAATAAAAATTTGAATCAATCCTCAAAAGGTTAACCCGGAACTTTAGGTCTGGGAATTGAGAATTATCAATAATACATACGGGGTTTAGCCCATTAGAAATTATAGATTTTGTTCTTCTCACAGAAAGAAATTATCTAAGTAAAGTTAAAAATGTCAACCGAAACCAAGAAAGAAAGCAAAAAAAGCTTAAAGAAGAAAAAGCTGATCGAATCCGCCGCGGTTCTCTTCTCGCAGAAGAGCTACCACGAGGTGATGGTTGAGGATGTGGCTAAATTAGCCGACGTAGCAAAAGGTACCGTCTATAATTATTTCGATTCGAAGGAAGACCTTTACTTTTCCATCATGACACAGAGGATGGAAAACCTGACCGTCTCTCTGGAAGAAAAGATAAAACAGGAAACCAGCAGCATCGATTCTCTTCACTCCTTTATTCTTCATCTTTATATGTTCATGATGAAGTACCAGAGCTTCTTTTTAATGTATCAGAAGGAATCGCTCAAAGCCGATCACGAGCTTTGCGCCGATCTCATTTCGCTCGAGAAACAATTGAAGGAGCTGCTTGCCGGGATAATACGCTCCGGCAAATCCGAAAATCTTTTTAGAAATATTGAAGAAGATTTTGCTGTTGACTTAGTACTCGGCAGTATTTACGGTGCCGTGTATCGCGGAATAGAAAACAAATACAACGACGATCAGATGGCCGCCGATAGGGAGAAAATATTCGATTTTATACTGCACGGACTCTTCTCCGGCTTCGACGACAGAAGCATGCTGCCTTTAAGAGGGAAGACAATCGTAATTACCAGAACCGTGGAACAGTCGAAAGAATCTTCCGAGGCATTTAAGCAGCTCGGCGCTAACGTAATAATCTTTCCTACCCTCGATATAGTACCGCCGGACAGCTGGTCGCAGTTCGATTCCGTCGCAACCGGCAAGGCGAGCATCGATTTTATCATCTTCACTTCCGCTCACGCCGTTAAAATGTTTATAAGAAGATGCGCGGAGCTTTCTGTGAGTATGGATTATAACAAAACTAAGATTGTTGCGGTTGGTAATAAAACCGCCGCGGTCTGCGAGAGGAATAAGATTCCGGTTAACATTATTCCGAAGAAGTTCAGCGGTGAAGGCGTAATAGACGCGCTTTCGGATTACGACATGGACGGCAAGGTTATCTTTATTCCGCGCTCGGCTATTGGAAGAGAGGAACTGCCGAAGGGATTGAAAGAGCTCGGCGCAATTATTAAACCGGCGTCTGTGTATAATGTTTCTATACCGTCGGAAGAAAAAATAAAGATACATATGGAAAAGCTGTCGTTGAGCAGACCCGATATGTTCGTATTTACAAGTCCCTCTACATTCGAGAACTTTCTGCAGATACTAAAAATATCCGATCCGTCGGATTATTTCGAAAAGTTTGATGTAGCGGCTATCGGTCCGACTACTATGACGGCGATAGAAAACAAGAGCGTTCATGTCAACGTTCTTCCCGAAGAATATACAATAGACGGACTCGTGAAGGCGATCATCGATTATTATAAATAAAAATTTTAGCGTAGAATCCGGAGATATAATTGAATAAAATAAAAAACGATCTGTTCCTTAGAGCATGCAGAAGACAGGATGTTGAAAGAACGCCGGTATGGATGATGAGACAGGCGGGAAGATATCTTCCGCAGTACAGGGCGGTAAGAGATAAAGCAGATTTCTTAACCATGTGCAAAACTCCCGAGCTTGCAGCGGAAGTAACGATTCAGCCGGTCGATTTAATCGGGGTGGACGCGGCAATTATATTTTCTGATATTCTCGTGATTCCCGAGGCGATGGGAATGGAATTCGAGATGATAGAAAGCAAAGGTCCGGTTTTCAATCATCCCTTAAGAAATGAAGACGACGCGAAACTGCTGAAGAAGATAGATCCTTCTAAAGATTTAAAATACGTTCTCGATGCGGTCTCGCTTACAAAAAAAGAACTGAACGGAAGTGTTCCTCTTATCGGTTTCTGCGGTTCGCCCTGGACATTGCTTACTTATATGGTTGAAGGCAAAGGCTCGAAGAATTTTTCGTTCGTTAAGAAGTTGATATATAATAATCCTAAGCTCGCGCATGAGGTGCTAGGCAAACTTGCCGACGCGGCGGCGGATTATTTATCGGCCAAGATAGAAGCAGGTGCAGATGCCGTGCAGATATTCGATACCTGGGGCGGAGCGCTTTCCCAAAAGGATTACGAGGAGTTTTCGCTGAAATATATCGCGAAAATCATCTCGCAGATAAAAAGGAAAGATGAGCCGGTAATAGTTTTCTCGAAAGGCGTGCATTACAAGCCGGAGAATATTATTGCTGCAGGCGCGGATGTTATCGGCCTCGATTGGACGATGGATCTCGGCGAGGTGAGAAGCAAAGTCGGTGACCGTGTTGCGCTTCAGGGAAATCTGGATCCGACTGTACTATATGCTCCGGAAGAGAAGATAAAGGAAGAGGTGGTGCGCGTGCTTCGATCTTTCGGAAAAGGGAGCGGACATATATTTAATCTCGGCCACGGCATACTGCCGGACGTTGAGCCGGAGAAGGCGAAAGCGATGATTCGGTTTGTGAAAGAAGAGAGCGGCGTATTTCACCGCAAAGGCGCAAAGACGCTAAGTATTAATGGATAGGAAAAATTTAAATATTTTTAGTAAAGAAATATTGGACGCCTCTATAGAGGTTCATAAAAGTTTGGGACCAGGCTTATTAGAAAGTGTTTATGAATTATGTTTGGTCAAGGAACTTTCTCTTAGGAATATAAAAACAATAAGACAGGTATCGATACCTATCATATAAAAAGGCGAAACGCTGAATGCAGATTACAGAATCGATATCCTAGTTGAGAATGAAATAATAATAGAATTAAAATCCGTGGAAACATTATTACCGGTTCACGAAGCACAGCTAATCACTTATTTAAAACTAGCAGATAAAAGACTTGGGTTTCTAATTAACTTCAATGTTCCTAAGCTGGTAAACGGCTTCAAAAGAATGGTTAATAATTTTTAACTTTGCGCCTTAGCGCCTCTGCGGTTAAAGATCAGGAGAAATAAAATGTTTGAGATAGATTTAAAAAAATTCAAGAAATACGATAAGCCGGGGCCGCGCTACACCAGTTACCCGACCGCGCCGCATTTTAATGAGAATTTCACTCACAGTAATTACCTTGATGAAATTATAAAAACCAACTACGGCGACTCGCTTCCGGACCTCTCGCTTTACTTCCATCTGCCGTTCTGCGATACACTTTGCTACTTCTGCGGCTGCAACATGATCATCACCAGGAACAGGGACAGGGTAAAAGAATATATACGCTATCTCAAAAAAGAAATCGATATGGTGAGAACGTACATTCTGCCCGACAGAAAAGTCACCCAGCTTCACTGGGGCGGAGGAACACCGACTCACTTAAAGCCCGAGGAGATCGACGAGCTCGGCTCTTACATAAGATCAAATTTTGAATTTAAAGAGGACTCCGAGAACGGCTGCGAAATTGATCCGCGCGAGCTGACGAGAGCGCACCTCGAGGCTCTCCGCAACAACGGCTTCAACCGCATAAGCATGGGCGTGCAGGACTTCGACGAAAAAGTGCAGAAAGCCGTTAATAGAATTCAGCCCGAAGATATTACGCGCCAAACGGTGCAGTGGGTGAGGGAGCTCGGGTTCAACAGCATCAATCTCGATCTCATGTACGGCCTGCCGTTCCAGACAATCGATACTTTCTCTGATACTGTCGATAAGATAATAGACATTTCGCCCGACAGGATCGCGGTTTTTAATTATGCGCACGTTCCGTGGATGAAAAAACACATGGCGCTTATTCATACGGAAGATCTTCCTGCTCCCGAATTGAAACTGAATATATTAAAGATGACAATAGAAAAACTCACGGACGCCGGATACGTATTTATCGGCATGGATCACTTCGCAAAACCGGATGACGAACTTGCAATCGCTTTGAGAGAAAAAAAGCTTTACAGGAATTTTCAGGGATACAGCACAAACTCCGGCGCCGATCTTTACGCGATGGGCATTACGGCAATCAGTCAGCTCGACAGAGTTTACGCGCAGAATTTCAAAACGGAAAAAGAATATTTCAAAGCGCTCGACGAAGAAACTCTTCCGATTGCAAAGGGATATCAATTAAGCGACGACGATATTCTTCGCAGAGATGTTGTCATGAAACTGATGTGTAATTTCGAGCTGGAATTCGAGTCTATAGAGAAAAAGTATAACATCAACTTTAAAGAATACTTCGCGTGGGGACTGAATAATCTCAAGGAAATGGAAAAGGACGAATTGGTTTCTGTCAGCAATAAGAAAATTGAAGTAACGCAAATGGGCAAGCTTTTGATCAGAAACATCGCGATGAACTTCGACGGCTATATTGAAAGGAAGGAAGATACCGCGAGATATTCGAGAACTGTATAATTAACAATTTACAATGCACAATTAACAATTGTCATTCTGAACGCAACGAAGTGAAGTGAAGAATATCAAGTTTATCGTATAAAATCAGATATGATATTTCCCCGCCTAAGGCGGGTCAATATGACAAATGTATTTTTAAAAATTTCAGATACAAATAAAAATTATATGTCAAAAAAAATAGCAATACTGGGAGCCGGGATTTCCGGACTAACGACGGCGTACCTTCTACATAAAGAAGGATACGACGTTACGGTTATAGAGAAGAAGAAAAGCGTCGGCGGATCGATGGAATCTATTTCCAAAGACGGATACATGATCGATCTCGGTCCTAACAGCGGGCTGGAAACATCCCCTTTGATTGCGCAGCTTGTGGAAGAACTGGATCTTAAAAACGAGTTTATGTACGCCGGGAAGCAGGGAAACAAAAGATATATTTTAAGGGACGGTGTTCTTCATCCGCTTCCAATGAGTCCTCCTGCGTTTTTAAAGACAAAATTATTTTCCGGCGGCGCAAAGCTGCGTCTTTTAGCCGAACCTTTTATAGGGAGGTCGAAGGACGGTTACTATCAAAGCATATCGGAGTTTGTAAGAAGAAGGCTGGGCAGGGAATTTCTGGATTACGCTATCAATCCTTTTGTGGCCGGTGTGTACGCGGGCAATCCGGATAACCTCAGCGTTAAATCCGCTTTCCCGAAATTATATGCACTTGAAGAAAAGTACGGCGGACTTATCATCGGCACAGTAAAAAGCATCAAGGAAAGAAAACAAAGAGCCGAGAAATCGAAGCAGAGCGCGAAGATGTTCTCGTTCAAAAACGGTATGCAGACGCTTCCGAAAACAATCTCCGAAAAGCTGGGAGAAAAAGTTATAACATCTGCCGAGGTAACTTCAATTAAAAAAGAAGAAAACGGTTTCGCAATAACTTTTGAGAAAGACGGTGCTTCGCAGGAACTGCACTACGATGTTCTTCTTTCGACAATACCCGCTTACGCCGCTTCATCATTATTTAAAGATATAGACGAAAAACTATCGGATCATTTATCTCAAATTTATTATCCGCCTGTTTACGTAATTTACCTGGGATACAATAAAAAAGATATTAAGCAGCCGCTCGACGGCTTCGGGTATTTGATTCCTTCCAAAGAAAAGAAATCTTATCTCGGTGCGATTTGGAGCTCAGTTATATTCGAGAACAGGGCGCCCGAGGGAATTGCATCATTTACTATTTTCGTAGGCGGCGCACGCAATCCGGAAATAGAGAATGCCGATAAAGACGAACTTTTCAAAAGAGTGATAAGTGAGTTCGAGTCGCAAATGGGAATTTCGAACAAGCCTGTATTCAGCATTTACAAATTCTGGCCGAAGGCGATCCCTCAATATAATGTCGGCTATATAGAGCACGAGAATTACTTCGACGAGTTTGAGAAGAATAATCCGGGTATTGTTTTGGGAGGTAATTATAGGGGCGGCATTTCCGTGGGCGATTGCATTAAAAATTCTGAATTAGTTTATAAAAAGATTACACAATTGGTAGCAAAATAATTAACAATTAAGAATTAACAATTCATAATTATCTGGACGGGGGTATGAAAAAATCAGATAATGCTATTGTTGAAAAGAGTTTTAGATTCTCAGTTCGCATTGTAAATTGCTATAAATTCTTGATGAAGAAAAATAAAGATCTTCGATCTTTATATAATCAACTTTTAGATGCAGGAACTTCTGTCGGGGCTAATGTTTCTGAATCGCAGGCTGCGGCAAGTAAAGCCGATTTCAAAAATAAGTTGAGAATCAGTTTAAAAGAAGCTTACGAAAGTGAATTTTGATTAAAATTATTTTTCGAAACAGGTGTTTTGGAAAAGAAAGAATTTGAAAGTTTAATAAAAGATTGTACCGAGTTAATAAAACTATTAACATCTATCATCAAAAAAATAGGATGACTAAATAACACAATTCTTAATTGTTCATTATGAATTGTTAATTAATTAGAGACTTAGCGTCTTTGCGACTCTGCGGTGTTGTTATACCGCAAAGGCGCAGAAGCGCGAAGAATAATAATGGAGTTAAAAATTATGGCAACTTATCCGACTAAAAGATTAAGACGACTCCGCTACAATCCCCTTGTAAGGGATATGGTGAGAGAAACAGAATTATCGAAAAACGATTTTATATATCCTCTTTTCGTTGTACCGGGAGAGAAGATTAAGAATCCAATTAAATCGATGCCGGGAGTTTTTCAATTTTCGATCGACAATCTTGTTAAAGAGTGCAAAGAAGTAGAAGCACTCGGAATACCGGCGGTTATATTATTCGGCATCCCCGAACATAAGGACGAAAAAGGTTCCGAAGCTTACGATCCCAACGGAATAATACAGAGAGCGATAAGAGCGATAAAAGCCGAAGTGAAAAATCTTCTCGTTATTACCGACGTATGCATGTGCGAGTACACCTCGCACGGACATTGCGGACTGCTTAACGGCGAGGAAATTTTAAACGACGAAACCGTTTCTCTTCTTGCGAAGGAAGCGGTAACACACGCCGAGGCGGGCGCAGATATGATCGCTCCTTCCGATATGATGGACGGAAGAATAATGGCTATACGCAAGGCGCTCGATTACAAGGGCTTCAGCAAGATACCGATCATGAGCTACGCTGCGAAATATTCGTCGGGGTATTACGGTCCTTTTAGGGACGCAGCTGATTCGGCACCTGCTTTCGGCGACAGAAGATCGCACCAGATGGATATTGCCAATGCCGAGGAAGCGTTAAGAGAAGTCGAATCCGATATAGAAGAGGGAGCCGACATAGTTATGGTTAAGCCGGCCGGCGCTTATCTGGATATAATTTGGAGAGTGAAGGAACGCTTCGGAATGCCGACTGCAGCTTATCAGGTAAGCGGTGAATACGCGATGATAAAAGCGGCGGGAACAAACGGATGGATTGATGAAGAAAGAGTGATGATAGAATCCCTGACTGCAATCAAGCGCGCGGGAGCGGATATGTTTCTTACGTACTTCGCGAAAGACGCGGCGAAATACCTGGATAAGAACCGGAAATAACGAAGACATATTCATTACTTCCCAGACTTAGACGTAGACTTTTCCCATTAAAATGTACGGTCTATGTCTAAGTTTCGTAAAATCAAATTCATCAATTTATACTTGAACATTTTCTTAAACTTAAACTTCCGGATACGGTTGGGAAAGTTTAAAAGCAAGTTTAAGTTAAAGAGCTTGAACCTTCATCATTTTAAAATCGTGTCATGAATCTAGAAATCATAAGAGAGCATTGCTTGAGCAAGCCGGGAGTAAGCGAGAGTCTTCCTTTTAACGAGGATTCTCCCGTGTACAAAGTTATGAGCAAGATATTCATGATCGCGAATTTGAATCCTCCTATAAGTATAAACCTAAAATGCGATCCCGAAAAAGCAATAGAACTGAGAGAAAGATATTCCTGCGTTACTCCGGGTTATCACATGAATAAGACACATTGGAATACCGTTCTAATCGATAATTCCGCGCGTGATTATTTGATCTTAGAATGGATTGACCATTCTTATGAACTGGTTGCTTCCGGCCTGAAAAAATCGGAAAAAGAAGAGCTCAGGAATCTCGGGAATTAAAACTGAGCCCCGAATTTTACCGACCGCCATCTTCATCTAAATAAATATTCTGAATATTTTCCTCGAAATTAGCCCGTAATCGCAGCTTTACGGTGATAAAAATCACCGCCCACACAAAGAGAGTTGTAACATTAAATGTTATAACATATATTGTGCATGTAAATAAATTTCAATATAAGGAGGTAACGATGAACAGTGCAGTTGAGAGTAAAGTAAAACAGAGTGAATGGGTATTAGACCCGACCCATACGAAGGTTCAGTTTTCCGCAAGGCATATGGTAATTACCCAGGTAACAGGACAATTCAATAAATACGAATTAAACTTGAAAGCGTCCGATGATTTTGGGGATGCCGACGTAGAATTAATTGTAGACATTAATAGTATCGACACCGGAAATCCTGATCGTGATAACCACCTGAAGAGTGCCGATTTCTTCGATGCGGAAAAATTTCCGAAGATGATGTTTAAAGGAAAATCGGTTGAGAAAGTAAACGACACCGACTACAAGCTAAAGGGCGATCTTACTATAAAAGATATAACAAAACCTATTGAGCTTGATGTTGAGTTCGGCGGAAAGATAAATGACCCGTGGGGTAAAGAAAGAGCCGGATTTACGGTAACCGGAAAAGTCAATCGTTTCGATTACGGACTTCAATGGAACGCTTTGATGGAAACCGGCGGTGCGGTAGTAGGTAAGGATATTAAGATTACATGTGACGTTGAAGTTGTAAAGAACGACTAATATAAATATGCGGTGCATATGTTCGGTGTTTTTGCCGGGCATATGCGCTAAGACAAAGATAATTTTATGATACACGATTTACTTTTAAAAAGATACAGCACCAGGCAGTTTGCGTCCCGGAAAGTTGAAGATGAAAAGATCGTTCGTCTGTTCGAGGCGGCGCGGTGGGCTCCGTCCTCCATGAATGAGCAGCCGTGGCGGTTTTTATTAGCGGAGAAAGAAGACGATGATAATTTTTTGAAGATTGTAGACGTATTGAATGAAGCAAATAAAATCTGGGCGGCAGACGCGCCTCTGCTGATCTTAACAATAACAAAGCTGTGCAGCAATTACAACAATAAAGTTAATAAACATTCTTACTACGATCTCGGCGGGGCCGTAGCCCAACTTACTTTCCAGGCAACGGCGATGGGTCTTTACGTAAGACAGATGGGCGGGTTTAATTCCGATAAAGCAAGGTACGTTTTCAACATCCCGGAATCATATTCTCCTGTCAGCGTGCTGGCGGTAGGTTATAAATCCGATGAATCCGCCGAGGTTGTAAAAAGAGAAAGAAAAGAACTGGACAAAATAGTCTTCACGGACAAGTTCGGTATACCGTATGATTTTGCGGCCGTTACTCCCGGGGAGTATGAGGAAAGGGCGTAAAAAATGAAAAAGGTAATACATTATTCGGATGAAAGAGGAAAAGCGGAATTCGGATGGCTTCACAGCAGGCATTCGTTCAGCTTCGGACATTATTATGATCCTGATAAAATGGGATTCGGTCTACTCAGAGTTTTGAATGATGATTTTGTAGAACCCGGTCAGGGCTTCGGAACTCATCCTCACGACAACATGGAAATTATTTCCATTCCGCTGGAAGGAGCACTCGAGCACAAAGACAGTATGGGTACGGGCTCGGTCATCAAAAAAGGCGACGTGCAGGTTATGTCAGCCGGCAGCGGCGTTACTCACTCCGAATTCAATCACTCAAAAACGGAGCCGGTAAAATTTCTTCAGATATGGATAATACCGCGCGAACAAAATGTGGCACCGCGCTACGATCAGAAATCGTTTCCGATCGAGTCATTGAAGAAAGGAATAACTACGGTGGTATCCGGAGAGAAAGCCGGAGAAACTTTATACATACATCAGAATGCGGCGCTTTCACTCGGCAAGCTGAACGAAGGCGAAAGTATCAACTACAAGACAATATACAAAGGCAACGGAATATATTTGTTTGTGTTGGACGGGAACATTGAAATAGACAACGACGTAATAGGTAAAAGAGACGCAACGGGCGTATACGACACCGATGAGATAACCATCAATGCTTCCGCCGATACAGACTTTGTTTTGATAGAAGTCCCTATGAATTAAAAAAGCTCTGCATCTGCATTTTCTGTTAAACCCCGGATAACTCTCACTTCCCCCTCTAATCTGTGGAGGGAGATTCGGAGAGGACGGTTAAATAAGCATTTGAATTATTTCAAAAAACTCATTTTTATTTATAAGTTTTTACTTGCATGCAATATACAATATGCCTTATTTTTTCAACATGAAATTAGAAGAAGAAATAACACAAAAACAGTTTAAGAGCGATTACCACAAAGCCGGTGTTAATCTGATATTTACCTATAATTGGTTTATCGGTTTTCAAACATCGTTTCTCAAACCGCACAACGTAACTTTACAGCAGTACAATATCCTAAGAATATTAAGAGGGCAGCATCCAAATCCCGCCACGGTAAAACTTATCCGCGAAAGAATGCTCGATAAAATGTCGGATGCATCCAGGATAGTTGAAAAGCTGCGGGTAAAGGGTTTGGTAGACAGGAATATCTGCGCGTCCGACAGAAGGAACGTGGATGTATGCATTACCGAAAAAGGTCTTGACCTGCTCGCCGAAGTAGACAAACACCAAAATGAAATTGATGATAAAATGTCGTCCCTCAATCTTGAAGAAGTAAAACAGCTTAACGATCTGCTGGATAAGCTGAGAGGATAGGGGACCGAATAACCTTACGTTTGTTTTTCAGTTTCTCTTATTTATTAAATTCACGATAACCTTTACTATAATCTCTTTTTCCGCGGGTTTGCTTTCCGCAACTAAAAGACACAAGCCTACCAGTGCGTTGTCGGCAATTCTTTTCATACCTTTTTTATTATAAAGGTAATTATTCATTTCAAGAAACCACAAGAATACGGCGGCGGCTATTCTTTTATTCCCGTCGATGAAAGAATGGTTTTTTATAACAAAATATAAAAGATGTGCGGCTTTTTCTTCAATACTCGGATACAATTCTTTTTTATTGAAAGCCTGGTATATTGAATTTATCGAACTTTTAAAAGATTGATCTTTTTCTTTACCGAATAAATCAGAGCCGCCGAATTTATTTTTCATCTCGGCAATTATGTCTTTGGCGCTTTTATAGGATATTTGAAATACTTCTTTTGTGTTAGTGCTGTTTATTTTTAGGGTCTGATGATCATATTCATCCAAAATATCGAGAGCATAAGTATAATCCTTTACGACTTTTAATATTCCCGAAAATTCATCCTGTTTAAGTTTATAGTTATCCACAACACCGGTAAAAATATCCAGTGTTTGTTCAAGCTCCTTTACCCTATCCCGCTGCTCTTTTAGCCTTTTTTCGTTGAGCGCATAACCCCGCACTAAATATTCTTTTAAAACCTTGTTTGCCCAGATACGGAATTGCGTGCCCCGCTTAGATTTTACGCGATAGCCGACTGAAATTATAACGTCCAAATTGTAGAAATCTACATTTCTTTTAACCTCACGCGCTCCTTCTCTTTGAACTATCCGGAATTTCCGGATAGTTGAATTTTCCTTTAATTCACCCTCCCGAAAAATATTTTTTATGTGCTCATTTATTGTTCTTATATCTTTTTGAAACAACTCCGACATCTGCTTTTGCGATAACCAAACAGTATCCTCTATCAGCTTTACTTCAAGCTCCGCTTTGCCCTGCGATGATTTATAGATTACAACTTCGCCTTTATTTATTTTATCTTGCTTTGAGGTCATAACTGATATTACAAAGTTAATTGCTCACAAAACAGTTATAAATTAAATTCTCAAAATTATCCCGTGTACTTTGCGCAAAGGAGTATTAACTTTTAATTAATAAAATGGAACAGGATATCGTAATCGTGTTTTAAACTTCAATTTAATGCCGGTTCACTTTATCATCACTATAACTAAAAAAAACATCACGAAGGCAACCGCCGCGCCCGCATAAAATACGCCCGCAATTCCCCATATTACAAAAACCAATCCCATTAATATCGGACCAATTGTTTGTCCGAGCCTGAGCACCATTCCGTTAAGCGACATAAATATTCCTCTGTATTCTAAAGGCGCATAGTTGGCAAGAAGTGTTTGTATGCTCGGTATGTTCAAGCCCTGCGCAAGTCCGAATATTATAAGGGGAATTATCAACAGCCATTCATTTTTTATTAACGGTATGATGATTAGCGATATTGCATAGAGTATGAACGCAATTAAGAGAAGATTTTTTTCGCTGTACATTTTTGAAAGTCTTCCGAGCTGAAACGATGCCGTTGCCGTCGCAACCGACATGACCGACATAAGCAGTCCTATTATCAGCGACGAAGCTTTAAACGAATAAACAAGAAGAAAAGGAAAATACGTTAAATATGCTCCGTACAGAATTACGAAAGTAAACACGCTCGCCAGGAAGAGTCCGAATACTTCTCTTCTTTTTATGCCCACCCATGCTTTAGATAAATAATCCTTTAGCTTTTGATTCGATTTAGGCTCGGGATTCTTCAGAGAAAAAATTACAAGAAGAGCAACCGGTACCGCAAGCACGGGAAGAGCGAAAGGATAATACCAACCGGCAAGCGCAACGGCTCCCCCTATCGCGGGGTAAACCGCAGTCCCTACGCTTAGCACGCTTGCGTTATACCCCATAGCGGCGGGACGATCTTTCCCTGAAAACAAATCTCCGATTAGCGTAACGTTCAACGAACCGAGCGATGCTGCCCCTACTCCCTGGAAAAATCGAAGAGTCAGTAAAAGATTAAAATCACGGGTCAGGGAACAAAAAGTACCGGCAACGGCATATAAAAACAGTGAGGGAATTAAGATCTTTTTGCGGCCGAGCCTATCGGCTATAACACCCAGGGCCGGAGTAAGAATAACGCCGGGCAGAGTGAAGAAGGTTATTAAGAGTCCGACCTGCTGTGTTGATATACCGAACGCTTTTTGAATATCGGGAAAGGCGGGAGTAATGCTGGATACGCCGAGCACGGCGATGAGGGTTATGCCGTAAATAATCCTGAGGTTTTTGTTGAAGTATAACTTTTCAGACATAAGAAACCGAAGATTTTCCCCGAAATATTATCTTCAATATAAAAAAAATAAAGAAGTGATGAAGAGCGGTTCGAATTATATTAATTACCGAAGATTCGCAGAAGTAGACAATCACAATTTAGTGTTTCTGCTTCCTGCGTTCAGCCTAATAGGTGGAAATCAGCTTCGCTGCAGGAACCGGAAACACCTTCTCACCAATGGGTTAATTTATATTCCGGTTATTCAAAGCTTTTGCTCCAGTATTTCGGTATAATTTTGAATTCTGTTAATGTACCTTACGGGCTCGGTACCTCGTGCATAACCATACTTTAATGTCTTGTAATATTTCTTATTACTTAGCAAAGGCAGGGCCTTTTTCAGACCTTCCCAGGTATCATTATTGTACCCAAGTTTTTCTGCGAGAACTTCCGCATCCCGCATATGTCCCATACCTACATTATAAGCTGCCAGCGAGTAAAATATTTTATCTTCATCAATAATATTATCTGGAACTATTTTCTCCAATCGTTTCAAATACCTGGCCCCGCCCAAAATGCTTGCAGAAGGATTAAGTCTGTTAGAAACTCCGAGTGATTCGGCTGTTTTTTTTGTCAGCATCATTATTCCTCTAACGCCGGTAGGACTTTCTGCACCGGGATTCCACCTGGATTCCTGGTAGGCTTGTGCCGCTAATAATTTCCAGGGGATATCGTTCTTCTTCCCCGCCTTCTTAAAAAGATTTTCATACTTTGGGAGCCGTGTATCAATTCTTTTATGAAACGCTCTGATGTCAACGTAATTAAAAATATTTATATGCCCGTAATACCGGTCGCGTAATGTCGCCATCTTCTTTTGCTTTTTGAAATCTATTAAGCCAGAGATTAATATATTTTTGCAAATATCTTATTTTTCTTGTTGATAACCAATCCCAACGACTGCTCTTTACTAATCGGAATTGCATATTTAAGTCCGGGAAAATATCTGCGATTGATAGCAAATAAATTATTATCCGCAATGGTGCATTCGACTTTTCCCTCCCAAACTTTCTGTAATATTTGTTCGGTTGATAGACTATCCGTCGTTTCCCAGGTTAAATGAGGATACTCTTTTTTAAGAACTTTTAATCTCTGGTCAT
The DNA here is from genome assembly GCA_963787005.1 of uncultured Bacteroidota bacterium. Lineage (GTDB taxonomy): Bacteria > Bacteroidota > Ignavibacteria > Ignavibacteriales > Ignavibacteriaceae > FEN-1297. The sequence goes on from CAWBBX010000124.1 coordinate 18,231, forward strand.
AACTGCTGTTTTTACTTACAAGAATTTGAAAATCGCTCAGGTCCGCAATATCTTTAGGGTAATCGTGCCCTCTTTTATAAATTACCAGCTGCTGAACGGTTTGATATGGATTACTGAACAAATATTGCTTTTCTCTTTTCTTGGTAATAGTTATTGCTGAGGCTGCAAAATCCGCATCTCCGCTATCGATGGCTTTTAATATATCATTAACGTTGTAAAAGACCTTTAGATTAAGCTGCATATCGAGTGAATCTGCAATAGCTTTAACAAGATCGTATTCGAAACCGGTCGGTCCGTCAACCCCTATGTAATAAACAGAAGGAGAATTTCTGATTAAGACGGTTAGCTTTTTTTTATAATTAATGATCTTTTTTAACTGAGCAACATTTTTGTTCGGTGAAAATATTATAAACAAGCCTATTACAACCGAGCTAATAATAATGACGAAGAGCAATATTATTTTGTTTTTAGTTTTCATTTTTTTAAAAATGTGCGGAAAAAGATTTACATCCGATTTTGTAAAAATGTTGAAATATGCTAACTAATTTTAGTATAGAAAGTAATATCCTTTAAATCAAATAAACCTCCCTGTTTATTTAAGAAAACGAAATTCCGGTGACCTCTTCACACACAGCCAGAAATTTATCCTGCAGTCTTACATCATCGGCTTCATGGTTACAATCTTTTACTTTTTGATGAAAAAAATACTTGCCCGTAACTTTTGCATTTTCATCATCGCTTACAGCAAGCCACACCTGCGTCTCGTATCCTTTCTGCAGGTCATCCGGCGCGCCGCGGCCGCCCATCTTTGTAGGAACCCAGCCTGGATTGACCGAATTGGAGTACACATCCGGCCATCTGCGTGCCGCCGCCTTGGAAAGCATAACTACGTGCAGCTTTGAATCGGAATAGGTTATGCTGCCGGCATCGCTTTTAAAACTCTCAAGTTTCGAACGGCCGCCTAAATGCATTCCCGAACTTAGATAAATTAACCGCTCCGGTTTTTGTATTAAACATGTGAGAATATAAGGCGCTAAAGTATTTATGTAGAAAATTTCTTCCCCCGATGCGCGGTTAATTCCCGCATTATGAATAACTGCATCGAATGCGCCGAGTTCATTAACTCTTTCGGCAAGCTTAATTGTCTCGTCGATGTTAGAAAGATCTCCGGTTAATACATTTTCCGCTCCCGGTACTTTTTTCATCGCATCACGTCCGCGTTGTTCGCTGCGCGCATGCAGGACAACTTGATGTCCCATTTGTAGCAATGATTTTGCCGCCAGCTCGCCTAGTCCGTCCGCCGATCCCGTGATAAATATTCGCGCCATTGTGTTCTCTCAAAATTATATATTCTGTCACCATAATAATAAAAAAAAACCAAAATTGCCGTTAATTTACTTTTGATATTGCTCGTCCGAAACTTTCTCCAACCACTCTACTACTTTTCCGTCTTTCTCTTCATGAATAGCAATGTGACTCATTGCTTTATTTGGCGAAGCTCCGTGCCAGTGTTTTTCGCCGGCCTCAAACCAAACAACATCACCCGGACGAACTTCCTCTACCGGACCGCTTTCTCTTTGCACCCACCCCAAACCGGATTCTATAATTAGTGTTTGCCCGGCCGGATGGGTATGCCAGGCGGTTCTGGCTCCGGGTTCGAATGTAACCAGTGTCCCTGCTGCTTTTGTCGCTTCTTTTTTCGAGAATAGCGGATCTATTCTTACATTACCCGTGAACCAATCTTCCGGCCCTTTAATCGATTCCTGCGAACCATTTTTCATAATTTCCATAATGAATTGCTTTCGTTATAATTATACTCTCTCGTTCTATCAATAAAATTTCCCAGCCCGGAAAACTTAGGGCGCTATTACTGCCGGTGTGTATAATAAATCGCTAATATCTACTTTTTACGGATCATTAATTTCGGAGTCTGTTTAATTAAGTTAACTCAAGTTGACCGCTTTAGATTTAAAACTGTTGAAACAGTTAAATCTATAACTTTTTGTTCACAGTAACACCGGGATTAATCCCGGTGTTAATAACAAAAATTGAATATTTATAACCGTTTTAACGGTTTAATAAATTGGCGGTCAACTTGAGTAAGTTAAGATTTATTTTTCTCCGTATAAAGGAAACACGCCGGCATCTCCGAACTCTTTGATTTGTTCCACATTTTTTAATAATTCCATATTCCCTTATGAAATAATTACTAATATCCCCTTTCTCATCAGCTCATATTTATAATCCTAATTTAAGCTAGCAATTTAAAAGAAGGTATACAAAAGCCGGTAGTGTTTATACGCTTTCATTTGTTTTTGCCAAGGCGCATCTTACTCTTAATCTTAATCTATAATCTTAATCCAACCAAAAGAGTAAGAGTAAGAGCAAGAGTAAGAGTAAGAGTAAGATCAAGAGTAAGAGCAAGAGTAAGAGTAAGAGTAAGAGCAAGGATATCCTGTAATGATTCTTCCAAGAAATACCCCGGGGAACAGGGAAAAATAGATCTTCACATTTGTAAATTAAAGCACCTATTTAAGCGCTTCGGCGACCGCGGCGGACAATGTTGTTGTCGGATGACCGATCAGCGTTGAAAGCTGTTTGCTGTCGTTGAACAGGGCGCCTTTCGATGCGCCTGTGTCCCAGCTTGCAATTGATTTTGCCACTGCTTCGGGCAGACCGGCATCCTTAAGGACCGCAGCATACTCCGATTCAGAAACGTTCTTGTATACGACATTTTTACCGGACTGACGCGAAATTTCCGCGGCCAAATCACTCAGCGTGTATGGGTTATCGCCGGCGAGTTCGTACGTCTTGCCTTCATGTCCTTTACCCGTCAACACTGCGACCGCGGCATCGGCATAGTCGGCACGCGTAGCAAACGAAAACTTTCCGTCTCCCGCACTGCCGAGTATAACGCCGCGTTCAAGCGCCGATTTAATTGACGCCGTATAATTCTCGAAGTACCATCCGTTGCGCAGGAAAGTAAAAGGAATGCCCGATGCTTTTATCTCCTGTTCCGTCGCAATGTGTTCTTCGGCCAGATCGATCGGTGAGGTGTCCGCGTGAAGTATACTCGTATATGCGATACGCTTTACGCCTGCCTTCTTCGCGGCTTCAATAACATTATGATGCTGGGCTTTACGTTTGCCCATCTCACTCGCGGAGATCAGCAGCAGTGTGTCGATGCCGGCGAGCGCTTTATCGAGCGTTTCGGGCTTGTTGTAGTCCGCTTCGCGCGCTTCGACTCCGAGATCCGCGGCTTTAGACGGCGTTCGCGAAAGCGTAATAATCTCTGTTCCTGCGATTTTTTCTTTTAGTTTGTTAACTACTAAACGGCCGAGGTGGCCTGTTGCCCCTGTTATACCTATGCTCATTGTTCCTTCTCCTTCCGTTAGGGATTCTTGTACGTTTTTCTTTTGCTTACTCTGCACATATTAAATAGTACAATACTTACACATATTTATCAAAAGTTTCATCGTTAAAATGTTCTACATGTGACGAGTGCACTTATCCGAGAGGCAGTACCGGAGATACATTTCACAATTAAGAATTTACAAACTAACTTTGCTTCCGACCAATTACTTGTATGGGGATTATTCCTTTCACACAATTATTTGCTTTTATTAGCTTCAACTTCTTTCCAATCCGGCTCCCCGCTTTTTATTTCGGGCTGAAGCCGTTTTCCTCTGAATTCGCGGTAAAGAGCTTCTATTCCGAATGCGAGTCCGGCCATGATAATTAATACCCATATATTTGAAGGCGATGTCTTTACAGTTTGTATTATCAGCAATATAAGCGCGATAAGACAAAGTACCGCTCCGCTCACCGATATAAATTTTTTCGAGCCGGTTTTTTTTGCAAGCTTAACATTCGCCGCATTTACTCCCGCAAAGATTAAAAGAAAGCCCGCGCTGCCCATCGTCGATATACCTCCGAGGTCGAATAGGTTGGCGACTATCAAAGTAAGTGCGGCGGTAATTAATAATCCTTCTACAGGCTTGTTCCAGATCTTCCTTTCTAATTTTGCCGGAAGTTCTCCGTCTTTTGCAATTACAAAACTAACGCGCGCCGCACCGTAAAGAGTAGCGTTGATGGCGGAGCCGGTAGATAAGATTGCGGCTATTGCTATAAGCACAAACCCGAAGCTTCCCATGAACGGTTTTGCTGCTTCTGCGAGAGCGTAATCCTTCGCTGCGACTATTTTATCGACGGGCAAGTTTCCCACGGTAACCATGGACACAAGCACGTATAAAACAATTACGAAAATAACGGATGAATAATAAGCCCTCGGAAGAGTTTTGCTTGCGTCTTTAACGTTCTTCGCGGTATTTGCTATAAGCTCAAATCCTTCGTACGCAAGGAAGATTATCATTCCGCCCGCGATCAACTCAACGGGACCGCTCCACGCGGCCGGCTGAAGTCTCCCTGGCTGTACTGTCCAGAATCCTATACCGACAAACAAAAGCAGTATCGCGAGTTTCAATCCTACAATATATTCTTCCGCTTCACCGACTAACTTTGAACCGATAACGTTCAAAGCCGTAAACAGTATTATCGATCCGCTTATTAAAACGTGTTTCCAGAGTACATGAGCGCCGGGGAACAGGCTGGCACCGTAACTTCCGAATGCGAATGAATAAAGAGAAAGCATAACAACGTAGCTGAGCCACAGAAGTATATTCATGCCGCCGGTGAAGAGTCCGCCCCCGAAAGCCTGGTTTAAAAACTCAACCGTTCCGCCTTGACTAGGAAAAGTGACTGAAAGCTTTGTATAAGAATAAGAAGTGATCAAAGCGATTATTCCGGCAAGAATAAACGCCACGGGAGTTCCGCCGTGTGCAAGCTTAACCGCGAGTCCGAGCACGGCGAAAATACCCCCGCCCACCATGCCGCCTATCCCGATAGCAACGACCGACAAGTAACCGAGGTTCTGTTTCTTGGATGGTGTTTTGCTCATTAAATTACCTTATAGATTTGCCTATAAATGGTTTTAATGTAAGATAACAAATATTCGGGGTGATGGTAAGGACAGAAAGCACAATAATATTAAAGCCCTATGTGTTGATTTCAAGGTTTAATCAAGCGGAAATTGAAGAGATGATGATTTGAATAAGTTAATTGGGTTAATTTTGTAGGAGGTGTTCTGTTACTAAGGTAAAATGAGGATTGATAATGTTTTATTAAAGACGTATTTGTTAAGAAAAGTTTTGACCATTGAGAAGGACGTACACCTATATTTTTTAATGACGTTTTATTCGTTCATATTTTCTTCAGCCCCGTTTTCTTTTTGGTTTTTCATCTTTCCTTCCGACAAATTGTTATAAAACCTTTGCGTCGGATAAGCGAAATCTATGTTTTTATGCTTTGCGAACTCGTTTAAAACATCCTCCCATATTTCTTCCTCGCTGCCTCTTCTTTTTCTCGGATCACAAAGATATCTCATCGTAAGCATAACTCCCGAATCTTTTACGGAGGTGTACACGATAGGGGTAAGCTTTTTATAGAAGATCATAAACCTATGCGAAGCCTCCTTGATCTTTTCCTCGACGGAAGCGGACAAATGTTCGGCGTGCTTGTTTACGATCCCGGTAAGTATCTCTTTAGATTTTTTCCAGTCGCTTTCAAAAGTAATAAGAACGGGAATTTCGTTCCAGATATAATCAAACCCCGTACTGTAATTTGCCTGAATCTCGCTGAACACTTTACCGTTAGGTATATGAATAATTCTCCCCGTGCTCTGATCTGCGTCAACCCAATTGCGGATTTCCATCAAAGTAAATTGAAATATCCTTATATCAATTACATCTCCGGCGGTATTTCCGATCTGAATCCTATCACCCACTTTGAACGGCTTCCGCCATAGGAGAAACAGCCAGCCGGCTAAATTAACAAGAGGATCCCTTAAAGCGATAGCGAGTCCGGCGGAGAGTAATCCCAGGAATGTGGCAATTGATTGAAAGCCTTCGAACCAAATTCTGCCCACAATCAAAAAACCGATCGTTGACGCAAAATAAATGGATGTCTTTCTCCAGCGGTACTGAGCCCGTATGTCGTCATTCCTCTTAAATGCGATTGTGAGAATTATGCGCCTGAACAGCCAAAGAATAAGGATGACAATAACCGAAGCAAACAGCTTTTGCTGAAGCACCGGACTCATATCAAACGTTTTCTCAAACCAATTTGTAACACTTTCCATTTATTTCCCCTTCTTACATAAGGTTTTTAACACACATTTAAAGGCGCGTCTTTTTCTTTCACCTATACTGAATTAACATATCTAATCATCACCTTTATCTTTCTGATGAACTATCTTCACGAACGCGCTCCTCACCGGCGGCGGCATCTTGGAGTTTCTTCCCCTGATCGATTTCCAGATAATTTCATTAAGCTCAACATCGGGGGCCGCGTCTTCCTTCGCAAAATCAAATTCGCTGCTCTCTACCGCGCCGTATTCATTACCGGTGTTCGTAGCGTTAATGTCGATGAGCGGCTTTATCGAATTGAACGGCTTCATATCCGGAGTGTTTTGTATGGAAAACAGAATCGGCGTTGCCGAAAGATCGTACTGCGTCATCGGCGGGAGTCCCAATATAAGTTCGATAGTCTTAAGAACGCTCGATGTAGAATACATTGTATGATCTACAAAATGATTTTTTATATAAGGACTTATAACCAGCAGAGTCGACCTGTGCGCGTCGACGTGGTCCGAGCCGTTCTGCGCGTCATCCTCAATAACAAATATTATGGAGCTTTTCCAGAATTTGCTGTGCGATATTTCATCGACCATTTTACCGAGCGCGTAATCGTTCTGCGCTACGTACGCGAGCGGAGTTAGCGCGCCTTTTCTCGTGCCCATCGTGTGATCGTTCGGAAGTCTTAATATATTTAAAGCGGGGAGCGAATCACCCTTCACCATCTTTTCAAAATCCTCTTTCCATTTTTCGTACCTAACGACGTCGCTGATTTCCAGATTCCAGCCGGGATAAGTTTTGCACACATATTTTTTGATATCATCGTCCCTTGCTTCGTACTTCCCTTTTTCGCCTTTAACATCCTCGACGAATTCTCCGTAATCTCTAAAGCTTTTACCGTGATCGATAACGTTGTTCCAAATATATCCCGATGACGGTGCCGCCAACGGGTAGCCGCCTTCAAAATAATAACCGCCGCCGCGCCCGCCGTAATAAACGGGCCAGTTCTTCTCAACGTAATCGGAGGCGTATGCCGCGGTCGACCAGTTATGCCCGTCGGCGCTTACCTCAGCGTCGGCGTAAAAATTATCGTACAATGTGTAGTTCTGCGTAAGTGTGTGCTGGTTGGGAGTAATCTTATACGGGAAAATGCAGAGCGACGAATCGCCGTTACCTTCTTTAATATCACCGTAAACCTGGTCGTAGGTTCTGTTCTCTTTTATAATATAAAACACGTGCTTGATCTTTGAGCTTCCCTCAAGATCGTGCTTATCGGGTATAACATTCTGTATGCCTACCCAGTTTTTCGTCTTATAAACATAAGGCGTATTCGAATAAACTTTTTTGCTCAATACCGATAGCGTTTCCTCGTCGGGATAATTTATGATAGACAGAGTTCCCTTAAACAAAGAGCCGATGTATTGGATGCTGCTGTACTTTTGCCGCTTAAGCGGATCCGGACCGTTGGGATTGGGCATCGAAGCGAGTCCTTTGCCGTTTGCTACAATTATTTGATTCGTCGTCTCATCATACTTAACCGCAGTTGGGTACCAGCCGACGGGAATAAAGCCCAGGCTTTTAGTTTTGTTCGGCTCACTTATATCGAACAGCGCAAGATAATTGTTGTCGGCGTTCGCAACCATTAAAACATTCTCATCGGAATTAAAGCAGATCGCGTCGGGTGTGCTGCCGTAGGGTACTTCGGAGGTAAGCGCGGAGTTAATTATTTCCGTCTGCTTTAATTTCTTCAGATCGACAACCGAAGTAGTATTATTGTTAGCGTTCGTAACGAACAGCCGCGAATCATCTTTATTAATTAATACCTGGCACGGATGGTCGCCTACTTTTATCAGGTTGGTTATTTTAAATGATGACAGATCGACCTGCGCTATTTCGGATTTTCCCCATACGGATACATACGCGTATTTTGTCGAATGATCAGTTTTAACGTCGTAGCACGAACCCGGCATTTCAAGCGTCTTTGTTACTTTTTTCGAAGCAAGACTTATTAGATAAAGCGAATTGTTTTCTTTTGAAGCAGCAAGTAGCGAGTTTGCCTTTGGGAGATAATCTAACCCGGTAACAGAAATTTTTTCTTTTTTATAAACATCACCGAGCATAATAGAATCTTGCATCTTCAGCGTGCCGCCGTTGAAATCATAAATATAAACGCAGTTGTTGTCCGCGCCGGAGACATATAGTTTTGAATCGTCGGAGTTGAATGAAAGTCCGTACCACGTTTTATCAACTTCCAGCCTTTGAACTTCCTTTCCCTCTTTAACGTCAACTACAGAAAGCGAGTTTTCGCCCATGCCGCTGTTTGATGTTACCGCGTAACGCCCGTCCTTGGTTAAAACCATATTTAAAGGAAGTTCTCCTATTTCTACCTGGCTGCCTTCCGGTGTAAGCTTCCAGCCGTTCGGGAGGAGAGTGTAGCCGTTATACTTGCCCGGCAGCATACTGTTGGGATGGGCAGCCTGTTTATGCTCGGTGGGCGAGCAGCCGAATACAATTATTGTCAATGAAAAAAGGACCGAGATTTTAAGCAGGGAGTTAAATTTTGTCTTCATAATATTTCCGAACGGTTTGTGAGGATTTGATTTCTTATAGGAAATATAAAAACAATTTGGGAAAGTATTGTTAAAATTAGGTTAAGAGAGAAATTTCATGCTAAATAATTGCCGTCGGTTTCAACCGACGGAGATAGTCCCAACAATAAAAATGGCTTTAGCCGCATTTAATATTAAACACACGGCTAAAGCCAAAACTCTTCGGGGAAAAAACAACTCCGTCAGCTAATGCCGACGTCAATAAAAAATGATAATATTCTTACTCGCCCTCGTCGTAATTTAAAATCGGCCTTAGCCATTTCTCCGTTTCTTCCAGGCTCATTCCTTTGCGTTTATGATAATCGAGCACCTGGTCTTTTCCTATCTTGCCGACGGTAAAATATTTTGCTTCCGGGTGGGCGAAGTATAATCCGCTTACCGATGCGGCGGGATACATAGCCAGGCTTTCCGTAAGTTTTATCGATGTGGTTTTTTCCGCTTCGAGCAGACTGAAGATAATCCATTTTTCCGTGTGGTCGGGCTGCGCGGGATAACCGGGTGCGGGCCTGATCCCGCGGTAACTTTCCTTTATCAACGAATCGTTGTCAAGACTTTCATCCGAAGCGTATCCCCAGTACTTTGTTCTAACAAGCTCGTGCATATGCTCGGCGAAAGCCTCGGCTAAGCGGTCGGCCAGCGCCTTAACTATAATGCTGCTGTAATCGTCGTGTTCTTTTTCGTATTGTTCGACGATAGGTTCAATGCCTATTCCGGCGGTTACCGCGAATGTACCGATATAATCTTTAATTCCGCTTTCCTTCGGTGCGATGAAATCAGCAAGCGCGAGGTTCGGGAGCCCGTCCGACTTTTTTGTCTGCGAGCGAATTGTATGAAGCACGCGCTTAACTCCTTTACGCGAATCGTCGGTATAGACTTCTATGTCGTCGCCGACGGAGTTGGCCGGGAAAAGTCCAAGCACGCCGTTGGCTTTTAATAATTTCTCATCAACAATTTTATCGAGGATCTTATTGGCATCGTCGAACAGGCGCTTAGCTTCATCGCCGTATTTTTTGCTTTCGAATATCGCAGGGTATTTTCCTTTAAGTTCCCATGTAAGGAAGAAAGGGGTCCAGTCGATGTACTTTCTAAGTTCTTCCAGAGGATAATTATGAAGAAGCGTAACGCCGGTATTAGCGGGCTTCGTAATTTCTATCTTCGTCCAATCCGTTTTAAGCTTGTTGTCCCTGGCTTGGTTAATAGAGATATAGTTTTTCGCTTCTCTCTTTTTAAGATGCTCTGTTCTTATCTTTTCATATTCTTTGCTGATGCCGTCGTTAAATTTCTTTTGAACATTCTTATCCGGATTAATAAGACTGCTCACAACCGGCACACTCCTGGAAGCGTCGAGCACGTGAACGGTCGAGCCCTTGTACTGCGGAGCGATCTTAACCGCCGTGTGTATCCTCGAAGTAGTTGCGCCGCCGATCAGAAGCGGAATCTTAAATCCTCTTCTTTCCATTTCCTTTGCGACATGTACCATCTCGTCGAGCGACGGAGTAATTAATCCGCTCACTCCTATAACATCAACGCTTTCTCATCTATAGCCGTCTGCAGAATTTTATCCGCACTAACCATCACGCCGAGATCTATAACTTTATAATTGTTGCAGCCCAGCACCACTCCGACGATGTTCTTCCCAATATCGTGCACGTCACCCTTAACAGTTGCCATCAATATTTTACCGGCTTCGCTTGTATCGTTTGCTGCCAGCTTTTCTTCTTCTATATAAGGGATTAAATAAGCGACGGCCTTCTTCATCACCCTGGCGCTTTTAACAACCTGCGGAAGGAACATCTTTCCCGACTCCGAACAAATCACCGACTACGTTCATTCCGTCCATCAACGGACCCTCGATTACCTCCAGGGGGCTGGTATAAAGTTTTCTTGCTTCCTCGGTGTCTTCCTCAATATAATCGACAATACCTTTTATGAGAGAGTGTTTCATTCTTTCCTGAACGCTACCCGAACGCCATTCGTCTTTTTTCTCTTCGGCTTTATCTTTCTGCTTTACGGTTTCAGCAAAGTCAACGAGTCTTTCCGTGGCATCGCTTCTTCTGTTGAAGATAACGTCCTCTACAAGCTTGAGTAGATCCTTCGGTATTTCTTCATACACTTCAAGCTGACCCGCGTTTACGATGCCCATATCGAGTCCGGCCTTTATAGCGTGATACAGGAAGGCGGAGTGCATCGCCTCGCGCACTACGTTGTTTCCGCGGAATGAAAAAGAAAGATTGCTTACTCCGCCGCTTACTTTTGCATGAGGTAGATTTTGCTTTATCCATTTCGCCGCTTCGATAAAATCGACGGCGTAATTATTATGTTCTTCAATCCCGGTTGCGACGGTAAGAATGTTCGGATCGAAAATTATATCTTCCGGAGGGAAACCCACATCTTCGGTTAATATCTTATAAGCTCTCGTGCAAATGTCTATTCTTCTTTGAAGAGAATCGCCCTGCCCTTTTTCATCGAATGCCATAACAACAACGGCGGCGCCGTATTGAAGGACCTTTCGCGCTCTCTCTTTAAATATTTCTTCGCCTTCCTTCAGGCTTATAGAATTTACTATGCCTTTTCCCTGCAGGCATTTCAATCCGGCCTCTATAACGGTCCATTTAGAAGAATCCACCATTATAGGAAGCTTGGCTATATCGGGCTCGGCGGAAACGAGGTTGATAAACTTAACCATCGCTTCTTCCGAATCGAGCAGTCCTTCGTCCATATTTATATCGAGTATCTGCGCGCCGCCTTCTACCTGGTGTCGTGCCACGGACAAAGCGCCGTCGTAATCGCCGGAAAGTATCAGACTCTCGAATTTTTTGGAACCGGTAATGTTGGTGCGTTCGCCGATGTTCACAAAATTCGCTTCGGGACGAATAACCACCGGCTCAAGTCCGCTCAAACGCAGAAACTTTTCAACATTGGGAATCTCTCGAGGCTTATATTTAGAGGATATTTCTGCTATCATTTTAATATGATCGGGAGTAGTGCCGCAGCATCCTCCTACGATATTAACAAAACCGCTTTGAGCAAACTCATCGAGAACGGACGACATGTTTTCGGCTGTCTCATCGTACTCGCCCATTTCGTTCGGGAGTCCCGCATTGGGATAAACGCTCACGAAACACGGCGCGACGGTCGAAAGCTCTTCGAGAAACGGCCTCATCTGCTTGGCGCCGAGCGCGCAGTTGAGACCGACACTCAACAAGTTTTTTGTGTGCGATACAGAAATCCAGAACGCCCCGGTAGTTTGTCCCGATAATGTCCTTCCGCTTTGGTCCACAATAGTACCGGAAATCATGACCGGAAATTGTTTACCGGTATTATTACAGTATTCTTCAACAGCGTAAATAGCTGCCTTACTGTTCAGGGTATCGAAGATCGTTTCTATAAGAAGAATATCGGCGCCGCCCTCAACCAGTCCCTTTATCTGTACTGTGTAGGCCGCAACCAATTCATCGAAAGAAACCGCCCGGTAGCCGGGATCGTTAACGTCGGGCGAAAGCGACGCGGTCTTGTTCGTCGGGCCCAAAGCTCCGGCTACAAATCTCGGTTTATCGGGAGTAATTTTATTGTATTCATCAACGGCTTTGCGTGCGAGCTTCGCGGCCGCCAGGTTCATTTCGTAACAGTAATCTTCCAGCTTATAGTCGGCTTGCGATATAGGCGAAGCGCTGAAAGTGTTTGTCTCGACGATGTCGGCGCCGGCCTCAAGATAAGCGCGGTGGATATCCAGTATAACTTCGGGGCGCGTAATACTAAGAAGATCGTTATTTCCCTGTAAATCGAAGCCGTGTTCTTTAAATCTCCCGCCGCGGAAATCCTTTTCCTTTAGATTATAGCGCTGGATCATGGTGCCCATAGCGCCGTCGAGAATTAAAATCCGCTCGCTCAATATTTGTCGTAATTTTGCTATCATTCCGTTAAATTTATTTTGTTGATGAAGTAGAACCGCATCCGCCTTGAAACGTGCTTTTGTAAAGAATAACAAATATAATTAAATTGCATTCTATTAAAAAGGAATAGTACAATCATAAAGGAATTAGAATGATAGTAGTTACAGGAGGCGCCGGGTTCATAGGAAGCGCAATAGTGTGGCGCCTTAACACGACGGGGAACGATAATGTTGTTATAGTTGATGAGCTGGGAACTGACGAAAAGTGGAAAAACCTCGTCGGCCTTAAATATCACGATTTTGTAAACAAATACGATTTTCTGGAAATGCTAACGTCGGTGCCGGATTTCGATATCGAAGCTATCATCCACATGGGCGCTAATTCATCCACTACTGAGAAGGACGCCGACTTCCTGATGCGCAACAACTACGAATACACAAAGAAGCTCGCAGAGTATTCCGCCAAGAATCACATCAGGTTTATTTATGCCTCGTCTGCCGCTACTTACGGCGACGGATCGCAGGGCTTCGACGACGAGGCAAACGGCGGCAGAAGACTTTTCCCGTTAAATATGTACGGCTACTCGAAACATCTTTTCGACCTCTGGGCGGCGAAGAAAGGACTGCTGGATCAAATAGTGGGACTAAAATACTTCAACGTCTACGGCCCCAACGAATCCCACAAGGGAGACATGCGCAGCGTCGTTCACAAAGCTTACGAGCAGATAAAAACGACTGGTAAGGTTAAATTATTTAAATCGCATGATCCCAATTACAAGGACGGCGAGCAGATGCGCGATTTTATATACGTTAAGGACGCGGTCGATATGACATTATTCTTCCTGGAGAATCAGGACAACAGCGGCATATTTAATATCGGGTCGGGGAAAGCAAGAACCTGGAATGACCTTGTGAAGGCTTTGTTCGAGGCAATGAACAAGCCGGTTAACATAGAATATATCGACATGCCGGAACATCTGACCGCGAAGTACCAGTATTTTACCGAAGCGACCCTGAATAAAATAAAAAAAGCCGGCTACACCAAACCTGTTCTGTCTCTTGAGGGCGGGGTAACCGACTATGTGAAAAACTACTTGCTGAAAGAAAAATATCTCGGGACCTGAATAACTAAATAATACTTTTAGTTATATACATCTTCATCATCGTCGAACAGGTCGTCATCATCCTCATCGAAATCGAAGTCCTCTTCGTAAAAATCCTCATTTTCGGGGGGTTCTTCGTCGATATTATCATCTTCTTCGAATTCATCTTCCTCATCCTCAAAGTCATCGTCTTCATCATCGCGGCGTGATGCTAATGTCTGATGGGCCGATTCCCCGGCTGTAGTTTCCAAAGGCACTCTGGTTTCTTCATCAGCTTTAAATACTTCTTCCAACTTATCTTCAAATGCGATTTCGCGTTCCATCAAAATACGCTCCTATATTTATAATACTTTAAGAAGAAATTTAATTCACACAGTTAAAATTCGAAAAATTTTTGAAAGAGCAAAATAAAATAATAATTTTGCTAAAATTATTTAGTATCACTCAATAAAACTTAAATTAGTATTATCATAGTGTCAATACAATTGTTTTTCATAAGGAAATATTAATGAATATACTTGCCACTCTTTGTTACGTAATTGACAGAAAGCACAACAAAACCCTGATGCTTCACCGCGTAAAAAAAGAGAATGACATGCACGAAGGCAAATGGAACGGGCTCGGCGGAAAGTTCGAGCAGGGCGAGTCGCCGGAAGAATGCGTAATTAGAGAAGTTAAAGAGGAGTCGGGACTAACCATTCGAAAACCAATGCTTCACGGGTTTATAACTTTCCCCCTTTTCGATGGTACAAACGACTGGCAGGTGTTTGTATTCTCCGCCGATGATTTTGATGGCGACCTCATAGTCTCAAACGAGGGAAACCTAGAATGGATACCCGACGATAAAGTTACATCGCTTAACCTGTGGGACGGCGACAAAATTTTTCTCGATTGGCTTTACCGCGATGATTTTTTTACCGCCAAATTTGTATATGAAAACGGCGAATTCAAGGATTATTCAGTCAACTTTTATCACAATATTTAAGCGGATTTCAATTAAATTTTAAAATCGAGACTTTTACCCGCCGAAATTAAATAACAGAAAGACAATGTTTCTGTAAGCTTTCTCGGATTCGCCAGGATGGAAATACTGTTATAATAATTAACTTGGCTGTATACTATGCTTATTTTCTTATGCTTTGACTTTAAAAAACTTCGAATTTTTTCTGTACTGCAAGTATGCACAATTCCACCTATACAGCCGGCTGTACTTTTAAATTGACATTCTATTTGTAAAGATTTACCTTATAAGTAGATATTTAATTTCAGGGGAAATTACTCTTCCGATAATTATACTTTCTCAGAGTTTTGTTTTTTTCTATTTAAGATAGATCCTTTTTTATCCTTGCCTATAAATACGGCCCTGCCCGGAAGTAGGCAAGTGTTCCGCCTCTAACCATCCGGTAAATTTATTTACTCACACGAGCTGTCGTAATATTCAACGTTCATAAAATATAGGGGAATTACTCGGTGTTTTTCCCTCTCTTTTTTATATGATCGGATATTTTGATCTCTTTCTTAAAAAAATATCAAAAATAATTAATTACCCTTCCAACAGGGGACACTCACTGTTTTTCATCGGGAGAAAGATATATGAAAAAGACACACACCGCGCAAATAGTCTTTGCTATTTTCATTTTTTCCTGTTTTACTATTTTTTCACAATCCGGATTAAATAACTCCGTGCTGACCGACGGAGGTAATACTTATTTAAATATTATTGATTCGGGACCGGCCGACGCTTCGGCCAATACGGACGCCTATAAAATTACCGGCACTACTATTTCCTTGGAAGCTTGGGTTTATCCCGTATACTTTTCATCCGGCAACAACACAATTATAGAACGGGCGCTTTCCGTTGAGGCGGATCCTTACTACAGCTACTCTCTGTCCGTAAGCAGTACGGGAGGAATGCCGCAGGCTTATTTCGGAATATCTGACGGAACGTCCGGGAGCTCGGTTATTGTAGCCGATCCGGATCAGCTTCCCAAATTTCAATGGACACATATCGCCGGTACGTACGACGGTACTTTTCTACGTATCTATGTAAACGGAGAATTAAAAGATCAGGTTGCCTCGTCTGTTTCATTAATCGGAAACGGCTACGGTCTTTTTATAGGAAGATCGAGAT
The DNA here is from genome assembly GCA_963787005.1 of uncultured Bacteroidota bacterium. Taxonomy (GTDB): domain Bacteria; phylum Bacteroidota; class Ignavibacteria; order Ignavibacteriales; family Ignavibacteriaceae; genus FEN-1297. The sequence goes on from CAWBBX010000124.1 coordinate 34,157, forward strand.
ACGGTAACGGCTTCTACGGTATGATCGACGATGCGAGACTGTGGAATGTTACCCGGAGTCAATCGGACATTTCAGAAAACATGATGAACGAATTGACAGGCTCTGAGGCCGGCTTGGCCGGATACTGGAAAATGAACGACTTAATAAGCGTCGGCTATTCTTTAGTAGTTAAAGATGAAACCAATAATCATAATGAATTGGTCACAAATATTCCTCCGATCGCTGAACTTAGTCCTACTACACCCGGCGGAATTCCCGCGTTTACGTTTTCTCCCGCTTCACTCGACTTCGGTATTACCGAGCAAAGAACAGCCGTCTCGAGAACTTTAAGCTTCACTAATACGAGCAGCTATCCGCTTGTTGGTGTCATTAGCAGTCAATCTAATGATATAGGAATGGGTGCCCGAGTATTTTATGCGGCAGCCAATTCAGCTTCAAATCTTACTTTCGCAATAACACCCCTTGCAGGAGGGGATATTAGCGGAAATATAATTACAGAAGCCAATGACGGTTCTTTAAATCTCCTGCCGTTTACAATTTCCTCAATAAGCCTGCAGCGCATTGACGCAAACAATATCGGCATGTGGCTGCGCAGGGACGGAAGGTTTGCGTTGAATCCGATAACTACTTTACCGGGAGGATTCGAATGGCCGATAAATTCGGGAAAGACGGCAATATATACCTCGGGTATATGGATCGGCGCGCAGGTATCGGGAGAAACGCGAACCGCCGCCGCTTCGTACAACACCGAGTTCTCTCCGGGTCCAGAAATAGGCGGTGCACCTGCTGATCCGAATAATACTGAATACCGGGTATTTAAAATTAATGCGGAAGATAACGCATCAACAAATCCGGACTACGCAGAATGGCCTGCAAATCTGGGAGCACCCGTTAATGCAGATGGAACACCCAAAGTCATAGGCGATCAAACTTTATTTAATGTCTATAACGATCTTAATGCCGAACTTCATAATTACGTTTTCTATTCCGCCCCGCTCGGAGCGGAAGTACAACAAACAACTTTCGGCTTTAACTCACCGGGCGCTCTGGCAAATACGGTCTTTTTAAGATTTAAAATAATCAACAAGAGCAGCGATACATGGAACAACACCTATGTATCTCTTTGGAGCGATCCCGACTTAGGGTACGCTTACGATGATCTAGTGGGAATAGATGTGGATAGAAATATGGGATTTGTGTACAATGGATCTGCAAATGATGCCGTATACGGATCTCAACCTCCGGCGCTTGGCTATAAAATCCTTAAGGGTGCATTCTTCACCAAGCCGATACAAGCTTTCGCAAATTATATCAACGGCGGAACGTATCCTCACAGAGATCCGGGAAATGCACAGGAGGCTTACAACTATATGCAGGGACTGCTTCAGGACGGTTCTCCTTACCTTGACCCGATAACGTCTCAGCCGACCGTGTTTTCACTTAACGGCGACCCGGTTACCGGCAGCGGCTCGATAGATTCTAACCCGGGCGACAGACGCTTCTTATTTTCGACTGGACCCTTAACCATGGAGCCGGGACAGTCGAAGGAAATGATAGCTGCCATAATTGTCGGACAGGGAACCGATTATTTAAACAGTATAACCGCACTGAGAAGCGAAGCGGACGAGATACAAAATCTTTTTGACGGAGGCTATATATTCGGCGGCGCGCTGGAAAACATCGCCTCATCTTCCGCGCTTCCCAACACCGAAGGTACTTTGGACGATATAAGCAATTCATCGACTGTAATAGATTTTAATTCAGGTGAAACCGGCGCTACTGTTGAGATAGGAACCTATACCGGCCCGCCTCCGGGCGCGCTTGATATTACTTCTCCTACTATCGCCGGAGTCGGGAAATATCTCGAAATACAAACCGGCGGAACCATTGAGTGGCCGGTTAATTTACGAGTATACTATACCGCCAACGACCTCAATCAGGCGGGAGTTTCCGAGGGCGATTTGGATGGACTCTACTACTGGGACGATGTTAACAACATTTGGAACATTTACTCAAATTCCGGAGATGAGGACCAGGGACGGGGCGTTTCAACAACTTCAGTTAATACCACGAACGTTACTATCAACGGAATTGAATATGAAGGTTACGTTTCGACGGTTGCCTATCACGTTGCTCCCATTATAATAGGGGCAACCGTAAAAAATATTTCGCAGCAGTATGATGCGCTAATTTCATTTATAAATTCCCTGCATAAATCCGACTTTAAAAAACCGGGCGAACAGACACGCAGAAACCTGGTCGACTTAATAGAACACTCGGAAGACAAATATGAGAGAGGAAAACTTAAACAGGCTTATAAGATCCTGGAAGAATCGGTTCTTAATCATCTAACCGTTAAGCAAAAAGATAACGGCAAAAAGAAGGACGGAAAAGACAACGGTAAGAGCAACAAAAAAAATGATAGCAAAAACGATAAAGACAAGAAAAATGCCGACAATCAGCTTTGGGTTACCGACAATACTGCGAGAGAAGCAATAATCACAATGGTTGAAAATATAATCTCTAACCTGAAGAATCCGCCTATGAACAAACAAATGATGTCGGCAGATCAAAAACAGTTGCTCAAAGCTCCGCCGGAATATTTCTTATCTCAAAACTATCCGAATCCCTTTAATCCTTCTACAACTTTCCGATTCGGAATTGCTCAGGGGGGACAGGTAACGCTGAAGATCTTTAACACGCTGGGTCAGGAAGTTGCCGTATTAATTAATAGAGAAATGCCCGCGGGCACTTACGAAATAAACTGGAATGCGTCCGGACTGCCGAGCGGAATGTATATATACAAACTTCAATCGGATAAATACAGCCAGACGGCAAAATTAATTCTATTGAAATAAAACGCCCCCCCCCATTTCGCGGCTTATAAACCACCGCGCTCCGCGGTGGTTTTTTATTTTAAATTAATTTTCAGCCAAGCTCACAAAAGTTTACTTGGTTGTTTCTTATATTCGAGTAAAATTTTCTTCAATCATTTAAAATCATAAATGAGCACATCCGGACAAAACTTTAAGATCATATTTATAGATATCGACGGCACGCTTATCAACAAAGAGCGGGAGCTATCAAAAGGAACAGTAAAGGAAATAAGACGCGTGTCTTCGCAAGGTGTAAGAGTAATACTCGCTTCTTCGAGAATGCCTAAGTCGATGCGGTATTTCCTGGAAGAGATAGAAATTAATGAGCCGATTATTTGCCACAACGGCGCTTTGATACAAAGCGAAATAAGAGACGACAGAAGTACGGATGTTTTACTCAGCGTTCCTCTTGTGCAATCCGTCGCCGAAGCGGTTTATGAAACGGGGAGGGTCGCAGGCATACATGCCGGTTTTTATCTTCACGATTACTGGTATGAAGAGAAGATCGACCGGTGGGCTCAAAGAGAAATTAATAACACGAAAGCAGAGCCGGAAATAACGGGCATTAAAAATCTGTTACACGAATGGAAGGAAGAAAATCTCGGTCCCCATAAAATTATGTGCATGGGCGAAGGGGGCAAAATGGACTTGTTTACGGCTTTGGTAAAAGAAAAATGCGGAGAATCGATAGCGGCTTACAGATCAAAAAAAACTTATCTCGAAATAACCAGCGCAAAAACTTCTAAAAAAACAGCGGCCGGGTTTCTTCAGAATAAATACGGCATTAAACAAGAAGAGGTAATTGCGATCGGCGACAATTACAACGACTCGGAAATGATAAGCTGGGCGGGACTTGGGGTTGCCATGGGCAACGCGCATGAATCAATTAAACAACTCGCGGATTATGTTGCACCGACAAATAACGACGACGGCGTCGCACACGTCATCAAAAAATATTTTCCGTAAAAATCATAACTGAATCTCCTCTCAACTTGTATTGTGAGGAGGGTTTGAGCCCCCTCCCCCACGATGTAAAATTATGAATTGGGTTAAAATAATGTAGGGACAACTCATGAGTTGTCCCTACGTCCAAATGATTAAAAATATTTGATACAATATTTCTTATCGCGATTAATCTATTTCTAAAACAATTTTCCCCGTATTCTTGTTTTCTTCCATATACTCGTGCGCCTTTGCCGCGTCCTTCCAGTTAAAAACCGAATCGATTACCGGCTTGAGTTTTTTCTCTTTAAATTTCTCTAGCGCGAACGAAGCGAAATCTTGCGTAAGCTTAATTTGATAATCTAGCGATCTTGATCTTAAAGTGGAACCGATAATACTTAATCTCTTCATCAATATTTTTCTTAGATCAAATTCGTCAACCTTACCGCCTCCGAGCGAAGCGAGAATAATTAATCTTCCGTCGGTGTTCATGCATTCAATATTATTGTTTGAAATACGGACCGGCTATAAAATCAACTACAACATCCGCGCCGCGGTTATCCGTATGCCTTAAAACTTCTTCTGAAAATTTTTCCTTCTTATAATCTATCGCCTTCTCCGCTCCGAGCTCGAGACATGCTTTGTGTTTTCCTTCCGATGCCGTAATAATCACGTGCGCGCCTATTTCGCGCGCAATCTGAATTCCCGCAGTTCCCACGCCGCTGCCGCCCGCGTGAATAAGCGCGGTTTCGTTTGTCTTCAATTTACCGTACCATATCAAAGCCTGATATGCGGTGAGAAAAACTTCCGGTATCGCAACTGCTTCCGTCATGCCCATTCCTTCGGGCACGGGCATAGCCATATCTTGGTTGATCACCGCGTACTCAGCGTATCCGCCTCCGGGAATTAGTCCGAAGACTTTATCCCCGACTTTCCATTTTTTAATAGACGCGCCCGTTTCTTCCACGATGCCGGCAATTTCGAGTCCCAATATTTTACTGGCGCCTTCGGGCGGAGGATATTTACCCATACGCTGAAGCGTGTCGGCGCGGTTTATACCCGCGGCATTTACTTTAACTAATAATTCGTTTCCTTTCGGAGCCGGCTTTTCCGCTTCGCCTAATTTCAGCACATACGGACCGTTCGGCTCATCAAAAATTATCGCTTTCATTTTTTCCGAAGACATGACGTCCTTCTCTCTGAGTTTGTTCATACTGTATTTCACATAAAATAAAAAAAATATTGTTAATTAATTATGATGATCTTCAAAACCGTAACTGTCTAAAATAAGATAGAATTTTCATGGGCGGCAAATATCGATAGCACCTACTATGTTAAGGCATGTTTGCCAATAGGGGATGTCTTAAAAGGGGGTTTCTTTGTGGTTCTTTGAGCCTTTGCGTCTTTGTGGCAAATAAAAAGCAGTTTATCAATAATTTAATTTCTGTAGCCACGAAGGCTCTAAGGCACAAAGTTGTTCAACATTCTTTTGCGACAGCCTCTACAAGATGAGGTCTCTAAAGCCCGAAAGAAAATGCAAATCTTTTATATAAAAGGATTTAAAGAGGTATTTTATATTGTCTGCTCACCACACAAAAAACGCCATAAAACAGTAACAAACAATAATAAACTTGCTTATTCAACAAATTAATATTATGTTGAAGTTAGCTAAAGGGGAGAAAGGAGCTTTGTAATGGAAAGCAAGTTTAGTTTTACCGCACTTTTGCCGGGACTTCATAACAAGGACGAATTTTTCGACGGGATCTTGCACGAAATCAAAACTTGGCAGCGTATCCGGCGTCTTACACTGCTCTTCATAGTTATGACCTTTCTGTACGGCGTAGTAATGGGATCCTACAGCGGCGTTCTTCAGGCAATAACAGCCGGAATTAAAGTTCCGGTTTTATTTCTCCTGTCGCTTATTATCTGCTTCCCGGCTTTCTTTGTTCTGCAGTTTATACTCGGATCAAAAATGCTGCTTTCTCACATGACAATAATTATACTTTCCGGATTCGTGCTGACAAGCGCGATAATGCTTTCCTTTACGCCTATTATTATATTGTTTGTTCTGACGGGCGGAAATTATTATTTTCTGCAGCTGCTTCACATTGCTGTTTTCGCCGTAGCAGGAATATTCGGCATGAAAACAGTTCTCGATGCATTGAAGTATTCTTGCGAACAAAAAAATGTTTATCCTAAAACAGGCGTAGAGGTTTTCAGGTTCTGGGCCGTTATTCTGGCATTTGTCGGGATTCAATTAGCATGGAACCTTCAGCCGTTCCTTGCCGAAAAAACAGCGGGCTATACTTTATTTAAAAAATATAAAGGGAATTTCTACACTGCGGTTATCTACTCGATACAGCAGCTTTCTACCCCGGAGAAACCAGCGGCAATGCCGGATAGAGATCATCCGGTTTTCTTCCGCGATACAACAAAGGCGGTGAGGTAAAATGCCCAGCGATGAGATAATGACTTTAGAGGAAGTTGCGGCATATCTTAAGGTAAAACCCCAGACAATTTATACTTGGGCGCAGGAGAAGAGAATTCCCGCAGCAAAGCTCGGAAAGGAATGGAGATTTAAAAGATCGATAATAGACGTTTGGTTCGACGGGCATTTTGACGATAAGTTTGATCATCTTCTTCATAAAAAACCCGAAAATACGAAAGATAATAAGGAATGATGTGGTTACTATCATAGAGATATTATTAAAATATTTTTATAGCCCTACATGCAACAGAATTTTTATAAACACATTTACCGCACCATAACCATAATTCAATGTTCTCGTTAACTTAGAGACATGGATTTGTACAATATGTGCCTCCTCCTCTCACTATTAGCCGCGAAGAATTAGTGGGTTGTCAGAGACATATTTTATTAATTATAATTTGAAATATAACCCCAACTTTAAGAATAAAGAATTGAAATTTAAATGCTCTTTCTTGTACGTATTAGAATATGAGCCCAAACGAGAATCTGATATATATAAAGTATATTCAGGTTGATTAAATGTTTTTGTAACCTCTACAACAAAATTGATCGGAGTATTTGCAGAGAAATTTAATCCAAGTGTAATTTCCTCCGACAGGCTATTTTTTACATTGATAGGTCCCCGAGTAGTTCCGTCAATAAATACTGGATTGCCGGATGACATAAGGTTTATTATATTATAAAAAACACCTGCTCCAACATAAGGTTCTATCGGCCATGTAAGTGGATAGTAATTCAGCGAAATACCCAGGCTTGTGACTGTTAAAGTATGTCCAAAAGAAAAGTTATTCTCATTACTTAGTTCCCCAAGATAAAAACGTGTACAAGCATTAATTGAAACCGGTAATTTTTTCAAAAAATAATTTAATTCTATATCCGGACCGATCTCATAATTCAAGTACTTATTTCCGGTTAAAATATCGGCTTTAATCCCTAATCTTAACGGTTGAGAATAGGCAATGCTTACTAGGAGAATTAAGAATAATATTAGTTTTTTCATAATCCATTTTTCCACTAATTTTATTTAAAGAAACAATACAAATTAAGTTTATGTTTTCTTAAGATTTAGTCCTCAATCACGGTATTAGTGGATTCTGTTCCTATAAATAACCAGTCTTCTCCTGGAGGAGGGGTGCTCGTGCCACTTGGATTTACACATTGATATTTCATGTAAAATAATCTTATAAATTGTCTAAGATAGCCGTGGGAATATGCTGCTGCACATATATTAGGAAATTCATCGTTATAATGTGCCACAGGCAGATCATGTTCCTTGTATCCATAAATCCACACACCGGTCAATCCCAGATTCTGTGCGTGGCCAAATAAATCATTGTATTCAGCAACTTCTTTTGTTGATATCCAACTCATACTAAATGCGCCGTAATATCTATCCTGCATGTCTGTCCAGTCCGGCCTTTGATCATCATCTTCAGGCCAACTTACCCAAATCCTAGGACCTATTTCATACCAATGCATATAGGAACTAAACATAACTACATCCGAAATACTTACATCTACATCAAGTTCATAAGTGCGTTTATAACCATCTATTACGAACAATGAGGAAAACCCAAGTGTGTTCAGAGATTCTCTGACCTCTTGTATAGGAGTACCTTCATCGGCAGGTTCTCCAACGTAATAGGCATAAGCATCACCATAGTGACTTATGGTACTTAATCTATTCGCTACTGCGACACCGCCTACATTTATCATGAGGTTACTCAATGAGTATCCTGCAGTAATCGCATTATCGTATTTATCCTGCTCTGCTGGAATCAGTAGCCCCGAAAATCCCCATTTGGTCCTCAATGTTTCCAAGTTGGCTACCGAGTAATCGAAAGGCCAAATACCAAATTTTTTACCGGGAGCTGGTTCATAATGATCAACCCTCCAATCATCAACAGGAACAATTGAACCGTAAGTATACCCAACGACATACGGCTTAATACTTGCTACAGTCTGACCTAAAGAGTCTATTGTTGTAGATCTATTATTAACTTTTGGTAAGGTTTGTTTTTGAGGAGGAGGTACAATATTATCTTCATTACTACATGAGGATATGATTATACAAAGTGAAAAGGAAAATAATAAAACAAAGATTGCTTTAATGTTTTAACCCCCAATGGTTTTATGATTGTTTATTTTCTCTAAACTAGAATGATTATTATATAGTTTTTACAAATTATTCATTATCTACTTCAAAATTTCGTTTTTACTCTTGAATTTCTAAATACGTAAAAGTTCAATTAACATAATACATTGACGTGTTGTAAAATTCGGTTTGAAAATAAGAAGAAATTATGGGGTGCCTCAAGCATAAATTGCATGACACACTAAATGACATAATATTTGATATAACTAGAATTGAATCCCCAACATTTAATAACTTGCTACAAGAGGTACCAATTATAGTGCCATGATCATATCACTAAATATTTATTAAAACTAATGCTTTATTATCTAAGTATGTAAATTTTACAGGTAACATATTCCGATTGTAAATTTTTTTTACATAAATTTGTATGTAGTGGCTGCTCATAAGAAACAGAGCGTTTGTTCTTTGCTAATCGGGATTCTCAAATCCATGCATAAAATGCCTATCGACGCTATTTTATTGAGTTATTTATTTACAGGGTTTTTTGTTTGTTTTGACCCAAATGTGACCATTAAAAAACAATAGCCAAAACTAGCTAATTTTTACCAATCTTGACTACTTTTAATTGCGTGGAGACCGGAATTCGCCCTTCTATTGCTAACCGCTTGGTTTTTCAACATTTTACGCTTTCCTTAATTTATTTTTTATCAACTGTTTCAAATTTGAATATAAATAAGTAATTTCAAATTAACTCTAATTAATACTCAACGCGGAAACCATTTACTGTTTTTTATTCAAAATAGAAGTATATCAGAATTAATAATGGCTAAATTAGAGTTGCCTGTCCGGAGCTAATTTTAAACAATTAATACAAAGAGGCTCTATGAACGAACCCGTAAAAATGACGATACTCCTGCCTCAGATTCCCGATATAGAGGTTGTGGCGATAAAGGGGCTGGAGCATCTCGCAAGCCATCTCGGAATCTCGGACGAAGACAAGATCGGCGAAGCGAGAATACTTGTTACCGAGGCGATAATAAACGCTTTGGAACATTCCGGGAAAACGAACCCGAACGAAGTGCGTATCGATTTCACGATGACGAAGGAGAAGCTCGTCATCTTCGTTGAAGATCACGGCAAAGGCTTCGAGCCAGCCAAGGTTGCCGACCCGAATATCTTAACCAAGATAGACTCGCCCAACAAGCGGGGCTGGGGTTTAAAATTGATGAAGTCCATGTCGGACGACTTTATAATAGAGTCGGGCGAGACGGGGACAAAAATTACAATGATAAAAAATTTGGTTTAACCGAAGGAGAGAGATAATGAACAGCGATTTTAGTCTGGAATCCAAAGTTGAGAATAATGTCCTGGTAATTGCTACAAACGGTTATATCAATAACCACGGCGGAGAGAAGATTGCCGGAGAGGCATTATAACCACATGGGGAACGGCGTAAACAAAATAGTGCTCGATCTCAAGAACTCGAAAGTAGTAAATTCAATCGGCATTTCCCTGCTTATAGAAATTATAGAAAAGCTGAATCAGTCGAACGGCAAGATGGTATTCATAAATCTCGATCCGACAATTGAGAAAACATTTACCATAATGGGACTTTTCCAATTTGCCGATAAAGCCGACACACTGGACGACGCTATTAAATAAAAAACTTTTTTAGGAAACAGGGAACCCGGTAACCTGTTCGTCGCGCGGAACGAACGAGCCGGAGTAAAATAGAACCATTAGATATTTTCATTTCATTTAATATTAACCGAACCCGGATCTCTTAAATGCCCGCTAATGATTTCTTAGACAGGTTTAAAATTCATTTAGATTCCTTCCAGGAGGGGTTCGATCTGCTTTGCTCCGCAAACTCTCTGGAAGATCTTGCGAAACAATTCTGCCACATCCTCAGAGGCAACCTGTTTGTCAAGGGTGCTGGAGTTTTTCATAAAGAAAACGGAAGCGGATGGAGAGAGTTATTCGACCTAAATATGCCGGATAAAATTGAGCCCGACAAGTTAAGTGAATACGATAAAACTTTAAATCTTGTCGATGATTTTCCCGTGACGGGCAATCTGATGATGATAATGCCGATGCTCGACGGCTCGGTGTTTGCAATTGTGTTAAACGAAAAACTTTCCGGCGAGCCTTTCGGTGATTCGGACAAACTTACGCTCCAGCTTTTCTCACAGCTTTTAAATAATTCTTACCAAGCCTTTCAAAACAGGAGAAAAGAGAAAGAGCTGATATTCAATTTAAATCACCGTGTTCTTCAGCTCAACAGTCTAATCGATACAGGCATAGAAATTTCCAAGCTTGTTAAAAACGAATCTTTGTATAATCTCGCACTGGAACGCGCGGCGGCGCTTACAAACGCCTCAAGAGCTATGCTCAGAGTAAAAGCCGAAAAGGAGAAAGCTCATAAATTTTATTTCCCGGCAAAGTTCGACGAGAAAAAAGAGGAAGACGATGAATTTAAAATTGAAGCGGACTTAAAATTTCAAAACATCTCGTATAACTTCCAGCTTTTTGACAAAGAAAGCAGATTCGGAAGGATACCGTTCGAGGAAACTGATAATCTTCTGCTGGATGCTTTCGGAAGACAGGTGCTGGGAGCTATCGAAAATAATTTTCTTCACCAGGAAGAACTTGAGAAGCAGAGAATTGAGCAGGAACTTTCCGTCGCAGGCTCCATACAAAGAAGAATTATTCCCGATAAACTTCCGGAGATAAACGGATACGATATCGCGGGAATAAACATTCCCTCAAAAGAAGTAGGCGGAGATTATTACGACTGCAAAATCCTGGACGACGGCCGCTACGCCCTGATTATAGCCGACGTTGCCGGAAAAGGAGTGCCCGCGGCACTTCTTGTAAGCAGTCTCAACGCCGCCCTGAACGCATATCTCGAAAGCGGCCAGCCCATAGCGGATATAGCTTTTAGATTGAACAAGCAGATATACGGCGCAACGCCTCCGGATAAATATATTACTTTCTTCATCGCGCTCCTTACTCCCGAAACCGGCGATATCGAGATTTTGAATGCGGGACACAACCCGATCTTCCTTTTAAACACAAACAAAGAAATTGTTGAACTGACCACCGGCGGAGTCGCGTTCGGTATGCTGGACATGGGCCTTCCCTTCGAAAGCGAAAAATTAACCATCCGTCCCGGAGAGAAGCTTATTCTTTACACCGACGGAATCCCCGAAGCAATGAACGAGAACGAAGAAGAATACGCCGACCAAACTCTCGTGAAGTTCTTTAAAGAAAAAGATTTCGGGAAAGCGAAAAAGTTTATAGACGAACTTATGGTAGACATAAAAAGACACACCGGGAACACTCCCCAAAGCGACGATATTACGGCCCTTTATCTTATAAGAAATTAAGTAGTACTATTTGTTTTTTAGTTCATTTTAGAGGACGCAATGAAAAATTCCACTGCGCGTGCAGCAATTGTTTTATTAATTCTCTTCTTTTTAACTGGTTATTCTCTTCCGCAGGAAAGACATAAATCCGAAGCGAACGCCGATATTGTGGAGTACACAAACCAGGACGGCCTGCCTTCAAATAATTTTTCAAACATAATACAGACGAAAGACGGGTACATTTGGATATCCGGAGTGGAGGGCACGTACAGGTTCGACGGCTACGAGTTCGAGGAGGTCGGTAAGGAATACGGCGTACCTCAGATGCAGAATATTTATTACGACACGACAACAAACATCATCTACTTCGCTTCGCCTCAAAAGTTTATTTCATTCGACGGAAAGAACTTCAAAGTTTACGGCGAAAAAGAAGGCTACAAAATAAACGGACTGCCCGGGCAGGTCGTGCAGTTTATTAAAGCCGACGGCAAGGGAAGAATATGGATAGGATCCGAAACTCCATATGTTGATAAAAAGTTCAACGGCGGACTTACGATGTTCGACAAGGGTACATTTACTGTCTATGATTCGACTCAATTCCCTCTTGATAACGCCAAGTCTTTTGTCGAAACGCCCTACGGCGATCTTATATTCACTTCGGACGGTCATAATACTCAAACCAGGGAGGGGTCCTATATTGCATTATTTAAGAACGGCGTTTTTACAAAAGTAGACGAATCGCTCGGCATAACTATACAGGGCGCGGGATTATTTTCGCAAGCCACATTTTCCGCCGTCGATGAAAACGGTAATACCTGGATAGCCTGCACAGGTATATTTGCGCTCAACAGCGTTAAAGGCTCGGCGGGAGTTATAATGTACGACGGAACAAAGTTCCATCAATATACCGACTTCATGCAAAACTTCGAAACAGGCCAAATACCGGTCCAGGTATATTTCAGTAAAAAACTCGGTCAGCTTTATTTAACCACCGGTTACCTCAAAGGAAAGTTGTTTTCTCCTGGTAATAAATCCGTCTATGTATTTGACAACGGCAGGTGGAAACCTTCCGGCATTATGGAAAAAATCAATAAAATAAAAAATTTGAAGACGGGCGGAGTGATACAGGATTTTCGCTGCTCGAGTATATTTTTCATAAATGCCGACAAATACTTTCCGGAGTCTCTGGTCCTCTCAAGTTCCAACAACAATTCCACGCAGAGCTCTAAATATCCGAACCAGTTTTATGCGTTTAAAAATAACAGCTGGTCAAAATACGAGGCCTTTAACGGCGTGCCGCTTACAGGAATTAAGAACGGGGAGATCGTAAGCTCGAGCAAGGGCTTCGGCATCTATTATCCAAATTACTCAAAAATGCTCACGACAAAAGACGGACTTCTGCAGCAGCAGGGTGGAATATCAAATATGTACACAGATAAAAACGGCAACGTGTGGATTTCATACTCATACACAGACATTCCGCCTTATGCATCTACCTTTGATGTGGGCCAAAACGTCTGGGACGGAAAAAGATTAAGGTCGCTCACAAAAAAAGACGGCCTGCCTTCAAATACAACATTCAATGTTTCCGAGGACAGCTACGGAAGGATCTGGATCCCGACCTCTAAGGGATTAGCTTATGCAAGGGCCATTGTAAACAGCAGCGGCGACCAGATTTTCAAGATCAGCCGGGCCCCCACTTCCCGTGGAGGCGATTATAATACAACCACGGTGTTCGAAACCAAAAACCGCGATCTGTATGCATGGCAGAATTATGTGAGACCTGTGTCTGCCGATCTTGTTGCCGCCGATTTTTATTTAGCTAGGTTTGACGGTAAAAAGTTTGATGAGATAAAGTCTCCTTTCGATCCTTCGGATAACGCAAAAAAATATCAACTGTTCGATCTGAAGGAAGACAACGAAGGAAGACTGTGGCTTTTCGGTATATTCTCCGACGACCTTAAGAATATCACATCCGCTAGATCGAAGATCAGAATATACAACGGTAAGGACTGGAGCAAGCCCCCCGCTAGCTGGAACATTCCCGACGAACAGCTGCATTATGTCGGCGACCTGAAAAACGGCATGTACTTCCTTACGGTCGGAGGATTTTACGTATTCAACGGGAATAAATTCATAAATCTAAGCGACAGTGTAAATGCGACTGCAGACTACCGGTTACTAAGAGGAGCCAGCGTTGCCGGTACCAAAACGGATATCCAAGCGGATAACAGATTATATATAAGACTAAGGAACCGGGGACTTGTAATATTCGACGGAACCAATCTGAAATTTTATACGAAAAAGGACGGTCTTCCGTCAACCAATATTTCAAACCCGATTGTGGACGGTAAAGGAAACGTTTTCTTCTCGAATCCTACCGGAGCTTTGGAGGTTACCGGAGATCAATTCCAGACTTTTCCGGATGACGAAAACATAGTCTCCGGCGGACCTTATGTTGTAATCAAAGACGGCTACGGGAACCTTGTTGAGCTGTATAACGGCGTCGGTCTCTATATTAATAAAATAGACCAGAAGACTTACCCGATGAAAATTTCCTCGGTGTGGGTAAATGAGAAACCGTCCTATTATACTTTCCCCGCTGATTTATCTTACTCGCAGAATTCGTTCGTGTTTAATTATTCGGCGCTAAACTTCAAAGATCCGGACCAAACCAATTACGAACATTATCTGAGCGGATACGATAAAGGATGGTCGAGACCGAGCGACCTTGCTTTTGCCGAATACCAGAACCTTCCCTCGGGTAAATATGATTTAAAAGTAAGAGGAATAACCTCGAACGGCGCGAGGACCAACGTGGCTTCATTTTCTTTCGTTGTGAATCCTCCCTGGTGGAGAACGTGGTGGGCTTATACATTATATGTGCTGATGGCGGGCCTTGGTCTGGTCGGCATTAGAAAATACGAAAGAGGAAAAATAATTAGGAAGGAAGAAGACCGCTTAAAAGAAGAGAGAGCAGCGGCAGCCTTGAAAGAAGCGAAGCTCAGGGCGCAGATAGCCGAGGCCGAAAGCGCCAGGAAGAGCACGGAACTCGAAGAAGCCCGTAAGCTTCAGCTTTCTATGCTGCCCAAGGAGATACCGCATCTTCCACACCTGGATATTGCCGTATACATGAAAACCGCTACGGAGGTCGGCGGTGATTATTACGATTTTCATCTTCATCCCGACGGAACGCTTACCGTTATACTCGGCGACGCAACGGGACACGGTATGAGATCGGGAATGATGGTGTCGATAATGAAATCGTTGTTCATGTCGGACAGAACCAACAAACAATTGAAGCCTTTCTTCGAGAACGCGAGCGCCTCTATAAAAGACATGCAATTGGGCAGACTTATGATGTCTCTTGCCTGTGTTCAGATTAACTCAAACCGCATTGTAGTTGCTAACGCGGGAATGCCTCCACTTATAATTTACCGGCACAAGCAGCAGACCGTTGAAGAAATATCACTCAACAATATGCCTCTCGGCGCGATGAGACAGGTGCAGTATGATACCACGGATATTATCGTGGACAAGGGCGATACTCTTCTGATGATGAGCGACGGTTTCGCAGAGTTAAAGAATGATAAAGAAGAACTGTACGGTTACAGGAGAGCGCGAAGCATATTTGAGGAAGCGGCAAGACAAGAACCGGAAAATATAGTCAATCATTTAAAAGAAGCCGGGATGAAATGGACGAACAACAAAGATCCCGAAGACGATGTAACGTTTGTGGTTATTAAAATGAAATAAAGTTGTCATTCTAAGCGAAGCGGAACGAAACGAAGTATTCTCTACATAATATGCTGATGCTTAACTCCCTGCTAGAGGCATGCAAATAGTTCGGCATGACAGACATGTATTATCAATCCGAGCAAATCGAAGAATCACTAAGACAGTAATTTATACTGACGTTAATTAAGGTCGAATTATGATCACCTCTAATAAATATTTTCATATAAACTTTTTAATAATCTGTATAGCTTTGTTAACTATCGGCACCT
>CAWBBX010000125.1:0-42890 GCA_963787005.1 uncultured Bacteroidota bacterium
ACGCCGACGGCGTCTTTGATCTGGAAAACCAGGCCCGCCTTCAATGTCTGCAAAACGCCAGGCGTACCCGCTTTTTCGCGTTCCTCGATGTTGCTGATGAAGTCCTGGTCAGTCATACCGACATAGTCGACGGTACCGCCGGCGCTGACGCTCGGCGGCAGGCTGCGGTCGTAGATTCGCTCGTTGAAAACCAACACATACCTTTACATCGATTATACCGTTGAAGTTTAAATAAATGCTCGCCAGATGAGCCTTGTACCTGATCGACGGATCAGGGTTATTCTCTCCGATTTCGTTCAGCTTGTTAATTATTCTGCTGTAATCTCCCGACGGAAAATATTTTTTAGCGACTACAGCGTTGTATATTGTCGATTCCACTATCCCCGGGATCTCGCTCTCTAGCGACGCCGGAATTATCTTGAACGCCTTCTGCGCCATTACCGTCTCATCTACTACTTTCACTTTTTCTGCCTTGCCGCCCTGTGCATTAGTCTTAACCGAAAATATTATCACGGCGTAAAAGACTATCAATATCAGCGAATAAATCTTCTTCATCAGTTACCCTCCTTCAATCGTTTATCATTTGTGTTCGCTTATAGTATATCAAACGAAATGCCAGAAAAAGAAGGCGGCGATTATCACCATATTTTGCGATAAACAAGCATTTTTATAGCTTAAAATTATAAGGTCAGTGCCACACAATTACGTAATTAATTAGGCCGCGCTATGTAAATCGTTATAATTTTAGTAGTTAGTAGCTTGTGAAGTTTTGTTGCGGCGGGAAAAAATGTGGCACCCTTTCGGAATTCAACGGCGTTGCGCCCAACCCCCGCCGAAGGTATAGTGATTAATTATTGAAATCGGTTGAACAAAATACCGGGACGGAGCTACAAACTCTAAAACTTGTAAAGCGCGGCATGCGAATTCGCCGAAGGGTTGTCCGAAGGACTCCTTTGGAGAGGCGCGGGTTATATCTTTTATGATTAATTGCGGATAATTTTTATTTCTAATCGGCAGTCTAACGCTTCCAAATATTTTTTTATTGTCGCTAGTGAGGGCGAATGTTTACCACTACTTAGAGATGATTCTAATCTAGTAATTGCCGGAGACTTTGTTCCCATTTTTTTCGCTACTTGTGCTTGGCTAAGTCCAGCTTCATTTCTTGCGCGTAACATTTCTCTTAACAATGTAAACTCCGGTTCCAGTTTGTCATACTCTTTTCGTACAGCTGCTTTTCTTAGTGCCTTGCCTTTGAGCTCTTTATGTGTCATTTCCTTAACATCTCTTTCATCCTATTTTTTGCTATTTGTATTTCTTTCTTGGGTATATTATTCGATTTCTTAATGAATAAATGAAGCATTACAATTCTACTTCCTACCATTGTGCAGTAAAATACACGCGCTGTCCCCTCTTTGCTTTTAACCCTCAGCTCAATTAATCCTTCTCCAAGGGATTTGGTATGAGGCATTCCTAGATTTGAACCAAACTCGAGCATTAAATCTGTCAGTCTCAAATAACGCGCTAAAAGGCCTCTGGGCAAAGATAGAATTTTCTTTTCAACTTCTACGCTATAATATTCTATACTCCACTACATTAAAATAATGTAACAAATATGTTACTATAAGGCAAACCATTTTCGATAATCCATAAAAAGTATATCTTACACTTAAGCGCACGCGGGACTAATAAACGGCCCCGCTCTTCATTTTATATAACTAAATATCAATCCTTGCCGTCCGCTCTTCTTAAACGATTGTTCAGCGCTCGTCTGGAAATTCCCAGCAGCTCCGCCGCTATCGTCTGGTTTCCTTTAGCCCGCTTTAGAGCCTCTTGGATTAATGAATCCTCGGTTTCTTTCATTGTGGGAAATCTTACCGGGATATCTATTACACCGTCGCCTTCATCGGGGCCTGCACCGTTTTCGGAAGCCGCGCTTTTCGGATCATCGTTCAAAGATATTTTATTCCGTATTGATTCCAGTGAAAGTATGCCCGACTTATGCAGGCTCAGCGCATCGAATATTATTCCCTCCAGCTCTCTTACATTGCCGGGAAAAGAGTAGTTGCTCAAGAGAGTGTAAAGTTCTTTCGGTACAGCCGGCCTTTTTTTATTTAGTTGATGAGCTGCCTTATCGATAAAATGATCGATGAGATACGGAAGATCGATCTTACGGTCCCTTAACGGCGGAATGGTTACCTGATGAGTCTTCAGTCTGTAGTAAAGATCCTGCCTGAATTTGTTATCGGCCTGCATCCCTTTAAGATCGCGGTTGGTGGCTACGATTATCCTGGCGTCGGAAAGCTTAGCTATGTCGGAGCCGAGCGGATAATACTGCCCTTCCTGCAGAAGCCTCAGCAGCTTCACCTGCGACTCTATACTGAGGTCGCCTATCTCATCCAGGAATAATGTTCCGTTCTCCGCTTTTTCTATCAAGCCTTTTCTCTCAATCTCCGCGCCGGTAAACGCGCCTTTCTTGTGACCGAACAAAGTATCGGAGAAAAGATTATCATCGACTCCCGCAACGTTTACAGTAACGAGCTCGCCTTTCTTCCGGCTTACATTATGAACCGCTCTCGCGAAAAGCTCCTTGCCCGTGCCCGTCTCTCCGGTAATGAGAACGGGAAGATTCGTCCTGCCGATAGCTTCTATATATTTAAAGATAGATTCTATTGTACCGCAGTGTGTAATTATCTCGCCGAACGCTTCGGGATTCTCGAGGTTCTCGCGCAGGAACGACTGCTTGAGCATCTCGTTCTCGTTCCTTATCTCCGCCAGTTCGAGTCCGCGCTTAATAGTTGTTACGAGCCTGGTACTGTCGACCGGCTTAACGAGATAATCGAACGCGCCTTCCTTCATGCAGTAAACAGCGCTTTCGGCGTTGTTAACCGCGGTAATTATTATCACCGGTATGTCGGGATATTCTTTCCTGATAGCCGGCAGAAGATCGAGTCCGGGCAGCTCCGGCATATTTATATCGAGCACTACAAGCGAGTAATCCTTCTCGGAAAGTCTGTCCATAACCTCGCCGCTGTTTTTGCACGTCTCAATATTTTTAATTCCCTGTGACGAAATAGTCAACTCCGCACCTAGCAGAAAATGCTCCTCGTCGTCCACCAGCAATATCGGGTTCGCGGGCGTAATCATTGGTTTCATCATTAATTCTCCTGGTTGTTATCTTCTAAAACAGGCAGAATAACCCTGGCGCTGGTTCCTTTACCCTGCCTGCTTTTCAATATTATAGAGCCGCCGTGACTTTTTACGATGCTGTTAGACACCGACAATCCGAGTCCCGTGCCGCCCGAGTTTCTCTTCGTTGTAAAGAACGGATCCATTATATGGTACAGGTCAGTTTCGTTTATGCCGGTTCCCTCATCCGATACTCTTATCCTAACTTCGTGCTTATCGGCTTTATAATAAGTAAATATCTTGATAGCGGCAGATTTTTTGCTAAGCGACTGGCATGCGTTCGTAATTAAATTGATAACAACCTGCTCGAGCTGCTGAGCGTTTCCTTTTATACTCGGAATTCCTTCCCCGTAATCTACGCCGAAATTATCTGTTGATTTCTTTATAAGGTTGTCGGTTATAACAACCGCCATCTCAACTACCTTGTTGATATCAACGCTTTCGTTCAGATTTCCGCTGTCGCTCCGCGCGTACTCCGTTAAGCTTTTGGTAATGTTTTTTATTCTTTCGGAGCCTTTTAAAATCCCGTCGAGCGACTGCGCTATTTTTTCCTTCGAAGTACTATAAAGCATTCCGGCTATTACAAAGTCTCCGTTCTCCTTATAATACTCCTCGAGAATGGGAGTAATATCTTTCCAGATTTTCGAAAAGAGATTTACGTTAAGAAGAATGAAGTTATTCGGATTATTAATTTCATGAACTATGCCGGAAACAAGGATACCAAGCGAAGCCATTTTATCGGCCTGTTTAAGCTGACGGTTTTTTATTTCGGCAAGAGCTTCGGCACGCTTCAGATCCGTTATGTCGTTTATCAGGCCGTCGTATGCTAAAGGTGCGCCGCGTTCATCTCTTGTAATTACAACCTGGTTCTTCACCCATCTTACCGAGCCGTTGCGGTGGATAATCCTGTGTTCCACAGCTTCTACTTCGTTGCCGAGCAGAGCCATCTTAGCCTGGCCGAGTACCTTCTGCCTGTCCTTCCGGTGAACCATTCTGTACCACAGCTCCGGTTCTCTTTTATAATCTTCCGAGGTATATCCTGTAACCGAAACGCAGCCAGGACCATGGATCGTTTCCAGCGCCGCGCCGTCTTTAATTTTAACAGTGTAAATATAATCGGTTAATATATTGACGAGATTTTGGTATTTGTTTATCGTATCCATTTCTAATCCGCGATTATCGTAGTTTTAGAAAACATGAATGCATGTTCTTTTCAACAGTGTACTCACATCATGCAGTCATGCGCCCATGCAATCATGCGTTTCTTCGTCATGCAGTCATGCGCCCATGCAATCATGCGTTCCTTCGACATGCAGGCATGCATTTTCTCGGTTACAAATTTAACATTTTTTACGCGGCTAATCTAACATAAGCGGGTGTAAGATGATATGCGGGTGTAATTTTATTCGGAAAGTTGGATACTGCCCGGGGCAGAAGACATAAATCTCTGAGCAATGGGCAGAGCGCATAGGGTTTAAACATAGAGCAGAGCGCATGGCGCATAGAATTTGCAAAGAGCCGGGAGCTTAGAGCAAAGCACTAGGAGCTAATGAAACTTTAAATTTAAAGTATAATAACTTTAATTTACTTTTTATCTTAACCTTTAACCTTTACACTTTTTACTTCATTCTTCGCGCTATGCCCATTGCGGCCGAACTACTTTCTCCTGAAAGAATTCCTGAGCACGTCCTCGCTGAAGTAACCGGCGACTTCCCCTTCCGCCGCGTATTTATAAACAGCGGCTACATATATTGAGTGAAGAGTGGAGCTAATTACCACAATGCTTAAAATGGTCAGCAAATAAACAGCACCGAGAAATATAGTAGTATCCATCATGTGATGAAGCGATGAATAAATAGCAACAGGTACGAAGATTATGGTCAATGCAAGCGCAATAATTCCGAAGAAAAGGGAAATCCCTATTTCTCCTATCAATTGCTCGCCCCAGGTTTTCTTTAGTAGATGAGCGCTGCGCTTTATGGCTTCTACCGGACCTATATCTTCAACAACTAGAACAGGTACTACGAGAAACGTCATCACGTTCCAGGCAAAGTCGGCGAGGAAGTAAAATATCTTCCCGAGAATTCCGGCTTTCTCCGCGAGCCATCTAAGCAGAATACCGACGGTAGAGGCAATAACGGCGTAGCCGAGGATAGTGTTGAAATGACTGAATGCGATCCTGATGCCGTCGCTTAATGTTGGATTTTCCCCTTTCATTCTAATAAGCGCCGCGCCTACAAGAGCCGAGTTGGAAAAAATAATTACGGTGTATATAACCACGTAATAAAGAAACACCAGAAGATACGAGCTGACGTTAACATTGTTTTGAGAAGAAGGGAATCCGCCGCTTAATAACATCGGCGCGAGAAAAATGAAGGTAACCAAAAGTACCCCCATCGCGGAGATAACGGGAAATACCGCAAGCTCTTTATCCGATCTTAAAACCTCGAAGCTTGCCTTTACAAGTTTCCAGCTGTTGTTCAGTCTTCTAAACATTTTCTTCCTCGCATGAATATAATATAGATTAATTTTGCGATGTGAATGAACCGTATTCGCATCGCTTTTGTAATGCCAAATGAGAAGTATTAAGATATTAAATGATTAAATTAATCTAATTTTATTATTAGTCAATAAGGAAATCACCTATTTCATCAATTCGCTGAGTGTATCCTCAAGCTGCTTACCTCTTAGAACCGCTTCGTTTTTTATTACAACACCGTTCTTATCAATTAAAAAAAGCGTGGGGAAATGCGAAACGCTGTACATTTGAATTAGGCTGTTTTTTTTCTCATCTAGTACCTGTGTCCACTTCATGTTGTGCATATCGGCATAGTCTTTCAAATAATTTCCATCCTTGCCGTTGAGTATTGCGTCGCTGCTCACGCTTACAATTTCAAATCCTTTATCCTTAAACTCGTTGTATGCTTTAATCATATTGGGAATCTCGCCCACGCACGGTCCGCACCAGGTTCCCCAGAAATCCAGCAGCACGTACTTGCCGCGCAGGCTACTGAGCTTACCTTTCTTTCCGCGAACACTTGTATAAGAGAAATCGGGTGCCGCTTTTCCGACAATTCCCTTTGAAAATTTGCCGGAGTTTCTTTCCCTCATCATCGAATCGTAAAAATTGTTCAACAAGTTTCCGCGGTGCTCTCTGGGAATGCTCTCGCAAAGCTTCATAATTTTTTCCATGTTGTTTTCCTGGAAACCGCGGAGCTTTGAGAAAACATCGTTCATCTGCACATAGTAAACCTTTGCTTCGGCTGCGAGAAGATCGGTATTGCCGGGATACATTTTCTCAAGAGCAGAAAACTGCGAATCAATTTCCTTACCCATATTTATAATCTCGTCTGCAGACGAAGCGGCCTCGAACTTTGTTTTCCAATAAGGTACGTAGGCAATAAAGTAATCGGGATAATCGTCCAGTTCCGCTTTAATTTCATCCGCCTGCTTTTCCGCCGGGGCCGAGGCCATCTTCAAAAAATCAATATTCCGAAAACGCGCGCCTTCAACAGGCTTGCCGTCCGCATTATAAATGTAAGAGACGTATGTTTTTTTATCGTTGTAATCGTAATTTTTCCCGTCGGTAAAATAATAAGAAAGTATCTGCGCGGTATCGGAAATATTTATCTCCCCGGTCCATTCTTCTCCTTTCTTTTCCATCATCTCCTTATGCGCCCTTCCGGAATCCGGATGAAGAACGTTCATAAAAAGATCTTCGGGAGTCATCTGAAATTGACCGCCGCTGCTCCAGAAATCGAAAGCATATACAACGGAAATCTGCTTTGAATTAGTAAGGATATTCTTTTCGGCGGTATTGTAAGTAACATTGTAGGTTTTGCCGCGGACCGGGAGCTGCTGGGCCGGAAGAAGGAATGGAAATAGAATAACGAGTAAAAATAGTTTTTTCATGATACACCCCATAAAAAAATGAAAAAATAAATTTACATCCGGCAGAAAATAACGCCGGAACGCCGGTGTAACTTCGGCGGTCCCCTTTTCTTATTATTATATTAAAAGATTGGAAACAGGCCGGGGAATTAAGGATTGGTTGCGGCCGTTTTTCTGTATGCGTATATATACTTTCCGGCCTCGTCTTTTGTTCCGCCGTCGGTTCCGAATTCGGTGATAATAAAATTCACCGTGTTCCGTGCGTTAAGTTCGTTCCCGGTCTCCTTCACGATCCAGAGTTCCTTTGCCGCGTTCACTTTATGATCGTTAAAAAGTTTCCTCTCCGGATCGGCGGAAACATCAACATACCAAGACTGAAAGTTCCCGCCTCGCTTTTCAATATATTCTATTATTTCATCTACTATTTTTTTTAGAGAATAGGCCATAATATTATTGGTATATGAGAAGAATTAAAGAATTTAATTTTTTGCGATGACCCGCCGGGGTGCAAATTTGGAGAAGTCCGGTAATTGATTGAACGCGGCCGTACGAAATTGTATTTATTTATAACGTGGATGATCTTTTCCCCCGTAATTTAAATTCTAACCGATACTGCAGCCCCCGGAATATACTCCGTTCCCGGCAATATATCCGCTATATCTTTGCGGCGGCCAGAGATTTATAAATATTCTGGTAGAAACGGCAGTTCCCTTTAAATCCCATTTTCTGAACAATATTGGTTTTATATTTCTCCACTGTGCGGACACCTATCCCGAGTATTCCCGCTATTTCTTTGTTGTGCAGCCCGCCGTAAATCAATTTAATTACCTGAAGTTCTCTTTCGCTCAGAAAAATTTTGACGGATTCATTTTTACCGCCTATAATATTTTCAATTTCAGTCGACGTAATATTATCAATAAGATTTTTATCGAAATACCTGCCTCCGGCCGCGGTATATTTTACTGCTTCTATAAACTCTTCTTTTCCGGAATTTTTACTAATAAATCCGGACTCGTTGTATTTGAGGGCATTAATTAAAGAACTGCTTTCTTCCGGAGTGTACAGAAATATTAACCCGGCGCAGGGAAATTTATTTTTTATGTTTTCCGCCTCTTTCGCGGCGCTCATTCCGGGTAAGGAAGTATCGAGTAGTATAACATGGGGCCGTAACTTTTCTAAAAGTTCTAAAGCCGCAGCCACGTCGGATGCTCCGCCTATAATATTAATATCGGAACTACCGTCAAGCATGTTTATTAGACCGTACCTGAAGATCTCAATATCATCGATAATAAATACTTTAATAGATTCCATAGATTACCAAATTATTGAAGTCGGTCTGAGCGGCATATAACAGTTTGCGGCTCGAGACTGTCCGACGGAGGCCGGACAGTCTTATTTCCGGTACTCGAGCACAGTACAAAGCCGGCAGCCGCGCGCCCCAAATAAACACTTCCACACAGTATACTCTTCTGTTAAATTAAACCGATTATAAAGTCTACCCCCCCTTTAATATCTTTTTTAACCTGACGGAATTATAGAATCATGGTTTTAATTTTTGAAGTTTTTTTCGAAACGAATCTGCCTTCGGCATTATAATCTCAAAAGCATTTGCAAATAATAACAAGACAGAAAAAATGCGAAGACATAAATGAAGCAAGTAAAGCTGTTATTGTCAGAGGTATTATACATTCGGGACTGTAATTTTAAGAGATGCATTAAGCTTCTCTTCATGAATAACATGCACTTATTTAACTAATTTTAACAAGGTTTGTACCATATTTAGAATCTTTGTTTTGGAGCAATATTGAAGAGGTGTTTTATGGGATCGGTAATTTTTACACTTGCGAGGGCGTAAAATTTACGTTTCTGTAAAAATTTTTTACATCTTAGTTTGTAACATTAAGGTTAGATAATTGTGCGGGAATTACCGGAATGCCGGACCTGCCTGCCGCAGGCAGGTTCGCAAATTCCTTCAATGCTTCCACAATTCTCAATCCGGCGTTCTGTACCCGCCTCCGTCTTCGACTTCGGACGGGCAGGCTGTATCGCTTCGCTGCTATGCTGTGATAAAATATTTTCAGTCCTATACCCGTAAATAATTTTAAGAAGAAATTAAGAGTATTTTTTAACTATTAACGTCGCAGCAAATTGAATACTCTAAAATTTCGAGTATAAATGAATAACCCACAAGTAAATAAATATAAGCTTCAAGACATTAAGCGATATGAAGATGAAATTGAGTACTGGAAGAGGGTTCCGTCGGAAGAAAAGCTCAGTATTTTGCAGGAACTAAGGGAACAATATATTTCACTTTTCAATAAAGAAGATATTTATGATGAAAGTCGAAAAGGACTTCGAAGAGTTTATAAGATTATTAAATTATCACAAAGTTAAATATATTATTGTCGGCGCATATGCTTTAATTTATTATTCCTCTCCCCGAAATACCGGCGACATAGATATATTTATTGAGGCATAGGAAGAAAATTCCGATAAGATCATAATCGTTTTAAATGACTTCGGAATGTCGGATATCGGCTTAAAGAAAGATGATTTTATTGAAACCGATCAAATAATCAAGCTTGGTTACAGCCCCAACAGAATTGATCTTCTCACAGGAATATCCGGCATTACTTTTAATGAGGCTTATAAGAATAAAGTAAAAGGTAAAATAGGCTCCGAAGATGTTTATTTTATTTCGGCCCATCACCTGTTAAAGAATAAAATGTCAACCGGACGGACTAAAGATATTACCGATGCGGAAATCTTAAAGAAATTTCTTGGGTAACGATTAGATTACTTTGTGAATATTAAATCTATTAATTTACTGAATTCACGGGTTACCGAATTAGCGGATTCGCATCTAAACCTTTAACTCCGAGGTTTTCCTAAACCTCGAAGTTTGGTACTATTCAATGCTTCAATAGCTCCCGATCCAGCGTTTTGTACCCGCCTCCGTCTTCTACTCCGGACGGGCAGGCTGTATCAACTCGCTTATATGCTGCGGTAAAATGTTTCCATTCTAGAGCTGTTCAGAATTTTAAGAGGAAATTAAGATTATTTTTAACTATTTTATTTAATATTAACGTTGTTGTATAACAAAGACGTTAAAATTCTATTTCATATGGATAATCTTAAAGTAAACAAGTATAAGCTTCAAGACATCAAACAATATGAAGATGAAATTGAATACTGGAAGAATATTATAACTAAAATAAATTATTCTGTACTATTTATTTCAGAGTAGTTTTAATTAATGTATTTTGAGATAATTGAAAAAATAGATAATGTAGAGATAATTGCCGTAGAAAGTAATATTCGGGAGATAGAGAAACTAAACAAGAAATATGGAAAAGGCAGATGGCGGAAACTAAAAGGCTTCGCCCAAGTACGATTAAGGAATGGTTCGGTAGTACATGCTGAACTACATTGGTACGAAGCCCATGGAATTGGTAAGAAAGATATTAAAATTAAAAAAATAGTAACATAATTATGAAAACCGAATATGTTATTTGCATCAAGAACAAAGATTATGAAGCGTCTTTGGAGTTAAGAAAAATTTATAGAAGAATCTTAGAAGAATCTGCGGAACAAAACGGTTTAATTAGAGTGATCGACGAGTCTGGTGAGGATTATTTATTCCCGGAAGATTTTTTTGTCCCTATTAGAGTACCTAAAAAAGCGGAGCAATTATTTAGTCCCACTAAGCTATAATTCCTCAGTTTCAATACAATATGTAATTCGCGAAACCGCCTGACGGACGGGCAGGTTCATAAATTCGTCAATCCGCGAATTCTTTCAATGCTTCCACAACTCCCTATCAAGTGTTCTGTACTGTATTGCCTCACTTATATGCTGCGATAAAATATTTTCAGATTTTTCTAAGTCCGCTATAGTCCGGCTTACTTTTAATATTCTATCATACGCTCTCGCGGAAAACCCCAATCTTGTCATCGCCATCTTTAACAGCTCCGATCCGGCAGAATCAAGTCTGCAGTACTGCCGCACTTCCTTAGAGCCCATGTCACCGTTGTTGTAGATATATTTTATTCCTTGAAATCTTTTGTACTGAATCCTTCTTGCTTCAATTACTCTTTCTCTTATCAATGCCGATGTTTCACTCTTCGTATCAGCCGAAAGCTCTTTGTATTTTACTGCCGGAACTTCTATATGTATATCTATTCTATCAAGAAGCGGTCCGGATATCTTCGACATATATCTCTGTATCTGGGGCGGAGCGCACGTGCATTCTTTTGTCGGGTCTGTATAATACCCGCAGGGACATGGTTGCGTTGCCAAACTGTCAAATTCGATTACGAGCGAAAAAGCCACTTTCCAAAGCTTATCCAGAGCAATTGTTAACCATCGGAGATCACATAAGAAAGAGACGTCTTGATATGGGATTGCTTCAAAGAGAGGTTGCTGAGCTAATTGGGGTGCAAAAAGATACTATTACAAATTGGGAGAATAGAAGATCGAAGCCAAAGATTCACTTGATACCGGAGATAATAAAGTTCCTTGGATATGTCCCCTTCAAACTCAAATTGAATACTGTTGGAAACAAAATAATCACATACCGTAAACTTACCGGAATGAGCCAGAGAGAATTGGCAAATGAATTAGGTATAGACCAATCCACGCTAAAAAGATGGGAGAGGAATGAAGGAAGACCTAGAAAGGGATTTCTGAACTTCATCGATGGATACCTTGAAAAACAAATAAACAAAAGCCTGGATTCGTCTTGAACCCAGGCTTTTATTAAATTTGTGAAGTAGTCTATTTCAATAGCATCAGTTTTTTAACGGCAGTAAATTCTTTACTTCCGTCCAATGGTTTATCAGTTAGACGATAAATATATACCCCGCTTGATAAATTAATACCGCTAAAGTTAACCTCGTAATATCCCGCGCTTTTAATTCCGTCGGCAAGAACTGCTATTTCCCGTCCTAGTAAGTCATACACTTTTAGACTTACCATTCCTTTTTTAGGAAGCTGATATGATATTGTAGTCGTAGGATTAAACGGGTTAGGATAATTGGCAACGGAAAAACTTTTCGGGCTCTCAGTCGATTTAGCATTATCCGATCTATTTATATTTCCTTTAGACACTTCTTTCCCATTTGACGAAACTGAATTAGGTATCGTCAATGCGGCAACCAGCCCGCTGTCAATTGACGCGCTGAATCTTGATTTCAAGTCCGAAAGTGCTTTCTCTGAAGTTTGGGCAAAACTCCGGTCATAAGTAAAAAGAGAAGCGAGCAAAATAAGCCCTTGTCTTTCTGTTTCAGTGCCCGGATACTTTGCGATTAAATCTTGTGCGGCAGCCTCTGCCTTTGCCAGATGCCCTTTGGCCAAATAAATATTAGCAAGCATATATTCAGCATGTCTGCCCGTTTCACCCTTTATGTTTGCATAAGAATTGAGCAACGTCGGAATAGTTGTATCGCCTTCCGTCTTTGAAGCTTTAGAAAGAAAAAGTTGACCCAGCCTAATTACAGCTATATTTTTGATGTTATTGTTGGTACTGCTTTTAAGAATATTACGGCACAATAATGCCGATTTGGAAAAGTCTCCATTGAACATTGCTTGAGTCGCATCGCCTAAAAGTGATGACGCTGAAAGCTGATCCGAACCGGTTGTACTTGTTGCACTAGTCGGCGTTTGAGCTGACGCGAGAGCTAAGGCACCGCTTAAAGGGCACGCAGCGGGAGACGAAAGAGCGTTGCTGTAATCCACCGTGGATCCGCTGCCTTCGTAAAATTGAGTAGTACTTGGCGAAGCTTGTCCCCACCAATTGTATTCTGCAGTAATACTGCCGCCGGATGCATATGCATCATAAACGGTGTTGTTGTATATCTCATTGCAAGTTCCCTGATATAAATTGTTTCCCGCATATGAGCCGAAATGGATTACCGTCCCGGAATTACCGGCCATTAATCCATAAGAATTATCCGTAATAGTATTATACCCGCCTTGATTAGAGCCACCAGAGGAAGGAAAGGACTCGCCATATGCTCCAACGCCGGCATAGCTGCCGGATATGGAATTACCGGTAACGAGCCCACCGGATGCCGAGAGGAAGACTATGTTATGGTATTGACCACTACCGTTCGAAGAAAGTTGGTTGTTTTCGATTGTCGGGGTTCCCGAGCTGTTGGAATTGACAATTATTCCATAGTAATGATTGCTGCTTATTGTACATCCGCTTATGTCTGGACTAGATGCTCCTTGTACAATTACTCCGTTTCCGTAACCAAGATTTTCAATTGTGCAGTTGCTTAAGCTGCCCGTACTGCCGCTTCCGAATCTAACACCGTTCCATGAATTGCTCTGCCCCTCAATTGTCGTTGAGCTTATAGTCGGCGATGAGCCCCAGACTTGAATCGCTGCCGCCGAGGAGGAATTGTTATCGTAGAAACTGGAATTGTTAATCGTGCAACCGGAAATTGTAACATTACTCGTTGAGTTAATAACAATAGGGGAAATAGCATAAGAAATTGTAGTATTTTGGATCGATGATCCATAAGCATTGTTTAATGTTATTCCGTTCCAACTACTGTTATCTGAGGAAGTAAGGGTGGCTCCATTTGAAACCAGTGTACCGTTAACCGTAAGCCCGGCACCACTTGGGAAGTTTAAGACTGCGCCGGAGCTTAATGTTAGTGTTACACCGGATTGGACTGTTAAATTGCCAGCTATATTATAAGTACCGGAGCTTAAAGTGGTATTTCTTGAAATTGTATCATAACTATAATTGGCAGTTATAGTTGCACCAGATGATGAAGTGAATACAACGGCTTTCTGATCATAACCCGAGGGACTGGGCTCTACCTGTTGAAGTGTAGCACCAGAGTAACTCCAGCCTGAAAAAAATGCTGTAGAACTGCCAATGGTTGGAGTTAGAAGTACACGAACGGCGTAATATGGGTTGTCCGGATTAGCAGCTTGATTTAGAAAGATTCCACCATATGATTCTGTACTACCATTATCAATGTCAAAGGGAACATTATAAGAATTGAATTGATCGGTTTGATACCACGTTCCGCTGTCTGAATAATAATACCATGGGTCCTTGAATTCAATTACCCCTGAAGATAGGTTTGTTGTAATCGTAGCAACAGCAGTAGAATTAAATTTCGAGGTTAATTTAGATGAAACATAATTTAAATCAGCAGTAAAATTTTCATATAATGAATAATTATTTGAAGAATTTTTAATCCAATGGTTATGCTTTTCAGTTTTACCGGTGCTTTTCCAATTAACGTCAAACGGCAGTTCATTTGTCCTTGCGGTAATATCGTCGTTCCAGGAAAGTCCCAGGGGTGTTCCTGAGCTTATGCTGTTTGTTACGCCTTTTGTATTATCCTTTACTGTTAGCATACCGTAGTTCTCTGTACCTTCTATATTATTAACAAACTTATAATCTTGATAGGAAGTTGTATAATTGATAGTCAGGCTAATAGCTTGTCCATCAACCCCACCCCCATCGTTATCAGTAATAGACCATGGAGGGGAAAGCGCAGTGCCAACCTCATTGATGCCTAGAGTGAAGAAATATTGTCCCGATTGTACAGCAGATGATAAAGCACCACATACACCAGAACCATCATTCGGTAAAAAAGTATGAGAAAAATACACATAACCATTTGCATCATGGGTCAATGTTTTATCATAAATAATATTATCACTTGTGAATTCATTAAAGAAGTTTATACCGGATTGTTCCCCAGGATATGGAATATTATGAAAATTAAAATGGAAATCTTCATAGGGAGTATAGTGGTGACCCTTAAATGTTATTACTACGCTTGTTATTGTAGCTATAGTAGGAATATCATTATAGTTCCACTGCCAAGTATCAATATTCCTAACTTCATAATTTTCGCCTTGTGATACAATCCCTACCTGATGATCATTGGTCCAGAAATAAGGATCGCCAGAACCCTTGATCCAATCGGCATAATAATTTTCATATACTGGACCATATGTATGGTTGTCTTGCTGGCCCAAAGTCGATATTTGAAAAAATATCACCATGCAGAATAACGTGAGAAATATTTTCATTTTATTTGCCCTTATTATTTTATAATTGATGGTGAAATGTTAGATTGGAATAGCAAATAAAAAGGAGCAAAGCAGTCAGCCAAACTGCAGGCCTCTAACGACGGTCAGAATATTCCTTTATATATTTGCATTCTTACCCCGGTGTCACCAGCACCGGGGTTAATTATTCACAGTTTCTCTTTGGCAGCTAATCTCCTTCCTTAATACCTTTTTAATATCATGATTATAGCTTTACTGCTTGAATGACCAGCCGCAATAATCATATCCTCCTTTATTGATACTGCTAACCATGTATAATCGCTGCTGTAACTGTACGGTAAACCTAATTGTGTCCACCTAATTCCATTAAAATATCTTATTGTATTACCTTCACCGACCATTATTATTGTGTTATCATCTAATCCTCTTATTTGAGAAATAAATCCGAAATACTTTCCATTTACGTTTTCTCCTCCCCGATTTCCGACAAGTGATTTGATTGCATCTGTTCTCCCTCCTACATACCGGTATAGAGCATTACCACCGAAATAGACAACACCGTTCTTGCTTACCCATACTGTCTTAGCTATGCCATCAAAATATGGATGAAACAATTGATTCAAGTCACCTAAGTTTTCCCCTTCCTCTAATATACTGAAGTCATTTCCCCCCCCTTTCAATAAAATCCCGCTGTAGTCATGAAAATCCCCTCCGCTGGCAAATATATTCTTCACGTCGCCGGAATAAATGTCGAATAAATCAAGGCTTGTTCCGCTCTGTATCTTTTCCCATGTTCCGCCCCTGTAATGAACTATAGTACCATTTGTGCCAACAGCATAGAAATCGTTGGAAGATGTTCCCCATATTTTACTTATCTTTCCGTTCAACAAATTGATAACACAAGGATAATGCGAATATGATCTCCCATTCCATTTCATAAAGTCTGCCCCGTCGGAGAAAATAATTTCACTATCATTTGGCGCATAAACTGTCTTTGCCTCTCCATAATAATTTCCAGCAATTGTACAGTCGTAGTTATATAAATTAAACGGAAATCTTTTTAGTGACCATTGATGACCGTTCCATTTAACAAGATTATACATCTGCCCGGTGGAATCATTTACATAAACCGCACCAACGGCATAGGCGAGGGTATCGTTTACTATTGTAACGTCATAAAGAGTACTGCTTTCACCAACGACATTTCCTAGAGCATACAATTTGTATGAAAAATTACTGCTAGTCGTATCAAGAGTAGTAATGCTAAGTTTGCCACTTTGAGTACCGACGGTGCCGTTCCCGGTGTTATTAAAGGCTTGTAGTGTATATGCTTTTTGTGGCAATAAGGAATCTATATATATTACTGTATCTGTGGTTGTGCTGAAATCTACATCCATAAACATTTTACCGTTTAGCTGTATATTTATATTTACTGGAAGCGAAATATTTTCGATCTTCAGATTGACCCACGCTTCAGTGCAAAGGGTCTTCACCGCAGATAAAGAGATATTTTTATTATCAGGTCCCGTGGAATTACTGCAACTATATAGAAATAGCGTCTGAAAAGTGAGAGATAATAAAACTAACAAAGATACTTTATTCATTTAATTTTACTTTCATTTAATGTGGCACAGTCTTCTGCCATTCATAGAATCAATAAAACGAACGTCTTCTAAATTTTTCGCTGTTCCAGCAGCATGATGCTTCCCATACCAATTATTCCCGCCGTCCGTTGTTTTAATAACTGTTCCCAAATCACCGACTGCGATTATGGTATCTTTATTAAATACAAATAAGTCATTTATATTATTTCCTTGAGGTTGTGGGTATTGCCAATATCAACTGTTGGGCATTAATCATCCCAAGCTGACTTAATAAAGCTAGAACCAATATAAACATTCGAATTTTCACAAGTTTATCCCTTCTTACAACAATGAATTTTCCACATCCTTGTACTGTTCACTAAAATGCATAATTTTTCCCCTTTATGCAGCAGTGATTTTACGTATTTTTTTCTACGGAATCTTCCCAGATGATCTACGGAAATTCCGTAGAAAAGTGTTTAAAATGGTTTATATTCTTAGTAATTCATTCCAAAAGTGATGCAGCAATTAAATCAATAATTTTCGTGGAGTTAAAAGAATTGTGCCCCCAATTCTATAATTAGCTCGCTTAAAAATAGAACAAAAATTATACCGTGAGTTTTTAGCGCAATTCACTTGAGAACCAAGTGACAGTTATAGAATTGTGTAATCTTTACATGTAGAATGTACCTTGTTGTAAAAATATTTTACATCGAAGTTCGTAAACATTAAGTTTTAGACAATCGAAAGTAAATTGACGAACCTACCTACCGGTAGGCAGGTTATCGAATTCGCGGATTACCGAATTTCATATTTTAAGATAACCAAAGTATTAAAGAATTCGTTAATTCGTCAATCCGCAAATTCCCTCAATGCTTCCACAGCTCCCTATCCAGCGTTCTGTACTGTATCGCCTCGCTTATATGCTGAGATAAAATATTTTCAGAGTTTTCTAAGTCCGCTATAGTTCTGCTTACTTTTAATATTCTGTCGTACGCCCTCGCCGAAAATCCCAATCTTGTCATCGCCATCTTTAACAGCTCCGATCCGGCAGAATCAAGTCTGCAGTACTGCCGCACTTCCTTAGAGCCCATGTCACCGTTGTTGTAGATATATTTTATTCCTTGAAATCTTTTGTACTGAATCCTTCTTGCTTCAATTACTCTTTCTCTTATCAATGCCGATGTTTCACTCTTCGTATCAGCCGAAAGCTCTTTGTATTTTACTGCCGGAACTTCTATATGTATATCTATTCTATCAAGAAGCGGTCCGGATATCTTCGACATATATCTCTGTATCTGGGGCGGAGCGCACGTGCATTCTTTTGTCGGGTCTGTATAATACCCGCAGGGACATGGTTGCGTTGCCAAACTGTCAAATTAGATTACAAGCTAAAAAACCACTTTCTGATGCTTATCCGAAGCAACTAATCTCTATTGGAGACCACATCAGAAAGCGTCGTCTCGATATGGGATTGCTGCAAAGAGAGGTTGCAGAGCGAATTGGAGTCAAGGAAGAATCAATATACAACTGGGAGAACAATCGATCTCAACCTAAAATTCACTTGATTCCGGGGATAATAAAATTCCTAGGGTATATTCCTTTCCGTTTATTAAATGGGACATTTGCAGAAAAATTGTTAGCCTTTAGAAAGACCCATGGTTTTAGCCAAAGGAAAGCTGCCAAACTTTTAGGTGTCGATCAAACAACCTTAAGAGATTGGGAAAATGGGAAACATAAACCAAGTAGGAAACTAAAGGAAGAGATATCTAAGATTATAGAAAGGGATTCTTAGAATTAAAGCAATAACTTTCTGTAATAAATTCGCCTCAGACTTAAATTGGACAGCGTCGGAAATAAAATAGTCTCATACTGTAAACTTTCTGGAAAGAACCAGAGGAAATTGGCAAATGAACCATGTATAGATCAGCCCACACTTAAAAGGAGGGAAAGATTTATAGGAAGACAGAGTAAAAAGCTTTTGATTGTAATTGATAAATTTCTGTTTGTGCAAAACAATAAAAGCCCGGATTCGTTTTGAATCCAGGCTTGAGAAACGATTATAATTGATTATAAATCGACAAAATCGTCATAGCTCGGTAATTTGTAAATTACGCCTATTTTAACAGCATCAGCTTTTTAGTGGACGTATATTCACTACTTCCATCGAATGGCTTAACCATTAGCCTATAAATATATACACCACTCGACAAATTCTGGCCATTGAAACTAGCATTGTAATATCCAGCATCTTTAACTCCGCTTACAACATTCGCCACTTCTCTGCCAAGCAGATCGTATACATTAAGATTGACTAATCCTTTCTTGGGTATTTGATAACTGATCGTTGTGGTGGGATTGAAAGGATTAGGATAGTTCTGAGATAAAGCATAATCTTTAGGAGAAGAACTTAAAACCTTATTCCTAGTTTCTAAGATTCCACTCTTTGCTATCATGTTGTCACTATCTCCGAGTTGTATATGGGCATCTTCGGATATCCCAGAATTAGGATACCTTTTGTCTATATCAGCGAGTACTTTTTCGGCCGCCTTAGTGTCCTTTGCCTCGTTCATATAGTATAAGAACTTACCGAATATTGCCATTTTTTTGATACTAGGGCTGGTATATTTAGCGGCCGTTTCATCTAAATCCACCACCTTGTTGCCCTTATCATAAAAAGCCCTTATAATTGAAGCTAGTCCGTATGTATCAATATCTTTATTTTTTTCAAAAATATAAGAGACAAATGACTTGAGAGTATCTGGATTATCTTTTCGGCTTGCCTCCCAAAGTAGACTAAGTGCGTAAGAAGAAAGTGATGAGTCTGGGTTATTCAGTATGATATCTTTCAATATTTTCTGTGCATTTTCATTTTGTTTATCATCAACGAGCTTCTTTGCGTATAGCAACTTATAGATTATTGACCAATTAGGATTAAAACCGCTAAGTTCTTGACCAGATTGCAACCCAGCTGTAGCACGAATAATTCCGTTAGTACCGTTTCTAACCGACATTTGAACATCTGTATTACTGGAAGTGTATATGGATGTATTACCACCTGCAAGCCTCAAACTCGGAGGACTGTCAAGCCACGGATCATAATCGATAGTGCTTCCTGATAAAGCTGCAATTTTATTTGCGTCGGGAGGATCAGCACCCCACCAATTGTGTTCTGCTAGTATTGTACCATTATCTTCCGCCTGTAAGTTCTTAAAGCTGTTATTGGCAATGATATTATTTCCACCGACAATTTGAGGAACTTCTTGGCCAAGAAACGGACTAGATGAGGTAAGTGAATATACGCCCCTATAATTATCATGTATATTATTATTACCCGAATAGGATGAGTTACCGAATGAGGGGGTTGATGAATTTGCGCAACCTACACCATTATAATTATTATTAATTTCGTTACCAGTGATAAGCGGTGAAGAATAGTACATTGCTATCCCGGTGCCGGTGTTATAATTCAGACTATTACCGGTAATTGAACATAAATTTCCAATGTTGTAAAGATAAATTCCGTGACTTCCACTTCCAGTTATTGTATTGTTTGCAATTGATGGTTCGGAATTCATCCCACTAATAGCACTTGTCATGCTTATCCCGTAGTGTGTATTATCCTGAATGGTGTTGTTACTTATTGTGAGGTCAGCATCCTTTCCTCCATATTCTATACCAATCCCATCGTAGCAATCCAGAATAGCATTGTTTTGAATTGTCGATGAACTGCTACTAGGAATTAGCTTTATTCCACGATAGGCATTACTTATGGTTGCGTAAGATATCGAGGCAGTACTATTATAATTTATAACAATACCATTTTGGGCTGAAGAATTCGGGGAATTGAAATCAAATGCAATTCCACTAGCGGGTGTACCTTGGGCAACAAGCGCCCCATCAATATTCAATGATGCACTATTGTTAAACGTAATATTTGCCCCCGGTGGAATAGTGAATGTTTTCCCGCTAAGTACTTCTATGTCCCAATTAAAATAATTGTCAGTGTATGATAATGTGGTATTTTCAGTTAGCTTGCCTCCATAAAGGAAAGAAACACCCGCCACATCATCTGCTTCCAAAGTACTTGGATCACCCGAACAATTTCTACTCATAGTTTCGGGTTGGTAATCCGGTAAATCTGCTAAGCCAATTGTATGACCTACTTCATGCGTCAAGTTCCATAATATTCTAGTTAACGTCCAGTCGGTTTTATTAGCGCCATTCTGTATTATATCAGCCTCGATAAACTCATAATTTGCGTTTACCCTAAACACTGTAATTGCACCAGCGTTAGGAGCAAAAAAGAAGGGACCATAATCAGGGGCACCATCATATGCTGGGTCGCCTGCCTGAGCCATATATATGGTACAGATACCATCTTCTCCCCAGGTTGAAGTCGTTCTTTCCACGTAATCAAACGTAAGGTTAGTTGTACTAACCTGAGATGATGACCACACGTTATGAGCCGCAACCGCTTGATCTTCTATATCATCGACAGAAAATCCTTCAGTAGCCCAGCCGATGGTGGATAAATACCATGCTTCTGAATGACTCGCCCAGTGATCTATGCCATTAGCTCCCAAATGTACAGTAGTTCCCCAGAAAGAATATCCATCCGATAAATCATTACCCAGATACACAGCACAATATGCTGATCGACTTAATACCATGACTAGTATCAAACAAAAAAGCATCTTAATATATTTCATTTTGCCCCCCACATAGTTAGTTATTTAAGAAATCTTTTATAAAGGAAATCATTCTAACCGCAGTCACATTATTTTCCTTTGAAAGAGAAACCACCTTACCCACATTCTCCAATTTCAAGGATCCTTCGTAATTACGAAGTAATATCTGTTCTCTATTATCTTGAACGATATCAAATTTTCCCTGGGACAACCCTGTAATCAAAAAAATTTGCTGGGGACCATTTAGTGCTTCAATAGGCTCGCTTTTTTCTTGTAAGAAAAAGATTGATTTTACTTTGGTGGAAAATCTTGGAAACCCGACCGCAAATGTAGTTATGCCATCAATTGTACCCCCAAACATTGGCATTCTGATTACGCTGTTCTGTTCTAAATTTCCCTTCAAAGTCTTTTCTACAGAGATATCGATCAAGGAATATACATTTTTCCCGTTTTGGGATTTGTGCGAGCTTATTGCAACAGGTGTTCCGATAATAATGTCACTGCTTTCCGTACACAATTCCTTTAGCGTTAAAGATTTTTCTTGTGCAATTAGATAAACACCTGTGAAGAAAAAAATAAATAATAGTAACACAAGGGAAATCAGTTTGGAAATCATAATAAACCTCCATTAAATTATTAATGTATCAAGATCGCTTTCTTAACAAGCGATTTATTATCATATTTTAGTTGATATAAGTATACTCCTGAGTTGACTCGCACATTTAACTCATCCTTCCCGTTCCAGTTTACATTATGAACCCCATCCTCTTGTATTTTGTCTATTAATGTTCTTACTTTTCTACCCAGCAAATCAAATATTGTTATCTTAACATGAACTTTGCTGCCGAGTTGATATCTTATAATTGTAGAAGGATTGAATGGATTGGGATAATTTTGATACAAACTGAAGTTTGTTTCGGTTACCTTGCTTCTAACAATACCTACGACTTTAGGTTGATTTGTAATTATTAATCCGTTCCCGTCACCAACTATGAGATATTTTCCGACAAATGAAACAGAAGTGGGGCGAAAACCTTGGGGCACATTTACAATTCTCCATGTAAGACCATAGTCGTTTGTATAATATAAGTCAGTATGTGACAACATAAATGCAACCACCGCCCAGGCAGTTTTACTGCTAAACTGAAGAACATCAACAAATATTGGTGGACCATATAAGGTTGAATCTCTCAATTGAATATTATATTCTGTATCCCACGTGTATCCACCATCAAAAGATCTTGCAAAACCAAAACCTACGGACCATATAGTATCAAGATGAGTTGAATAAAGATAAAAAGTATGCGCATTTGTAAATTCACTTATTTTGTCTAAACTCACCCCACTATTATTTGTACTAAATACTTCTATTGGTGTAAAATTATCAAACCCATAACTCCCGATTACTATGCCATTCTCATTATCATAGAACTTTACGTCGTAGTATAAAGTGCCGTCTGATCTGTCGCTTAATGTATCCCAACTACTTCCGCCGTTCTCAGTATGAAGAAGTATACCGCCCCGTTTGATTCCATCATCCATCTCTCCGACAACCCAGCCCGTATCTTTATTAATAAAACTGATACCACGCAGTAGATGATCTTTGGCACCACTATTTTGTTTCTTCCATATTTTGCCGCCGTCTTTAGTCCCTAATATTAGACCGCTTTCTCCAATTGCATATCCTGTTTCACTATCCACAAAATAAAATTCCCGGAAAGCTGCCGTATCAACGGGAATTTGCTGCTCTTCCCATGTCTTTCCGCCGTCATTAGTATGAATGATATTATGTTCACCGAGTGCCCAGCCATTTAGTGAGTCAGAGAATGCAATCTTGATGATAGCGAAATTATATCCGGTATTATAAATTTGCCAATTATAACTAGGTGTTTGAGAATGGTATTCTTTTAATGGACAACAAATCAAAATGAATGCTAAAAGATACTTCATGTCTTTACCCTCATGTTGGGGTTAAATCGAATTCACTAGGTATTATATCAAGAAGAGAAGCCACATCACCGGCTTTATGAAAACAAGATATAACTCCCCTTATCTTTGAGAGAATATAACTACTTTCTTAGTAAAAGAAATCAGTGCTTTTACGTACTTTCTTCTACCTTATCTTCCCAGATGATCTACGGAAATTACGTAGATAAATTGCTAATACGATCTATTCCGGCAATAATAATCTCTGAATAGATTTTATAATTAAAAAAAGATAATTTTTGAAATTAAAAGAATTGTGCCCCCAATTCTATAATTAGCTCACCTAAAGTAGAACAAAAACCATACCGTAAGTTTTTAGCGCAAGACACAAAGAAATCGGGTAAATGTTATAGAATCGTGTAATCTTTACAAGTAGAATATACCTTGTTGTAAAAATATTTTACATCGAAGTTCGTAAACATTAAGTTTTAGACAATCGAAAGTAAATTGACGAATTTTCGAATTTGCGGATTACCGAATTTCATACTATGAGGCAACCAACAAATTAAAGAATTCGCGAATCCGTTAATTCGCTAATCCGCCAATTCCCTCAATGCTTCCACAGTTCCCTATCCAGAGTCCTATATTGTATCGCCTCACTTATGTGCTGCGATAAAATATTTTCAGATTTTTCCAGGTCTGCAATCGTCCGGCTTACTTTTAGTATTCTATCGTACGCTCTTGCAGAGAATCCTAATCTTGTCATCGCCATCTTTAACAACTCAGATCCGGCTGAATCCAATCTGCAGTACTGCCGCACTTCCTTAGAGCCCATGTCGCCGTTGTTGTATATGTATTTTATTCCTTGAAATCTTTTGTACTGAATCCTTCTCGCTTCAATCACTCTTTCTCTTATCAGTGCTGACGTCTCACTCTTCGTATCCGCTGAAAGCTCTTTGTATTTTACGGCGGGAACTTCTATGTGTATGTCGATCCTATCAAGCAGCGGCCCGGATATCTTCGACATATATCTTTGAATCTGAGGAGGCGCGCATGTGCATTCCTTGGAGGGATCCGTATAATACCCGCAGGGACATGGGTTCATCGCGCTTGCAAGCATGAAGTTTGCCGGAAACTCCAATGATAATTTCGAGCGGCTCACGGTTACCCTCGCATCTTCCAGCGGCTGTCTTAATACTTCCAGCACGTTCTTTTTAAACTCCGGCAGCTCATCTAAAAATAAAACTCCGTGGTGCGCGTAGGAAACTTCCCCCGGGCGCGGAAACGATCCGCCGCCTACAAGCGCCGCGTCCGATACCGTGTGGTGCGGACTCCTGAACGGCCTTTCCGTTATCAACGCCTGATCCTTAGGAATTATTCCCGCAACCGAATGTATCTTTGTCGTTTCAAGCGCTTCATCAAACGTCATCGGGGGAAGTATTGAAGGAAGCCTTCTCGCAAGCATCGTCTTACCCGAGCCCGGCGGTCCGATCATCAATATATTATGTCCGCCCGCAGCAGCAACTTCTAAAGCTCTTTTAACATTTTCCTGTCCTTTTACTTCGGAGAAATCTAGATGATATCTATTGATCTGAGAGAATAATTCCTTCTTATCCGTTACGGTTCTTTCTTTTTTAATTTTTCCGTTGAGGAAATGTATTACTTCGAGCAGGTCGTTCATCGCGTAAACTTCCACTTCGTCTACAATCGATGCCTCCTTCGCGGATTCTGCCGGTATTATAATTCTCTTTATATTCTTATCTCTCGCTTCAACGGAAACCGGCAGTGCTCCTTTAACGGGACGAAGCTGGCCGTCCAGCGAAAGCTCACCGAGGAAAAGTGTATTATCAATAGAATCGAAATTAATAATTTCATAAGCGGAGAGAATTCCCACTGCTATGGGAAGATCGAATGAGCTTCCTTCTTTCTTAACGTCGGCGGGAGCCAGGTTAACGGTAATTTTCTTGATAGGAAGATCGTAGCCGCTGTTCTTAATGGCGGTCATCACCCGCTCTCGGCTCTCTTTTACGGCGTTGTCCGGCAGTCCCACTATAGTAAACCCCGGCATCTGCTTTTCTACGTTGGTTTCAACCTCAACGAGATAAGCGTCAATGCCGACTGTGGCGCTGGAGAGTATCTTTGATAGCATAATCACCCCCATAGTTTTAGAGTTAACCGAAGTTACGCACGCTGTTGTTCATGTCATATTAAGCGAAGCGAAATATCTAGGATTGAGATTCTTCTCTGGACAATCAGCATAGGCGTCAACCTAATTTTAATTTATTATTTTATAAATTATTGAATTAGAACACATTGACAGAATGATAATGCCTTAGTTAACTCTACCGATAAGCCCTTCCATTTTCAAGGGAAGGGTTGGGATGGGTTCATGGTTTTAATAAATTCTTTGAACCCTCTCTTAATCCCTTCCTGCCGGCGGGCAGGTATCCCTTGCATAAAAAAAAGACTTATTAATATCTATGTCCCGGCATTAGTTACTTCTGTCTTGCCCTAGTTTCTTTAGCTTTTTAACTATTATCTAATAATATTTAATCTGAAAAATATAATTTCTTATTTTTTAAGTTTATGCCTATGCGGCAAGCCGGGATCAGAATGACGCCTTTGCGCAGCTTCAGTAATTAAGATCCGCTGTACCGGAAGAAAGATAATCCGGATGGAAACGGGATTGAGAGAACCGGAATTGTAATTATATATTAGAATACTTGAAGATTGATCCGCCGCGGAATGATAGTGTTTGAATGAATATAGTGATTAGAAATTATAAAGTAAATTGCATCCTATGCGGTCATTGATTTTATTTAGCCGTTAATCTGTTCAACTCCTAACGGAGTTGGGATTCTGGGTGGGTGGTCATTGTTACAAACATTCAATCCCTACGAGATTGGATTTGTATGATTTCAAAGAAGGTAATTCTAAATATTTACTATTCCCGTCAGGGAATAAATGTTTGTAACCCGACAGTTCCCACAAATCTTTAACAATTCCGTAGAAATTGAAAACGGTGTTTATGTTTACTTTTATGATAGACGAAAACTGTTAATGGAATTCGGACATACGTTTGTCTTCTTGTTCAACTCCTAACGGAGTTGGGATTCTGGGTGGGTGGTCATTGTTACAAACATTCAATCCCTACGAGATTGGATTTGTATGATTTCAAGGCAGGTAATTCTAAATATTTACTATTCCCGTCAGGGAATAAATGTTTGTAACCCGACAGTTCCCACAAATCTTTAACAATTCCGTAGAAATTGAAAACGGTGTTTATGTTTACTTTTATGATAGACGAAAACTGTTAATGGAATTCGGACATACGTTTGTCTTCTTGTTCAACTCCTAACGGAGTTGGGGTTCGGGTGGGCGGTTATTGTTACAAACATTCAATCCCTACGGGATTGAGTATGTTTCATTTATATGCAGTCGATACCTTATATTTATTATTTCCTTACGGGGTTGAGTATGTATGATTTAATAGCAGTCGATACTTTTTATTTATTATTTCCCTCAGGGATTGGGTATGTATGATTTCAAGGTAGGTAATTCTAAATATTTATTATTCCCGTCAGGGAATAAATGTTTGTAACCCGACAGTTCCCACAAATCTTTAACAATTCCGTAGAAATTGAAAACGGTGTTTATGTTTACTTTTATGATAGACGAAAACTGTTAATGGAATTCGGACATACGTTTGTCTTCTTGTTCAACTACCCTAACGGAGTTGGGGTTCGGGTGGGCGGTTATTGTTACAAACATTCAATCCCTACGGGATTGAGTATGTTTCATTTATATGCAGTCGATACCTTATATTTATTATTTCCTTACGGGGTTGAGTATGTATGATTTAATAGCAGTCGATACTTTTTATTTATTATTTCCCTCAGGGATTGGGTATGTATGATTTCAAGGTAGGTAATTCTAAATATTTATTATTCCCGTCAGGGAATAAATGTTTGTAACCCGACAGTTCCCACAAATCTTTAACAATTCCGTAGGAATTGAACGGAACATTCCCGTTTAAGAAAAATGCGCTCATCTTCAATCTCACTATTAAGCAATTTAACTATTCAACAAGTTCACTTCGTTAGAATCATCTTCTTCGTCTTTGTATACTTAGGTGTGGCGATTTTATAGAGGTAAACTCCGGATGGTAGATCGGTGGCATCGAACGCGAAGCGGTGCAGCCCCGCGGAAATGAAACCTTTAAATAATTGCTGAACTTCTTTTCCTTCCATATTATAAACAGTAACCTCAAGGTCGGAATCCTGCAGAAGATCTACAACTATGCTCGTTTTAGGATTAAAAGGATTGGGATAGTTCTGCTCTACGATGAACGGCTCCATCATTCCCTGTCCCACTTTCACCTGCGAAGAATAAACCTCACTGCCGTCCACATTAACCTGCTTTACCCTGTAGTAAACAACGTCGTCGGATTCGTCTTTGGTATCGAGGAAGGAGTAATTTTTTTCATGCATGTTGTCGGCGGAAACACTGAACAGATCCTTGTAATCCGAATTGCCGCTCGACTTCTGAAGAACGTAGTGATCCGCCTGCTTGTAATCGCCTCCGCTCCAGTCAAGCTCGTATGAATTTGCGAGGGGATTGATATTTAGCTCAGGCGCGCGCGCGAATATAGGCGCGTCCGATCTCACGAACTGAACACCCGAAAAATAAATATCGTAATTAGCGTCGGGATTCTTCAGCTGATCGCCGCTTTGGTCGAATTTGAACTGAGCGAGAACCGAGGAGCTGTCCGATATA
The DNA here is from genome assembly GCA_963787005.1 of uncultured Bacteroidota bacterium. Lineage (GTDB taxonomy): Bacteria > Bacteroidota > Ignavibacteria > Ignavibacteriales > Ignavibacteriaceae > FEN-1297. Next base: position 28,097 of record CAWBBX010000125.1, read on the forward strand.
AAATTATTGAAGTTCCCGTTGTGGAATGAAACATCTATTGAATTTTTGAGATCGACGAAGCGCAGCAAATCTATCTGGAAGGATTTTGTCTCGTCCGGATTTGAGAATAAGAACACCAGGTCTTTGGGCAATATAAACGCAGGCAGCTGGGAACGCGATACCGCCGTGCCGTTGCAGTATAAAGAAAGAGTGTTTTTTCGGAAATCGAAATCGACCGAAATGTGGTACCAGCTTTTCCTTCCGGTAAAATAAGGATTGAGAAATTCCTGCCTGCCGCTCGATGATTTAATATTCAGCATTTGGTAAGCATTTGTGGAAAGCGCCATCTGGAAGTTCTGATCACTTTTGCTTTTGATCGTCAGGAACTGCATCTGACCGGAGCTCATCTTTATCCAGAACTCGGTTAGAAGGTTTTGAGATTCGAAATCTTTTCCGGAAAATTTAAGCGATGAATTTCCCGGGAACAGAAGTGAACGTCCTGCGTTCTTCTGGGGCTTGTAGAAATTCAGATTTGCACCTATGTAATCTTCATCACCCTCAACAGCGCTGCTCCCTTTCGGCCTTATGTATCCAAGCACCGAATCTTCTTTCATATATACGACCATAAACTTTACTGAAGAAGACGTGGAGTATTCTGATCTTATCGTCATAAGTATCTGGAAGAAAACGCCTGACGTTAAAGTAGAATCGTTAAACTTTATTTCGGCTTTATACGCGTTTCCGGTATAACCGGATACCCTGGCGGGAGAAAAATTAAGCTCTTTATTAACGTAGAGAGATTTAAGTTCCACCTTCGTTAATAACAGACTGCTGCCGGGAAGGATATAGAAATCCATACGGTCGGCGGAGGCATAAGGATTGGCAGTTATAAAGGATATATTGAAGGGGGAGTTTAAAGGGATGTACTTCGGATATATTAATTTATAGCTTTCCTCAACATTTTTCCCCAGGCCAGCAGATATAAAACAAAAGGCCAGCAATATGCTGATAGTTTTAAGCATGGGACACGAAGATATACACAAAATCCTTAATGTTCAACTATTATTTATAGCTGCGCAGAAATTCGATCCTGTCCTGCAGCTGACTTACCGGTGTAAGCAGCTTATCCTTGCCGTAAACGGCATCTTCTCTGTTTGTGAAGGCTAATTCGTAGTCTTTACTCATTACAATGGCTTCTTCGGGGCATACTTCCTCGCAAAATCCGCAAAAAATGCACCGAATCATGTTAATTTCGAACTTTTCGGGGTATCTTTCCTTCTCACGGTCGGTTTCCGCGGCCTGGATTTCTATGGCCAGAGAGGGACAAACCCTGGAACAGAGTCCGCACGCAACGCACCTTTCCTCACCGTTTTCTTCCATAACCAGAACGGCCTGCCTCTGTACGATGCCGGCGGAATAAACTTCTCTTCAGGGTACTTCATCGTAAATTTGGGCTTGAACATGTTCTTCATCGTCAGAGATAAGGCTTTTACAATCTCAGGGATATAAATCCTTTCCAAGAATGTTAAATCTTTTTCTCTCTTCTTTACTGCCATCTGGACTCCGTTAGTTAAATTTCCGTTTTTATAGCTTAACCCCTGTAGGTCGAAGCGACAGCCTGCCTGCCGCCTGCCTGCCGGTAGGCAGGGTAGGCAAGCTTCGACTAATTATATAAGCGCTTATTGACGAAGCTGCGCTTCGTACTACAAAATATTCGTAGCACAGATTACTAATCTGTGCTGAGAAATTCAGCTTTTGTTCGCAGACCGGTGGTCCGCGCTACGGGATAAGTTTCAAAACCCGCTAATTTTTTTAGTTTATAAACTCAAATTCCCTTCCCCCTTTATAAGGAGGAAAAAATAAATCTTTTATGTTTTACTTTTCACGTAGGTCGAAGCGAAGCTTCGACTAATTATATAAAACTTAGCTTTTGGCCGAAGCTGCGCTTCGTCCTACAAATTTTTTAGGCGCAGACCGGTGGTCCGCGCTACGGAATAAGTTTCAAAACCCGCTAATTTTTTTAGTTTATAAACTCAAATTCCCTTCCCCCTTTATAAGGAGGAAAAAATAAATCTTTTATGTTTTACTTTTCACGTAGGTCGAAGTGAAAGCTTCGACTAATTATATAAAACTTCAGTTTTTGGCCGAAGCTGCGCTTCGTCATACAAAATATTCGTAGCACAGATTACCAATCTGTGCTACGGACAACCCACCAATGACGAGTTCTAAATCTTAAAAATCATTACCAAAGCCGCAACCCAAACCAGGTTCAAGAGTGACAGAGGAAACATCACCTTCCACCCCAGGTTCATTAGCTGATCGTACCTGAAACGCGGCAGGCTCCATCTTACCCATAAGAAGAAGAATAAGAGAGCCGCTACTTTTATCATGAAAGTCAGAACCGAGATAATTACAAACCACGTCTCCGAAAGTCCGAATTTATCGAGGTACGGGAACTGCCATCCGCCGAGATACAAAGTGACGATGAGCGTGCTTGCAACAATCATGTTTGCGTATTCCGCCAAAAAGAATCCCGCGAATTTCATACTGCTGTATTCTGTGTGGAATCCGCCCACCAGCTCCGGCTCGGCTTCAGGTAAGTCGAACGGAAGCCTGTTCGTCTCGGCGAACGCCGATACTAGAAAAGTTATGAACCCTATCGGCTGTATGATTATGTTCCACATCCAGCCGGCCTGAGAATTTATTATCGCTTCAGGTCTAAGTGACTGCGAAATGAGCAGAACACCGGCTATCGAAAATCCCATCGAGATCTCATAAGAGATCATCTGCGCCGAAGATCTGATGCCGCCCAACAGCGAGTATTTGCTGCCCGACGACCACCCGGCAAACGTTATTGCGTAAACTCCCAGAGATGTTAAAGCCAGTACGTAAAGTATACCTATATTAACATCCGCTACAACGAGAGACGTACGGTAACCGAATACTGTAACGTCGGGACCGAAAGGAATAACCGCGTATGTTGTAAAAGCTACGAACAAAGCGAGGATGGGCGCAAGCGTGTGTATCGGCTTGTTTGCCGCGTCGGGTACAATGTCTTCCTTTAATAGAAGCTTAAGAACGTCCGCGAATGGCTGAAGCACTCCTTCCCAGCCTACTCTGTTGGGACCCAGCCTGTTCTGTGCCCAGGCGCTTATCCTTCTCTCGAAATAAACCAGGTAAGAAACTGTCAGCATCATAACCGTGAATATCAACAGCATCTTTACCGCGGCAAATATAATTATCTCTAAAATACCCATATCTTATTTTTGCTCCGTTTAAGCGTTAACAGGTTTTTCTTTTGCTTGTCCCTTCGGGGATTGAAGCTTCGACTGCGCACCGAGCTCTCCTATCACATCGTAATCGAGTCCTTTGAATACGTCTATAGTTTTTGAGATTTCGTCGAATACTTCTTCGGCCATGTTGAATTTCAATTTATGTCCCATAGCGGCGGATAATGCAGTGATGATCTTCCAGCTGGAGCGAGCATCGTGCTTGTTGCCGCGCGCCCAGCGGTCGTACTGCGTACCGAACTTATCAAGCCTGCTCATCGACATGCCCTCGAGCGCTCTGTCGAGTTCCACGGTAGCTACAACCGGTCTAATTCTCTGCAACATTCCGGAAAAGTTTACGAATGTGCCGTTCTTCTCGGCGTAAGTAGCGGCCGGGAAGACTATGTCGGCAAGTGCAGCCGTCTTGTTAAAATTGGATGCGTGAACTATCAGCAGATCGAGCTTCGCCAAAACGCTTTCGATTTCAGGATCCGCGGCAACAATATCGTCTTCAATTAGATAAAGAGCTTTGATCTTGCCTTCTTTAATTCCTTTCAGTATTCCGTTGAGATCGGATCCTCCCTGGCCGGGCTTAACACCCACGGCCTCGGCACCCATAGTATTAGGAGTAACGTCGTCTTTTCTTAAGATGTCATCTCCGAAAGAAGGGTCGACGTGCCTCATAAAATCTATATTCTTCGAGCCGAAACCGGAAGCGAATTTCGCGAGAAGATAATTGTCTTCCAGTGTTGCGTAAGCGGAGCCGATAAAAGCAACCTCACTCTTCGAATAAGATTTAAGATCAGAAGACGCGGCGGCTATAGCTTCGTCCCAGCCGACTTTTACCAAAGAACCATCTCTTCTTAAATGCGGACCGTCTACACGGTCGTCAGCGTTTATAAACTTAAAAGTATTCAATCTTCCGTGATCGCACATCCAGAAACTGTTAACCCCTTCGTTCGCTCTCGGAGTAAGTCTGAGAACTTCGTTGTTCCTTACCCAAACCTCCGTATTGCATCCGCGCGAGCAGCCGGTGCAGACAGTCTTTGTTGAGGACATATCCCAAACTCTGGCTTTGAACCTGAAATCCCTGCTTGTCAGCGCTCCGACCGGACAAATATCTATTGTGTTCATCGAATACGGATTATCCATCTGCTCGCCGGGATAAGTTGTAATTGTAACTCTGTCGCCTCTCTTAATAAAGGTAAGTTCCGGATCCTTTGCGATCTCATCGCAGAAGCGGATACAGCGGGAACAAGAGATACACCTTTCGGCGTCGAACATAACGCGGGGACCGAGCTCAACGTGTTTGTTCTTATGGTTTTTCTCTTCGGTAAAGCGGCTTTCACCCTCACCATGAGCATAAGCGTAATCCTGAAGCTTACACTCGCCGGCTTCGTCGCATATCGGACAGTCGAGCGGATGATTGATAAGCAGAAATTCCATAACGGCGTTCCTGGCGCCGAGCGCTTTTTCGGAAGCGGTGTGAACAACCATTCCGTCCGAAGCGAGAGTAGAGCACGCTATTACCAGCTTAGGCATTTTCTCAACTTCAACAAGGCACACACGGCAGTTACCGGAAACCGACAGGCTTTCGTGCCAGCAGAAATGCGGAATGTCTATACCGTAATCCTTAGCGGCCTGAATTATCGTCTGACCCTGCTTAAATTCAATTTCTTTACCGTCAACAACTATTTTTGGCATCTCAGATCCTTATAATATGTAACATGGTGTATGGAATATGTTACATGGTGTATGGAACATGGAATATGTAACATGGTGTATGGAACATGGTATATGGAATATGGATAAAATTTGAAACACATATTCCATTACCCATACTCCATATTCCATCACCCATATTCCATATTCCATCACCCATATTCCATCATCCATCAGAAAACCGCTCCCTAAGTCTTTAAAATAAGGCAAAGGGAGCAAATTTAATAATACTTATCTCACAAAAGATTTATTTGATAACCGAGTCAACGGGAGTGTATTCGAAGTCGAATGCTTCGGCAACTCCCTTGTAAGTTATCTTTCCGTCGATCATGTTCAATCCGAGTTTTATCTCGGGATTCGATTTGACCGCGGCCTCGTATCCTTTATTCGCAATCTCAACCGCGTAAGGCAGAGTAGCGTTAGTAAGCGCGAGAGTAGAAGTATGAGGAACCGCGCCCGGCATGTTTGCAACGCAGTAGTGAAGTACGTCGTCGACCATGTAAGTCGGGTTCTCGTGAGTTGTAGGCTTGCATGTCTCGATACATCCGCCCTGGTCGACGGCAACGTCTACTATTACCGAACCCTTTTTCATCAAGCCAAGCATTTCTTTGGTAACGAGCTTGGGAGCCTTAGCACCGGGAATAAGAACCGCGCCGATTACCAGATCAGCCTTAGGCAGCTCCGCTCTGATGTAATATTCGTTCGACATCATAGTGGTAACGTTCTTAGGCATTACATCGTCGAGATATCTAAGTCTGTACAAGTTGTTATCAAAAATTACTACACGCGCGCCGAACCCGGCTGCTATCTTTGCTGCGTTTGTACCGACGATACCGCCGCCGAGAACCATAACTTCCGCAGGTCCCGTACCCGGTACGCCGCCTAAAAGAACCCCTCTTCCGCCCATTGCTTTTTCGAGGTACTTTGCGCCTTCCTGCGGGGCCATTCTTCCGGCAACTTCGCTCATAGGGATGAGAAGCGGAAGCGACCTGTCGGCTTTCTGAACCGTCTCGTAAGCGATGGCAACGCACTTAGATTTCATCATCGCCTCGGTTAATTCCTTACCCGCCGCGAAGTGGAAATACGTAAATACGATCTGTCCCTCACGGATCATGTTGTACTCGTTGTTTATCGGCTCTTTAACTTTCATGATCATTTCCGCCGACTTGAAAATTTCTTCGGGTGTCTTGGCAATGCTCGCGCCTACTGCTTTGTAATCTTCATCGGAGAAACCGCTGCCGAGACCGGCGTTTGTTTCTACGACAACTTTGTGTCCGTTCTTAATTAACGTTGAGGCGCCCACGGGAAGAAGCGCGACACGGTTTTCATTTGTTTTAATTTCTTTTGGTACACCGATTAACATTTTACACCTCGATCCTTATACCGTCCACCTGCTTTTGGCAGTCTAGGCGGCTGATTTTAATAATGCGTTTTTAGATTTGATGATTATTTTGACGGAAGACTCCTCGCACAGGAGTTCGTTAGCCGATTCGATTACGTCCTCTCTCGTCACGGAGTCGATGCTTTTAATGGCTTCGTCCGTAGTCTTGATCCGGTTGTGGTACAATTCCGACTGCGCCATGCGGATCATCCTGTTTGAAGTACTCTCGAGGCTCAGCAGTAAACTGCCTTTGATAGCCTCTTTCGCTTTCTTTAATTCCCTGTCGGAGATCTTCGTCTCTTTCAGTTTCTTAAATTCCTTGCCTATAATCCCCATCGCCTTATCGAGCATCTTGTCGTTCGTAGAAAGATAAATTCCGAACGTAGATACGTCGTAGAAAGAATTGAGGAACGAGTTTATCTGGTAAGCGATGCCGTTCCTTTCACGAACGGATTGGAAGAGACGCGAGCTGCTTCCCTCGCCCAGAATTTGCGAGAGCACCAAAGCGCGGTTTCTCTTTTCGCTTTTGTATCCGTGCGTGGTCGTTCCCAGAATTGCGTGTATCTGCTGTATTTCTTTTTCAATGAATTCATGTTTCGAACTGACAGGCGCTGCGGGAAAGTTTTTTCTTTTTAATGATGATATTCCGAGATCCTTAGTTAAATATCTGTCGGCAAGCTTTAAAAGATCCTCGTGCTTAACCGCTCCCGATGCCGCGATGATAAGCCTGTTGAACCCGTATTTTTCCCTCACGAAGTTGAACAGGTCGAGCTGGGAATATTTTCTGATGTTCTTTTCGGTTCCGATGATGGGCATGCTGAGGCTGTTGCCGGAAAAAATGATCTCTTCGAATTTATCGAAGATCAGCTCTTCGGGATTGTCCTCAATATCGTACAGTTCATCTATTACAACACCGGCCTCTTTCTTAATTTCTTTTGTCTTGAAGGCTGGGTTCTGTATCATGTCCGCTAGTACACGGAAAGTTCTGTTGAGGTGGCGATTCATTCCTCTTCCGTAAAAGCAGGTATGTTCTTTCGATGTGAAAGCGTTGAGATATCCGCCGTATGATTCAATCTCGTTCGCTATCTGCCGGGCCGAACGGGTCTTAGTTCCTTTAAACAGCATATGCTCGATAAAATGTGTTATTCCGTTCGTGGCGGAAGTTTCGTCGCGCGAGCCTACATTGAGCCAGAACCCCAGTGAAAAAGACTTAACGTAGGGTATCGATTCGGAAATTACCTTCACTCCGTTAGGAAGGATTGTCTTGTTATATTGGCCCAAAATGCTGTTTTTTTCCGTAAAATTAACAAAAAATACGAATTCAAATATAGAGAAATGGGTATATGTAGTCAAGGAAAAGAGGTGCCGTAAGGCGGGGCATTACTTGCAAAGATAGAAATATTAATACATGTAAAAAATTCTGTACATCGGTATACAAGATTTTGTTATTATTTCCGAGACTGCACTTGCCAGGCATTAACAAATTCTTCGGCGGATGAAACAGTAATTTTACTTTTTTTATAATCCGATTTGTTGCGAGTTATAATTACTTTAACACCGTTATTTATGGCAGTGAAATTTTGAAGAGCATCTTCAAAATCCTTGAACTCAGAGTTCAAAGCCTGTTCAACAACTCGAGAATCGATTGGTAAAATGTTAAGAAATGATTTTAATTTACGAAGACTTTGTAATGCAAAACTATTGGATCGGTATTTCTTAAGCAAATAATGTAGATTTGCAAATACCAGCGGCGACGTAAAAGCTTTTATCTTTCTACTGTCAATCAAAGTAAATAATTTCGCAGAATGAATATAAAACGGTTCCCTTTTAGCAATTAAATCCAGTATAATATCGGAATCTACAAAAATATTCATTAATTAAGTCTTTCCGTATTTCTCATCTAAATGTTTTCCGTATTCCGATTTCCAGTCAATATTTTTGTCTAATCTAATGATGCCGGACATTTCCAATACATTAGGAGATATTTCTAAATCTGTTCCGTTTTCCCCTTCCGATATAATTTCGAAATATTCTTCAACAAGTACCGAAAGGCTTTGCTTTTTACGTTTTGCGTATTTTTTTGCTCTTTCAATCGTTCTTTTATTCAATTTTAATGTTAGTTTTGAATTCATTTTAGTTATTAATTTATACGTATAATATCTTGTTATATGATACGTACAAAAATTATTAAATTCAATAAATCATTTAAGTATTGATTACATCAGCGCATCCATATTCAGCCAGGAATAAGCCAACAGAAGCAGACTTCCGAAATGCTTGGTAGCGAAGATCAGCAGCTCGCGCGAACTCTTAAGATCAAATTTCTTCATAACGTTGAATTTGTGCGCCTCAACCGTTCTGTTGCTGATGAACAGCTTATCGGCAATTTCCTTATTGCCCATGCCTTCGGCCAGATGACTGCAGATTTCCCGTTCCCTTTTTGTAAGAACTTGCGGTAAGCCGCCTTCCTCGTTTCGATTGTAGGAATAATATTCCGTGATCTCGGCGTCGATGAATTTACCGCCGGAAATGATCTGCTGCAAACCTTCTTTTATTTTTTCGGGATCCGACCGTTTACTGATTATACCGTCTACTCCTCCCCTGATAAAGCTTTCGATATAGTATTTATCCCTTCTTGCAGTAAAAAGGATCCGCTTCCTTTTAATGTTGTTCGTCAGTATAAAATCGGTAATTACACTCAACTCTTCCGGAGTTAAGGCGCTGTCGTCGAAAAGTACTACATTGCTTCTTTCGTATTCCGCGCAAAAGAAATCGGCAAGTCGGCTGTAACAAATAGAGGAAATCTGGATATCGCTGTTGTTGCGGAGGAGATTTTCAACCGCCCGGATGGTTATCGGAAGAGCCGAGAAAAACAGGATGTTTATTTTTCCCATTTTCTCACCCTCCTTGGTTCTTTCAGATATTAGTGATCAAAGGAGATATTGTCAAGAAAAAAAACACATTAATTAAAAAATGTCTATTTGGTCACACCGCTCGTATCCGGCGGCATATTCCCTTCGAATAATTTTTTAACCGCGTCTATCAGTCCGTCCAGCGGAACATGCGCGCCCACTCCGGGACCCGGATATTTATCAAGAGCCGCGTTGCCCGCGTTACCGAGATACTGCTGCCTGATATATTTGTGAAGCATATCGTTTATCTTCCTCTCCATTGCAAGCCGGGTGTTGACTTTGTTCTTACCGTCCCTTATAAAATCTCTAGCCTGTTCTTCCAGAATGTATTTGCTGTACTCCGGGTGAAGAACGAGGAATGTATCGAGAAGTGTCTTTGCATATTTAAGATTCGGAGATACCGTATCTCTGAACGTCACCTGAGGCGCTTCGTAAACTTGCTGAATGGGCGTCGTGTCTATTTCAGTTGTAATTTTGTTTTCTTCATCTTTTTGTATTTCTTCATGCGGTTTCTCCGGCAGTTTTATTTTCTCTTTCTTTGATTGAGGCTTTTCTTCCGGTTTTCTTTTTGTTGAAGGTTTAGGAGGGATGACTTGCGTAAAATTTATGGTAGTGTATTCCGGCGCGGGACCTGTAGTGTACCGTGCGTTAATAAAGACTAAAATGATGAGAAGCAGTCCGTGCAGCAGAACGGAAAGAGCTGCGGATTTCATTCTATCATTTTCTTCGGATGATTTGAAAAGCTTCAAATTTGAGGTAGTCCCTTTGGTGTAAACCGGATCGAAAATTAACTCCCCTCAATGTAGAATAATTTAGCTGTAAAGTTCAATTGAAAAATATGAGAACGATTAATGCCCGCCGATAGAAGCAATATGTTACTGCCTTATGATTATCATATTATATCAAAACATAGTATCGGAAAGCTCTGTATAAGTCAGCATGCCCTAAATATAGAAAAGAATTGAGACCGGGGCTGACCTCAACTTAATTATAAACGGATTGAGAAATTTCAATACATAAAAAAAATCAGCTACCGGCTCAATGTTTATCCGAAGTATCATCCCCCGTTTTACCGCCACCGAATGCTCAAATTACCGTTAATGCTAATTCCTTCAGATAATATGCATTTTGATGAGTCTTGTCTAATATTTGTCATATATATATTACAATTCTATCTTCATATAGTTAAACTATTTACAAAATCGGTAAAAATTATGCTTGACAAATCTTATACATTATGCTATATTTCTATACAAAATTTAGACACTTATTTCAGATAGATAACAAATAACCAAAAAACAGGAGAAGAACAATGTACAATTCATCTAAGAAGGGGATAGCCCTTATCGCGTTTCTAATACTTTCTTTTGTAACGGCCACAGCATCGGCAGAATCGGGAAAAGAAAAGAAAGATATAGTATCTATTGCAGTTGAGGCCGGCAATTTTAAAACGCTGGTTTCGGCTCTGAAAGCTGCTGACCTCGTTGAGACATTAAAAGGAAATGGTCCGTTTACGGTGTTTGCCCCGACCGACGAAGCTTTTGCGAAACTTCCGAAAGGAACTTTAGAATCACTATTAAAGGATAAGAAAGCATTGACAAAGATCCTTCTTTATCACGTGGTAGCCGGCAAGGTAACCTCAGAAGAAGTGATAAAATTGAAAAAAGCAAAAACTTTTGCAGATATTGATGTGAAGATTACCGCGAATGGCGACGGCGTTATGATAAACAAGTCAAAAGTCACAGCTGCGGATATTCAGGCTTCGAACGGAGTAATACATGTAATAGATACGGTTTTAATTCCTAAAGACTAGAAGTATATCCGAGTCCCGGGCCTATAAACCCGGGACTCTTGTTTATCTTCTCCACTAAAAAAATCCCGTCTAACTTCTTTCAAAAATGATCCGGTATAATATCCGGCTGAATAACAGACAGCTTCAGGATCTTTGTTACACCCAAATCGGGCATTTCGATATAAACGATATACAATCCGCTACCGACCTGGTAATTCCCTTCGTTCAATAAATTCCAATGAATAAACTGCGACGGATCGTTCTTGTCTATGCGCCTTACCATTCCCCCTGCCAAATTGAAAATTCTGATTATCGCTCTATGCGGAAGATGATTGAACGTAACGAACCTGTCGTACTTTCCCGTCTCGTTCGGATTGGCGCCGTAATACGGGTTCGGAAAAACATTTATGGCTTTTACGTCTTCCTTTGCGAGTGACCGGTCTTCGGTTATTCCCGGAGAATTAATTTCGAATACATCATTAGAAGTATACGTTTTACTGGAATAAAATCTTATTACAGTTCCCGCGGGAGGCCATTGCCCTGCACTGTTTAAGTCACAAAAGGTCAAATTCGAGATCGGGAATTCATTATTCCCGTGCAAATCGGCCCAGTATCCGTCGGGCGATCCGTCGCTCTTCGGCCGGTATAATCCTCCGGCACCTCCGGACTTTTGGCATTCGGCCGCGAATTTATCGTAGCCGTCTTTCCCTTCAGGATCGGCAAAGAAAATCCAGTCGGATGCCGGATAGCCGAAGAAGGGATCTGTATCGCCGCTGAACTGAATTGTATTAAATCCCGGACGGTTCTCGTATACGAACGGAATCATCTGCCTGTCGTCGGAGTTATCGTCCGGAGTACCGGCGCCCAGGTCCCATATCTGAAACGGGGTTGTAATAATCGAATCGGAAGTGAATCCTTTAACCGCGTAATTGATACCGGAATTAAATCTTATTTCAAAATCACGGTTGTCGAGAATTTCCGGATGCTGCAGCAGACGGCCGAATCCCCCGTCCCCTCCTCCGGCGCTTAAATAATACCGTATAGACTGGTAGGAGTTCAGGCTGTGCCAAACGCTGTTGCCGCCGAATTCACTTCCGGCCGCATCGTATTCTGACGGAGACAATTCTTTTCCGCCGTATTTGATCTCTACTATGCCGCCGCCGGGAGATAAAAAGCCCGGTTTATCCGGTCTGATACTGTATTGAATTCCGTCTACCACCAGAAGACTATCGTTAAGCCCGGCATTCTTTATTTTACTCCCGCCGGTTGATACATCGGTCAGGCTCCAAACTAAGCCGGATGATACCGAATCAAATTCAATGCGGTACTTGTGGCCCGTTAACGAAGCCGGATCGGTTACAACCGCAAATATATTGTCGGCCGCATGTCCTTTGGTGTGAACCGCTGCAAGTACCTGCCCCATTTTCCCCTCGTATATTATACCCGGATCTGATGTCTGAGGAATTACCGTAATTACTTTGTACGGCGACTCAAAAGTATTCGGTATTAGTCCCGGCTCGGGATTATAAAAATAACCTGTAACGGCAAAATAATATTTTGTCCCGTCGTTTAGCCAGCCTCCTGTAATAGAATCCCTTTTAAGATCGAGAGTATACTTGAGACCGGTATCGTTACCCGAATAGTCTACACGGTTTAATATTCTTCCGGAGCGCGGATCTACATAGTCGGAAATTATTGTTTTCAAGCCGTTGATCTTGTCGAAAGTAGCAACCACTTTGCCGTCGCTTAATTTTTCCGCGGGAGATTTGAGCTGATAAATCTTATATCCCTCAAATTTGAATCCGCTGTGGTTAAAGTTTTCGTAAGACAAAAGTGAGTCGTAGCTCCCTCCCCAATTCAATACGACTTCTCTGTGAAGCCCCGTACCGGACGCCGGAAGTACGGAAATTTCTTTACGTATGTCTTTTAATTCCGGGATATAATTTCTTATGAAATTTGTACGCGCTTTTAAAAGAGAAACTCCGGCAAGATGATGATAAACGTTTTGGTCCCCGGCTACTATCTCGGCAAATACGACTGTCTGCGTATCATTCTGCGCCATATTAAAAGGCCCGCATGATGTAGCCATCCTTCTATCGCCCGAAGGAAGTCCGCCCTCCGAAGTTCCGTATCCGTCCAGCCATCCAGTGCCCGTTACCGGATCGCCTGAGACAGGAAATTTTGTAACACCTCCGCCGAATTCCGTTGGTACTTTAAACGGCTCCCCGGTCAATCCTATTGTTCCGCGCAAGAAATTATACATCTGCAAGGTGCCGTTATAAGTCCCTTGAGGAGGATCTCCCAGATTAGCATCACCTCCCGCGAAAAATATAAATGACGACATAGGCAGGTTCTTTTTCCCCGCTACGTAGTTATCGTTTATTACGGCAGTGTCAGAGGGACTCCCGTCAACGGCCGGGCCGAGCAGGCACGCAAAACCGACCGCGGGGGTAAAAGCTCCGTATACCGCGTCTTTATTTGTAAAATTATAAGTAAAACCCAGTTGAAGCGATGAGTCGCAGCCCACCACATCGTCGCCCGCGCTGCCGTCATCAACATCCGCCCACTGACCGATATACATATCTTTAATTTCATGACCGCTTCGATTGATTATTCTGTATTTTTTGAATATCGCGTCTCCGAAAGGAGAAGGATCTTTATATCCCCAGAAGGTTACCTGCAATTCGATACCGATAGACGGCGAACCGTACATATTCTTTGTTCTGGAAGAATCGAGATCATTCGCAACGTACCAAATCGTTTGATCAGCTCCCGGGACACCGGGAACATCTACTGCGGGTTCATACATTCCGTCTTTGTTTACGTCTTCATAAGGCGCTCCGTATTTAGCCGGCCATTCGTTCCAGTCTTTTTCATACTGCGCGCGTACCTGATCAGCGTTACCTTCGCCGTCGCTAACCTCCGAAGAAAGATCGGCGGTTTTGTAATCGGGACGAACACGGTATAACCGCGCTTCCGGATCCGAGGGATCCTGCGCGCCGCCGTCCGGCATAATTCTGCCCGGCTGCAGTCCCGACCTGTAAGCCGAGCCTCCCAGTAAAATTTTTCCGTCGATCTTTCCGCCCCACAGTACACCGGATTCATAAACAGCGGTCTTGCCGCTGCCTTTTGGATAATAAAGACCGGAGCTGTTAGATAAGGGACCGAAATCCGAGCTTCCGTCGTTATACACCGGCGTCGATATATTATTTATATTGAATCTCGTACTGCTGAGCGTCCAGCTTGTCTTCAACATAGATCGGCCGCCGTATTTATCCCCGCCGTCCGCCTTCGCAGAAATGAAAGGAATAAGAATTGTTACAATTATTGTTACGTATATAACTTTCTTCATTTCCCCGCTTTTTATTTTGTTGAAAAAATCATAAAAATTATTTTAGAAATGATCCGGTATTATCTCCGTCTGTATAACCGACAGCTTTAATATTTTAGTCGTACCGAGATCGGGCATCTCGATGTATGCTATATAAAGTCCGCTGCCGACCGGGTAGTTTCCCTCGTTAAGCAGGTTCCATCTTATAAACTGCGAAGGATCGTTTTTATCGATCCGCTTTACCATCCCGCCCGCCAGATTAAAAATTCTGATAATCGCTCTTTGAGGAAGATGATTGAACGTAACGAACTTATCGTATTTGCCTGTTTCGTTCGGGTTGTACGCGTAATAAGGATTAGGAAAAACGTTTATCGCTTTCACGTCTTCTTTGGCGAGAGATTCATCCGT
>CAWBBX010000126.1:0-22665 GCA_963787005.1 uncultured Bacteroidota bacterium
AACGACATTTGTCGCCTCAGAAATGAATAAATTGAAAAAAACTGAGGTGATAAATGAAAATAAGCAGAAGCGTACTGAACAGACAGCAGCTGAAAAGTTCGGAAGGAGAGTTTATCTGGGAGTTAGAAAACTCATATGAACTCTCCCCTAAATTAAGTGAGCTGATATTAAATACAGCAAAAGAGTGTTTACTAAGAGATCATTCACTAAAGGAAGGTCAGATAGAAGTAAGGGTAATAGAGATAGAAGAGAGATCGGGCAAAGCACTGGAAAAAATGGAGAAGAAAAGAGTACGATTAACGGTAGACAACGGACTGGAAGATCTAGAGATATTACAAGCTAACGGAAGAATAGAATTAAGGCAAATAAGAATAGAAAGGATAACAGAAGAAGCGATAGAACAAAGTGGAGTATTAAGTCAAGAAGATTTGGGAAAATATCTAGGCTGCACAGTAAGAACGATACAAAGGGATATAAAGGAGATAAAGAGAAGGGGGATAGATGTAGTAACCCGCGGTTATCTTCATAACATAGGCAGAGGTCAAACCCATAAGGTAAAAATCATAGGCATGTACTTAGATGGTCAGACGTACAGTGAGATAAGGCAGAAGACTAGACATAGTTTTGGAGCAATAAAAAGATATCTGGCAAATTTTGTAAAGGTGATGATGTCGCAAAGCAGAGGTATCAGAAGAGTAAAAGAAATAAGTATGGTAACGGGATTAAGTGAAGTATTGGTAAAGCAATATATAGAATTAAGAAAAGAGATAAATAACGATAAAACCAGAAGAGATAATCTAAAATTATTGCTAATCAGAAGCAGCTATAGAGAAGGGATAAAAAAAAGGACAAAGAGCTATTCAAAGCCTCTGGCAGCTATGATAGGAGGCTTGTCATGAGTATAAATCCGACAAGAGACCGTTATGCAAGCATAAACAAAAGGAACTTTCACCAAGGGATAATAAATCTATTAGAGAATGAATATAAGATATTGGGGTCAAGAAAAGTATTGGAAATGTTGGCGGATGATCTTGAGGATTTACACAGAGAATATTATCCGGGAAGAAATCAAGTAGGCTTTGGAGAAATAGTATTTACCACAACGAAAGATGATGGTCAGAGACAGAGCTACGGAAAGAAGACCGAAGATTATGCAAGTGTAACGGTAGTACTTCCATTAATAACGAAAGAAGATGTAGAGCGAAGAATATATTTTAAGAAGGGCGACCGTAACAGTAATTATCGTCACAGAGAAGCACGAGACATCGAGACGATGGTAAGGTTGATAA
The DNA here is from genome assembly GCA_963787005.1 of uncultured Bacteroidota bacterium. Lineage (GTDB taxonomy): Bacteria > Bacteroidota > Ignavibacteria > Ignavibacteriales > Ignavibacteriaceae > FEN-1297. The sequence goes on from CAWBBX010000126.1 coordinate 1,290, forward strand.
AAAGCGCAAAGAACCAGAGCGGCTTATTAAGCGGAGCAGAGTTGAGTGTCTTGATGAACCGTAGCTTAAGTACGATAAGAAAATATTTAGATGCTTATACAAAAAAAACCGGTGAGATATTACCATTAAAAGGATACGTTCTAGATCAAGGAAGTCTTCCGACACATAAAGGAATAATAATAAGTTTATATGAACAGGGAATATCCCCGGCAGACATAGTACTGAAAACAAGTCACAGTCAAGATGCAGTAGATAGATACATAAAGCATTATGAACAAATCAAGAAGCTTTTACTTAAAGGCATGGATGAAACAGCTATAAAAGAAATAACAGGAAGAACTATGAAAGTAGTGAAGGAGTATATTAAGTTGTACAAAGATCTAAATCCTGTTAGAAATAAAAATCGGTAAAAATTACCAGGCGACAAATGTCGTAATAGTAAATAGGAAAAGGTATCTATGCATGTTTGCATGGTCGCATGACTGCATGAAGTTCCTCGAAGGATTATGGATCATGCATTCAATTCTGTGCGTGCAATGACGCTTCTAATATAATGTCACCCTTTCAGGGTTTATACTTTCTAAGCGTTATCTTACACCCGGGGTTGGTACCCCGGGCTAAGATATGCGTCCCCTTCGGGGAAGAAAAACTCAAAGAAATGTATTCATAAAAAAGTTTTAAAACCCCGAATGGGGTAATATAACTCAGGCCGGGGCGGAGCCCCGGTATCGATGATGTAATATATATTAAACCCTGAAAGGGTGAGATCATTCATAAGGGGTTCTTCTATTCTCAAACCATAAAGGAAATTTAAAAGAATACCCACCTTGTTTCGAATAAAGAATTAGCGGATCCGGTAATTCGTAAATCATACCCAAAACTTTTTTCCGCAGCTTTGTGTGAAAATCCTTAAATTAGCTCATCCCTAAACCATCAATAAAATTAGATGATAGAAAAACTTACGAAGCTCTTCCCCGTATGGGCAATACTGTTTTCGGTTCTTGCTTATTTTTATGCCGGATTTTTCGCCTCTTTCAAATCTTCTATAATTCCACTTTTAATGGTTGTAATGTTCGGTATGGGAATGACGCTGACTTGGGATAACTTTAAAGAAGTTCTGAAGACTCCCAAAGTAATTCTGCTCGGCGTTTCTCTTCAATATATAATTATGCCTCTTTCGGCGTATGTTATATCGAAGATATTCGGATTGCCGGCGGAGCTGACGGCCGGGATGGTGCTCGTCGGTACTAGTCCGGGCGGAACCGCTTCCAACGTAATATGCTACCTCGGCAACGCTAACGTCGCTCTCTCTATAACTCTTACTTTAACATCCACAATTCTCGCCGTACTTTTTACACCGGTGTTAACATATCTCTATCTCAGTCATATTATCGCCGTGCCGTTCTGGAATATGATGCTTAGTGTTCTGAAGATAGTGTTGGTCCCGGTGCTTCTCGGAACCGCGATCAATTCACTTTCCGGACAACAGCTCCGTAAGATAAACAATGTATTTCCTTTTTTGTCTACTGTCGCAATCGTATTGATAATAGCCATAATTGTCGGATTGAATAAATCGAAGATAGAAGACGTAAATTTATTGATTATATTAAGTGTTATTCTTCATAACTTAAGCGGGCTTTCGGCAGGTTACGGCGTTACCAAGTTATTCGGATACGATAAGAAAACGCGCCGCACTATCGGAATTGAAGTAGGAATGCAGAATTCCGGACTTGCGGTAGCACTAGCAGTTAAATACTTTTCGGCTCTCTCCGCACTTCCGGGCGCAATTTTCAGCATATGGCACAACCTGTCCGGCTCAGTCATTGCCGGCTACTGGCGTATGAAAGACAAGGAATAATTTTTTTCTGAAAAATAGAATTAATAATAGTATCTTATTTTTAAGTAAAAAATTACAGATTCAATTTCGTAGGAACATCATTTATGATGTTCTATTAATCCGGTATTAAAATAATTAACTGCCAAATAAACCGGCGGTTCAGATGAGAACAATAATATTTCTCATAAGTTCTCTTGTTTGTTTTTCGATCTATCCTCAGACAAATAAAATCAACGCAAACCGGCTGGACGGCTTCAGGGGAATTCCGTGGGGAGTTTCAAAGGACAGTGTAAGAAATAAAGAGTCGGCGGAATATCTTCAATCATTTAAAGGATTCGGTATTGAGTCTTTTTCATATAAAGGATCAATCGCCGGACTCGACTGCAGAATCGATTATACTTTCAGAAACGACAGGCTCGCGGAAGGAATGTACTCGTTTGAAACCCCAAAATCGGTGAAGCCCGATTTTCTTCTTTTATACGAATACCTTGCGAAGAGTTACGGTAAGCCGCAGTATATGGCCGGACCCTCAATAAATGATGCTGAAATTTGGATCAAGAAAAATAATTACGGAAAGTTTCAGGGGCCGGAGCTGTATTGGAGTTTTAAAAACGGTTTTGCGGCTCTTCAGGCTTCAAGATTTAAGGACGATATAGGGATCAATATAATTTTTATCGCCGGCAAAACTATTGAAGAGTACGGCAGCGAAAATATTGTCCCGGCGGAAAATTTTATTCATTAATTAGTGTAATGTAAAAGTAGAAAACAATTGTAAATTACCCGGAGTTTAAAATGAGAACAAATACAATTCCGGCAGTATTTTCAATAGTAATAGGTGCGGTGATTATTCTCATGTGGCTCGTGTTTGCCGCCGCAGATCAGATAAAGGAACTGCAGTCCGCGGCGGTTTCCACCTCTTTTCACATTGCCGCCGAGGGATTTACCGCGCTCGGATTAATAGCAGGCGGAGTCGGTCTGCTTTTAAAAAAAGTCTGGGCCGAGAAAATTCATCTTATATCCCTCGGCATGTTATTTTACTCGGTACTTCAGGCGTTCGGTTATTTTGCACAAGATTATGAATGGCCGATGATGCTGTTTTTTGCCGTGTTGATTTTCCTTACACTTCTTTTTATCACGAGATTTTTTGTGAAATTGAAGTGAAGTGTTATTGTATTTTGATCGAATATATCAAGTTTAAAATTGATTATAAATTATTCTTGCCTATTTTGCCCTCTCAATCGGTATAGCTCTTTATTATTCTAAACGCGCAGGAAAAAGTACGGGTGAGTTTTTCCTTTCCGGCAGAAACCTGCCCTGGTACCTGGCCGGACTCTCTATCGTGGCAACAACCTTCGCCGCCGATACTCCGCTTGCGGTTACCGAACTTGTGGCGAAGAACGGAGATAATTACGGAGGTCGAATCCGGTTCCGGCCGGCTAGTGAAAGGAAAAAAAGGAATCCATAATTATTGTCAAAACAGCTTATAAGTAAATCCGGAATTTATTATCATTTTAAATAGAAGCGGCATTCCATTTTTCACATTTTTAAATTATATTCTATCAATGGACAAAATTTACGCGTTTTATATTTATTATATTTTGGACATGTAAGATGTTCGGAATTTATATAAATTTAAACCTGCTCATTTAAAATAAACTATCCGAAATCCTATAGACGTTCCTTATCGTTATTCATGAAGAAGAGGGGAATAATGAAAGACAAAGACAAGCCCAGTTCAATTTCACGCAGAAATTTCTTAAAGGGAGTCGGCGGTTCATTTGCCGGTGCGTACTTGATCTCGCCCGAGATAGGAAAGCTCTCTAAAAAAATCTCGAAGAAGGCAAAGGAATTGGGAGCCGGCAAACAAGAGCTCTCGTTCAAATTAAACGGGAAAAAGGTGAAGGTTCTTGTTAAACCCAACAAAACTCTGGCCGATCTGCTGCGGGATGATTTTCAATTAACCGGAACTAAACTGATATGCAACCACGGAGAGTGCGGCGGCTGTACGGTGATGCTTGATGATAATGCCGTTTATTCTTGTCAAATGCTTGCCTTGGATGTTGAGGGCCGGGAAGTTACTACGGTTGAAGGTTTACTTGTTGGCGAAGAGCTCGGGCATATTCAAAAAGCATTCGTTGATAAGGACGGATATCAGTGCGGCTTCTGTACGCCGGGCCAAATAATGACGGCCTACGCTCTTCTGAAAAAAAATCCCCGGCCTTCTAAGGAAGAAATAGAAAAGGGAATGTACGGAAATATATGCAGGTGTTCGGCGTATCCCAAAATCGTCGATTCGGTTTTAGCCGCGGCAGAAAAGAATTAAAGTAAATTATTAAAAGAGATTAAGGAGGTAGCATGCCTCGAAAAATAGTAAAGTCGAAATATCATTTTGACGCCGAGTTAATAGAAACAATATCCGAGGTTCCGGTTAACGATTATAAGCCGCTTCCGCCGGACAGTGAGCTGAAATATATCGGAAAAGAGATTTCGCGCCTTGACGGTTACGATAAAGTAAGCGGAACCGCTGTGTATACGTTTGATGTAGTGCTTCCGCGTATGGCACACGCCAAGATCCTTCGCTGTCCTTATGCCCATGCAGTCGTAAAAAGTATAAATACCAAAAAAGCCGAAGAACTGGATGGAGTGTACAATATATTTACTTATAAGAATATTCCTAAAATAGGATGGGAAAGAGATACAACATACCTGTTTGACAGCCATCTTAGATATGAAGGCGATGAGGTGGCATCGGTTGCGGCGGATAGTGAGGAAACGGCTTACAGAGCGCTGAAACTTATAGAAGTGGAATATGAGGAGCTTCCTTTTGTCGTCGATGCCGAAGATGCGATGAAGGCAAAAGCACCCAAGCTTTATGAGTCGGGAAATATTCTGGGCGAACCGCGTAAATATGAACGGGGGGATGCGGAGAATGGTTTGAAAGAGGCGGATGCCGTTGTGGAAGATACTTTTCGGACTCAGGTAGTTGTTCATAATCCCACCGAAGTACATTGCAGCGTCGCCAATTGGGACGGCGGACAGTTGACCGTTTACGATTCAACACAGGGTATTCATATGGTAAGGGAGAAGGTAGCTTCCAGTCTTGGTATGGATGAGAATGATGTCAGGGTCCTTACGAAGTATATGGGAGGGGGATTCGGCAGCAAGCTGGAAACCGGCAAGTATACCGTAATTGCCGCATTGCATTCTAAGAAGATCGGAAGACCGGTGAAGCTTACTTTGGACAGAAAGGAGATGAACCTTTCTGTGGGCAACCGCCCCGATTCTTTTCAGAAATTAACCGCAGCTGCGAAGAAGGACGGAACAATTACGGTTCTTAAACAATATTCTTACGGCGCTGTCGGCGCTTATCCTTCAAATGCGGGTTGCAGCTGGCCGCTGAAAACACTTTACAGGAGTCCTAACTGCAGTACGGAGGAGGTGAATGTCTTCATAAATGCCGGGAAGGCAAGAGCCTTCAGGGCGCCTGGAAACGTTCAAAACATTTTTGCTCTGGAATCACTTATCGACGAGCTTGCGGAAAAGATCGATATGGATCCTCTCGATTTCAGGATGAAAAATATAGCGGATATCGATCAAGTATACAATATTCCTTACACCAGTAAAAAATTAAAGGAAGCTTATATTCAGGGTGCGGAAGCGATCGGATGGTATAAAAGAAGGAAACCCGCGGGGTCGAGTAAAGGCAGCATTAAGACAGGCATCGGAATGGCCTCACAAATATGGTGGGGCGGAGGCGGTCCGCCGGCAGGCGTAACTTTAAGATTGAATAAAGACGGCTCGGTGAATATAGCTGCCGGTTCACAGGATATCGGAACGGGTACTTATACTATTATTGCTCAAGTTGCGGCCGAAATACTGGAAATACCTATTAGCAGAATAGCTGTAGGTTTGGGAGACACTGCCTCCGGTCCGTATTGCGGCTCCAGCGGAGGAAGCACTACGGCTCCTTCGGTATCACCCGCGGTAAGAGACGCAGCGGAAAGAACAAAAGAAAAGCTTCTTTCGGCGGCTTCGGCTATATGGGAAGTTCCGGTTGAACAGTTAACATATAAAGAAGGGAAAGTAATAAATAAAGGTAAAGCACTAACGATTCCCGAGATACTTGATAAATTAGACAAGCCCGTATTGATAACGGAGGGCGCCCGCGAAGAAAACAAGAAAAATTACATTGTACAGTCGTTCGGAGCCCAATTTGCCGAAGTTGAAGTCGATATCGACACCGGCAAAGTAAGAGTACTGAAGATTATTGCGGCTCACGATATAGGCAGGGTCCTTAACAGGAAAACTCTTGAGAACCAGTTCCACGGCGGAATTATGCAGGGACTGGGCTACGCATTAATGGAAAAAAGAGTAATTGACAGGAACACCGGAAAAGTACTGACAACCGATCTGCATAATTATAAAATGCCTACGGTTGCCGATGTTCCGGAAATTGAAGTAATAATAGTAAGTGAAGGCGATCCTTTAATTAGCAATACGGGGGTAAAAGGTATCGGCGAGCCTGCAATTATACCGACCGCGGGAGCAATTGCAAACGCTGTCTACAATGCGTTGGGAGTAAGGATTAAATCACTTCCTATAACGCCTGATAAAATATTAAACGCTCTTTATTCTAACGGTTAAAAAATAACGGTAAAGGATTAAGCAGAATTTAAAGAGGAGACCAAATGATAGATTTCGATTATTTGCAGCCCGCTACTTTGGAAGAAGCAAGCGATCTTCTTCAAAAAGGGAGCGGTAAGTCAATAGCTTACGGGGGAGGTACGGATGCATTAGGGCTTCTTAAAGATGAAATAATCTCTCCTAAACAATTGGTTAATCTCAAAAATATTCGGAACATGAATGCAATTGAGTACACGGAAGGAAAGGGAATGAAAATAGGAGCCCTTGTAACAATAACAGAAATTGCAGAGAATCCCGTCATTGCCCGAAAATATACGGTGCTCTCGGAAGCCGCGAACAAGATCGCTTCGCCGCAATTGAGAAATGTAGGCACACTGGGCGGCAATTTAACACAGAGGCCCCGGTGCTGGTATTTCAGAAAAGATTTCCATTGCATCCGCAAAGGCGGGGACTTATGCTATGCGGTCGACGGAGAAAACAAATACCACTGCATAATCGGCGGCGGGCCGTGTTTCATAGTACATCCTTCGGATACGGCGGTAGCTTTAACGGCTCTTAACGCCCAAGTAAACATATTTTCCGGGAAGAAATCAAGGACGGTACCGATCAAAGAATTTTTCATTCTCCCGGAGACGGATCCGGAGAAGGAGAATATACTTAAGCCGGGCGAAATAGTAACCGGGGTATTTATCCCCGAGCTTCCCAGGAATTCAGTGAGCGGCTATTATAAATTTATGGAGAGGGAAGTCTGGGATTTTGCCATAGTGAGCGTAGCGGCCGTGGTTAATGCGTCCGGAGGAAGGATAAGAAATTGTAAGATAGCCTACGGCGGTGTCGCCCCGGTTCCCTGGGCCGAAGATAAAATAAATAATCTCTTCAACGGCGTAGAAGCAAGTGAAGAACCGCTCCGGGAAAAGGCCGGTAAAATTTTTACCGATGCAGTTGCGTTGGAACAAAACGCCTACAAGATACCCCTTGCACGGAATCTGACGAAGCTAATTCTGCTAAGGCTGGCCGCGTAACGCACGATGATACTGAATTCGCTGATAATATCGGCAGGCTTATCGCAGAGGATGGGTAAGTTCAAACCGCTTCTTCCTTACGGAAAAAGTCCCGTCATCATTAATTTAATAGAAAAGCTGCTGCGGTTGAGCGATAAAATAATTATAGTAACGGGCCATAAAGAAAATGAAGTCGAGGAAGTCGTTAAGAATAATTTTACCGGCTTGAATTTAAATGATAAGCTCACCTTTGTTTTTAACCCGGATTTCCGACGGGGAATGTTTACATCCCTTAAAAAAGGAATAGGCGCGGCAAAGAATTGCGACTGGCTTCTGTATCATTTTGTCGATCAACCGCATCTTCACGCGAACTTTTATAACGAATTCTTAAATGAAATTGACGATTCATACGATTGGATACAGCCTTCGTATAAAGATACCAAGGGTCATCCTATACTAATGAAGCATACTATATTTGACATTATATTGAATGAAAAAGACGACTCTTCTTTAAGAGATGCCGCAAGCGGGAAAGTAGTTAAAAAGAAAATTTGGAGCTGCGGGTTCAAGGAAATCCTGGAAGATATTGACACCTCCGCAGATTACGAAAGATTAACAAAACAATAATGAATCTATACGATCAAATATCCTACTTGGAAAAAAGCAATCAATCCTTTGTGGTCGCAACGGTTGTGAATACGGAGGGATCGGTGCCCGGCAAGGTGGGATTTAAGATGATAATAAAGGGCGACGGCACGACCATAGGAACGGTAGGCGGGGGTGCCGTAGAAGTAGAAGTGATAAAAGAAGCCGGCATGAGATTATCAAAAGACGAAAGCGGAATCAAGGAATATTTGTTATCGGATAATCCGGAATTAAATGAAAGCAATATTACTGTAATACCGATGAAATGCAGCGGGAAATCTTCAATATATTTTGAAGTTCACGGACAGCTTACTCCGGTTTATATATTCGGGGGAGGGCATGTGGGGCATGCGCTTCTTCATTATCTTGCGCCGCTGAATTATCATACCGTTTTGATCGATAACCGCAGGGATTTTGCGACTCCCGAAAAGAATCCTGATGCCCTGGAGTATATATTTAAAGAATACTCGGATTACGTCCGCGGCTTCGTGCCGGAAGGCGGATCGTTCGCAGTCATATTGACGCACAGTCATAAATATGACTATGAAATTCTTAGAACCATTTACGAGAGGAAACTGAAGCTAAAATATATCGGTGTGATAGCCTCAAAATCCAAGGCTGCGGTTATGATAGGGGATCTTAAAAAAGATCTGGACCCTAAGCCGGATTTGTCTAATTTACATACTCCTGTCGGACTGAAGATAGGCGGTAATACCGCCGAAGAAATTGCTCTTTCCATTGCAGCGGAAATTCAATCGGTTAAGTACGGAGAAAATATTTAAAGGTTAGTTTTTAGTTTTACATCGGTGTTTTAGATGTATTATGCCGACCATTCTTTAAATATCATCTCAATTTCAATGCAGGGAAAATTTTTATTATTAAACGAATAAATAATTCTTGCGTTTGCTCTAAGGCCTTAGGTATTTTACCATTCACAATTAATAAGATAACGAGGATACCGTGCAATTAATAGATTATTTAATCATACTTGCATATTTTATTTTTTCAATCGGTATAGCCCTTTTTTATTCGAAGCGCGCAGGAAAAAGCACGGACGAATTTTTTCTGTCCGGCCGGAACCTGCCGTGGTATCTGGCGGGACTGTCGATGGTGGCCACAACCTTCGCCGCGGATACTCCGCTTGCGGTTACCGAACTTGTGGCGAAGAACGGCATAGCCGGTAACTGGCTCTGGTGGAACTTCGCTTTCGGCGGACTGCTGACGGTGTTTTTCTTCGCGAAGCTCTGGAGAAGAGCCGGGATAATGACGGAAGTTGAATTCGCGGAAATCAGGTATTCGGGAAAGCCGGCGAGATTTCTCAGGGGATTCAGGGCAATTTACCTCGGACTCTTTATGAACGTAATAATTATGGGCTGGGTAAATACCGCGATGGAGTCGATACTCGTCGGAATGTTCGGCATACCTGAGTCTCAGGTGATGATTTACGTTTTCGCATGCATGATCCTCGTTGCTTTTTACTCGGCACTGTCCGGTCTTTGGGGAGTTGTAGTAACGGACGCTTTCCAGTTCGTAATGGCGATGGTCGGAACAATAGTGCTTGCTGTTATCGTGGTTAATTCTTCGCAGGTCGGCGGCATACACGGCATGCAGGAAAAGCTGCCGAAATTCGTCTTCAACTTTTTCCCGACTATATCAAGCGTATCGGGAGCGGGCGGAGCTTTCGCTCTTACAGTCGCTTCTTTCCTTGCATACGTTGGAATTCAATGGTGGGCTTCTTGGTACCCGGGCGCTGAGCCGGGCGGCGGCGGCTATATTGCCCAGCGCATGATGTCGGCCAAAGATGAAAAGCATTCCTTGTTCGCGACTCTTTTCTTCCAGATTGCTCATTACGGTATCAGGCCCTGGCCCTGGATTCTCGTAGGATTGAGTACGTTAATTCTTTATCCGCATCTCGGTCCCGATGCTAAGAGGATGGGATACATTTACGCGATGAACGATTATCTTCCTGTCGGTTTAAAGGACTTCTCGTCGCGGCCTTCTTTGCGGCATACATGAGTACCATAGCTACGCAGTTGAACTGGGGCAGCTCTTACGTGCTTAATGATTTTTACAGAAGATTTATGAAGCCTGGAAAAGATGAAAAGCACTACGTAAAAGTTTCGCGTATTTTTACAATTCTTTTAATGATCACTTCTATTATTGTTACGCTCTTTATTCAAAGCATTTCAGGCGCCTGGGAATTTATACTTGAGACCGGTGCTGGAGTAGGACTTGTACTAATTCTTCGCTGGTTCTGGTGGAGAATAAACGCCTGGTCGGAAATCTCCGCTTTGTTTACACCTTTTATCATTCTTCCTTTCATGAGAATATACGGTGTTCAGTTCCCTATATCTTTGTATTATCTTGTAGCGGGAACCACAATAGTCTGGCTGACGGTTACGTTCCTTACCAAACCGACGGATGAGACAGTTCTAATATCATTTTATAAAAGAATACATCCAGGCGGAGTGCTCTGGAGAAAAATTTCGGATAAGCTGCCCGACGTTCAAAGCGATTCCGGGTTCTTCCGGATGTTTGTAAACTGGTTCTTCGGAGTCGTGCTTGTTTATTCAATTCTTTTCGGTATCGGCAAACTTATTTTCGGCGATACCACCGCGGCGGTTCTTTTTCTTGCTGCCGGGGCAGTCTCCGTCTTCATCATTTATAGAAATCTTTCGGAAATAGGATGGAAGAAAGTAATTAAGTAGTCTGTATTACTAAGGACCCCGAAATTTCTCGAATTTCGAGTTTTTATCGAAAATTACGGAATCCCAGTTAATATTTTTTTAGATTAGATTATAAAATTATTTAAGCGGCGGAAATCGCCGCTTTTTTGGCCGGAACCCGCAATATTTAAAGAGTTTAACTGATGACCGATAAAAGAAAGTCTAAGTTTAGGGATAGCCTTAGAGTAAAAATACTTATCGGATTGATCTCCGTAACGCTCATCGCGTTGATGTTTCCGAAGGGAGAATCGATCGAGTCGGAAGTATCCGTGGGTTCGGTATGGACGCACGACGACCTTATCGCCCCTTTCAGTTTCCCTATCATTAAAGATCCCGATGTTTATAAATCGGAGCTTACCGCTGCGGCAAACAGCGTGTACCCGGTCTTTAATAGGGAGGACAATGAGCTTTCGAAATCGATCGATTCGCTCAGAGCATATAACTCGTTCATGCTTAGAATAGTCGATAGTGTTCTCAGCAGCGACTCGCTGCAGGGACTCAACCCGACTTTTCTTAGTTCCAACTCCTTCAACACATTTAAGAACCTGCGAAAGCAGGAGAGGAATATGGTTCTGCCCAGGAGTCTGGGATTTAAAAAATTATTCTCCAGCGCGCAAGGCGCAATTACCGGTCTTTACAGGAGAGGCGTAATTAACATGACCTCTTCGGAATTATCGCGCGACAGTATTGCCATCCGTGTCGGCAATGTAGATAAGATCGAAAGAATAAGCTACCTGTTCACGCCCGACGAAGCCAGGTCTTACGTTCAAGACCTGATAGGCGATATGTCTTACCCCGATGATGTAAAGCAGGCTTTATCCGAATACGCCGTTCATTTTATTTTCCCGAATATTGTATACAGCTCCAAGCTTACGAAGGAGGAAGTCGATCAAGCCAAAAGCAACGTTTCAAGATACAGCGGTATCGTTAACGAGAACGAAAGAATTATCGCAAAGCACGATCGCGTTACAAAAGAGACAAAGCTTAAATTGGAATCTTATAAGAAGGCGAAGGGAGAGGAAGTCGGCGGCGGCGGCGTTTATCTTCAGTTTCTCGGCAAGTTTCTGCACATAGCTTTTCTTCTTACTTTGCTTACTATTTACTTATTCCTTTTCAGGAAGAAGATCTTCAACGATAATTATAAGATCATCCTACTTTCAATTAATTTTGTATTTATCGCTTTCATTACTTATTTGATTAACCAGATTACGGTGAACGCGCCTCTTCAGTTTATGATATTCGTGCCCGCCGCATCGATGCTTTTGACCATAATATTCGACTCCAGGGTAGGCTTTTACTGCACCGTGATTATCGTGCTTATTGCCGGTGCTCTTAGAGGCAACGATTATACCTTCACCGCGATGAACCTTTTCGCGGGCGCGCTTTCGGTTTACACGGTGCGCGATATAAAGAACCGCTCGCAGATATTCCGTTCATTCCTCTTTATTTTACTCGGTTATATCGTTGCAATTCTTGCCTTCGGTTTCGAGAGATTCGCCTCGTTCGAAAACATATTGATTGAATCCGCTTTTGCCGGATCGAACGCGCTTATTAGTCCTGTACTCACATACGGACTCCTGATATTCTTCGAAAGAATTTTTAAAATTACTACAGATCTTACTTTGCTTGAATTATCGAATTTCGACAGGCCGCTTCTCAAAGAGCTTGCTAGACGCGCGCCCGGCACGTTCAATCACTCGATGACGATGGGAACTTTGGCGGAGACTGCGGCGGAGAACATAAACGCGAACCCGCTGCTCGCGAGGGTCGGCGCTTATTACCACGACATAGGCAAGACCATTACTCCTCAGAACTTCGTGGAGAACCAGCTTAACAACCAGAACGTGCACGAAAACCTCACGCCGGAAGAAAGTGTAAGCCTTATAGTAAAGCACGTAAATGAGGGAATCGCTCTCGCCGAGGAGAACAAGCTGCCCCAGGAGATCATTGATTTTATTCCTATGCACCACGGTACTACAACGATAACATATTTCCTCGACAAAGCTAAAAAACTTTACGGCGAGGAAAAGGTAAACATAGAGGATTATAAATATCCCGGGCCTAGGCCTAACTCGAAGGAAACGGCTATCATTATGCTCGCGGACGGATGCGAATCGGCCGTGCGTTCTATAGAGGAAACCGATCCCGCGAAGGTAGAGAACGTTATCGACAAAATTGTGAAATCCAGAGTAGATGACGGACAGCTCGACGACTCGCCGATTACTTTAAGTGATATAACTAAGATTAAAGATTCTTTCATTAGCATATTACTCGGACAGCATCACAGGCGCATTAGGTATCCGAAACAGGACGAGATGGAGAAAGGGATAGACGCGACCCCGGACGACGAATGAATCAATTTTTAAAAGAGTACCTGGCCGTACTTCGGCTGGAGAAGAACTTATCGGAGAATACCGTTGCCTCTTATAGAAACGACCTTAATTCACTTTTCGGCTTTTTAAGCGACCGCGGCGTGGAGGATCCCTCCGAGATCAAGAACGAACATTTAACAAAGTTTTTTAAATCCCTGGCCGATACCGGACTCTCGAGCAGCTCGGCCGCGAGATATCTTTCCTCGGTCAAGGGTTTCTTCAAGTATCTTTATTTGAATAAATACATAACCGAGAATCCGGTGGATAAAATTTCAGCTCCCAAGCTTTCCAAGAACCTGCCGGACGTATTGTCGGTTAATGATGTTGATGCTATACTTTCGAAACCCGATACAGAAGATAAGCTCGGACTGCGTGACAAGTCGATTCTCGAAACTCTTTACGCCTGCGGACTTCGCGTATCGGAGCTTATAAACCTTAAACTCTCAAACATCTTCTTTTAAAGAAGAGATAGTAAGAGTACTAGGAAAAGGTTCGAAGGAAAGGCTGGTACCGATAGGAAGAAGCGCGGTAAAATGGATAAACGAATATATGACAAGAAGCCGGCCGCTCCTGGAGAATAAGGCGAAGAGCGGCAGCTTTATTTTTCTTAACAGCAGGGGAACAAAGCTGTCGCGTATGGGAATCTGGAAAATAGTAGACAGGTACGTAAAAGAAGCGGGTATAAAGAAGGAAGTTCATCCGCATACGTTCAGGCATTCATTCGCCACTCATCTGCTGGAGGGCGGCGCCGACCTTAGAGCGGTTCAGGAAATGCTTGGACACTCGGATATTTCGACGACCCAAATCTACACTCATATCGATAGAGAATTTATTAAACAAGTTCACAGAGATTTTCACCCGAGAGGATAATGGATTTTTCAAATATTCACATAAGCGAGAAACTGATTTCATTTATTACTTTTTTACCCATGTTCTTCGTGTCGCTGGGGATTCACGAGTTCGCGCACGCATTCTCCGCATCGAAGCTGGGAGACGACACCGCGAAGAACCAGGGCAGACTAACGCTTAATCCTTTTAAGCATGCCGATCTCGTCGGTACTTATATTATGCCGCTCGCGTCGTTTGCTTCGGGTTTTGCTCTTATCGGATGGGCAAAGCCTGTGCCGGTAAACAGGGCGAACTTTAAGAATCATCTTAGAGATGACGCAATAGTTTCGTTTGCCGGACCGTTATCGAATTTTATTCTTTCAATTATATTCTTTGCCTTATTTGTAGCTTTCGCGGGAACGGATATCCAGTATAAGCAATATGTGATAAATTTTTTCTGGTACGGAGTTTTCTTCAATATTTTTCTATGCCTATTCAATCTGCTGCCCATACCTCCGCTCGACGGTTCTCATATACTTTTTGATTTGTTCCCGGGTAAGATAACCGCGAAGATTTTAAACTTAGGGCTTTACGGGTCTATACTCCTTCTCCTCTTCATTTATAGTCCTTTATGGGCATATTTTATGAAATTTATTAACTTAATACTAAGTTTGTTTATAAAAATAGCGGGTAATTTAAATGCTTAAATACGCTCCGTATCTTTTAGGACTTTTACTTCTTATCGGCAGCGGATGCTCTGATAAAGGAAGTAAATCCGAGAAGCCGGATGATACCTTAAACGTTGTTATCCAAAAACCGTCTGATTTTTATTTTGTGGGGATGATAGATTATTACCCCGGTCTGTATAAGTACAATTTTAAGACAAAGGAAGCCGAAAAATTCTGGTCGGTTAAAGGAGAAAAGATAGTTGATCTGTCGTTCTCAGATAACAGGAAAACGGCATTCTTCATTACGGCCAAAATGTTCGGCAAGCGGGGAGTTTTTCCATTTATAACGAGAGTGAAGCTTTACAGGCTCGGCGTGGATTCATCGAAAGTGAATTTCATAAGGACCATAGGCAGCGGGATGCAGGTATTCACGGAGTGGGAAGCCGACAACAGTTTTAAGATAATTTTAAATTCGTTCGATAAGATCGTGGCCAATTACGTAGATCAGCATACGTTTATCTACAGCCAGTTCGGCAGGGAACTTGTAAACGAATCCAAGACATATGATATAACAAAAGAGGGGTATCCCAGGCCTCCGGCGCCGAAGACTGTCTTTCAATCTAATGATGGTGATAAGGTAGAAGCAGCCGCAGATTCTGGTATGTATTCCGTTTTTCTAATAGATTCGAAAAGCGGGAATAAAACCGTACTTACAAAATCACCGCAAAATCTTAAGGAAGCGGAGTGGGGAGTAGGCGGAGAATGCATAATATTTTCTACGCTCGACATTTCGCCGCGCAACGAGACTATCTATAATAAGGAACCGAATACTTCACGGATATTTCTCTACTCGCTCGCGACTAAGAAAATTATTAAGAAGTGGGGAGGCGGCGGCGTAAAAAATTTCTTTATAGACGGGGATTACGTTATATTCGACGACGGTTTCGGACCATCGTCGGTTCTGAAAATATTTAATTATAAAACCATGGAATTATTCGACACGATCAAGATAGAGGGCGGCTGCGGCGTATCGAATATTCCTAAAATACCGGATTTCAGCGCTTAGTGAAGACTTATTTAAGAATATTGAAATTTGTGCGTCCGTACTGGAAGCACCTTAGCATTTCCGTAATTTGTACTATTCTGTTCGCGGTACTTAACGGTACGTCGGTTTACCTGACCATTCCTCTCCTCGATACGCTGTTCCAGGAAAGCGGAGCGCATACCCAGGTTCAGCAGCAGTCGTCAGTGCAGAAAGCTTCTAGTATACTGCCGGGTTGGGTTCAGCATATAGAGAAAGAAGTATCCGATTCGTTCAATCGTTTCGTGTTCAGCGGTGATAAAACCGAAGCGCTTTTTAGAATATGTATAATTGTTCTTTTTACTTTTCTTTTGAAAAACGTATTCGGCTACCTGCAGGCTTATTTTTTATCGTACGTGGAACAGGGGACGATGAAGGATCTGAGGGACAGGGCATACACGCATCTTCACCAGCTTCCGATGAGCTACTTCAAGCAGGAGCGAGTCGGCAATCTTATATCCAGAATTACAAACGACGTTAACGTGGTACAGAACAGCATCTCCGCGGCGTTCCTTAACTTAATAAGGGAACCGCTCACCATAATCGTTTTTATCGGCATTGCGCTCAGTATAAGCTGGCGGCTAACTTTGCTCGCGTTTATTATTCTTCCTTTCTCTATGCTCATTATTGCCTGGGTTGGAATTAAACTGAGGAAGCACAGCTCGGTTGTACAGGCGAAGATGGCAGATATAACCAGTATCCTCCAGGAAACCATATCCGGAGTAAAGATAGTTAAAGCTTTCGGAATGGAGGAATATGAGAATAAAAAATTTATGGCGGAAACCAGAAACTTTTTTAGGATGATGCTCAGGATTGTAAGGATAAGGAACGCGTCATCTCCTATAACGGAATTCTTAAGTGTTATCGTAGGAGTCGTAATTATCTATTACGGCGGTGTTCTCGTTCTGCAGCATCAGACACTGAAAGCAAGCGAGTTCCTCGGATTTTTATTCGCGATCTTTCAGCTCATGCCTCCCATTAAAGAGTTAAGTACGGTCAACAACAGGATACAGGAATCGAGTGCGGCGGGAGACAGAATTTTCGAGATCATCGATACAAAGCCTGGAATCGTAGATGTGCCCGGCGCAAAAGATATAAAGAAATTTAAGGATTCAATAGTATTCGATAATATCAGCTTCAGCTACGACGATTCTCCCGAGATAATTTTAAATAAACTGAATTTTACGGTTAAATGCGGGGAGATAATTGCGCTCGTGGGTCCGAGCGGCGGAGGAAAGTCGACCCTGGTGGATCTGATTCCGCGGTTTTACGATCCGACATCGGGTAGAATTACTATTGACGGTACGGACATAAAAGAAGTGTCTTTAAGCAGTCTTCGCTCTTTAATGGGAATTGTAACGCAGGAGACGTACCTTTTTAACGAATCGATAAAGAATAACATTGCATACGGACTGGGCGATTACCCTGAAGAGAAGATAATCGCCGCGGCAAAAGCCGCCAACGCGCACAATTTCATAACAGAGATGCCTAACGGTTATAATACGGTTATCGGCGAGAGAGGCTTGAAGATATCGGGCGGACAGAGGCAGCGCTTATCAATAGCCAGAGCCATCCTGAAAAATCCGGAGATAATGATTTTCGACGAGGCAACTTCCGCACTGGATAACGAGTCGGAGCTTCTTGTACAGGAAGCAATAGAAAGAATGATGGTAAACCGGACGACGGTTGTCATAGCGCATCGTCTCAGTACTATTCGAAACGCGACGAGAATTCTCGTACTCGACAGCGGCAATATTATTCAGATGGGCAGGCACGATGATCTTATAAAGGATGATAACGGACTTTACAGAAAATTTTATGAAATGCAGTTCAGGGATTAATTCAAAATTATTAAATATTCATGCCGGATGATTACAACAAGATTTAACGAAAAGCTGGTCTTTTATCTATTTGCGGCTTCGGTTGCGAGCATGATGCTCTCGATTTTTCTGCTGCAGCTTTTCGCGGGGCTCCTTTCCTTTCTCTGGCTTTTCGAGAAGCTCGAGAATAAAAGAAAAGCAGTAGATCTTTTTACCGCTCTTATATTAATATTCGGCGGTATAAGAATACTATCGATAATATTCTCACAGTATCCTTCGGTAAGCTCTCAATCATACTATAAGGATGCGCTTTTTTACTTCAGCTTTTTTTCGATGAGCTATTATCTGAAAGTTTTCGATAAGAAAAGATTAATGCAAATAATTTACGTGTTCGTAATCTCCGCGTCAATAGTCTCTCTTATCGGTATAATTATGTTTAATCTGAATATTGTTGACAGGGCACAGTCATTCTCATCCGGCTACGCAACCTTCTCGTCTTTCCTGCTTGCCGCCCTGGGAATGATGATTACGGTTATTTACGCCGACGAGAAAAAATACGCATGGGTGCTTGTTCCTTTAGGTGCGGGAATAATGCTTACCGGAATAGTAACTTCACTGGGGCGCTTCAACGCTTTTGTTGCGCTGCTTCTTTTTGTCGGCGGAATATTATTGGGCAAGATAAAAGTTAAGCACGCGGCAATTATAATTTTTGTAACCTTTTTTCTGGCGCTAATCTCGTTCTTCAACAATTCATCCGGAGTATCACAGAGAGTGGAGCACCCGGGACAGTTATCGGATAGAAATATTTTATACGAAGGAGCAGCGAAGATTTGGTCGGAACACCCGGTTCTGGGTTTCGGGCCGCGCACCTTTCACAATATCTTTCCTTACTTCGACAGGCTCGCTGATAAAGGCATAGGAAGCTGGCACAACGATTTTGTTCAGGTTTATTTTGAGAGCGGGTTTGCGGGACTTATTGTATTCATAGCAATTATAATAACCGTATTGTTAAAAGGAATAAGGTTTGTAAGAAGGAAAGAATTAGATTTTATTTCGAAGAATTTAGTAACCGGTATTCTTCTCGGATTCTCGGCGCTTGTGCTATCCGCGTTCCTGGCGGGATTCATAGATTCGCCGGTACTTTCAATAGTATTCGTTTTCCTGATCTCACTTCTTTCGGGAGAAATTTATCATACTTCCGCAGGAAAAAACCCGGAAGCGGAATCAGCTTAAGAGATCAAAATTATTTTGCCGGGCCCGGGATTGTGTTTTCACTGTTCAATTATTAATTTTTTTATACGGCACTTAAACAATTGCTCAATCGACGGAGTATTTAGAATGAACCCCAACGAGAAAAAAGAAATAAATAATCTAATTAAAGATTTCTCCACCGGATTTAATCCGAAAATAAAGGAGGCGGCCGTTATACTGGCTGCCGGTCACGGGAAGCGGATTAAATCGCAGAAATCGAAAATGCTGCACAAGATCTGGGGAGTACCCACGGTTGAGCGTGTTTACAATGCCTGCCGGAATGGTATTAATAATATTAACGTAATACTTGTCGTCGGAATAAAAGCGCAGGACGTTATTCAAGTCGTAGGGAAAAGAAACTTCACAGGATTCGCCTACCAGGAAACGCAGAAAGGCACGGGACACGCCGTGCAGGTTGCGCTGAAAAAGCTCGACAAGAGCTTTGACGGAAATGTTTACGTGTTGCCCGGCGATATGGGTCTGATCGACGAGGATACGATGAAGAGGTTCAGGGACGAATTTATCAGAACGAAATCCGACATGATGGTGCTAACCGGTATCTTCGAAGGAAAGCCGGAAGACAATGCTTACGGCAGGATAATAAGGGTTAAAGAGTCCGATGAGAAAGGAAATTCCTCCGGAAACGACTTCGGTAAAGTTATCGAGATCAGGGAGAACAAGGATATACATTCTTTGCCGATCGACATCCCTTACCGTGTTAAATTCAACGGCAGGACCTACGCTTATACAAAAGAAGAATTAATAAACAATAAAGAGTTTAACTCCGGAGTATACGCATTCAAGTACGGGAAGCTGTCGGAGCTTGTCGGTTCCATCTCGAGCAACAACGTGCAGAACGAAATATATATTACGGATCTCATCTCGCTCTTCAACAAAAAGGGATATGCCGTAACGGCCGTAAGTCCGCTCGAGCAGTACGTGGTGATGGGCTTCAACAACAAATCGGTATTAAAGGAGATGGAGGCAGTTGCCAGGAAGAAAGTATACGAAAAGCTTAAAGACATTATTGAAATAACCGATCCGGAGGATTTCTTTATAGAGGAAAGCGTAGTGAACGAAATATTGGAAATGGACGGGGAAAACGAACCGCTCGATATTTCGATAGGAAAAGGTGTTCATATCGGCAAAGGAGTGAAACTCAATTACAATCTTGAAATACGGAAAAATGTATACGTAAGCGGCAGCGTGCGGTTCGGGAAGGATGTTGTAGTCAGGCAGAACGTACATTTATCGTGCTTCCCGGGACAGTCGCTGCAGATAGGCAACAATGTGGAAATATTGTCCGGCGATATAATCAAGGGCAACATTATAATCGGTGACGGTTCCATGATCGAGTCGAGCGTTAACATGACCGGCAGCGATGAGTATCCGCTTCGCATAGGCAAGAACGTTCTGATAAAAGGTACCAGTTACATCTTCGGGTCGGTTGTGGAAAACGACGTTCACATAGAGCACAGCGTTATAATTAAAAAGAGAGTAGACAGATTGGTTAAGAGGGACGGCACAATTCAGCCGGTAAGGTTTTATCTTCCCATGCCCGAGGGAATCGACGCGGTTGAAGAACTGTAGGGAGGCATAAAAAAAAGTCCCGAGAGGTATCGGGACTCACAAATAAGGTAAAGTTAGTTAGTGCTAAGATCACTTAGCCGCTTTTAAGTTGTTCAAGTGCTTCGTAAGCGCGGCTTTTTTTCTAGACGCAGTATTCAAATGAATTTTGTTTTTATTGGCACCTCTGTCTAATATAGCGACCGCATCTTTGTACAATTTTTCGGCTTCGCTTGCTTCATCGGAGGCCAACGCTTTCTTCACAGCTGTCTTTATTTTGGACTCCGCAATTTTATTTACTTGTTTTTTCTTCTCGTTAGTGCGAATTCTCTTCTTTGCCGATTTATGACTTGCCATATTCGAAAAAACCTTTTTAATTGAATATTAAAAAATAGACACCAAATATAGGCATTCGCCGGTTTGATGTCAAATTTTACTTTTGTAATTTTACGCCTAAATTAAGTAAAAACATGTAATTTCATAAATTATGCTGAAAGTTAATGAAATATATTATTCCGTTCAGGGCGAGAGTTCTATGGCCGGTCTCCCGTGCGTATTTGTGCGCCTAACTTATTGTAATTTAAGGTGTACATACTGCGATACGGAATACGCTTTTTATGAGGGTAAAGACTACTCGATAGATGAAATAGTTGCCGAGGTGAAAAAATTCGGCTGCAACCTGGTTGAAGTAACCGGCGGCGAGCCGCTCTTCCAGGAAGAATGTTATCCGCTTATGGAAAGGCTTTGCGAAGAGGGATATTCGGTGATGGTGGAGACCGGGGGAAGCCTTCCAATAAAAACTATTGACCAGCGGGTCAAAATTATTATGGACCTCAAATGCCCTTCCAGCGGAATGCTGAAAAAGAACATGTACGAGAATATAGATTATATCAAGCCGACAGATGAGGTGAAGTTTGTTATCGGAACCCGCGAGGAT
>CAWBBX010000127.1:0-20236 GCA_963787005.1 uncultured Bacteroidota bacterium
GCCGTTAACTGCACCGCTGCCGCGAACGGCCAGATAGGCCATGTTGAAACTTTCCGATGAGTCGTTCGGATTCCGGCGGCCCATGGCAAGCAATTCGTTAAGTGTTATGCCGAGTTTCTGCTCTGCATAACCGCCTAAATATTGTTGGATAAGAGCCGGTTGGAAACGGTCAAAGCCGGCTGCTACAGCAGTGTGGGTGGTGAAAAGGTTTCCGGCTCGAGTAACAGCCAGTGCTGCTTCAAAAGATTGACCCGTATCTTTCATAAAACTATTTGCGCGTTCCAGCACGGCAAAGGCAGCGTGTCCTTCATTTAAGTGGCAAACCTCCGGATGGATATCGAGAGCGGCGAGCAGGCGCCATCCTCCGATCCCGAGTATGATTTCTTGTTTAAGCCGCAGTTCCGGTCCGCCTCCGTAAAGCTCGCTTGTAATTCCTCTATGAGCCGGAAAGTTGGCGGTGTCATTAGTATCCAATAAGTAAAGTTTAATTCTGCCCACCTGAACCTGCCAGGCACGCAGCCAAACCGAATAACCGGGAAGCGCAATTTCCAGCCGCAGCCAATCACCGTTCGGTTTTAAAAGAGGTGTTATCGGCAATTGTCCCGGATCATTATACGGAAACAGTGCCTGCTGAGCTCCGTCCTTATCAATCACCTGCCGAAAATAACCCCGCTGGTACAATAGGCCCACTCCGACCACCGGCACACCCAAATCGCTGGCGGCTTTAAGCTGGTCGCCGGCAACATTACCGAGACCTCCTGAATATATCGGCAGCGCCTCGCTCAACATAAATTCCATGCTGAAATAAGCGATGCAGGTTAAAGGAGTCTTCGGATGATTTATTTGAAACCACGCCGGTAAATCCGTAGCCTGATTCTTTATTTTGATTAGGTTATTTACTTCCTTACGAAACAACGGATCCGCTAACTTGCGCTCAAGCTTATCCCGCGATACAGTCTGCAGTACTACCCATGGATTTTGAGTAAAGTCCCACAGTTCCGGATCAAGCTTTCTCCAAACTTCGTCGGCATAATGACTCCACGACCATCGCATATCCAGTGCAAGCTCGGCTAACGAATCGAATCCATCAACATCCGTTGGCAGAAAAGAGTAGAGCATTTTCACATTCGTTTTTTCGTTCATTGATTTTCCTTAATATTTATCTTTAACGGAATTTCATGTCCTTCGTTTATGAATGGGATTTTATGATTTTCCCTTCATTTGACTGAGGATGTTATACGCGGCTATCGCTGTTGATTCCGGAGCCATACCGGGTTCTAAAGCCTTCGTTAAAGTTGTAAGCAATTCATTGAAACCTTCCGCATTCTGATCCTGTAAAATATGATGAGCTCCCCGGCGCAATAAAGCAGAATCAGATTTGCTTTTTATCAACACGCTTAATAATTGCGGCCAGGCGGCTTGTTTGAATTTTTTCAATGCAACGGAGGCCAGCCACGCCACATCCTGGTCTTTGTCTTCGAGTGCTTTAATCAGTGCCGGAATAGCTCTTGTATCGTCTATTGAGCCTAGAGTTTTGGCCGCTTCCCAGCGAAGTTGATCTATCTTTGAATTGCGCAGGACGTAGGTTAGGGAAAGGACAGCGGGTTTACCGAGATCCGCTAATAATTCCCGAGCTTTCTTGCGGGTCAAACCGTCTTCGCTTGCCAGCATGTCCATTAGAGATTCTAGATTTATGCCGGCTCCATTTTGTTTGATCACATGTGTCGGTTTGTTCATGATCTATCCTAAATAATTAATTTTAGCTGTGATTCAGTTTGCTGCTTCGCGGCTAATGCATCGTTAACAATTATTTGAGCTTCCTCCAGAATATTCCGTAAATGATCCGCTCCGCGAAAACTTTCCGCGTAAATCTTATAAATGTTTTCGGTACCTGACGGACGTGCAGCGAACCATCCGCTTTTTGTGGTTACTTTCAATCCGCCTATGGGGGAGGCGTTGCCGGGCGCATTTGTTAGAACGGTCCGGATTTTATCGCCAGCCAGTTCGGTGAGCCTGACCTGCCGGGGAGAGAGTTTTTCCAACAGATCCTTTTGATCCGAAGTGGCTGGCGCTTCAAATCGATCATAGAAGGGCTCACCGAACTCACGAGTAAGTTCTTTATATATTTGGCCGGGATCGCGATCCATTTTAGCCGTTATCTCAGCCGCAAGTAAAGCCGGAATAATTCCGTCTTTGTCAGTTGTCCAAACTTTTCCGTCCATGCGGGCAAAAGAAGCACCCGCGCTCTCTTCGCCGCCGAAGCCAAGCGAGCCGTCGAGCAATCCGTCAACGAACCATTTAAAACCGACCGGCACTTCGTAAAGTTTGCGGCCGAGTTTTTCCGTTACACGATCGATCATCGAAGTGCTTACCAATGTTTTGCCGACCGCCGCATCCTTGCTCCACTTCGGCCGGTTTTGAAAAAGGTAAAAGATGGCGACTGACAAGTAATGATTGGGCGGAAGTAGTCCCGTACTCCTTGTAACGATTCCGTGCCGGTCATGGTCTGTGTCGCAGGCAAAGGCAATATCGTAGCTATCTTTTAAATCAATCAATCTTTGCATTGCATAAGGTGAAGACGGATCCATTCGTATTTGACCGTCCCAGTCAACCGTCATAAAGCTGAAGGTCGGATCGACTGCCTTGTTGACGACCGTAAGGTTCAATCCGTATCGCTCGGCAATCGGTTCCCAATAGTGCACGCCGGCGCCCCCTAGCGGATCAACCCCCATACTAATCTTGGCATCGCGAATGATGTTCATGTCTATTACATTACCGAGATCATTCACATAACCATCGATGTAATTAAACCGGTGTGTGGTGCCCGCACGAAGAGCTTTCTCGTAGGGAATTCTTTTTACATCCGTAAGACCATTTTCAAGAAACTCGTTAGCCTTAGCTTCTATCCAGCCGGTTACGTTTTTATCAGCCGGCCCGCCGTTGGGAGGATTGTATTTGAAACCACCGTCATGAGGCGGATTATGTGAAGGCGTGATTACTATGCCGTCGGCGAGTCCTGTTTTGCGCCCCCGGTTGTATGTAATAATAGCGTGAGAAATAACAGGGGTAGGGGTATATTCATCATTCTCCGCAATCATAACTTCCACACTGTTTGCGGCCAGAACTTCCAGCGCAGTGGCTAGAGCCGGTACGGAGAGAGCATGCGTGTCCATTCCGAGGAACAGAGGCCCGTCAATTTTTTGCCGAATGCGGTAGAGGCAAATGGCTTGTGTGATGGCGAGAATATGCCATTCGTTAAAAGCTTTGTCAAAGGCTGAGCCGCGATGCCCGGAAGTTCCGAACATAACCCGCTGTGAAGACACCGAAGGATCAGGTACTTCGGTATAATAAGCAGTGACAAGTTTTGGTACGTTAACCAGCATCTCCGGTCCGGCTGGTTTCCCGGCATGAATGTTTACTTCCATTATTTTTTCTTTCTATAAAGCAGCCAGCCGAAAGAAGCACCAAAAACGATAATAACTAAAGCGGAGAACCACCGCCAGCTATTATTGCCTAGCTAACCGTTTTCAACAATTCTTCCTTTCGTACTGCCATTCATCATTTCACCGCTGCCAAAGTACAGGAAAAGCACCGTTATAATTAGAAATGCAATGATTAAGAATTTTTATCAATCTTATTCAAAGGTTCTACCGGCTTAAATACCACGTGTAAAATTTAATGTTCAACTTGTCTTTTGTATTTGGATTTTTCATCTGAATTTCGGCCTCATATTTTTTGAGCTTGCGCACCGTTACTCACGTATATAGGAGGGCCCTTCTTCATTTCTTAAGCTATAAAGAGAGACTTCTTAATTCAATCGTACAAAGGGATGAAAATAGGATTAGTCCTTTTGGGGGTTTTTAAGCACTTAAATTATTTTCAAATGAAAATTATCATATCCATTACCGGCTTATTTTTAATTGGTCTCAGTAGAATATAATTCAGGCTTCAGCTCTTCAACGAGGGTCAACTTTTTAATATGGTCATATAACACCGTCGTTCTTTAAGAATAGAGTTTTCGGGGGAAACTAAAATGGGAAGAGGAGTAGACAATATAAATACAAAAGACCCGGATAATTTTCCGGGTCTAATTTTTTCAATTATGTATTAATGGATAAGTCACTGTTCGACTTCATTTACTGACGACGATCTCTACCCTGCGATTATTAGCTCTGCCTTCGGCGTTGTCATTGCTTGCAATCGGAGAATCTTCACCTAGTCCTTGTGCCTGAATAAGTTCACCGGGATAGCCTCGTGAAACTAAGTATGAGCGCACTTCATCCGCACGCTTTTGTGATAATATCTGATTGTAGCTGGATGAGCCTTGCGAATCTGTATAACCCTCAACAGTGAGTTTTCGCTCTTTGGTTGCTAGAAGCGCATCGGCAACCTTGTTCAGCCGGTTCTGCGCCGACGGTATTAGTGCGGATTTGTTCGAAGCAAACAGGACACTGCCTGAAAGCGTAATTACAAGGCCGCGGGCTTCTTCTTTAACTGCTGCAAGTTTGGCAAGAGCTGCCTGTGCATCAGCCGTTCTCTGGTCAGCATCGATTAATGCTTTTTGCTTTATGGCGAGTTGTTCTGTCTTTCTCTTCACTATCTCTGTCTGGGTTTTCTGGTAATCTTTGGTCGCTTTTGCAGTGGCTGCATTTTCAGCAACAGTAGCTGCTAACGCCTCTGCCAACTTGGCTTTACGATCCGCTACATAGGCGAGATCACGTGTACGATACGAATCAGGTTCGTCCTGGAAAGACTTCTCTGCAACGGCAAGTGCTGCTTGTGCTTTGTGCAGTTCTGCCGGTACCAATTGTGCTGCCTGCCCATTGCTCGCCTGCTGGTAAGCTTGACGTGCGTTCAAGAGTTCTTGCGGGGGCATGCTTGCACTGCAACCAACGAGCAGTCCGGCAAATGCCATGATAATAAGATAAATCATATGTTTCATTGTTTAATTCCTTTCTTGAGGTATTTGATTGTCTCGTTGAAGCTTTTGTACCCGTTCTATTGCCTTTTCGGCTTCTTTCTTGTCGGTATCACTGCGGGAGAGCGCTACCGCCAATTCGCCGTCGGCTTGGGCACGCAGCACCATTGATTCGGCTAGTTCCTTGTCGCCCTTTTCTGCAAATACATCGGCTTTCGCCAACTCCTCTTTTGCAAGCTGTAAATAGAGAGATGCGCTGGGAATGCCTGACGCACCGACCGCTTCAGCGGCACTAATTGCAGAAGTGGACGCTTCTTTATCAAGTACCACAGGACCGCTTCCGCAGCCTGCAACAACTATGGTGAAGAGAACACTGCCTGCCAACACGAACATTTTTATATGCTTCATTGAATGCTCCTTATAATTTGTTATTTAACTATATTTCCAATTCTTGTTATTCAAAAACAGAAAATCATTCTTTAAATTTGAAATAATGTATCGATGATAGCCTCTAAAATCAATCGAGCAAAGGGATGAAAAAGGGATTACATCTTTTGCTTTGTGGTATGTAATAAATACAATTCTGATTGTATTCGGTTGGTTTAATTTGTCGGCAATCAATTAAAAACTTGAAGAGTTATTTCAGTACTTACCGAATCGGGCACTCTTTTACTTCACAGCGGAATTTCTATGCTAACTTTGGTGCCGTTTTCAGATATGAATTTAATTTTACCATTAAGCTGTTCAACCATTAACCTTACGAGATTAAGCCCGAGGCTTTTACATTTAGTTATATCAAAATCATTTTGTAAGCCAATTCCGTTATCTTCCACTATCAACATTATTTGTGAATTTTCTGTTTTTAATTCTATTTGTACTATTCCGCTATCATAATCAGGAAAAGCATACTTGATGGCGTTAGACAGCAGCTCGATTAGAATCATTCCTACGGCGGCCGCATTTTTAGACGGAACGGAAATATCTTCAATATATTTATTTATCGTAATATGTTCTGAAAGGCTGTGCATTGATTCGATTATTTTATCGCAGTATGTTTTAAGCTGAACTTCATAAAAAGAATTAGTATCGTATAGCAGGGAATACAAATCCGAAATTGATTTTACTTTTATCGCTAATTCTTCAAGAATATTTTTCGTTTCTTCGGAGTGAACCACATCGGCACGAAGATGAATTAAGCTTGTTATCATGTTAAAGCTGTTTTTTGTACGATGCTGAATTTCTTTGAGCAGCGCCCCTTTTTTATTTATGTCGTCCGTCAGGGTTTTCTCATATCTCATTCGTTCTGTTATATCACGAATATTGCATTGAATAACTCTTTCATTGTCGACTAAATAAACATTACTCACGAATTCTACGTGTATTACTTTCCCGTCAATAGTTTCCAGGGGCAAATCGTCATAGCGGACATACTCCTTATCTTGCAGTTCTTTATATAATTGCTTTGAATAATCTATATTTTTGAAAGCGCTTATATCCCAGATATTTTTACTAAGGAATTTTTCTTTTGTATAGCCCAGCATTTCAATTAAATAAGGATTAACATCAACAATCTTCCCGTTATCGGCATTTAAGATTAAAATACCGTCCTTGGCGGATTCAAAAAGCCTGCGATACCGTTTCTCAAATATTTGTAATTCTCTTTTTTGGGCTTCAATTTCTATCCCTTGATTTTTTAATCTCTGATTCGCTTTATAAAGCCTGAATGCCATTTTTATTGAAGCATCAAGCACGGTAATACCGGAATCTTTTACAACGTATCCATAGGAAGTTATATCCTCGGTTTTATCAACAATTTCACGTTCAGAATGACTTGAAAGAAACAAGAGAGGAATATCGTGTTCTTTAAGTATTATTTTGGCGGTTTCGGTTCCGTCTAAGCCTTCGCCTAGATTTATGTCCATTAGAATAATATCAATTACGGCATGATAATTTCTAACAGCCTCAAATGATTCTAGGCCGCTTAAGACATGAATAACCTTATATCCGTAAATTTTTAATTTCATGGATTCGGCCATGGCTAGTATAGCATCATCTTCTACAAGGAGAATAGTTTTTTGCTCTTTACTATTCATAATTTTTACCCCGTTGATTTTTTTGTATCCATTGTAAGATTATAACTGCCGTCCTGCCGTCGTAGTTCACAGTAAAAGATTAATATGTTTTCTTGTTTAGAGGTAAGTATCGAGTTGTTAATAGTTGATATCCCCAAAATATTACTACGGTTGTGACAGATTAATTGCCCAAGTTATATCGTAATTGCGAATTACCCTTTCAATTATTCAAATTTTATTTTGTTCAGTCTATTTACTTTTTAAGTCTGATAATAGCATTCCGCGCCAAATCGTCCACAACAAGATTTGTAATGTCATTTTGAACTGCTTCAACAGTATTCAGATCGGGAGTATTGCTTGTAGCCGCCCAAATTATCCGCTCTTTATTTCTAATAGCCCAAACTTCTATCGCACGTCGTTTAACGATTAGAGAATCGATATATGAGGGATGTTCAACATCCCGAAAATAGCTGGAATATGTTTCTTTAAATGGATCGTACCTCGATTTCAACTCGGACGAAACATAACCGGGGACATAATGAGTTTTGGCCTCGGGGATAAGATGCCTGGCTACCAAAATCCCGTCATAATCGTTTTCTTGAACGGCTTTAATAACTTCATTAGTATCGGGTAATGCGTTTGGGAATAAATGGTAAGATGATGTTGCGCTAACACCGAATTCGGAAAACTCACCCACAAAAGCATCCTCCCAGATTCGCCTATGAATAGGATCCTTCATTACCGCAATGATTAATATCTTTTTCAACGGGGGTTCATGATATGTGGGATCGTTCCACACACTAACAAGTGTGGATGATGAACAGCTTTCTATAAGGATCATTAAGCAGCAAAATGCTGCAGCCGTGATAAGTTTCTTGACATGTCTCATATTATATCTTTTATTGAATGAAAAATTGATTATTCAATAATTCTTTTTCCAGAAGATTGTCCACCCTAGCAAAAAACTGAGCAGCATGGCCAGCATGGCGGGTACCAGCATCCAGCTTATGTTGTTCATAATTCCGTTCCCATTTGTTTGGACATTATTCATTGTCGCCGTAATCGCCCCGCCTAAAAAGAGGAGGGAGACTATCACAACAATTATAAATGCGAGAATGAGGGGTTTACTAGTTCTTGTATTCATAACTTTAAGCTCCTGGTTTATAATCCGGCAGATTGATAATAATCGTGCTAAATTAAACTACACAGTCATCAATGTTAATTCAATCGGGCAAAAGGATGAAAAGGGAACTAACTCTTTGGGGTGAAACGTTGCTCGCATGTGTTCATCAATCTGCTAAAGATATTCGAGAATTAAAAGATGTTTAAATAAATTAAGCGGGACGGACTATTATTACTTCTACCGAATGTTCACCGTGATCATCAACGAGAGAAATAAATTTATCATTATGATTAACTCCGTCGACGGTGACAATTAAATTAACATCACCGGTTCCTACCTGAAGAATTGTAATGTTGTAAATAGTTTCCCTGTACCGGTATAATATTTTATAAGTTTCCCAATCAGCAGGTAAGCACGGCTCAAAATACAGCTTGTCAACTTTAAGTCTAAGCCCAAGAAGTGATTCGGTTATGAGCCGGTACATCCAGCCGGCGGAACCGGTGTACCATGTCCATCCGCCGCGGCCTATATGCGGCGTGAGCGCGTAAACATCGGCCGCAATTACATAAGGCTCCACTTTATACGCTGCAATTTCTTCCTGAGATTTTGAATGATTAACGGGATTTATAATTCCAAACAGTTCCCATGCATGTTTACTGTCTTTTAGTTCGGCGAACGCCATCGCAGCCCAGATAGCGGCGTGCGTATACTGTCCGCCGTTCTCTCTTACGCCGGGAACGTAGCCTTTTATATAGCCGGGATTCAGATCCGATTTATCGAAAGGCGGATCCAAAAGCTGAATCAACCCATGGTTCCGGCGAACAAGGCGATTATTCAGTTCACTCATAGCCGTATGCGAATGTATTTCATCCCCGGCGCCGGAAAGGACCGACCAGCTTTGAACGATGGAATCAATTTTGCATTCCGGATTTTCCGCTGAACCGAGCGGCGAACCGTCGTCGAAGTATGCACGGCGGTACCACTCGCCGTCCCACCCGTTCTTTTCTATATTCAGGCGCAGCGCGGATTTTTCTCTAATGCAGAGTTCAACGAATTGAAAATCTCCCTGCGCGTCGGCGACCTTCGCAAATTGTTTAAACACTTCATAAAGAAAAAATGCCAGCCAAACGCTTTCGCCTTTTCCTTTATTGCCGACCATGTTCATGCCGTCGTTCCAATCACCCGTGCCGATTAACGGCAAGCCGCGGGTACCAAACCGAAGACCTTTCAAAATAGCACGCTTACAGTGCTGGTATAAGCTGCCGGTTTCTTCCGATCTGTTTGGAAGATCGTAATAAGAATCATCTTCTGTGTTTACTTCGCGGCCCTCCAGGTAATTGACGGTTTCATTAAGTACTCCGGTATCGCCGGTACTCAGTACATACCGGCAAGTTGCTAACGGCAGCCATAGGTAATCATCCGAACAATGAGTTCTAACACCCCGTCCAGAGGGAGGGTGCCACCAATGCTGTACGTCTCCTTCTTTAAACTGACGGCTCGCCGAAAGCAGCAGATGTTTTCGCATAAGGCCCGGCTCGGTATGAATGAGTGCCATAACGTCCTGCAGCTGATCGCGAAAACCAAAAGCGCCGCCGGATTGGTAGAATCCGCTCCGCGCCCAAATTCGGCATGCTAAAGTCTGGTATAAAAGCCATCCGTTTGCAAGTACATTTAAAGAAGTATCGGGTGTCTCAACCTGCACCGCTCCTAGAGTGCGATTCCAATACTGCCATACCGATTCTAATGCGCTTCGTGCGGCATTTGATCCCCGGAATCGCTGCACCAATTCTTCTGCATCATTATAATTAATGCCGCTGCCTAGTTTAAAGATGATCTCCCGCTCTTGTTCATTGTCAAGTTCAAAAGTAACTTGTACGGCGGCGCATGGATCCAAAGCGGCTCCTGCCTTACCGGAAAGATGCGATTTACTCATTGCGGCAGGATTTTGAAGAGTGCCGTTGCGCCCTATGAATTCGGCGCGGTCGCAGCTTAAGGTATGAATCGTATCGTCTGTTTGAAAGAAAACAACCCGGTCGGAGAATTCCGAACTATATGAATTACGAGCATAGATAGCGCCGCTGCCGGGTTCAATTTCGGTAATTACGTGCATGGCCGATTTCGAGCGCAGATCACCAAGCACCAACTCCACGTAGCCTGTGGCGGATAGCCGCCGCGGCCTGCCTGACATATTCCGAATTTTTAGTACCGAAAATTTAACCGCCGCATCAATTGCCACGTAAATCCACAGCTCAGACCGGATGCCGTCCTCTGTATGTTCAAAAACACTGTAACCGAACCCGTGGCGGCTTATATAATTCCCGAAGCCGATTACAGGTAATGGGGAGGGTGACCAGAAATGCCCGGTTTCTTCATCCCGAATATAAAAGGCTTCTCCGCTCGAATCGCTGACAGGATCGTTATTCCAGGGCGAAAGCCGAAACTCGTGGGCATTCTCGCTCCAGGTATAAGACTGACCGCTTTCGGAGACAACGGTTCCGAAGTTTGCGTTCGCTAAAACATTTACCCAAGGTGCCGGCGTTGCTTGCTTACCCGATGTGGTGATTATATATTCACGTCCGTCACGAGTGAATCCTCCGTATCCGTTAAAGAAGATCAAGTCGGTACGCGGCGGCTCGGGAACATCCTGGTGGTTTTTATTGTATGTTCGTACCGGCTTAAAAAGCGGAGCAGATAATTCTGCCGTATCTCGATGATTAATTTGTGCCTCCAGGGTTCCCCGCTTATCTGAGATAATAACGCGGGCGGCAGTTTGAATAAGAATACGGTCTTCATTGGAAATCTGGTCCGCCTGCCTTACGAATATTCCCCCGGGCCGGTCAATAGCGTTAGCCTCTATACCTGCGGCAATCAACCTCATTATTTGTTCTTGAAGCTGCTGCCGGTAACCTGCGCGGTCTTCGTTCCAAATTACAAGATCAACTGCCAGTCCTTTTAAACGCCAATATGCGTGAGCCTGCACTATCCGGTTCACCAGGTTAATATTTTTCGGATCTTCAATTTGCAGCAGTACAATAGGTAAATCTCCTGAAATAGAATATCCCCAGAGGCCGGACTGCCCTCTACGATTTTTTAAAATGACGCCCGGATCCGCGCGCAGGAAAGAATTGGTGTAAATTACTGATTTTGCGAGGCGTCCGTAAAGCTGCGCATCGGATTCTACAGCATTTATTTGACGAAGCACTACCTGGCTGTGTGTGTATGCAAGCTCAAAGACCCGGTTAGCGAGACGTCGATCATGGTATTTATCTATAAGACTTAAAGCCTTATCCTTGGTTTCACCAAGTCCTAAAATCATATCTACTGTTGCCGTTTCTTCAGGCTCGAGTATTATGCGGTACCTTATAGCAACAATAGGATCCAGCACCGAACCCTGACTGTTTGAAAGCGCGGCGGGTTCTTTCATCGCTTGAGGTGCGTTAATTGTATTTCCGCGGCCGATAAATTGCATCCGGTCGGTTTCGAAAGACACATCTTCTATTTTCGCCCCTCGTACCGTCATCATATGAAACATCCATAATGTTTGGTCCTCGGGTGAGCGGGGTCTGCGGGTACACAAAATTGCATGTCTGTCGCGGGTAATCTCAGTTTGAACAAAAAGATTGCTGAACGCAGGGTGCAGCGCATCGGAGGCGGACGACGCTAAAACAACTTCCGCGTAGCTTGTAACATCGATGCTCCTTCGTGTCCGGGATCTGCTGGTGAGATGAATACGTCGAAGCTCAATGTCATCTTCAGGTGATACTACTATCTCGGTATGCAAATCGAGGTTCTCGTCACTGCGTCGGAATTCAGCGTGCCCTTCGGAAAAGATAACTTCATAATTCTTCGACCGCTTCAGCGTTGGTTGATATGCCGTTGACCAAAACTCTCCGCTGTCCGTATCGCGGATAAAACAAAAAGTGCCCCGGTTGTCGCAAGTGCTGTCTTCATGCCAGCGGGTAAGGGCAATATCTTTCCATCGACTGTAGCCGCCGCCCGCGTTTGTAATCATTAAGCTGTACCGGCCGTTCGAAAGCAATTGCACCTCCGGAATTACCGTATCCGGGTTTTTAATTATACGTACAGGTATCTCCGGACTGCTGGAGCTAGTATGAGTATCCGAGAGTCCGGAAGTATGCGATAAGAACGAAGCTGTTTTTGGAATTCTTTCCTGCAGCAGCAGCATGGTTGACTCGAACAAGGGATCCGACTCAAAGCGTTTTTGCATCGGGCGGTCCAGAATTAAATAAGCCAGGGAAAGGAGGCTCATGCCCTGGTGATGCGCCATGAAAGATTTAACCACAATTCTAGTTTTCTCGCGGGGAAGGCGTGAAGCGGTAAAGTCTATCGATTCGTAGAAACCGAATTTTCCTACAAATCCGCCGGAAGCAAGCTGCTGAAGATTAACGCACGCCTCTTCGGGTTCAACCATCAGAGCGAGTGCAGATGCATAAGGCGCAACAACCAGGTCTTCGGCCAATCCGCGTTTGAGCCCCAATCCAGGCACACCAAACGCACGGTATTGGTAATTGAGATTAACATCGACCGTATTAAAACACGATTCTGAAATTCCCCATGGAACGCCGCGCTGTTTTCCGTATTCAATTTGTCTTTTCACAGCCGCTTTATAAGTTTGGTCAAGCAGCGTGTTTTCGTATGTCGGCATCACAAGAAGCGGCATCAGGTACTCGAACATTGAACCGCTCCATGAAAGAAGAATCGGTTCACCGCCTATTGACGTAAGCAATCGTCCTAATGCAAACCAGCTTTCCTGCGGTAATTGCCCCTGCGCGATCGCTACAAAACTGCTTAGTCTTGCTTCCGAGGCCAGCAGATCATAATAACTCGGGTCCCGGCGTTTTTCTTCGGTATTGTAACCGACGGAAAGTAAGTGGCGTGTCCTGTCATACAAGAAATTATATTCCATATCGGAAAGTTCAATTGATTGTATTGCAAGCTTATTGATAGCAGCAATCCTCTCATTAGCGCGCTTGGCTCCCTTAATTATAAGCTGCCGAAACTCATTGAGCCGCTCGTTATTTTCTGTCGTCATTTCAGGGGAAAGCCGGCCGATAACGGGCGGAAATTCTTTATCAAGGTTTGCCAGTTCTAGCAATGTCGGTATTTCATCGGAACCGGGAATGAAGCTTTGAATGTCCGGAGATACCTGCATCTTAATCCATGGAACCAGAAACGTCAGCTCATCCGCGGCGCTCCGGCATTGTTCGTCGAGCGCAAAAGCCCACTCTGCAGTTTGATTTTCAGGGCTTGAAGTTAAATTGTTTCTTAATTTAACGGCAGATACCGACATTCTGTGAAGACCTTGCCATACTGCCGAAAGAGAAACCGGAGGGGAATTGATAATCAACTCCAGTTCTTTTTGAAATTTTATTAATTGATCATTATCGTCTCCTTCGGCAATATCAATAAGAACCCTTAGCGTATCACTTATTCCTTCAAAAAGTCGCTGGCTCACTATTTTATTATCGGGAAGAGCAAGGAAACCCTGGCGGAGTGTTAGCAGGTGGCCGGCGAGATTCCCGCTGTCGACCGAGGATATGTATAAGGGCCGCAGCGGCAGCAAAGATTGTGTGTCGTACCAGTTTAAGAAATGTCCTTTGTACCGCTCCAGTTTTTCCATGGTTCGAAATGCATTCGATGTACGATCGATAAGCTGTCCGGTGGAAATGTAACCGAAATCGAATGCCGATAAATTTGCGAGGAGCGCTAAACCCATATTAGTCGGAGAGGTGCGATGCGCAACAACGCCAACCGGGTTTTCCTGAAAATTATCAGGTGGCAGCCAGTTATCTTCAGGGCCGACAAAGGTCTCAAAGAAGCGCCATGTCCTCCTTGAAAGATCCCGTAAAAATAATTTTTGAGTGACGGTTAACTTCGCTGCTCGTTGAGTGAGAGGCAGACTTATCCACCATGTGACTGCCGGAGACACGGCCCAGAGAAATAATATAGGCAAGGCAAAAGCGGGAACAGGATGTTTTGAAAGCCCGAAATAAAGGAAAGAAAAAATTACAACAGCGGGAGATATCCACATAGTCTTATAAGAGCTCAATAGACTGATGCGGTTAAGGCGCCCTCTAACGTTGAACGGATTCCATTCGAGAAGTTTTTTACGGGAAATTAGCATCCGCCAGACAGTAAGGGTAATAGCGTTCAACCCGAAAAACGCTTCATAGGGGAGAGTAATGAGCATAAAAACCGCCTGGGCGAAGTGCGTGTATGCTGATTTTAATGATGCTGAGATGTGCCGGCGCATAAGCATATCTGCCGGTTTCCTCAGCAAATCGAGGACGGAGATAAGCAGTGAAGGAATAAAAATAATTCCGATCGCCGGCAAAGTCCAGAACCAGGACTGCGGCAGGATCGTAAAGCCGGCCAAAAACAAAAGTGTCAGCGCCAAAGGAACAATGCTTCTTCGAAGGTTATCGAAGATTTTCCATCGTGAGAGTCCCGATAAAGGATTTTTTTTTAATCCGCCGCTGGGACCGGGAATGAACGGCATTACCCAGCGCACCAGCTGCCAGTCACCTCGAATCCAGCGGTGCCGGCGGCTTACGTCTGAATTATAATTAGACGGATATTCTTCATATAGTAGTACATCGCTCAAGAGTCCTGAGCGGGCGTGACATCCCTCGATAAGATCGTGACTGAGAATTTGGTTTTCGGGAAAGCGTCCTCTGAGAACCCGCTCAAACACATCGACATCGTAGATACCTTTACCGATGAATGATCCCTCGCCGAACACATCCTGGTACACATCTGAGACGGTACGGGTGTAGGGATCTATTCCGGGCTGACTTCCGTACAGACGCGCATAACGCGAACGGTTTGTTCCCGGGAGACTCACAGCAACGCGCGGCTGCAAAATTGTGTACCCCTCACATACTTTTTGTTTGTCTTCGTCATAATGCGCACGGTTAAGAGGGTGGGCCATGGCTCCGACTAACTGTTCGGCCGAGTCGCGCGGTAATTGCGTATCGGTGTCGAGAGTAATTACATACTTTACGCTTTGTAAAAGTTCTGTCTTTCCGATGACAAGCGAAAATCGGCTTTGCGATCCGCCCCGGAGCATAGAATTTAATTCCTCAAGCTTACCTCTTTTGCGTTCATATCCCATCCACAGGTTTTCTTTAGAATTCCATTGCCTTGGACGATGAAAAAGGAAGAAAGTATCGTTGCGTGAACCTTTGTATTTCTCATTAAGCTCTTCGATTTTCTTTTTAGCCAGGAGCACCAGCGACTCATCTTCAGGAAGTGTTTCTTTATCGGAGTCATGAAGATCGGTCAATAGGCCAAAGTGCAGGTTTTTATCCCGGTTGGCCAAAAATCGAACTTCTAGGGACTCGATCAATTCTTTGACGTTTTTAGCGTTTATTAACATAGACGGGATTACAACAAGAGTGCGGTATTCAGGCGGTATCCCTTCTGCGAAATCCATTTTCGGTAGAGGTTTGGGCAGAGCCAATAATGTAGACAGCCAGTTCGCAAGAGCGACCGCCAGCTGACTTGAGCACAATATAAAGAGCATGGCTAAAAGTCCAAGCCACCATCCGCGCATTCCTCCCGCAAAGGCTGTGGCCGTTAAACCCGCGGTGAAGATTACAGTCATCATAAATATAGCGCCTGTATAAATCAGCAGCGGAACCCTGCAACCCAGCGTTCTTAGAGCCGAAGAAACGGAAAATTTTGTTCCAGCCAGATCTTCAAGCTGTTTCAAACCCTTATCCGTCAGGTAGAATCCGACATGTGCTTTTCTGTCATTGCTGCCTTTGCTTACGGCGATATCGTTCGCCAGCCGGATTGCGATTTCTGCTACCTCTTCTTCCGATCGAGGACTGCTTTTCGCGATCTTCTCAATTACATGCCGATAACTATCACGGGTAGCAAAATCCATTTTAGAGTAGACTCCGCCCGGATCTTTGTACAAGATTCGTTCGATGGTACTCATAGTCTCGACAAACTTGCGCCAGTCCGTAGATTCCAGGAAGCGAAGACTGCCGATACTGTTGCTTATAGAAACTTGATCGGCGGCCTGCTGTTGATTGCCCGACTGTACTAATTTTTCAATCGTAAGGCCCGATTCGGAAAGACGCTGCTCAATCCATGTAAGCGGCGACACCATTGCGCGGCTTAATCCCTGCAGCCTGCGTGAAAATTCAGAAACGAACGGAGTGCTCATCGGCGGGTTGGTTCGCGCCATATCCGCGATTATAAGGATTAAGCTTTTCGGGTCCTTCTCGGCAACCTCTAACATCTGATCAGCCCATGAATCAGCCAAATCCCTATCGTTTCTCCCCGCGGCAACCTGCACGGCCACGCGGCGGAGATTTTCTATCAATGCCAGCCGCAGCATTGTAGGAATTGCCCACAGCTCGCCTAAATTTAGAGTTGAGATAGTCTGGTAAGCGGCTACGAAACGGCTTAAATTTTCCGGATCAACCCGGCCGTCACCGTGTGAAATAACTTCCTGCGCTATGTCATAAACGCGGGGCAGACCTTTTGAAGGTCCATTCGAAAGCCGGGGAAGCTCCCGGCTGTAGCCTTTGGGTAAATGCCTTTTGCCCGTGCGGATCTGCTCTTCAATTAAATAAAAGTTATCAAGCAGCCATTCACCGGCAGGCGTAATCTGATGTTTTGACTTAACAGTTTCGGTTAATAAAGTATGGACCTCAAACAAGAAGGCTTCATTATCTGCCAGCCTTGCCAGCAGGTGCTGATCGGGAGTACGAACGAAGTCTAAGGTATGCGAGCTTGCAAGGGCCTTACCGTGCTGCTCCATCTGGTCGGCACTAAATAATTCCGAGCGCAGCGGCGGCTTGCCTATATCTGATTTTTTAATAATAAAATTATCACTAAGGTGAATCTTCAAACGGGACAGAGACTCATTTATTTTCGGGTTTATTACCTTCATAGATTTTCCTTAGAGAAGGGGAAAGAGAATTGCAACGTAATATGCCTCATTTTTTTTACGCACAATATTATACGGTTAAGCCCGCGAGGCTAACGTCAATACTCAACAATAAACTACAAAAGTTGTCAGGAAAATGAATCGTCCAAAGGGATGAAAAATGGAGTATAAAGTTTATTATAAAGATGATAAGAGAGGGGCTTCCGATCGTAGCGAAAACTAATGCAATTTAAGAGTATTTATCCCTTGCGGCAGTATTGTAATTTTTCTGAACTGAAAGCCACTGAAATAATTACTAGCTGAAGTAACGCA
Source organism: uncultured Bacteroidota bacterium (assembly GCA_963787005.1). Classification (GTDB taxonomy): domain Bacteria; phylum Bacteroidota; class Ignavibacteria; order Ignavibacteriales; family Ignavibacteriaceae; genus FEN-1297. The sequence goes on from CAWBBX010000127.1 coordinate 17,352, forward strand.
AAACTGTACTGCTGAGCGAAGCGAAGAATCTCAAGGATGCGATTTTGTGTTACTTTGAGATATTTCACTACGTTCAATATGACAAAAAACAGACTTTGCGTAACTTCAGTTAATAATAAAGATTGGATATTTTTCTAAAATGAAATCCGTAAATCGTAAATAATATTGCCAGGGAAAAAAGCTGTGGTTTACGGAATAACGACCAGAAAAACAATTTCCAGTAATAATATCTTTCTTCACCGAATATTCCCAATTTAAATATGGATTTAAAGAGGGCGAGAATATAATTAGGGTTAAGGTGAAACACTTTCTTCTTCTTCGGCTCAAAGACTTTCATGAAGCGCATTACGCGTTCGTAGTAATATTTGGGCGAATATATCGTATTTAAAATTTTCTTATAGCCGTCAAGCAGTACTTCGGTGTTCATTTGAGGAATAAAGTTGATTGAAAAGTCGGTATTGTTTCCGGTAAAGTCCTTTAATAATCTTCCTTCGCTCAAGAGTCTCTTCTGAAGTTTCGTCCCGTTCGGTGCGTTTAACAGCCCTACCATAGCGGTCACAATTCCGGTTTCCTGTATAAAATTTGTAAGCTTATCGAATATTGTAGGCGGATCGTTATCAAAACCGACAATAAAACCGCCTTGAACTTCCAAACCAAACTCTTGAATTTTCTTTACGCTAGCCACTAAGTCGCGGTTCCTATTTTGAATCTTATTACACTCGATCAAACTCTCTTCATTCGGAGATTCTATACCGATGAACACGGCCTCAAATCCTGCTTTAGCCATCATCCTCATCAGTTTGTCGTCGTCTGCGAGATTAATAGATACTTCCGTGTTAAAATAAAACGGATTTTTTTTGTCCTCATTCCAATCAATAATCGCGGGGAGGATATCATTTTTCAGTTTCGCCTTATTGCCTATGAAATTATCATCGACAAAAAAAACAGGTCCGCGCCATCCGGTATAGTATAGCGCGTCTAGTTCGGCCAAAACTTGTTCCCTGGTTTTTGTGCGCGGCCTTCTTCCGTAAAGAACGGTTATATCGCAGAAATCACAGTCAAAAGGACAGCCGCGCGAATATTGAAGGCTCATTGAAGTATAATCATTAATCGATATAAGATCCCAAAACGGCAGGGGAGTGGTTGTAATATCCGCCCAGTCTTCCGAAGTGTAAACTTGTTTAGGTTTCCCCCGGCTAAGATCGTTTAAAAACATCGGAAGGGTAATCTCGGCTTCATTAAGAACCAGATGATCGATGTTGCCGTAATTTTCAGGGCTGCTGGTAAACAATGGTCCGCCGGCAACAATTTTAACATTTAACTTTTTACATCTTCGTATTACCTCTTCGGCCGACTCGCTTTGTATAGACATTGCGCTTATAAAAATAAAATCTGCCCAAAGAATCTCATCGTCCCTCAATTCATTTGCATTCATATCGATTATTTTTTTATTCCAATCTTTGGGCAGAATATTTGCGACTGTTAAAAGACCCAGCGGAGGAAAGCTTGCTTTTTTTGATACAAATTTCAAAGCATGCTTAAAGCTCCAGAACGTGTCCGGATACATCGGGTATACTAAAACAATGTTCATCAATCATCTCTATTAATTAAAGTGAGTTACTATAGAATAATATTATTCTTGTCAAACGGTTTTACTTTACAACAAGGTATTGAAAATGCGTTTAACTAAAAATGACTCTAACGGATGAAAAAGGGATTAATCCTTTTGAAGGATAAGAGGGGTAAGAAAAGGCTGTGACCGAAGAGCTAATCGTCTCTTTTTATTACAACAACAGTTGCATCATCTTTCCATTTGCCAGTGTTGCCGAACCGGTTTGCGGTTTGAAATATAGCGTTTAGGATTTCCTCAGCGGTCAAATGTTTGTTTTTCGCTATGACTTCTTTCAGGCGTTCTAATTCAAAATCAATTCCGTTGCTGTTTTGTCTCTCTATAATTCCGTCGGTGAATAATACGAGAACACTGCCGGGGTGAATTTTTACATACGACCTCCGGAGATCGATTTCGGATAGTGCGCCGAATACAATACTAGTTGACTCCAGTTCGGTTACCTCATCTTTATACATGAGAAGAGGCGACGGATGGCCGGCATTTACGTAAAATAAATTACCGTTTAGTTCCATTTCGGCATAAAAGATAGATATAAACCTGCTCGAAAAAACGCTTTGAAATATTACCCTGTTTATTTTCTTCAGCGTGTGTACCATCTTCATATTATTTTCCAGCCCGATGCGCAGACCTATAATTGCATCACGAGCCAGCAGCGCCGCGGGTATGCCGTGCCCGCTTGCGTCCCCGATACAGAAACCGAATTCCTCATCGCTGAAATTGTAATAATCAAAAATATCGCCGCCGACAAGCTCTGCCTGCTGTGATTTCCCGGCAATTTGATAACCGGAAATTACCGGAGAAGACGTAGGGAGTAAACTTTTCTGGATCAGGTAAGCCTGCTCAAATTCATTTTTAATTGACTCGGACAAGAGCCTGTAGTTTAATACAGCTCTTACGGCGTTAAGACAAAATTCTATTTCTTCGCGTACCCATTCGTTTCTCAATTCGAATATTAATATCCAATCATGCTCCTGACTGCGGACCGTGACGGCAACGGGTATGGCATATTCTTTTTTGTGACCGCCTTTTGTGCCGATTCCGAAACCGCTGTTATCAAAAATGTATGTCTTGTTTAGTAATACGGATTGAACCTCGGGTGAATTTATCGGCAGATCCGTTTCGATCTTTACTTTTTCGTTATTCGACAGAGGGGATATCAAGACATAGTTTACGCTGTTCTTCTCGTATATACGTCCGTTTCCTATGTGAAGATCATTGCCGAATGTTTTTCCGAGTTCCTTAACGATTGTAAACA
>CAWBBX010000128.1:0-26910 GCA_963787005.1 uncultured Bacteroidota bacterium
AGATTATCCGGATAACGACGAAAGATTTATACTCCTTTCCAATTCGGTTTTCGAGCTTATCTCAAAACTGGGCTGGATACCCGACCTTATTCACTGCAACGACTGGCAGACCGGACTTATACCGGCTTACTTAAAAACAACTTTTAAGGACGATGAACTGTTTTCGAAATTTAAGACTTTGTTCACAGTTCACAATTTAGCTTACCAGGGTATTTTCCCTAAATCCGCATTCAATAAAACCGGACTGCCCGAAGAGCTGAATTCCGAGAAAGGGCTTGAGATATACGGTAAGCTGAATTTCATGAAGTCCGGACTTATATTCGCCGATGTTATAAATACCGTAAGTGAAACATACGCGAACGAGATCAGGACAGACGAGGAATTAGGTGCCGGGTTAAAGAACGTTCTCGCAAAAAGAAAGAACGATCTTTACGGCATAGTCAACGGAATCGACGCCAAGGTATGGAATCCGGAGAAAGACAAACATCTTCCGAAGAAATTTTCGCTGAAGAACCTGGCGAATAAGGCAGTTAATAAGCAGGAACTTGCCGAGAAGTTCGGTTTCGAGTACGACGAGAACATTCCTATCATCGGGCTTATTTCCCGCTTGTACGACGCAAAAGGGTTGGATCTTATCAACAAGGCTTTTGACGATATGATGAAGCTTAATATCCAGATGGTTTTACTTGGGACGGGCGACAAAAAGTATCATAACTTTTTCGACAAGATGAGCAAAAAATATCCGGGTAAATTTGCGAGCTACCTCGGTTTTAACGACGAGCTGGCTCATTTGATAGAGGGAGGTTCCGATTTGTTCCTGATGCCGTCGAGGTACGAACCCTGCGGACTGAACCAAATGTACAGCCTTATGTACGGTACGGTGCCGTTGGTAAGAGAAACAGGCGGCCTCGCGGATACTGTAACTAAATTCGATGAAAAGACCGAAGAGGGCAACGGGTTCGTCTTCAAACAGTATAACGCGGCGGCAATGCTAAAGGAGCTTAAGCGTGCGCTGAAAATTTTTGAAGATAAGAAGGCCTGGGCCAAAATAATGAAGAACGGGATGAAATCGGATTTTAGCTGGAACTCTTCCGCTAAAAAATATATAGAACTGTATAAAACAATACTAAACAGCAATTGATGTCTAATTTTGCGATTTTTATTGATAGGGATGGAACAATAAACGAAGATCCAGGCTACTTAGGCGACCCGAATGACGTTAAGCTTTTCCCCGGTACGGGGGAAGCTCTCTCAATCTTAAAGAATCAGCTTAATTTCAAGCTGATTGTCATTTCCAATCAATCCGGAATATCCAGGGGACTTATTACTCATGAAATGGTTCAGGCGGTAAATGCCAGGATTAATGAGCTTTTATCCGAATACGGCGTTTCCTTAGATGCATTTTATTATTGTCCGGCACATCCGGATTTTAGTCCGGCCGAGCAATGCGGATGCAGGAAACCTTCACCGGAATTAGTTCTAAAGGCGGCGGAAGACATGAAAATAGATTTGATAGGTTCCTATTTTGTGGGTGATTCGGTAAGTGACGTGGAATGCGGTGTGAATGCCGGAATAAAAACGATACTTGTAAAGACGGGTTACGGTAGGGAGAGTTTTTCTATCTTGCAAAAACAAAATAAATTTCCCACTTTTGTGGCCGAAAATATTACGGAAGTTTGCCGATTTATTCAAAATGATTTAACCGGAGATAATTAATTGTTCAACAAATTAGTCCTACTTATAACGGCGGGAATTTTTTCCCTAACTCTCATCTCCTGCAGTAACTCACCTTCACCGGTAGGAACCCAGATGTTGAAAGGAGAATTGGTAAATGTTAATCAGATCGACTCGTATACTGATTCTCTGATGCAAGCATCATCTTACTTCAAAAGAACCATACCTTTGGGAAACGCTTCCACTCTCTTAATAGGCAAGAGCCATAATGTTGAAGCTTCCGTTTTAATGAAGTTTTTGATTATTCTCTCCGATTCAATACGTACTGCCATGTTAAACGACAGCGCAACCGTTAAATCTTCCTGGATTGAGCTGTCGAAGGTTTATACGTTCGGTGATTCGCTCGCGCCTCTTGACTTCACAGTGCACAAGGTAAATTCACCATGGACTGCTTCCGGATTTGATGCGGACAGTCTGCCGGGACTTTCTTACGACGCATCCGATCTCAGCTCAAACAGAAAATTCACGGATACATTAACAACTTTTACTCTTAGCAACTCCATTGCTACCGAGTGGCTGAAGGAATCGGCCGATACAACTTTGTCGAGCAGCGAAGGTATATATTTCAAACCGTCGCAGAATGCAAAGAAGGTTATCGGCTACCAGGCTTTGTCAATTAGCTCGAGTGTGGCAACGCTGTTAAAAATTGTTATTGAAAAGCCGGGTGTCTATACCGATACACTCACATTTTTCCCGGCACAGGATATAAGTGTGGTAAAGGGAAATCTGCCTCAAATTCCGCAGGAAGATATCATGGTCCAGGCCGGTCTTATTGCCAACTCTAAAATATGGTTCGATGTTTCCCGCATCCCCGGCAACACATTAATTAATCATGCGGAATTAACGTTTAATGTCGATACTCTTGAAACTATTACCGGAGATAATTACCTAAATTCTCTGGTTGCAATAAATTTGAGCGACAGTACAACTCTAGCCTACGATACTCTTCAGAGTATTGTCCTGTACAGGAACGGCAATCAGTTTACCGGTAATATAACAGCAATTGTACAGAAGTGGATCGATACGGGCGAGAATCAGGGAATGCTTATCCAGGCCAATAATCAGTCCAGGGGACTTGAGCTCTTTGCTCTAAAAGGAAGCTCCGCGAAAGATTATTCGTTAAGGCCGAGATTAAAAATAATTTATACATCACAAAAATAAGCGTGAATTTTAATTTGAAAAAAATAATCCTGCTATTACTGTTTGTTATGTCGGTCCCGCTTTTTGCGCAGGGACTTTCACCGTATACGAAAATAGGCATCGGGGATCTTGAATACTACTACAGCGCGAGAATGCTTGGAATGGGACAGCTCGGAACCTCAATTGCATTCAAACATTCCCTCAGCATAATTAATCCGGCCGGCTGGTACAGACTTAACACAACAAGATTGGAAACGGGAATAAATTATAACGGTAAATTTGTGTCCGATAACTCCGGCAGCGGCTATTACGGTGATGCCAGATTTTCCGGATTCACTTTTTCATTCCCTGTCAGCAGGGAATATGGAGTAGGCGTTGCTATGGGTATTGTACCTTACAGCAGGGTAAACTACGATGTAGTGCAAAAACCGATAGAGTTCGGTTCATCAGTCGATACTTATACAATATCTTATAAAGGAACCGGCGGGCTGTCGAAGACTTTTATTGGCTCGTCATTTAAGCTTCCGTTTGATCTTGTGGTAGGTGCGACGTTAGATTATTATTTCGGCGACTTCAATTATACGTCTAAAGTAAATCCCTCAAGTGTAAACGATATATCCACCACTTTCGAGAGAACGTATAGATCGGGCGGATTGGGGAGTACTTTCGGATTTATTAGTCCCGATATCGCTCCGATTTTCTCATCCGATAAAATTGCCGATTTCCGTTTTGGGTTAGCGTTTAATTACATTGCCAATTTAGAAACAGATACATTGCTTACCACAAGCTCTTCAGTTAGAACCGATACTACGGGTAACGGGAGCGTGTCGATGAAAATCCCGCTCAGAATTTCTGCGGGGCTCAGTTTTGTGTTTAATAACAATTATTTATTAAGTTTGGATGTTGTTACTCAAGCGTGGCGGAATTATTCCTTTAACGGGGCTGAATCAGGTAATTTGAGGAATGCGGTTAAGGTCAGCGCTGGAATGGAATATCAGCCGAGCAGGGGAGTGGGGAATTCGTTTTGGGAACAAATCATATGGCGCGCAGGTTTAAGTTATGACCAGACACAGTATCTAGTAAACGGTTCCGGCATAGATCAGTTTTCAGTGGCCGGGGGCTTCTCGATTCCTTTGAGCTACGCAAATACACTGGACGTCGGTCTGCAGTACTCTTTTAGAGGTTCTTCCGAAATCGGCGTTGTTAAAGAGCACACAATAAAATTTGATTTGGGTTTAAGTTTGGGGGAAATCTGGTTTATTAGAACCGAAAGATAATCTAATTAAAAATACTGAGGGAATAATATTGAAAAATAAATTAAACAAATTCAGCCTTTATGCACTGCTAATTATGCTGTTCGCCGTTCCCGCAAGCGCAAAGTCAATTCAGGCAGCTGATTCGACAGTCGGTACTCCCGATTCTCTTAATATACTTGCACAGTATAGCTTGTTTTCTGAATATTTCAAGAATAAAGATTATCAGAGCGCACTTCCTTACGGATGGAAAGTTCTTAAAATGAATCCTGAAAAATTCAGCAAATGGATTTTCTACAAGATGGAAGACGCACTGTGGTATATACACGACTCAACAAAAGCGTCGCCTGAAAAAATTAAGGCAGTTCAGGATACGGCTCTTTATCTTTATAATTTAGCAATTAAATATAATCAGGGATCTAAAGGCTATTTTGAGGCGAGGAAGGCCTTCATTTCCGATACATGGCTGGGTTTAAATCCTGATACTGTTATTAAGGAATATGAAAAAGCAATAAAAGACGATTCTACCGTTTCATATTATTATTACAACATGCTCGGGCAGCTTTATAAGAATAATGCGACCGACAGTAATAATTATAAACTAAAAGCTATAGCGCTTTATTCATATTTGAGCGATAAGCAACCCAACAATCAGCAATGGCCGGACGAGCTTGATGGTCTTGTCGAAAACGTTAAAGAACTAGCCGCTATTGATAAGAAGGCATGGGACCTGGACAAGAATAATTTAGCGAAGGCATGGAAGTACGCTATTGTAGCCATTAAAGCTCAGCTGTACGACCAGGCAATTGATGCGCTTGAATTCCTCGTACAAAAGTCCCCTAAAAATATAAATTACTGGACACAGCTTTCTAGCATTTATCAGAGAATGGATAAATACGATAAGGCTATTGATGCATATAAAACAATAATCAAGCTGGAGCCTAATAGTAAGGATGCTTATTTGAACCTCGGAATAGTTTATAAAGATAAGGGAGATTTTTCGACGGCTCGTAAGGAATATCTGAAGGCTAATGAAGTTGCGAAGGGCTACGGACTGGCTATCCTTTACGAAGGACTCCTTTATGAGCAGGCAGCGAGAAATTGCGATTTTAACTTCCAGACAAAGCTTGTTTATCAATTAGCGGTGGAAACTTACAAAAAAGCATTGAGCATCGATCCTTCGCTTATTCAGGCTAAGGAAAGAATTCCCGCTTTGGCAAGTTCTGTCGCAACAAAAGAAGACTATTTCTTCAGAGGATATAAAAGCGGGCAGACCGTGGCAATTACAGGCAAATGCTACGGCTGGATAGACAGGTCTATTACCGTTCCTCAGAAATAAAGTTATTGAATTCGGATTTATTTTCTGTTAAAAAGGTTTCGGGTATTGTTGCTTCGAAACCTTTTTAATATTTTTATACTCTCACAAAAAAGTTATGAACATGCCTACATACGATAAACTCTCTAATGATTCGGAAATCTCAGAAGTCCTTGCGCTCGAGACGGGCCGTCAAAAAGAAAATATTGAACTAATCGCATCGGAAAACTTTGTTAGTCCCGCCGTGCTGGAGGCAGCCGGTACAGTATTGACGAATAAATACGCCGAAGGATATCCGGGCAAGAGATATTACGGCGGATGCGAATATGTAGATATGGCGGAAAATATTGCGAGAGAGAGACTGAAAAAATTGTTTAAAGCCGAATATGTGAATGTTCAACCGCATAGCGGTTCGCAGGCTAATATGGCGGTGCTTATGACTTTGCTGAAACCGGGCGATAAGTTTATGGGATTGAGTCTCGCTCATGGCGGGCACCTTACGCACGGTTCCCCGGTTAATTTTTCCGGACAATTATATCAGGCAGTCGGCTACACCCTTAACAAAGATACAAAGCTTTTAGATTATGATCAGATAGCTGATCTCGCAAAAAAAGAAAAGCCGAAATTAATAATTACCGGTGCAAGCGCTTATTCGAGAGAATGGGATTACGCCAAGTTTAGAGAAATCGCGGATTCGGTGGGAGCTTTTCTTATGTGCGATATGGCCCATCCGGCCGGTCTTATTGCAAAAGGCTTTTTAAACAGTCCTCTCCCATACTGTGATGTAGTAACGTCGACAACGCACAAAACACTTCGCGGTCCGAGAGGCGGGATAATTCTCATAGGTAAGGATAAAGAAAATCCGCTTGGCATTAAGGCTCCAAAGGGAGACCGCACTAAAATGATGTCCGAGATATTCGACAGCACCGTAATGCCGGGAATACAGGGCGGTCCGCTGATGCACATAATTATGGCAAAAGGGGTCGCTTTCGGTGAGGCTCTCGGTGATTCGTTTAAAACATACGCAGGACAAATAATAAAGAACGCCACAGAGCTAGCATCAAAATTGAGCGGCTACGGATTCGATGTAATATCGGGAGGAACCGATAATCACCTGATGCTTATTGATCTTACAAACAAAGAAATTACCGGCAAGCAGGCGGAAAACGCGCTCGGCGCAGCGGGAATTACGGTTAACAAAAACATGGTGCCTTTCGACCAGAGAAGCCCTTTCGTTACGAGCGGCATAAGAGTAGGTACTCCGGCAGTGACTACCAGGGGTATGAAAGAGAAAGAAATGGGAATTATTGCAGAGTTAATCAATCGTGCTATTTCCAACAGCGGGGACGAAAAGTTACTGTCCGGTCTAAAGCAAGAAGTTAAAAAATTCAGCTCGGAATTCCCGCTTTACGCAGAATAAAACCAGAGAAGAAAAAACGTGTCTTCGGAAGAACTTACTACAATAGAAGAGCCTGAAGAGGAAGAAAGCGGGAAAGAAATGACCTTCCTCGAACACCTTGAGGAATTTAGGTGGAGGATTATATACTCTCTAATCGGACTCGCCGTTGGCACTATAATATGCTGGATATTCATAAATTTCCTCGTCGATCAAATTCTTCTTCTTCCCGCAAAACATTCAGGCGTTCAGCTTCAGAATTTAAAGCCCTTCGGCCAGCTTATGCTGTTCTTCGAGGTTGCTATCGCCGGCGGAGTAATACTTAGCCTTCCGAACCTGTTTTACCAGTTCTGGAAGTTTATCTCTCCCGCTCTTAAAAAGAGCGAGAGGCGCCATATAACCACTATCGTGGCATTCTCAACACTCTGTTTTATAGCAGGTATAGTATTCGCTTATTTTGTAATGCTCCCGCTTACGCTTAAATTTGCCGCTCAATTCGGTTCGGAGGAAATAAAGAACGTATTTGCGATAGACGAATATATGTCTATTATCATAAGTATTATGCTCGGCTCGGGATTTGTATTTGAAATGCCAATGATTTCGTTTTTCCTCACGAAGCTGGGCATTTTAACACCGGATTTCATGAAGAAATACAGGCGTCATGCAATTGTAGTTGTATTCATCGCATCGGCTTTTCTTACGCCCGGCACCGACCCGGTGTCGCAGCTGATACTGGCAGTTCCGTTGGTTTTATTATATGAAATAAGTATATTAATTTCTAAACTAGCTTTAAAGAAATCTTGATTAAGCAACAACTATCTGAAATAAGCCTTCCGATAAAATCTGAATTAAAGACCTTCAACGAACTTTTCAAGCATTCAATGAAATCAAACGTTGGTTTGGTCGATTTGATCGCCCGATATATTATCAGACAAAAAGGGAAGAAGATCAGGCCGCTTTTGGTTCTTCTTTCGGCGAAAGTATCCGGCGGGATAAACGACAGAACCTACAGAGGAGCGGTGCTCGTTGAACTTTTGCATACCGCCACGCTAGTACACGATGACGTTGTGGATAATGCGGACAAAAGAAGAGGATTCTGGTCGATAAACGCGGTATTTAAAAATAAGGTAGCTGTTTTGATGGGCGATTATCTGCTCTCGAGAGGACTTATGATAGCCGTGGACGGGAATGATTTCGATTTCCTGAGGGTAATGACAAGCACGGTTAAAAGAATGTCTGAAGGAGAGCTTCTTCAAATAAGGAAGACAAGAAAGCTGGATATTGATGAGGAAACTTACTTCAGAATAATATCTGACAAGACAGCCTCTTTGATCGAAACCTGCTGCAGCATCGGCGCGCTCAGCGCAACGGATAATACAGAGCTCCACGAGGCTATGAGGCTTTTCGGTGAATCGGTTGGTATTGCATTCCAGATTAAAGACGACATACTCGATTTCGAGGGAAGTTTCAGCGCAATCGGGAAGCCTGTTGGCGGCGATATAAAGGAGAAAAAGATTACCCTTCCTCTAATTTATTCCCTGAATCAGGTTTCGAAGAGCGAAGCTTCTCATATTCGGAAGCTAATAAAGAAAGGGGCAGGGAAAGAGAGTGTAAAAGAAATTACGGAATTTGTAAAAAAGAATAACGGAATAGAGTACGCATTGACCAAGGCAAATGAGTATACCCAAAAAGCTAAAGACGCAATCAGTATAATTCCTGCATCTCCAAGCAAAGTTGCGCTCGAATCTTTGATTAAATTTGTGATCGATCGGAAAAATTAGCTGCTCTCGCCTGTAAATATTTTAATCCGCGAAGTAATAATCCGAAACCGGACCTATCATTTATCTTTATAATCAAATCCTTTTACAGGTTCTCTAATTGTAAGCACCGGGCACGGAGCTTTGCGTACGACTTTTTCGGCCGTGCTGCCGAACAGAATGTGTTCCACACCCGTATGTCCGTGAGTTGCTATTATTATTAGATCTATGTTCTGTTCCGATGCTGTTTCGATAATTTCAATAAAGGGCTTGCCGGTTTTTACTATGGTCTCTACTTTAACCTCTCCGGGTATATTCTTCTTGGCAAGTTTCTGCAGCTCTTCCACCGCGCGCTTATCCATTTCCAGATCTACCGAAGGAATGGCTATTTGTCCCATGCTGAAATCGGGAGGATAGATGACAGGCTCTACAACATAAATTAAATAAAGATCGGCGTTAAAGCATTTGACAAAGTTGACGGCATACTTGAGAGAATTTTTTGAATAGTCGGAAAAATCTATCGGTACCAGAACTTTTTTTATGTTAGGTTCCATAGTCGTTCCCCGTGTTGATATTTGATTTATATTGCAGGTTAATGTGGTCCTCGTTCAGTTTCCTAAGCCTAAGCGCAATTATTTCCGAGATACCTTCCAGAATTTTAATACCCTTTTTCGGATATTTGTCGATAAACTCATCCAGGTCCGGCTTAAATATTACGGCCAGGCGGGCGTCGGATTTTGCGACTGCGGAAGCAGATCTTTTTTCTCCATCTATTAAGGCGAGCTCTCCGAAAAAATCTCCTTTTGTGAATGTAGCCAAAGACATAGTATCTCCGCTTTCAACGGATCTCTGGATCATTACATCGCCCTGGCGGATTACGTATAGACCTATGCCCGGATCGCCCTGGAAAAATACATATTCACCGGAGACGTAGTTGCGGGTATGAACGAGATTTAAAAGCAAAGATATATCTTTCTTGTTAAGGTTTTTGAAGATCGGTATGGATTGAAGAGATTTCTGGAGATCGATCTTCTCGGCGGGCGTATTGAAAAAATTTGACCAGAAACTGCTGTGAATCACAGTGTTATTATTATCTTTCATCTTTCCCTCTATTGAAATATACCGGACTCGGCTACTCTCCAAAGCTTTTGACATGGGAATCTGTTTTCGTACAAAGCGCGTCCCACTATTACCGAGTCAACATTAAACGGCATCAATTTTTGAACGTCCATTAATTCATCCTTATTCCGAATTCCGCCCGAGTGAGTAATTTTCCCATTAGTCGTTTCGGCAACTTCCTTAGTGAATTTTAAATTCGGGCCGCCTAGAGTTCCGTTCTTCAGAACGTCGCAGACAATAAATCTTTCAACACCAATATCCGACATTTTTTTCGCAAAATCCTTATAAAAAATTCCGGTCTTCTGCTTTCTTCCTCTAATTACAATCTCCTCATCAATTATGTCAAGAGATATAGCGATCTTAGCCGGGCCGTATTTTTCGAATGCCGCTTTGAATTGTTCAGGCTTCTCGATAGCCATCGTGCTCATTATTAGTCTGCTAATGCCCGTATCCATTATCTCATTTACGTCGTCAAGACTCCTTATTCCGCCAGCGAACTGTACCGGGATAATTACGGAAGAACAGATCTCAGCCACTATATGAAAGTTATTCTTGGTATGATCGGCCGCGCCGTCAAAATCAACTATATGAATTAATTTAGAATTCTCCGCGCGCCAGATTTTTGCCATTTCAACCGGATCGCTCCCGTATTCCTTGCAGTTCAGCTCCGGAATTCCCTGAACCACCCGGACAGTCTTTCCGTGCTTTATGTCGATTGACGGAATTACTAATAAATATCTCATCTCAAACCTTCCATTTCATGTACTTTTTAATTACAACCTTGCTCAACAGCTTAAAATTGAGACGGTATTTCCGTAAGCATAAACTGAACTGCTTCGAATTTAGAAATCCATCTACTCAGTAATTTTAAAAAAAGCGGTTTCACAAAGTCAAAGCAGTTATTTTTTGATCCGTTCCGGCGGAATCTCTTTCTTTTCGTCAATTTCTAAAGCTAGCCGTCTTTTTCGCCTTTAGTGAATTTTTCAACCAATGCCTTATCTTCTTTTGTTCGTCATTTGGCTGAAAATTCACATAACCTAATAATTTTAAATACTATAAAAAATAACTAATTACATTTATAAAACAAAAGTTACCACAATTAGTCATTTTGGTTTGAAATCACTTAAAATTCAAACCAGAAATTAAAATTTAACGATATGAAAGTAAAACCCGAAAAACGTCAATATTCTTGACTTTTCTGACTATAATAAGCATATTTGAATAAATGAGCAAAGATTTTATACTGACCACCACTAGGAATGACGTAATACGAATAACGGCTTTCGGTATAAATCAAATTAGTTCAGCTCCCTGTTTAATATTTGTTCACGGATTCAAAGGTTTCAAAGATTGGGGTTTCGGCCCGTATATAGGGCAATATTTTGCTGATCGCGGATTTTTTGTTCTTACATTTAATTTTTCACATAACGGCGTCGGAGAGAGCTTAACGGAATTTGTTGAACTTGAAAAATTCGCCGAGAACACATTTTCTCTTGAGCTCAGCGAACTTTCCGAATTAATTGATGCATATTTGAACGGTTTTTTCGGCTCTATAAGTGATAAAAGAAAAATCGGGCTCGTAGGGCACAGCAGAGGTGGCGCTATTTCGCTTTTAACCGCTTCTAGAAAGAAAGAGATAGACGCAGTTGCCGTTTGGGCTACAGTCGCAAAATTAGACCGGTATTCCGATCGTCAAAAGGAAAAATGGAGAAAAAAGGGTGTCTTCGAAGTCCAAAACAGCCGGACGAAACAAATTATGAGTCTTAACCTATCGCTTCTTGAAGATATCGAGAAAAATAAAGACGATCGGCTAAATATTGAAAAAGCCGTGACGAATTTAAATCTTCCGTTATTTATCGCTCACGGTACGGAAGATCTTGCCGTACCCGGCTCAGAGGCCGAACAAATTTATAACTGGGCCGATAAAGACCTTACTGAATATTTTAAAATAGCGGCTGTCGGACATACTTTCGGTATGAAACACCCGTTTGAAGGGAGTAATCCCAAATTCGATCTGCTTCTTGATAAAACCATAACCTTCTTTAATTCATATTTTAATTGAGGAAATAAATGCCTGTCAAAGAAAATATAAAATCGAACAAGTTCTTAAATATTGCTAACGCGGTGCGTACATCGAGTCTTTTCTGGATTCTTTCTTTTACCGCGCTGACAGCGGTAGCGGCCCAGATAACGGTTCCCGTTAAGCCGGTTCCGTTTACTATTCAAACGATGATGGTGCTGCTGGCGGGCGCATTCCTCGGCGCGAAGAACGGCGCGTACAGCCAGATAGTTTATCTCTTTCTTGGATGCCTCGGACTTCCCGTATTTGCCCAAATCCCCGATCCTGCAATCGGCTTTGCCAGACTTATAGGTCCTACCGGCGGTTATCTTCTGGCCTTCCCGTTCGCCGCATTTATAACCGGATATATAGTTCAAAATAGAAAAAGCTATTTAAATACTGTGCTGGGTATGTTTGCCGGTAATTTGTTTATTCTCCTGGCCGGCGCGTTTTATCTTGGTCTTGTTTATGTTAAAGATTTTTACTCCGCATTCGTTACCGGTGCGGCCGTATTCTTATTATGGATGGTTGTAAAGGTTCTTGCCGCAGCGTCAGTTTATACGGGGATTTCAAAAAAATACACAAAGCTTCCTGAATAATCAGAAATTAGTTCCATATGCGAAATATTTCACCAATTCAGTAAGGACACAATACTATAATGGGGCTCAAAAATATCATTTTTATCCTGGTATTTCTAGCGGCTTTTATTTTCTTCTATTACAGCTGCAGAAGATTAATTCTTCAAATGCGCGTTGCCAAAAAGAAGGATGATAGATTCGACAAAATTGGTGAGAGGATAAAGAGGGTACTGAAGATCGCGTTCGGGCAGTCTAAGCTGCTGCGCGATCCTTTTGCCGGAACAATTCACTTCTTGATTTTCTGGGGCTTCATGCTGTTCCTTTTCGCCGTGATCGAGGCATTGATACAGGGATTTGACCCCGGCTTTTCACTAGCGTTTACCGGATATTTTTATTCTGCCGTTACGTTTATTCAGGATGTATTCGCTCTGCTTGTAATAATATCGGTATTGATTGCATTGTACCGGCGCTTTGTTGTACACGTTCCCAGGCTTGAAGTGGATAAAGCCGGTAAAGCTGACGCCGCGTTTATATTACTGCTGATAATGTTTGTCTGTGTCGCCATGTTCGGCGAGAATACGGCTTCCATAGCTATGCACGGCTTTAAGATGGGAGAATACGAGGTACGTCCAATTTCGGCGTTATTAAGCCCTTTATTTTTCAGCGGAGCAGGACCAGGGGCGGCGCTGTCGTACGAGATTTTCTGGTGGATGCACGTAATAGTGGTTCTTGCGTTTTTGAATTATCTGCCTTATTCCAAACACCTTCATGTTTTAACATCTATTCCGAATACGTTTTTCTCTAACAACGACGGCATTAGGAACACTTTAAAACCGATAAATCTGGATGACGAGAATATAGAAGTATTCGGCGCTTCGGACATAGAGCAGCTTTCATGGAAACAAATTCTGGACGGTTACTCATGTACCGAGTGCGGAAGATGCACATCCGTATGTCCGTCCGCTACGGTCGGTAAATCGCTTTCTCCTAGAAAAATTATAGTTGATATTCGGAGAAGAACATCGGATAAAGCGCCGCTTGTTCTAAGCGGCGAAACGGAAGGTGAGGCTTTCGAAAAAACGCTGGTTCACGATTATATAAGCGATAAGGAGCTTTGGCAGTGTACTACATGTATGGCTTGCGTGCAGGAGTGTCCTGTAATGATCGAGCACGTGGACTCTATTGTCGATATGAGAAGAGATTTGGTGCTGACAGAGGCTCAGTTCCCTTCGAATCTGAACAATGTTTTTAAGAGCTTAGAGACAAACTATACTCCGTGGGCTTTTAATAAAGACGACAGGGATAAATGGGCCGAGGGAATGGGAATAAAAACCATGGCAGAGGATCCGGACGGCGAAATACTTTTCTGGGTCGGGTGCGCCGGTTCGTTCGACGACAGGTATAAAAAAGTAACAAAAGCATTTGCATCTCTCATGCAGAAAGCCAATATTAATTTCAGGATTTTGGGCAACGAAGAAAAATGCAACGGCGATACTGCCAGACGCCTCGGCAATGAATACTTAGCTCAAATGATGATTCAGCAGAATGTGGAAACCCTCAACGGATACGGTGTAAAAAAGATTGTTACTGCTTGCCCCCACTGCTTCCATTCTTTAAAGAATGAGTATAGACAATTCGGCGGAAATTTTGAAGTTATGCATCATACTGAGCTCATCAGCGAAATGATGAGCTCCGGTAAGCTGCAGTTAAAAGACGATTCATCCGATTCAAAAGTTACTTATCACGATTCATGCTACCTGGGACGTTATAACGGGGTTTACGAAGCACCTCGCGAAACCCTAAAAAAGGTAAACGGATTGGATTTTATAGAGATGAAGCGCAGCAAAAGCAGAGGTTTCTGCTGCGGCGGCGGGGGCGGCAGAATGTTCCTTGAGGATGAAGAGGGCGGTAAGATTAACGTGGAGAGAACAAAGGAAGCCCTCGGTACAAAAGCGGACACAATTGCATCCGCATGTCCTTTTTGTATGACTATGATGACGGACGGAGTAAAACACTTCGAAAAGTCTGAGGAAGTCGAAGTTAAGGATATCGCGGAGATCGTTTTCGAGAATACTAAATAACATATTTCTTTTAACCAATTTCAGGAGGCTCACATGAATCAATTCGAAGACTTAATTCAGGCAGTAAAGAACTTAGAAACAGATTTCGAAAAGTTCTACATAAAGGGGCAGGCTGCCGCTGGAACACGTCTGCGCAAAGGATTGAGCGATTTGAGAAAACAGGCACAGGAGATGAGAAAGAATATTCAGGAAATTAAGGCTCAGAGAAAAGCCGAAAAGGCTCAGCCGTAAATAATACTTTTTATTATTTAATTAAGGTTGCCCGGCTGAACCGGGCAGCCTTGTTTTTTTTTATGACCAAATCAATAGTCTGCTTTTTACTCGGCTTTTTTTCGATCTGCGTAAATGCCCAATCATCGATTAAAAGTTCCGCCCGGTTAACATCTCCAAAAGACTCGATTGTTACAATATCAATCGCGGCCGTCGGCGATCTTATGTGTCATTCCGTTCAATTCGATTATGCAAAAACAGCACAGGATTCGTTCAACTTTAATCCCGTATTCTCTTTGGTTAAAAAGTATATATCCGCCGCCGATATCGCCTGCGGCAATCTTGAAACGGTCACGGCGGGGGAAAAAGCAAAATATACTGGTTATCCTAATTTCAATTCGCCGGATGAGTTTGTTGATGCAATTAAAAATGCCGGCTTCGATCTTTTATTTACCGCCAACAATCACGCGCTCGATAGAGGGGAGAAGGGCGTTAGACAAACTATCGCTCTTATCCGAAATTTAGGAATTAACCAAACAGGAACATTCCTAAGCCGGCGTGACAGGGATTCAATACGGATATTAAATATAAAAGGTATAAGAACAGCATTCCTGGCTTACTCCTACGGTGAAAACGGTCATTACATTCCGAAGACGAGAACGTATATCATAAATCTGATTGATACGACTTTAATTAGGGAAGATATTTCGTCGGCAAGAAAAACCGGGGCAGATATTGTAGTGGTTTATTTCCATTTCGGGGAGGAATATCACCGCACTCCTTCGGATTACCAGGAGAATATTGTGAAGGCTTCAATACATTACGGAGCAGATATAATAATTGCCAGCCATCCTCACGTAGTTGAACCGGCAATATTCTTCAAAACTGAGGACAATCAAATCGATTCTGGTTATGCCGTTTATTCACTAGGTAATTTTATCTCGAATCAGCGGAAGCGCTACACCGACGGGGGAGTGATTTTAACAATCGGCATTACAAAAAATATTACCAAAGACAGCATTTATATATCAAAGATCAACTATAGACCGACGTGGGTTTACAAAGGGGAATATAAAGGGAAAAGGCAATTTATAATCGTACCCGATGATTCAGCAGATATTGATTCGATAAAAATATGGCTTACTCCTTACAAAAAATCTCAAATGATGAGATCCTTTAAAGATACCAAAGAAATTCTTAAAATTAAGGACAAAGAACCGTCAAAAATGGAGAATTTAAGATAGCCGGTCGGCTGACAGAATTTATTAATCCTCTGTAAAAAACAATCTAAAATGCGGAAATTCCGCTATTTAAAGTCAAATTAATTATTCAATTCTACCTTAATCCCGTTATCTGGGACGCAATTCTATTCAGTTTTTATTTGTATATTTGCGCTTTGCAAATTAAATACTCTAAAAGGAGATGTTACGGAGTGGGCTATAAATTAACATTAATTCCGGGAGACGGTATCGGGCCGGAGATTACATCGGCAACAACCAAAGTTTTAAAAAGCGCCGGGGTCAATATCGAATGGGAAATAGTGGAAGCGGGAATGACGGCGCTCGATAAATATAAAGACCCTCTTCCGAAGAATGTTTTAGATTCTATAGGAAGGAATAAAGTCGCATTAAAAGGTCCTCTTACAACTCCGGTAGGAAAAGGCTTCAGAAGCATTAACGTTGCTTTGAGAAAAGAATATGAATTGTATGTGAATCAGAGACCGGCGAAAACTTATACAGGCATAAAAACTCTTTACTTCGATCATATCGACCTTGTAATATTCCGTGAAAACCTGGAGGAATTCTACTCCGGCATCGAGCATTACATCGACAGCAGTCATTCGGCCGCCGAGACGATCGGAATCATTACAAGGCGCGGATCCGAGAGAATATTAAAGTATGCGTTCGAATACGCTAAGAAACATAACAGACGGAAGGTTACGGTAGTTCATAAAGCTAATATCCTCAAATTTACAGGCGGATTGTTCCTTGATATAGCAGCAGAGATCGCTCCGCAATATCCGGGCATTGAGTTCGATAATAAGATAGTAGATAATATGGCAATGCAGATGGTTATGAATCCATATCAATTCGATGTAATCGTTACTACAAATTTATTCGGCGATATTCTCTCGGATCTCGCATCGGGACTCGTCGGCGGTCTCGGACTTGCGCCTGGAGCAAACATTGGGGACGGAGTGGCTATCTTTGAAGCGGTTCACGGCTCGGCGCCGGATATTGCCGGACAAAATATTGCCAATCCTTCTGCCCAAATTCTTGCATCCGTAATGATGCTTGACTATCTCGGTGAGCCGGAAGCAGCTAAAAAAATAGAGAAGGCCGTAGCAGCTGTTTTAGCGGAGGGAAAAACGGTTACTCGGGATATTAACTCTATAAATTATGTCGGCACCTCCGAATTTGCCGACGCGGTTGTCGAAAAGTTGTGATAGAAGTTTCTCATTTTGTTCGGCCGAACAAAACATATCGATAATCAAGTACGAATATTTGTATTAATATTTTGTGATATTATCTTTATCTTAGCTGTGTATCTGGAATTTTATAATAAGATGTATGTTTAAAGTAGGAAAAATAGAGATAGACAAAGCGGTGCTGCTTGCTCCGATGGAAGACGTAACCGACGTTTCCTTCAGGCTTGTTTGCAGAGAAATGGGCGCCGACGTTGTATACACTGAATTCGCAAATTCCGAAGGCCTGGTGCGCAAATCAGCAAAAACTCATAAAAAAATTGAAATTATCGCTGAGGAAAGACCGGTCGGAATTCAGATTTACGGCGGAGAGGTAAATTCCATGATAGGAGCGGCGAAGATTGCGGAACAACATTCTCCCGACGTTATCGATATAAATGCCGGCTGCTGGGTAAAAAATGTGGTGGGACAAGGAGCCGGCGCCGGACTTTTAAAAGATTCCGACTCGCATGCAGGATCTTGTTAAAGCCGTCATCGATTCCGTTTCTCTGCCGGTTACAGTAAAGACCAGGATCGGATGGGACAGCGAGAATATCCAAATACTCGATGTAGCCAGACGCCTGGAGGATGTCGGCGCAAAGGCTCTTGTAGTTCACTGCCGAACAAGAGAAATGGGACATAAGGGCGATGCCGACTGGAGCTGGATACCTAAAATAAAAGAGGTCGTTGATATTCCTGTGGGTCTTAATGGAAACGTATTATCGGCAGAGGACGTGAAACGCGCTTTCGACGAAACCGGCGCGGACGCCGTAATGATAGCGAGAGGAGCGATAGGAAACCCGTGGATATTTACTGAAGCAAAGGAATTAGTTAGGGACGGAGTTATATCTACTGTCGTTAATGAGGAAAAAAGAATTAAGACTTGTTTAAGGCATCTGTTCCTGGCAATTAAAGTAAAAGGGGAAAGACGCGCTATATTAGAGCATAGAAAATTCTATACAGGATATTTAAAAGGACTGCCGAATGTTTCCAGAATCCGGCAGGCGCTTATGGCGGAATACGAATACAATGCGGTAGAAGATATACTCTTAAAATACCTAGAAGAACTTCAGAACTTTAATATAGCGGTTTAGTCATTCTCTTAGATTGAACTCTTATTATTCACAACCCGACTCCCTATAATTTGGATAAATCTTTTTTAAATAAACTTGCAAGAGTTACTTCCACTCTTTTTGTCCCTCCTTCTTTCACAATATTTATCTTTACATACTTTGCTCTTGTACTTGAGAAAAATCCTACTGTAAAGATATATGTAATTCTGACGGCCGTAATATTCGGTTTTCTTCTTCATATCCTGCTGTTCTTATCCTTACATAAAAAGGGTAAACTCACGGATATGGATGCATCCATCAAGGAAGAAAGAACATTCCCTTTCCTGATTTCAATTTTATTTTACGTTTCCGGATTAATTATACTTCTCTATTTGAGAGTAAGTCCTGTTTCAATCGCATTTTGGTTTTGTTATATTTCCAATACAATATTAGTCGTTTTAATCAATAAATTTTGGAAGATCAGCGTCCATTCAATGGGAGCCTCCGGTCCTTTGGCGGCTCTTTATTTTCTTATGGGAGTTCAGTCATTTATATTTATACCGTTAGTTCTTTTGGTCGGCTGGTCAAGGGTTAGGCTAAAGTGCCACTCTCCGGCGCAAGTTGCGGCAGGATTAATATTCGGCTTTGGATCGACGTATTTTCAAATGATGATAATTACCGGTCTTATGAATTATGCCAAGTAAGAAAGACATAATATCAATTTTAGGAAAAATAGCCGACTTAATGGAATACGGCGGGGAAAATCCGTTTAAAGTAAACGCGTTTAAGAACGGAGCGAACTCATTAAAACAAACCGGCGATGAATTTGAGTTGATGGTTAAAGAGAAAACCCTCGATAAAATAAAGGGGATAGGCAAAGGTATTCAGTCTGTAATTTACGAATATTATGAAAGAGGAGAATCATCTCTTTACAACGATCTCAAGAAGACGGCTCCGGAAGGTATTGAAGATCTATTAAAAATAAGAGGACTAGGTACAAAAAAGATTAAGCTGCTTCACGAAGAATTGGGTATATCGAATATCGGAGAATTGGAATACGCCTGCAGTGAAAACAGGATAGCTTTATTGAAGGGATTCGGGAAGGCTACTCAGGAAAAAATACTCTTACAGATTAAAAAGTTGAAAGAGTACGGTAAGTACATTCTTCTTGATAAAGCAGAAGAATACGCAGACGATATAGTAAGCCAAATTTCAAAATATACTTCGGTCGCTAAAGTCGCCGTATCAGGTGAATTGAGAAGGGGAATGGAAATTATATCATGCATCCAGTTCATTCTTCTGGTAAGGGACATTTCAGTATTCAATGCAGAGAAGAAAATATTCGGGGGTAAAGGCAATGACGGCAAAAAAAACATCCTAGCTTCCGAATATCCTGTTCATTTATCTTTTCATATCGTTTCCTCCGAAAAAGAATTCACAAAGATGCTCTTTATTACAACAGGCTCGGAAGAATTCATAAATAATATCCAGTTTGACATCAGCGGCTCATACAGATCGGAACAAGAAATATTCACATCTAACCATGCTCCCTTCGTGATCCCGGAAATGAGAGAAAAAGAATATCTCCAGGTTGCTAACGAGGAACTCAAAAAAAACTCCGGAATTTCAATCGATAAATTTCACGGTCTGCTCCATTTCCACACAACTTACTCAGACGGCAGAAATTCATTGAAGGAAATGATCGTAAATGCCAAGGCTAAAGGATTCGATTATGCCGCAGTATGTGATCACAGCACTTCAGCCTTCTACGCAAACGGATTAACTGAAAAGCGTATCTATCAGCAAAAAGAAGAAATAAAAGCGATCTCCTCAGAACTTAATTATAGAGTATTCCATGGTATTGAGTCCGATATTTTAAGTGACGGCAGTCTTGATTTTCGAAATGAATTTTTGCCTGAATTTGATTTTATAGTCGCTTCGGTGCACTCAATTTTTACTATGGAGCAAGAGGTTATGACCAGAAGGATTATTAAAGCAATAGAGAATCCCTATACTGATTTATTAGGTCATCCGTCCGGAAGACTGCTCCTAATGCGTGATCCCTATAAGTTCGATCAAAAGAAAGTTATAGATGCGTGTGCTTCAAACAATGTAGCGATAGAAATAAACGCAAATCCGCAACGTTTGGATTTAGACTGGAGATGGATATATTATGCGAGGGAAAAGGGGTGTCTTTTCTCGATAAATCCGGATGCCCATTCGATTGATCAAATTGATTTTATAAAATACGGTATTCTTACAGGAAGAAAAGGCGGCCTAAGAGAGGATGAAGTAATAAACTGTTTTAAGCAGGAGAAGTTTGAAAAATATTTATCCAGAAAATTTCCCGAAAGATTAAAACGATCATGAGTATGATAAATTACACAGTTGAGGGTGCCGTCGCCAGGTTGAGACTTAACAGACCGGATAAAAGGAACGCTTTGCACCCGAAGCTCGTGGAGGAAATGAAATTAAAATTAAACGAAGCGGCAAAAGATAAAAACGTAAATGTACTGATAGTAACCGGTGAGGGGAGCAGTTTTTGTGCGGGCGCGGATCTCTCCTATTTAAATGATCTGAGAGAATATTCCGCGGTTGACAATGAACGCGATTCGGAAAACCTTGCAGGACTTTTTCTTCAGATATACCATTTCCCGAAACCCACCATAGCGGCAGTAAACGGTCCGGCAATTGCCGGAGGGTGCGGACTTGCGAGCGTATGCGATTTTATAGTTGCGCATCCGGAGAACTCCAAATTCGGATACACCGAAGTGAAGATCGGCTTTATTCCGGCGGTTGTATCGATATTCCTTATAAATAAGATCGGGGAAGGGAAAGCGAAGCGTCTTTTGCTGACAGGAAGTATAATAAACGGCAGCGAAGCCTACGACCTTGGGCTGGCTGACTATCTAACCGATAATGTAGAGCATGAATCTTTTGAACTTGCAGATAAGCTTCTTGAGAAGTCTCAAACAAGCCTGATAATGACGAAAAAGATGATCAATGATATTTCCGGCTTGAATGTTAACGATGCTGTCAATTACTGTATAAATTTGAACGCAGTCAGCCGGTCTTCAGAAGATTTTAAAAACGGATTAATTAATTTTCTCAACAAAAAATAGAGGAGCGTATGTCTACTGATCTAAAAAAGTATATTCGAAATATCAAAGACTTCCCGAAGGAAGGAATTATGTTCAGAGATATTACGACATTGCTTCAGCAGCCCGAGGCGCTGAAAGCCACTTTGGATAAGTTGTACGAGTACTCGAAAAATCTCGGAGTGACAAAGGTTGTGGGTATAGAAGCAAGGGGTTTCATCTTCGGCGCTATGCTGGCCGAAAGACTTAACGCCGGTTTCGTTCCAATCAGAAAACCAGGAAAGCTCCCTTCTGAAACCGAGAGCGCCTCTTATGCGCTTGAGTACGGAACCGACACGGTAGAAATACATAAGGACGCAATAAAGCTGGGGGAAAAAGTTCTGCTGCACGACGATCTGCTGGCTACAGGCGGAACGGCAAGAGCATCAGCCAGCTTGATAGAAAAATTAGGCGGGGAAGTGGTGCAGATTTCTTTCATTATAGAATTGACGTTCTTGAAAGGAATTGAAAAATTAAAGAACTATGATGTGAGAACGGTTGTAAAATATGACAGCGAGGATTAAATCGGAATTATATTTACAATTAATTAAGCGTCCCTCTATTATTTATCAACTACCCATGATGCGGGGGCTATTACAACCACGAACTCACCCTTCGTGGTTTTTGTTTTTATCGCATCAAGAATCTCGCCTGCTTTACCCCTCCAGACTTCTTCGAATTTCTTAGTCATTTCTCTGCAAACAGCAACGTGTCTGTCCGGCATATATTCTTTGAGTTCTTCAAGCAGCTTTTCTATCCTGTAAGTGGATTCGTAAAGAACGAGGGTTCGTCCTTCGGCCGCAAGTTCCTTTAATTTTTTCTGCCGGCCTTTTTTCTGCGGAAGAAAGCCTTCGAATATAAAAGAGTCTGTAGGAAATCCGCTTAAAGTTAAGCCTGCTATTGAAGCGGAAGCGCCCGGAACCGTTACAACGGTTATATCGTTTTTAACCGCGGCTGAAACGAGTCTTACACCGGGATCGGAAATAGCCGGAGTACCCGCATCCGAAACCAAGGCGCATGATTCACCGGAAGAAATCCTTTCCAGAACTTTCTCGATTTTAAAGACCTCGCTCGCAGCGTTGAACGAGACCAGTTCCTTATGAATGTTGAAATGCTTTAAAAGAATGGAAGTAACCCTGGTATCCTCGCAGAGAATGAAATCGACATTTTTTAAAGTCTCAACTGCTCTGAAAGTAATATCTTTCAAATTGCCGATGGGGGTACTTACTATAAAAAGAGTGTTTTCCAACCAGATATGCCTGAAAATATTTAAAATGATAATCCCGCCGTAAAGGCGGGACATCATGCAAGTAGTTAATACTTAAATTAGTTATTAGACGACATCAAAAATAGGACTTTTTTAATAATATTCAAGCCTTCGTCAATAGTTTCTTTTGTTACGTTCAACGCGGGTCTAAATCTGATCGATTTTTCACCACAGCCGAGTATTAGCATTTTTTCCTTGTAGCATTTATCGCGGAATTCATCCCTAAGCGCTGGGGTGGGGAAATCGAATGAACACATCAAACCGAGTCCCCTCGCGTTGCTGATAAGTCCGGGGAATTCGTTTTGTGTCTTCACCAGGTTTTCAAGAAGATATTTACCGAGTTTGGCAGAACTCTCCACAAGATTTTCCTCTTCCATGATCTCCATAATGTGCTTAGATCTTACCATGTCGGTCAAATTTGCTCCCCAAGTAGAGTTAATCCTGCTCGATTTGTGGAAGCAGTTTTCCTTCACCTCATCGACTCTCTCCGAAGCCATTATACCGCATACCTGCGCTTTCTTACCGAATGCAATAATGTCCGGCTTTACGTAATATTCCGACGCCCAGAATTTCCCCGTTAATCCGAAGCCGGTCTGAACTTCGTCGAACATAAGCAGAATATCATTTTCGTCCGCAATTTCGCGCAACTTCATGAAGAATTCTTTTCTGAAGAAATTGTCTCCGCCTTCTCCTTGTATAGGTTCAATAATAATAACCGCAATATCGTCCGGATTGTTTTTAATAGCGTCATTAATCTCGGCCACCGCTTTCTCTTCAATCTTAATTATTTCTTCCAAATTTTCGGCGATGGGAAATTTTACTTTCGGATTTGTTATTCTCGGCCATTCGAATTTAGGAAAATATTTGATCTTGTTAGGCTCGGTATTCGTCAGAGATAAAGTATATCCGCTTCTGCCGTGAAATGCCTGCTTAAAGTGGATCACCTTGCTGCCTTTTTCTTCTTTGATACCTTTCTGGAAGTTCTTCTGAACTTTCCAGTCGAACGCAACTTTAAGTCCGTTCTCCACGGCTAATGCGCCTCCCGATATAAAGAAGAGATATTTCATGTAATCAGGTTTTGCAACTCTTGCAAAAGTATCGACAAACTCCGCCATGAAAGTGGTATATATATCCGAGTTGGACGGTTTGTTCACTGCTACTTTTGCGAATTCAGACATAACTTTTTCCGTCTTCAGTTTCGGGTGATTCATACCCAGAGGAGAAGATGCGAAGAATGTGAAGAAGTCGAGGTAAGTGTCGCCCGTTCTTCCGTCAACCAATTTTGAACCGCTGCTTTTTTCCAGGTCCAGCACAAACTCGAATCCATCGGCCAGCATATATCTGCTGATAGTTTCATGTACGGTCCCAGGTGTTATTTCCAATTTTTCGTCCGTAATTTCACCGGATGATTTTAAAATATCGTTATTCATGATTACCTCCATCATAGAAAGCACGTATTTATATCTTCGAAATAAATACTCAGATTAGTGAATAGTATAAATTATAGTAGAAAGTATATGGATCGGGAAGGAGGCGGTGATTAGAATACGTTCTCAAAACGCGATACGAAATAGCTTCTTAAGTCTTTTAAGCCGGTTTCATATGTGAAGTTGATAAAATTCATTATCAAAAATTTCAATTAAAATATTTATAATAATTACATGTATTAATCTATAAATATTCGGTTCAAGTATCAATTGATATTTTACCCTCTTAAAAAGGAAATAGTCCGGGTTTCATGATAATTAAGCTTTTAGGGGAGGGTTGATTTTGGGATAGTAATTTGTTACACTTACTGTAACAAATAGAACGGTTATGTCGGCTTCAACAAAATTATCGACAGCAGTAAAGGCAATATATTACCTTGCAGTTTCTCATCCCGATCCAAGGAGCAGTGCGGAGATTTCGGGGTACACCGGTGTAAACGCATCAAAATTGAGGAAGATTCTCTCAATGCTCGTAAAAACCGACATCCTTGAAAGTACACACGGTACCAGCGGTGGATTTGTCCTAAAAAAAATGCCTGATGAGCTTCATCTTCAGGAAATATACTGTGCGATTGAGGATCGAAAGGCGTTTTATCTGGATGTTAACAAACAGGGAGAAGGGAGCCTGAACGATACCGAAAAGATCAATAATTTCTTTTTAGATCTTTTTTCGGATGTTCAGGTGGAGATTGAGAACATGATGAGGGAAATAAATATTAAATACATAATCGATAAAATTAATACTTCTAAAAACCAAAATTAAAATGGAGTTTTTTCATGGAATTTCTAAAGAAGCTCGGAATTAAAGAGAAAAATTACGGCTCGTCATCCGGGACAAAATGGAATACGACGACAACAGACGGTGAATTGAAAATATCATCGCCGACAAACGGTAAATTTGTTGCGTCTGTTTATCAGGCGTCGGAAAAAGATTACGATGATATTATGGAAAAAGCCGCGGATGCATTTAAAGTCTGGAGAAAAATACCTGCGCCGAAGAGAGGCGAAATAGTCAGGCAGATCGGATTGAAACTTAGAGAATATAAACCGTACCTGGGCCGGCTGGTCTCATACGAGATGGGAAAATCGCTGCAGGAAGGACTCGGCGAGGTTCAGGAAATGATTGATATATGCGATTTCGCGGTGGGACAGTCGCGCCAGCTTTACGGTTTTACGATGGCTTCGGAGAGAGCCGAACACCGCATGTACGACCAGTATCATCCTTTGGGCACTGTTGCTACTATTTCCGCATTTAATTTTCCGGTAGCTGTATATTCTTGGAACGCTATGATAGCCGCCGTCTGCGGTAACGTCAACGTCTGGAAGCCTTCATCAAAAGTGCCTCTTTCGGCTATTGCTACTCAGAATATAATTGCCGAAGTATTGCAGGAGAATAACCTGCCGGAAGGTATTTTTTCACTAGTAATAGGCAGAGGATCTACCATCGGTGAAAAAATTCTGAACGATAAGAGAATACCTCTTATTTCTATAACCGGATCAACCGCAGTCGGACAGCACGCTGCAGGAGTCATAGCAAAGAGATTCGGGAAGTATATCCTTGAATTGGGCGGGAATAACGCCATCATTATTACTCCGGACGCCGATCTTAAAATGGCCGTGCCTGCAATTGTTTTCGGCGCTGTGGGAACGTGCGGACAAAGATGTACAACTACAAGAAGACTTATAATACATGAATCAATTTACGATAAAGTAAAGGATATAATTGTTAAAGCCTACGGCGGTCTTAAAATAGGCGATCCTCTGGATGAAAAGAATCACGTTGGCCCTCTTATAGATAAATCGGCAGTGGAACTGTTCAAAAACGCATTGGAAAAAGCGAAGAAAGAGGGAGGGGAGATTGTTTCCGGGGGCGACGTTTTATCCGGTAAAGGATATGAATCGGGAACTTATGTTGCGCCTGCTGTTGTTGAAGCGGAAAATAAATTCTCGATTGTGCAGGAAGAAACCTTTGCGCCTATTCTCTACCTAATAAAATACAAGGGCGATGTGACAAACGCTATTGAGATTCAGAACGGCGTTGTACAAGGACTTTCATCATCGATATTCTCGAATAATATGAGAGAAGTCGAAAGGTTCCTCTCGGCAGAAGGTTCCGACTGCGGCATAGCAAACGTTAACATCGGTACTTCGGGTGCCGAGATCGGCGGGGCCTTCGGAGGTGAAAAAGAAACCGGCGGAGGAAGAGAATCAGGATCGGACGCATGGAAAGCATACATGAGAAGACAGACAAATACCATAAACTATGGGAAGGAACTTCCTTTAGCACAAGGAATTAAGTTCGATATTTAATGCTGAATCTCACTTATAGAAACTTCTTTCATTAAAGCGGACTTTATGTCCGCTTTTTATTTAAATGAATCAAATTAATCCGCATTCCCATTTTGATAACTTTCGGCAATAATTTTCGTTTGACATGATGTGGATATTTATAAGTAATGAAAGAAATTGATTTTCGCGTCAGATGGTATAATTATTGTTAACTTCTTATAAAATCAGGCACTACTTTGAAACGACTAAATCTACAAACATTTATTCCAAAAGAACAGGATCTTGAGATAAACCAGTATAAGGTTTTGGCAGGGATTCGCGCGTATAGGGCGGAGTTTTTGAAGAATAAGCTTTATCCGTCGCTCGCGGAACTTGTATATCTTTCTTCCCAGCTGGAAGAGATTATAAACAGAAAAACCGGTGCGTCGTTTCCTTTGCCGAAAGGAATTAAGGGCTACAGCTCAAAAGACAAAAATATCATCGTGGAGATTATAGAAAAATCGAAAGAGCGACCGGAATACTTATTCGGCCTTATCGAATGGGCATTGCCGCAGATAAAGGAAGTGATAGAC
>CAWBBX010000129.1:0-40365 GCA_963787005.1 uncultured Bacteroidota bacterium
CTATGTATTGCTGGGTGAAATAAAAAGTTAATGTAGCCCGTTACGCTTCTTCCGTCGGTATTGAGAAGATCGAATTTACCTTTCTGCGATGCGTCTGAGAGATAAGGCATATTTGATGAAGATAAATATTTTAAGCCTCCGTCGATCTCAAAATAAGTATAATATTCGTATTTAAGATTTAGATTAAAAGCGCTGTTCTTTTTATAGAAGAAGTTTTGAAAAGCCGAAGTCCTGAAATAAGGATTTATATTGAGCCAGTAGTTCCCGCCGAGGAACTCCGCTTCCGGCGAGTACTCCCCGAAGAAGGATAAACCGCGGTCGATTCTAATTCCTACAGAGGCGTAAGGATAGAATAAGTTCTCACCGCCCGACTTGGCGTAATCTATACCGAATGATGCATTGAGAGAGTTGGAAAGGTTCAGCCCTATTGCCGGCCGCAGCTGTATAAAATTTGTCTGCACGTTTGTAACCGAATCGTTGGACAGCCGCTGAGCATTATAGTCGGCTTTTATGTTAAGACTGAACGCGGAAAGTTCGAGCCCGGTAAAGCCGTGAAGACCGAGCATATTTTCTTTGAAGTTCTCGTTTTGAAGATTGGCATCCTTGTCGTCGATCTTAAGCGCAAAGTTGAAAATCTTGCTGAGAAAATTTGTTACATCAAGACCTATGTTGCTTTTGTTGAACGTCCTCTTAAATCCCGGATCGGCGGAAGCGAATAATTTATACGATGACGTTCCGTAATCCCCGTGCAGCTTAAATTGAGTTCCGGGAAGAAATCCGCCTGCGTTGTCGATAAAAAATCTTAGATTAGCCCCGGCGTTAAGCGAGTACTTTCCGCTGTTGGGAACGTAAGCCCTGCTGTTTTCACCAGAGCCGTAACCTTCGAACATCCCGTGATCGAACGGCCGCACGTACGAAAAATGAGCGCTCGGCAGAGATACATTTCCTACTGCAATACCTAAATTACCCTTGATGTAATTCAGAGAATCAGGCAGTTTCAAAGTGTTATTGTTCATAGCAGGAAACTCATGTATTCCCAGATGTTCGGGTGAAAATACAGGCTTTATAAATTTTTCCGATAAAGTGGGTACAAAGTCAGGCGCTATTTTTTGTGTCGATCTGATTTTAACAACGTCCTTACCCATTATCACGAAATCGGGCAGCTCAACGTTAGAGTTTTGCTGCTGATTCTGCTGTTGCGCAAAGAGCGGAAGGCCCCCTAGTATTATGAACGCCGCAATAATTTTTTTGATCATTTTATAGCCCTGAGTTTTTTTCTTGCCTGGTCACCGAAAGGATCGCCGCGATGTTTTGTATAAACGATACGGTACATTTCTTTCGCCTTCTCTTTGTCCTTTAGCTTAAGGTAGCACTCACCCGTCTTCATATATGATTTCACAACCCACTCCTCATATGAGGGGAATATGGTCCTGACTCTTACTAACGCGGTTATGGCATCCTGGTATTTTTCCTGATCGAAAGCGGAGACGCCTAGATAGTACTGCGCCTTAGCGCCGATGTCGTCCGTACGGCCCGCCGCCAGATTGCCGAAATAACTTTCCGCGGCAGGGTACTGCTTTGCCACCATATGCATAATTCCCAGTTCAAGCTTTGATTTAGCGGCAAAGACGGTTCCGCCGTAGCTTTCAGTGATGTTGTTGAATACTACAGCGCCGGCGCTGTCTTGCCCATTATCTAACAAGGTCATTCCCTTGTTGAATAATATTTCCGGGAACCGCAACGTATTTGGCAATACCTGCAAAGCCTGATCGTATATCTGAACGGCCTTGTCATATTCCTTATTCTTGTTGTAGATATTTCCCATCTCAATTACGGCGTCGGAAGCCGACTGACTAGAGGAATAACTTTGGAAAACTTTTTCGAAATTGAAAACGGCCTCTTCGCTCTTCCCCTGGTTCTCTGCGCTTTTGCCTATCCAGTAGTATGCCTGCGGGACTAAAGGACTGTTTGGATAATTAGCCACGAATTCCTTGTAGGAGGTTTCAGCATTCTTATAATCCTGCATACTGTAATAGATGTCGCCTTTTTTGAAGAATATCTGATCGGCAAAACTAAGGCCCGGATTCTGACTGACAAAATTGGAGATAAGCTTAATCGCCTGCTTTGGCTTGCCCTGCGCTATATAGCTGTATTGAATACCGTTAACCGCGTCGAATACGTGTTTAGAGGACGGGTAATCTATCATAACCTTTTGATAATTGACTATAGCCGAATCGTACTTGCCCTGATTAAAATATGCGTCGCCTATCGAATAATATAATGTAGGACCCAGTTCCGAATTTGGATATACATCAAGTACATTCCTGTACGCTGAAATAGCGGCTTCGTAGTTACTTTGCTGAAATGAAATCCATCCTATAATATAAAGAGCTTTATCGCCGTACGCGGAGCGCGGAAATTTCCTCTGGAGAGTTCTAAATTCCTGTATCGCTTCCGTGTAGCTTCCAGCTTTAAATAAAGCCTGAGCAAATTGGTAATACGCCTCCGGATTATTAAGCGAGCTTCGGTCTAATCTGAACATTTCCTTATAAATCCTACTGGCTGCGGCAAATTTCTTGCTCCCGTAATAGCTGTCGGCAAGTCTCAGTCTTGCATCTACGTTTCTGGAATTTTTAGGATAATCTTTAATAAATTCCGCGAATATCCGCGCGGAGTTGTCGTAATCTCGTAAGTTCAAATAGGAATACGCCCTGCCATACAATGCCATGGCCCTAAGCTCGGCATCATCCCGACCGACCTTAGCGTAAGCGCCGATAGCATCCTTATACTTGCCTTCGTTATACAGACACTCAGCCAAATAAAAATTGACTTTGTCCTTTTCAAACGCGGGATCCCTGAATGCAATATCGGAAAGATTAGTTATCGCGTCGGAATACTTCTTTGAATAGTACTGGCATGCCGCCAATCCAAGCATTGCCCTGTTCAAAGCCTCTTCTGAAATACCGTGAACGTTGATGATTTCTTTAAAACTCTTGATCGCCGGACCGTATTTTTTCTGATCCAGCTGCACATTGCCGAGCAGAATCAGAGCATTCGTTTGCAGCGAACTGTCGGAAACAGCCGCGGAGCTTGTAAGAAATTTCTCGGCCAGGCTGTATTTGTTCTGGCTGTAGTACAATACCGCAAGCTGGTACTGAACGTTAGGAAGCATAGAACTTTCGGGGAATCTATCAAGAAATTGATTGTAAAGCTTGAATGCCTCGTCGTCCTGCCCCGCGTATCTTTTCGACTCGGCCTTCCAGAAATACGATTTTACGGCAATGCTGTCTCTGCCGTCGGATGATAAGGAATTAAATACCCTGTAAGCTTCATTGTATTTTTTCTGTTGAAAGTATGTCCAGGCTAGTCCGTACTTTACATTCTCAATCTGAGCGAAAGACGGATACTTATTCATTATCTCCATATATACTTTTTCGGCGTCGTTATAATTTTTCAGCCTATAGTAGGAGTTAGCGAGAAGATAAAGACTTTGCGCATACAAATCCTGAGGTATACTTCCGAGCGCGGGATTATTGAGCTCGAGAATGGAAGAGTCGTATTTCTTCAGCCTGAAATAACAAATGCCGATTCTTAAATGAGCCGTCACGGCAAGAGGACTCTCGCTGTGATACGACAAAAGCTGATCATAATATTTGACAGCGCTCGCGTAGTCCCCTATTTCTTCATAAAGATTAGCGAGCGTATAGATCGAGCGGTCTATGTATTTGTTATTCTGATGATTTGCAATCGCGTCTTTAAGAAAGGCGATCGCATCGTCTAATTTTTTCTCTTTGGAAAACGCTTCGCCAATCCAGTAGTAAGAAGAGCCAGCAAACTGGTTATCGGGATAATCTTTTATAAGCGTTTTGAATCTTGCGCGGCAGAGCGGGTATTTTTCCTGTTTGAAATAAATTATACCGAGGTTATAGAGGGCGTTAACGCGGTAACCGGACCAGTTAAAATTATTAACAAGATATTCGAAATCGGAAGCCGCCGCGTCGTATTCGCCTAGTTTCATGAAGGAGTCGCCCGAATAATATTTAGCCGTAGCGTAAAGCTCATCCGACGGTTTATACTCAGTGAAAAACCGGTGAAATATTTTCT
This sequence comes from uncultured Bacteroidota bacterium, assembly GCA_963787005.1. Taxonomy (GTDB): domain Bacteria; phylum Bacteroidota; class Ignavibacteria; order Ignavibacteriales; family Ignavibacteriaceae; genus FEN-1297. The sequence continues at coordinate 4,105 of CAWBBX010000129.1, forward strand.
CAGCCTTCGCGTACTCCCCGGCTTTGTACGCATCCATCGCCTCGCTGTATCTTTGCGAAACCGTCTGTGCCTTTAATCCGATCGAAACAGACAAAGCCAGAATAATTAAAATTAAAACGGATTTCTTCATCTAATCCCTGTGCTGTAGCTGTAAAAAATAAGTAAAAAGATTCCTCCGGAAAGAGAAGCGGCCGCGTTAATTAGATCGTTCCCGATCCACTCGATGCCTTTTATATGCTCGGCTTTCTCCCCGCAATGTAGGTTTCCCTCTGTCACCGCTCCGCATCTCGAGCATTTGTACTTTGCCTGCACGGAAGATCCAAGTACGCTGTCGGTTATGCTTCCCAGAAGTCCGGCCCCCGAAATAAAAATTATAAAATAAAGATCATTAAAGTGTATCCAACTTAAAGATGATACTGCAATAATGAAAGCACCTAATATTCCTCCAAATATCCCGGGCAGTGAAATTCCCCCTGAAAGACCGGGCACCACTTTCCTTAAAGTTAAAATATCTACCGTGGATGAATTGATCATCATTCCTATTTCCGTACCCCAAGTATCTGCGCATACCGCCGCAACGGATGAGACATAAACTGCATATAAAAGTTCCGACGGGAATAACTGGTTGATAATAATTATCATCGCGGCAATTCCTCCGTTTGCCATAACCTGAATTCCGTCTCTTACATCGCCCTTACCGCCGGTATCAACTCTGCCATGTACCCGCCGGCTTATCTTCGACAAAAAACTGGAAAGCACAAAGAACGTTAATATAGGTACAGTCCATTGCCAGCCGCCGAAGCCGAAAATTACCGCTGCCAGCAAAAACACAGACATAGATCCCCCGGCAGTGGTCAATTTAAGTCTGTATGCCGAATAAGAAACAGCGAACGCAAGCAGGAATCCGGTATAGAAAGAACCCGCCAATGGAATGTTTCGCATATCCATAAATGAAAATAGTAAGACAAAAATTAACAGCGGAGCCAATAAATATTCTATATCATTAGACGCACTGACCTTCAATAATGTTACTATTACGCTTATTATAAAAGCGCAGCTTAGATTATAGAAGAATGCTAACGACAGAAGATGGGACGCCGGAACAATTATTAAGCAGAAACCAAACGTAACTAAAAATGCCAGGAAAAAGAACACGGCCGTCCCGGGTATCGAATGATTTCTTCCGTCCAGCTCGGTGACCGGACCCTCGCCTATAAACTCGGTAACGCGCGACGAAAGTTCTGCGAATAGAAACACCGCGAAGGAAATGCTTATAAGCTCTCTGTCGGCGCCGAACGCGGTGATTAAGATCAGAATGCCTGAAAAGACAAAAATAACTCTCATAGCCCCGCTACGTCCTGAAGGGTCACTTCTGAAACGAAGATAAAGCAGCATGATAAATACTGCCCCGAGAAATATCTCCAGAATGGTGGTTGCACTGCTAATTTCAACCGGCAGTAAGACAGCAAAAATACCGGCAATTCCGACCAATAAATTGTTCTTTTTGGCCGAGTTTAAATTCGCCCGAACGATATTTAAATCTTCGGATGCAGTAATAACCCCAACTCCTTTTCCGGGAAAACTCCGGATAATAAAAGATATTTGAAGTATAATATAACTTTTTACTGCTCTTAATGTCAAGGCATGAAAGAGAATACAGGCATTTACTTAAAGTTAGGTATTAAATATATCCCGCATAAATATGTATGCCTTTTAGGAGCTTTGAACATTTTACTTTTCATTTGACATTTTTTCTACTTAATTTACATTGAATTTATAATCTAGGAGGAGCATAAATGAAAAAATCGGTATATATAGCTTTTATCATGACTTTAAGTTTAATATTCGTCACGGTTTCAGAAGCACAGCAATTAAGACTCGGGCTCGGCGGCGGGCTTACGGCCGTTCAATCGCCTGACGCTTATACAAATAATATATCCGACGGCGGCCTAGGATTTAAAACGAATTATCATTTAACCGCCGAGTTAAGGCTCGATTTTCCGCTCATTCCTTTTACACCGCTTGCGTTTGTAAATTATCATTCTCTCAGCGGGTCCGGAAGCGGGGCGTACCAGAGCGTGGAGACGTCGCAAAAAATACTGTCGATCGGAGCTGAGGTAGAAGTTTCGCTTTTACCCCTTCCTTTCGTAAAACCTTACTTCAGCGTTTCAGTCGCTTCCAACAGCATCGGCGAACAAAAAATTAGTTCTCCGGCGGGAACCCTCAGTCAGAGCAGCAGGACAAGGATGGGAGGCGGAATCGGAATCGGCACACTTGTAACCATCCTTCCTTTCGATATGGATTTGAGTGCTAAATACAGCTTCCTAAATTTTGTAGGCAAGGAAAGCGGGGAAGAAAATCTGAACATTATAAACGTGGATTTAGTTATTATCTTTTAGAATTATTCTACGGGGACCTTTAACATGGGTTCCCTTTTATTATCTGCAAACTTATTACAAACCTTTAATCCGAAACGGCTCAGCTGCCGTCTCCCGAGCTCATCTAAATTCTCTATCACTTTTCTGATTTCAGATATCTTAATCCCAAGTCTCACTCCGCCGTTTATATGAGAATAAAGCTGATCTTCAAACTTAAGGGCCGCTAAAATTGAGATGACCGAAATCTCTCTTTCTTTCAAAGACAAACCGCTGCGGCCCAGAACTTTTCCGTAGCCTTCATGGACTAACCAATCAGCCAGCTCGGGCGATACCCGGCCGATATTTGAGAGCAGCTTCTCATATTTTGCACCGTAAATTCTTCTGCAATTCTTTTCTCCCCTTTCCCAAAATATTTGCGGTGTATTTTTTTCCGATGATAAACCCGGTGCCCGGAAATATTCGGCGAAAATTTTAAGCGATTCTATAGCCGACGGAAAACCGGCGAAAAGGTAGGTCTGCAGCAGAGCTTCATATATTTTCCTTTTTGGGGATTTTCTTCTTTTCAAGGCGAGCAGAATATATTTTAACTGTTCTTTTCTCCGAAGAACAGCCGAAGCGCTCAACAGCGCGAGGAGATGGGATTCGGAAAAATTCAGCAGGTTCATTTTCAACTTTTGTTCATTCCTTTTGTTCAATCTATGTCAGGAAATAAAAAAGCCCCGAAAAATCCGGGGCCTATAATAATAATAAATTTTAAATCTATTTTAGCGCGGTCAGTTCGTACTCTGCTAATTTCTTATAAGTAGGATCCGATTTAGCTTTGTCGAACATTTCCTTGGCTTTGGCTTTGTCACCCTGGTTCTTGTATGCTACTCCCATATAATAATAAGGGCCGCCTTTGCCGATCGTTTTTCTGTATTTCATGGCGTCTTGCGCGGCTTCCATAGTTTTGTCGTATTGCCCCAAATCGGAGTATGCTTTTGCCAGCGCAAGGTACGCTGCATCGTAATCGCTGTTTGCAACTGCTTTCTGATAATACTCAACACCCTTCTTAACATTTCCAGCCGCCTCTTCCTGGTTTCCCATTTTGGCGTATACTAAGGAAAGGTTGGATTTTACTTTTGCGATAACGGCTTTATTTTTAGAAATGGTCAAAATCTTTTCAAAATTATCGGCCGCATCCTGGTATTTACCCTTTGAAAAGTAAACTCCGCCCAGTGCATTATATGCAAAGTCAAAATCCGGTTTTGCTTTAATGCACGACTGAAAAGATGCTTCAGCACTGTCGAGGTTACCCGACATTTTATAAGCGACGCCTCTTTGGTAATAGGCTCTAAAATCCTTATCAATCGCCAGTGCTTGATCGTAATCTTTTATAGCATCCTGGTAATTGCCCTGTTTCAACATCTTATTGCCGCTGTTGTATAATTTTGCCGCATCTGGTTTCATGTCCTGCGCGTTGGAAACGCAGGCTGCGAAAAAGAATATGAAAAGACAATAAGATACAATTGAATTCAACTTCATAGTATCTTCCTTTAAGTTTATGATTGGTTGGTAAATAACTGGTGCGGAAGACGGGACTTGAACCCGTACGCCCTAACGGGCACTACCCCCTCAAAGTAGCGTGTATACCAATTTCACCACTTCCGCAAAAAATTGTCTTAAAAAATAATTTTGTTCAGGTTGAAAATCAACCCTAAAACCTATTTTTATTTTTAAAAGTTCGCGTATGTGACTGTGAAATCGTTATCTCCGGTGTTTCATCCGCTCATGAAACAGAGCACGTCTTATTTCGTCCTTGAACTTTTTCTCGAAAACGAGCATTTTAGCAACCTGGTTAGTCGACAAAATATCCGAAAGAGAGTTGATGAACTCACCTCTTTTTTTCACCATTTTAACCTGAATTTCGCTGAATTGTGAGATAAGAGACTTTAAATTGCTCTGATCTCCGCCTTTTTCCTTATCCAGCTCTGAATTTATCTTTGCCAGAACATCATCAGCTTCGGTTCCCATCTGCTTCATTTCGTTGCGAAACTTGTTCCTTCTTGCAAAAAACTTGAGAGTTGTGTTCTCGTCCATATTAAGAGCGTCTATCAGCTTGATCTTTTCAAGCTCTTCGATCTTTTTGTCCGGCCCCCTGTCGCCGCCGGGCCCCATACTGTCCCTGTCCATATGCTGCGCAGCCGCGGGGCCGCCAATAAGTACGAATGCCGCAAAGACTAAGAATAATTTTTTCATATATCACCCGTCGCTAAAATTTTTCTTTTAATAATTGATTATATACTAACTCTATATCGGCTTTGTCAGCGTTTTTCAGCAGACTTGAATAATCGTAATTTGTATTGCCGCCGGAAACGTAATCGAGATCGGAAGAGCTGAGATTTAATTCCTGCGACAGCATAGTACTTACAACAGAATCGGACTGAGCCGGATAGTATCCTGTAATATCGGAATACCCGTTCTCTTCCGTGTAATAACTCAACGCCTGCGTAAGCTCGTCGCTTTTTAATTGCGAAACAATATTCTGAAAACTGGGGATATTGCTGTTTTTCATTCTATCGGGATTGAAAATAGTAATTAAAATTACGGCCACCATTGCAACCGCAATAGCAAGCTTGGGAATATAGCGTGCGCTTTTCTCTCTGGCCGAAAAGTTCTCCCTGAACTTCGGAATAATTCCGCTTAAATATCTTTCATCCAAAGAGAGATCCTTCTGAGCTCGTATAGCTTCGAGCATATTAAGGTAATTTTCATAATCCTTTTTAAGCCCGGGGGAAGAACCGAGTTCCCTTCTGAATTCGGCCTCTTCGTCCGCGTCAAGCTGCCCGTCGATATACAGAATTACTCTGTCTTTATTATCAGCTTTTCTCTTCATCTTTCATAAGCTCCGTAATTTTTTTCATCGCGTGAAAATAATTGGCTTTAAGTCCGCCTACCGTGTTCCCTGTAATCTGAGAAATCTCATCGTAACTCAACTCTTCAAAATTGCGAAAAATAAAAATCTCTCTCTGCTTGGCCGGTAATTTCCGGAGAACTTTCTCCAAAATACCGAATCTTTCTCTTTGCTCAATATCATTAATAATGTCTTCCCTGCTCTTCACTTCTCTCGAGTCAGGTTCGTCGATTGAAAAAATCTGTCTGAGATTTCTTTTCCTCAAAAAATTTATACTGCGCGTCGCGGTTATTCTATATATCCATGTATAGAGCGACGACTTGAATTTAAAGCTTTTCATCTTTGTGTAAAGCACAATCAGCACTTCCTGAACAACTTCATCTGCATCCAGGTGGTTGCCGGTCATTCTCCTTGCGTGCCAGTATATTTTATCCTGGTACTTTAGAACTAATCTATTAAAAGAGCTTTCATTACCGTTTATAAAGCTTTTTACAAGTTCAAAATCATTGTTAGTATCGGTCATATTCCGTTGTGCTTTGTAATGTTTGACATCCACTGGGAGACATAGGTTTAAATTCGGATGTTTAAACCTAATTTAAACTGCCTCTGTCAAAAGAGCAAAACTTCACCGGTAAGAAGTAATATTTAACATGTAAATCTAAATAAGGAGATGATATAATGAAAAGGTCATTTTTCGCGGTTTTATCGATATTCATTTTTGCAGCCTTCATTTCCGCGGGATCTTTCGCACAGGGAATGGGCGACCAGCACCCTATGATGGGACCAAAGGATGGTAATTGTCCTATGGGAATGAAAAGCCATAAGTTCATGGGCAGAGACGGCCATGGATTTATGCGCCAGGAAATGATGAAGAAACTGAACTTAACCGATCAGCAGAAGACTAAGTTCGCCGATATTAGAATTCAATTTCAGAAGAAGATGATTGATCTTAAAGCCGATCTTCAGAAATCAAAATTGGACTTGAAGGAACTTAGAGTTAAAGGCGATGTTTCCAGGAACGATATCCTTAACGCCGTTAAAAAAGTAAACGCGGGACGGGACGCGATTGCCCTCGCTACCGCGAACCACATGTACGACATGTACGAAGTTCTTACTCCGGAGCAGCAGAAAATCTGGAAGAAGAACGCAGGCAAATTCAGAGGCATGGGGAGATCCCATAATATGCGGGAACAAAGACAACAGAGAATGCGCAGATAATTTCTGAGTAAAGCATCCGATCGTGGAGATCGGACGCACTTCAATCCGCGCATGATCGTATGGTTGCATGAGTGCATGTCATCTTTTAATAGCTTTCCTCCAAATTAGATGAACATGCATTCATGCCTTTCATGCATTCATGCCTTTCATGCATTCATGCTTACCAAACTTCTGCACTAAATTCAATAGAGTTCAAATCGCAGGGTATTTCATTTCGGATTAGTCGGCCTTAGATCGATCTCGCTAATAAGTGCCCTGGCAGGCAGCTTGATAATGGCCAAAAGCGCATCCGCAACGTCGTCAGGCTTTAAGATCTTGTCTTTGTTCGGCTTCATCCCCGAACCGTCGAAGAATTCCGTATCGACCGAGCCGGGACAGATAGCGGCAACTCTGATATTGTACTCCCGGACTTCCAGCATTAAAGATTTAGTAAATCCCAGCGCGGCGTGCTTGGAAGCAGAATACATCGATCCGGTAACAAAAGAGTTCTTCCCTGCAAGCGAAATGATGTTGATTACCGAACCTTTTTTACGCTCAATCATTCCGGGCAGCGCGGCTTTCGTAAAATTAAATACACCATAAAGGTTGGCGTCAACCTGCTTTTTGAAATCATCAAGCGAGGCGTCAATTACTTTTTTGAAGACACGGGTTCCAGCGTTGTTTATAAGATGATCGACTTTTCCGTACTTCTCAATTATTGTTTTAACTGTTTCATCCGCGAAATTTTCATCCGCAACATCACCGGTATAATACTCACAGCTTACGCCGATATCTTTAATTTCTTTTTCGGTTTTCTTAAGAGCCTCCACGTCTCTCCCGGTTATAATAACATCGTGGCCCTCCTTAGCTAGTCTTAACGCTATTCCTTTACCGATCCCCCGGTTTCCTCCTGTTACAATTGATAGTTCTCTCTCACTCATTTTTATAGATCTCCCGTAATAGGTTTAACAACTAATTCTTCGACCACCATGTTGCCCTTCTGAAGGTAAACCCAGACCAAAAGCCTGGCGATATCCTCGGCCGTCATCATATTATTCGATTTTTCTTTTCTTACGTCCATCGGCCACATCGAAGTATCGGTTGCTCCCGGCACCACGTTAATTATCTTAATGTTATGCTTACGGACTTCTTCCCTAAGAGTGTCGGTATAACCAAGCAGTCCCATTTTGGAAGCCGCGTACGCGCTGCTCATAGTAAAAACTTTTCTAGTTACGATAGAAAGTATATTGATGATGGTTCCGCCGCCCTGCTCTATCATATGCGGCAGAACGCTTTTTATAGTGTAAATCGCGCCAAGAAGATTCGTGTTTATGATATCGTTTATTTCCCTGATCGAGTTCTCTTCGGCAAATTTGAACGAAGTTATTCCGGCGTTATTAATAAGACAGTCTATCTGTCTTTCCTTCAATATTTTCTTTACAGTTTGATCTACGTTAGCAGACGACGCGACATTGCACGGAAACACCTCGACGGAAAGTTTTTCCTTTTTCAATTCCCTGTTAAGCCGCTCCAGTTCGGTGCCCCTTCTAGCCGAAGCGTATACATTGCTTCCTACTCTCGCCAGTTCCGCAGCTGTTGCTCTTCCGATTCCGGAACTCGCGCCGGTAATCCAGATCCCGGCTTTGTTATTCGTCATGATAAACTCTTACTTGAAATTAAGTTTAGAAACTCGGCTCTTGTTCTTGCGTCATCCTGGAATGTGCCGTGAACCGCGCTTGCAGTCGCGGAAGAATTCTGCTTCTCCACACCCCTCATCAGCATGCACATATGGTACGCCTCGGATACAACCGCCACGCCCTGCGGCTCGAGAAAGTGGTTGATGGTATCTGCGATTTGCTGAGTCATTCGTTCCTGCACCTGCAGTCTTCTGGAAAATATTTCCACTATTCTCGGTATCTTGCTAAGACCTACGATCTTTCCGTCAGGTATATACGCAATGTGTATCTTGCCGTAGAAAGGAAGCATATGATGTTCACAGAGGCTGTAGAAGTCTATGTTCTTCACAAGAACCATTTCGTCGTACTTTTCGTTGAAGATAGCGCCGTTTAAAACTTCCTCTATATTTTTCTTGTATCCCGAAGTGAGAAACTCGTAGGAGGCTGCCACCCGCTTCGGAGTATCGAGAAGACCCTCTCTTTTAGGATTTTCGCCGATCTCTTTGAGCAAGTCGGTAGTTAATTTTTGTACGTATTCCTTATTCAATTTTTATTCTCCTCTATATTCAAAATAATTGTTCTCGGTCTCGTAAATCTTTACCGAGTACAATCTGCCCGAAGGTATCTTATCCTCCAGCTGATTCCATATCTCGATACATATGTTTTCCGCCGTCGGTATAACCCCTTTCATAAAATCCGTTTCCGTATTCAGGTTTTTGTGATCCACCTTGCCGATAACATATTCGTGTATTATTTTTTTCAGCAATTTCAGATCGATTAAATAGCCCGTTGCCGGATCAATTTCGCCGGCTATTACAACCTCGAGCTGGTAATTATGTCCGTGCCAGTTCGGGTTACTGCACTTGCCGTATATCTCGAGATTTTTCTCGTCGCTTAATTCCGGGTTATAAAGCCGGTGAGCAGCGCTGAACGTTTCTCTCCTGGTAGCGTAAACCATAAACCATCTCCCCTCTTTTTATGATTTCAGAGCTTCCATTACTTCCTTATTATGATCCGGCACTTTTACCTTATTGAAGATCTTCTTGATCTTCCCGCTGCCGTCAATTACGACCGTCGTTCTTTCCACTCCCATATACTTTCTGCCGTACATACTTTTCTCTTTCCAGACTCCGTATTTCTCCAGCATTTCCTTTCCCTCATCACTTAAAAGCGTGAAAGGAAGGTTATACTTTTCGGAGAATTTTTTATGCGATTGGACCGAGTCGGGACTAACACCCAATATAACGGCATCAAGCTTTCCGAACTTTGGGAATTCGTCTCTAAAGTTGCATGCTTCTGCCGTGCATCCGGAAGTGTTGTCTTTAGGATAAAAATACAGCACGACGTTCTTACCTTTATATTCGCTGAGCGATACCGTCGTCCCGTCCTGATTCTTCAATTTAAACGCAGGGGCTTTCTTTCCTTCTTCAATCATGCTTTTATCTCCTGATAAATTTTTCAATTAATACCTGGACACGGATGGATCCACGTTCAGCGACCATGCCTCAATTCCGCCTTCCAGATTGTACACATCTTTAAATCCGTTATCCACCAGATACTGGCATGCGCTATAACTTCTGTTCCCGTGGTGGCAGTATATTATAATTTTATCATCCACGCCGAGATTTTTTGAACGAGCCACGAAAGTTCCGAGTGGAATTAAATCGGCTCCGTCAATGTTTGAATGATCGTATTCCCATTTTTCTCTCACGTCAATAAGTTTAAAACCGTTCCCCGATTCCATCATCTTTTTCAGCTCCGCAGCCGATAGATTTTTTACCATCCTTTGTTTCCTGCTTTAATTTTTTGTTATTGTTTACTGTTGTGCCATTTGATTCTAAAGTTAAATAACTTTATGCACAAGTAGTATAATCCTGTGCACACTTATTGCTTAAAGGGAAATTGTTGAAAGCTAAACTGTAATTATAACGACTGGACTGACAAACATTTTAGTTTAATGTTAAACCGTTTAAAATTACCCAAATTAGCGAGTATTTACAAGTGAGACATACCATGCCTAATTTATCTTAACTAATACTGGGATAAAAACATCGATCTAAGGGCATTAGAGTAGTCCCATGCTTTTCGTCCAGTCCTTGAATCCTTCCTCCAGCTGTTCGAAAGATTCAATGGCAAAGAGCTTCGGCTGAAGATGCCAGACGTCGTAATCCTGTGTGACCATTTTGTCAGGGTCAAAATTAATTACTTCCACCTCACCAGATAAAGCGTGCTGAACTTCTCCCAGCGACGAGACAATACCGGCGCCGTAAATATGCATCCCTTCCGGTTTTCTGATCAAACCGAATTCAACAGTGAACCAATGGAATGTCTCCAGTTTCTTCCTGTCGGCTCCCTCTGCACGGAAAGCGGCTTCGCCGAACATCCGGTAAAAGGATGCAAAGTTAGTGTCGGTCAGCAGAGGCATATGTCCGAACATATCGTGGAAAAGGTCCGGGGCAGGAGTGTAATCGAGTTCGTCCTTTCCCCTAATATAATCCGTGGACGGAAAGACTTTTCTCTTGAGCATAGCAAAGAAGTCCTGCTCGTGTATTAAGCCGGGAACTCTGGCTATTTTCCAGCCGGTCTCCCTTTTAAAAGCCTCACTCAAATCTTTTAAAGCGGGAATTTTATCGGGGGTGAAGTTCAGTTTTTCAGCGCCGGTTAAGTACTCATCGCATACCCTGCCGGGAAGATATCCCATCTGCCGTTCGTATAAAAATTTCCAGATATCGTGATCTGATTGAGGATAATCCGGATACGCTATCTCCTGGTCTTCCGGAACAGGTCCGTTTAATTTTTGAGGTACGCACCTCGGGTCGATACCTTCCGCCGCAGCCTTTTCATATGCGGAAAGAGATTGATCGTCATCTTTTGGATTGTCCATCTTAATCTCCTTTAAAATAGATCTAACGGCTTCTGGCCGTCGACTAAATAGTTTATCGTGGGTTTAAAAAACTTACATATCAAAGTGAAAAATTTCAACAGAATAAAAGAACAGATCCGCGTGTTGTGCTTGAGATTCCGAAATTAAGAAATGCTATATAATATTTACTTCTTCGCTCAATTCAATACCGAACTTTTTGTATACGTTCTCCTTCACCAGATTTTTAAACTTTATAACTTCCTCTCCGGTTGCGCCTCCGTAGTTCACAATAACCAGCGCTTGTTTTTCGTGCGTTCCGGTGTTTCCTACTTTCATTCCCTTCAATCCGGCCTTTTCAATCAGCCAGCCGGCCGCAACTTTAAATTTGGCGCCTCCAACGTCAAATCCGATTATATCTGGATAAATTATCTTCAAATTGTCAAAAGCTTCGCTCGATACAACAGGATTTTTGAAAAAGCTGCCGGCATTTCCAAGCTTTTCGGGATCGGGAAGCTTGTTCCTCCGTATACTCGAGACTGCCTCGCTCACGTCTTTTATAGAATAATTTTCCCTTCCCAGTTTTTCCACTTCACTTTTTAGATAACCGTACTCTAAGTTGATGACCGGATTTTTACTCAGTTTCAATGAAACGTAAGTAATTATGAATTTATCTTTCAACTCTTCTTTGAAGACGCTTGTCCTGTAACCGAAAGAACATTCGTCTTTTGAAAACGTTCCTTCACTGCAGTTGCCGGTATAAATTCCTCGAAGCGAATGAAAAACGTCCTTCAGCTCCTGGCCGTACGCCCCGATATTCTGGATGGGAGCAGCGCCTACGGTTCCGGGTATAAGAGAAAGATTTTCGATGCCGCCGTAATTTCGTTCGACGCAGTAAAGCACAAGATCGTGCCATTTTACCCCGCCCCCGGCCTGTATAATAACGTCATCATCCGTCTCGTCAATTAAAGTTATTCCGGGTATTGCCATCTTAATAACAAGACCGTCGAAGTTCCCTGTTAACAGAACATTGCTGCCGCCTCCCAGGACAAATCTGCGCTTATTTTTACACTCGTCGCCGCAAAGCAATTCTTTAAGCTCATCCTCTTTCTCAACCTCGACAAACTTGGCCGCTTTCGCGGCGATACCGAACGTGTTATAATTTTTTAGAGAAAAATTTTCTTTAATCGTCATATACTTTTGTGATTTAAATAAAAATGAATATTATTAGTTGAAAGATAACTTATTTTATAGAAAGCTATAAATTATTTTCATTAATTCATAGATTAGTTGACACATCAATTACGGAATAAATTTTACAGGATGGTATTCTGATGAGCAGATTCCTTTGCATTGAAAAAAAATTCGGTGATTTCCCCGCGTTAGAACTGACTGACAGTATGAAAGGAGAAAGCTTCGAGCTGGCTCTCCGCGGCGCCACCCCCTTAAAATATGTAATCAACCACAATAATGAACGAATCGACATTCTCGACGGTTTCGCTTCCCCCGAAGAATTTGTTTACTCCAGAGGAGCGCGATGCTGGATCATGGCGCCGTTCGCTAACAGGATACGAAACGGAGTATATAATTTCAGAGGAAATGAGTATAGGCTTGCGCCCATTCCGCCGAGAGATTATGTTATACACGGCTTCACGGCGTTCGAAAATTTTTCGGTAGATAAGATAGAAGAAACGGAAGAGTTCGTAAGCGTAAAGCTTATAACAAAGAAAACAAGGCCGGGAGTATTTGAGGGTTATCCGTTTTCGCTCGATGTAAGCGTAACATTTAACTTTGGGGGGAATAGATTGTCGATTAAGGTAGAAGGAACAAACTGCGGCGAAATTCCTCTTCCCTTCGGCACCGGCTGGCATCCTTATTTTAGAACAGGTGGAAAAGGCATCGAACATTTGGTGTTAACATTGAACGCGAATAACATTATTTTACTCGATGAAAATTATTTCCCGCTGCCGGGCGGTGCCGCTTACGGTTCTATCGAAGATAATCAGGACAAAAATTTTAATTCATCGATAGAAGAAAATAAAAGGATCGTCGACGGAAGGGTTCTGGATACGTGCTACTACGGCTTGATTCCCGATAACGACGGCTTATATCGCGCCTCAATCTTTGATCCGGATAACGGACTTAAGATTAGTATGTTCCAGGAAGGCGGGGTTACTCTTGCATTCTCAGGAGATTCATTGTCGTCAAGGAAACGAAGTTCCGTAGCTCTCGAGCCGATGCAGTTTATCACCAACGCCTTTAACAGAGATGAACTATCGGAGAAGATATCAGTAGCGCCGGGAGAAACGTCCTCATTCAAGTTTGGGGTAGAAATTTCTAAGTGAAGGATTTAAATATGAAAATTCTCAGCTATTCCTTAATTGTTTCTCTTCTCTTATTGAGCTCGTGTAAGGTAAAGAACAAAAAGTTCACATTCGAATCGCCTAAGACAGAAAGAGCGCTTAAAGCGGAGAGAGAAAGCTTCAAAGAGAATATGTATAATGATACGATTGCCAAAAATCTTTCTGTTCCTCTGAGTGATTCCACAGAACAGAACTGGTTAACCGCGTTCTGGGGAATAGAGCAGGTTCTGGATACCGGCAAAACCGCGGGGAAAAGCCTCAAAACCGCTCTGGATGATTTTAAGGACCGCAGTACAAAATTTAACAGGATGACCTTGGAAACAGCATATGCAGTCTTCCCGAACGATTTTTACGAAGACGTAATGAAGACAATCAAGTACACCGAGGATCCGAAAATATTCGCGATGGAAGTAAACTTTTTGATAAACAATAAGAAAAACAGATACGCGGGAATTTACTTTGCAAACTTAATGCATAGGAAATTCCCGGTCTGGCAGACGAACCCGATTCTTTTTATGTTGAACAATTATCTCGTAAAAACTCCGGCCGATTATTTGAAGCAGAGACCATCGCTCATTCCGCTTTTAGCCCATACCTTCGGAAAGGACCGCACGGTTATTTTCAGTCTGCAGAGAAACGACAGAGATTACACCGGACTTGTAATAGTAAGAAAACCGGACGGTAAGTTCGTAAGAAATCCCGACGGTACGATTTTTTATGTACCCCAGCTGGCGAGAGCGATAACAAACCTTCCTTCATACATTACCAACGGCAACACGCCGCAAGGAATATTTTCGCTTCAGGGAGTCGATACGTCGTCAAATATTTTTATAGGCAAGACGACGAACATTCAGCTGGTAATGCCGTTTGAGGCACCGCCCCCGGTCTTCATGCATATTAAAAATGCCGATACTGTTTGGACACTTAAAATGTATGCGGATCTTCTGCCGCATTCGTGGAGAAGCTACTTCCCGGTCTTCGAATCTTTCTACGCCGGTAAAGCGGGCAGAACCGAAATTATTGCGCACGGCACAACGGTCAATCCGGATTTCTATAAAGGAAAAACTTATTATCCCAATACTCCCACGCTCGGCTGTCTTTCGGCGAAGGAGATCTGGTCGGATAAAGACGGCTCCAGGCTCGAGAGCGATCAGGCCGCGCTGGCCGGCGCATATCTATCGACCAGGAGCAAGAAAGGATACCTTGTCGTCGTTAACCTGGATGATAAGAAGCAGCCGGTTGTAATAGACGAAGTAATAATGGATATCTTAAAAGCAGAACAAGAAAACGAAACAGAAACGGGGGGAAGCGGCAATTGAGATTAGAGTTTAATTTTGCACAATCCGGCGTGGTGCCTTACAGGAAGAAGAGCGGAAAAATCGAGATCCTCTTAATAACGTCTATGAAAAAGAAAAGATGGATAATTCCGAAAGGCTATGTCGAGTTCAACATGTCGGCATTCGAATCAGCGAAAAAAGAAGCATACGAGGAAGCCGGAATCATCGGCACAAACGAGACCGCTGAGCTTGGCCATTACAACAGGAAGAAGCCGGCAGGATTGACGACCGTTAAAGTGTTCTCCATGGAAGTAACGGAAGAACTCGAGGAATACCCGGAAAAAAAGGCAAGGAAGAGGAAGTGGTTCCCGCAGAAGGAGGCCGCGGAAATTATTTCGATGCCGGAAGTCGGCCAGATGATAATGTCGCTCGAGTCTAAATTAAAATGATCTAATAAATTTAATAATCATCGTCGCCTTCTCCCATAATCTTATCTACGGCGTTCTTGCTGACATCGTAATCGTATCCTCTCGAAGAGAGGAACGATAAAAGCTTAACCCTCAGCTTGTCGTTGTCATATTTCCGGAAACGGAGAGATTTGTATTTCTTCTTAACAAGATCTTCGGCGTTTTCACTCTGTTCTTCGCCGTTGAGCAGACTGCCGAGTACCTCATCGATAATTTCTCTTGAGATCCCTCTTTTTATAAGCTCTGATCTCAGTTTGTTCTTGCCCCACTTCTTGACGGATATATTTTCTTCGGTAAAAAGGACAGCGAAGTTTTTATCATCCAGGAATTTTTTCTCTTTGAGATCGTTTATCACCGAATTTATTAATTCGGAATCGTAAGCTTTTTGTCTGAGCTTTACCCGCAGCTCGTTTACCGAGTGATGCCGCCTGCCGAGGTAGCGAAACGCTCTTTGCTTTATGTGATAAAGCTGGTTATCCGTTACGAGAGACGAGAAACGGTCTTCGGAAATTTCGTCGTTTTTCTTCAGACCGTTTTTCAGGAATACTTCGTATGCCAGGAACATCTTCTGACCGTCATCCATATGAATAACCACGGTGTTCCCATCTTTTTTAGTGACCTTTTCAATTTTCATCTTTTATAACTAATGATCACTTGGAGGATTTTTTTTCTTTGCCCCCACTCTTTTCGTCAGCTTTATCGTTTTTTTCTTCTTTACCGCCCTTAACCATGCCGAGTTTTACTCTTACTTCTTTCCTTAGGCTTTCGTATATCTCGGGAAGTTCAATAAGCTTCTGTCTGAACTGCTCCCTCCCCTGGAACCTGTCCTCGCCGTAGGTAAACCAGGCGCCGCTTTTCTTTACCATTCCGGCGTTAACCGCAAGATCGATCAAGTCGCCCGATTTACTTATGCCCTCGTTGTATAGGATATCGAACTCCACTTCCTTAAACGGCGGAGCAACCTTGCTCTTCACGATCTTAACTCTAGTTCTGTTTCCTATAACGTCAGTGCCGTCTTTAATTGCAGCTATCCTTCGAATGTCGAGACGAAGAGAAGCGTAGAACTTTAACGCGTTTCCGCCAGTTGTTGTTTCGGGGTTTCCGAACATAACGCCGATCTTGCTTCTGAGCTGATTAATAAAGATGACGGATGTCTTCGATTTAGAGATGGCGCCTGTTAATTTCCTTAGAGCCTGCGACATCAATCGAGCCTGCACGGCCATTGTCGCGTCGCCCATCTCGCCTTCAATTTCAGAGCGCGGTACGAGCGCGGCAACGGAGTCGATAACAATAATATCGAGAGCGTTGCTTCTAACGAGAGTATCGGTAATTTCCAGAGCCTGCTCGCCGAAGTCGGGCTGAGAAAGAAGTAGATTAGGTGTATCGACTCCGAGTCTCTTTGCGTAGTTAACATCTAGAGCATGCTCAGCGTCTATAAACGCGGCGAGTCCGCCGGTTTTCTGCGCTTCGGCAATTATGTGAAGACAAAGAGTGGTCTTTCCGCTGGATTCTGGTCCGTAAATCTCCGTAACTCTTCCTCTGGGAACCCCGCCGATTCCGAGAGCGTAATCCAGCGACAGTGCGCCGGTCGGAATAGACTCGACGTCGTTAATAACGCCGTCACCCAACTTCATTATAGAACCCTTGCCGTATGTTTTTTCTATGCTCGAGATCGCGTCTTCTATGATCTTAAGCTTTTGTTCTCTATCCGTACTCATGATTCCTCCTAATTATTGTAATTTAAAATTTTTAATCTCTTCATAAACCGATCCTCGCGGCATCAAGGTACTTTTAAAGAGTGCAATCTCGTCCGCGGTAAACTTAATCGAAGGTACTTCCGCTTTTTCGAATTTTGTAATTATCCCGGGGTCTTCATACCCCTTTAATCTCATGATGGTAAGATGGGGCTTAAGTTTCCTTCTGTTCGTAGGAACGGAATATCTTTCGAAGTGGGTATTGAGTCTTTCCGCAAGCCGATTAAATTCATTATCGATAGACAAGCCCAACCACAGGACAGAGGCTTTTCCCTTCCTATAAAAAAAGCCGAACCTCTTTAATTCGCAGTCAAGTTTCCCGTACTCATTAATAAAATCGAGGGAGCCGGATATCTCATTGACCAGCTCCGTTTTTATTTCGCCTATAAACTTAAGGGTTAGATGTAACTTTTCTTCCGGTTCCCACTTATATCTTTCGTACTCCGGGTAAATTTCATTCCTCAGATCAATGATCTTTCTTCTTACATCAGACGGAATTTTCAGAGCGACAAACAATCTAGTCATCCAGCGGAATACCCAGCATATATCTTCTGATCATATCCAGAGCGGCCTGAACTGTTCTCTGTTTATTTAAAAGCCGGTCCTCACCGAATACCATTTTCTTCGCCGTGCAGACTTTGTCGTCGCACAATCCTATAAAAACCAATCCGAGAGGCTTATCCGCGCCGGCGCCCGTTGGTCCCATTATGCCGGTAACGGACAAACCGATGTCAGTACCGCTGATCGACTTGATTCCCTCGGCCATCTGTCTAGCCACTTCCATGCTTACCGCGCCGTGCTCGGCAATTGTGTCCTCGTTAACCTTCAGTATCTCAACCTTCGATGCGTTGCTGTATGAAATAACGCCTCTCTCAAAGTACTTGCTGCTTCCGCTTATGTTTGTAAGAAGATTAGATAAGCCGCCGCCGGTGCATGATTCGGCCACGGCTATAGTCAATCCCCTCTCCTTCAGCAGTCTTGCAACAACCTGTTCTAGTTCTTCTTCATCTTTAGAATAAATATACCGTCCTACCTTGCTTCGAATTTTCTGCTCGATCTCGGTGAGCTTATTCTGCGCAAGTTCTTCGTTTTCTTCCGTAACGGTGATGCGCATTTTTACGCCGAATTGACTGGGCAGGAACGCCATCTTCGCCCCGCCTAGTAATTCATCGATGTCACCAAGCTTCTCGAACAATGCCGACTCGGGAATTCCGGTTGAATGGAGGGTATCCATAATTGTAATATGCTCCGCCGCTTCTATGTTCTCAATCAGCTCGGGTATTACGTAATTCTCCATCATCGATTTCATCTCGAACGGCACACCGGGCATTACAATGAAGATCTTGTCTTCTTTTTCTACCCACATCCCGGGGGCTGTTCCGCGCTCGTTCCTTATTACCTCGGCAATCTTCGGTATGAGCGCCTGATCTTCGTTTATTTTTGTAAGTTTGCGGCCGCGCTTATTCAACAGAGATTTAATATCTTCAAGCGCTTCATTGTTCTTAACAAGTTCGGTATGAAAAAATTTCACAACACACTTCCGCGTAATATCGTCGTGAGTCGGGCCCAATCCTCCCGTTACGATAACAAGGTCGTTCCGATCCATAGCCGATCTGAACTCGGCGAGTATCATTTCCTCGTCGTCAGGAACCACCGACGTCTTTCTTACATCTATCTGGTTCTTAACCAGAAGTCCGCCTATAAACGCGGCGTTGGTATTAACGGTCTGCCCGATGAGTATCTCGTCTCCGATAGTAATAATTTGAGCTTTCATTGTCTTTCCGAATTTTGAATATTTAGCGCTGCATAAAAACAGCGACGAGAACGTGCATGATAATCAGACTGTAAATACCGGCGGCAACGTCGTCCGCCATAATTCCCAAACCTCCCTCAATCTTCTCGAGCCGCCGGGCCGGAAAAGGCTTTACTATATCCAGTATCCGCCAGACGAAAAACGCGATTCCGGAGATAAGGTAGCTCTTCGGAAGAAAAAGAAGCGAAATCCACATACCGACCACTTCGTCGATTGTGCATTGAGAGGGATCTTTGCCGTACAACTTTTCGAACTTAGTCCCGACATAGATACCGTAAAAAGTAAAAATAATTACAGCGGGAATCAATATGTAAGGATTTTCAAATCCGGGGATCCAGTAAATGAACAAAGCCGCGGCGCTGCCGAACGTGCCGGAGGCGAGGGGTATATACCCCGTAAAAAAACCGGAACCAAACAACCGCTCGAAAAAATTAATTTTCACCTTTTATGAGACCCGCTATTAAATGTCTGTTTTTATACATATAAGTTCCCCCCGAATGGAAAGTGATCACGGTGATGAATAGCATCGAAAAATAAATAAAGCTGCTGTTCATCAGAATCGCAAAGACTCCCTCGTGCCCCGCGTATAACTGCACGGTATTAGACCCGATATAGACGATTAAAAGGTAGTAAAGGAATGCCATCTGTATAAAGGTTTTCCACTTTGCGTAGTAGCTGGTCGGGAAAGACTTTCCTTTATAGTCGGCATATGCTCTGAGACCGGTCACCATAAAATCCCTGGCGATTATAATAACAACCATCCACAGCGGAATTAGCTTAATGATAACGAAAGCAACAAAAGCGGTAGATGTTAATATTTTATCGGCCAGCGGGTCCCAGAACTTTCCCCACGAAGTAATATAGTTATACTTCCTGGCGAGCCAACCGTCGTACCAGTCGGTTAACGCAGCAATAACAAAGACACCCAGGGCTATCTGTTTTAGAAGAGGGTCCTCCGACAGGAAGAGCAGCAGAAAAATCGGTGTCAGTATTATCCTAAGTACAGTTAATTGATTGGGGAGTACCATATAAAGAAATTATTATAAATTTTCTGCCAGATTTTTGAGGTACGGGAATTCGTAAATTCCGGTATTATGACCGTCCTTCCAGGAAATCTGCACTGCGTAACTTCCCACCTCGTTAATCGCGGCTATCCTTAGCTGTCCTTCGTTAAAAATAGGGATATAATTTTTACCATGTCCTTCCCTCTCTGATATACAGGTGGCACATGGGCAAAGCCGCCTTAGTTTCCTGAGCGGAATAATCGAATCGGAGCCGTCGCTCCACTTTATAAAAAGATCTTTCTTTTTATTAACCTTAATTTGAACGGGTTTCATTTAAGAGAGTTTTTCTCCCGTCAGTCTGTAAAGGACATCAAGATATTTTTCACTTGTCTTATCTATAATGGCATCAGGCAGCTGCGGCGGCGGCGGCTGTTTGTTAAAATTAATAGAGAGAAGATAATCGCGTACAAACTGCTTGTCGTAGCTATGCTGTGCTCTTCCCTTCTCGTATTTATCCGCAGGCCAGAATCTGGAGGAATCCGGAGTCAGCAGCTCATCCACAAGAATAACCTCGTCCCTGAAGATACCGAATTCCATCTTGGTATCGGCAATAATGATTCCCTTCCCGCGAGCGTACTCTGCGGCTTTGTTATAAACCGCGAGAGCGCTTTCCCTTAATTTTGCAAGCGTACTCTTGTCGGCAATTTTTTCCGCTTCATGTATTGAAATGTTCTCGTCGTGAACACCTATTTCAGCCTTCGTTGAAGGGGTGAAAATCGGTTCAGGCAGAATCTCCGACTCAACAAGACCCGCGGGCAGTTTTATCCCCGAGATCATCCCGGTCTTCTTATAATCGTTCCATCCCGAGCCCGAAATGTATCCCCTTACTATGCACTCTATCGGGATCACCTGGGCCTTCTTAACGAGCATCGATCGTCCTTCGAGATACTCAGAGTACTCTGCGCACACTTCGGGAAACTCTTTAACGTCCATGCTGATAAGGTGATTTAAGATTACGCCGGAAGTCATGTTGAACCAGAACTCCGATATCTTGGTCAAAACCTTCCCTTTGAACGGAATGCCCTGCGACATAATCACGTCGAACGCGGAAAGCCTGTCTGTAGAGACTATAAGATAATAGTCGCCTACGTCGTATATATCCCTAACTTTTCCTCTTTTTACGAGTTTAAGTTTAGGAAAGTTTGTCTGAAGTATAACTTTTTCTTTCATAAGCCTGTTAAACGTTTTTGTAAATATAAAGATGACAAGATGATTATACAATAAACGCGGAATTAATTGTGAAGATATTGTTTCTGTTTGATACACATTTCACATAAAAATCCAATAACTAGATTAATATTGGATCAAAACACGCAAAAGTACGTGTTATTTCATTTTTCAATCTGGCATTCATTTTGAAAGTCCTTATGTGAACCTATTTATTATGCAACAATTACCAATATGAATTTAAACTCGATTAGATCGCACTTACATACAATATTTCTTCGATTGACTTGGCTGTTCAACCGCGGACTCGAGAACGAATATCTTCAAAAAGGACTTAAGGAATTCAGAGCCGGCAAGTACGAATACGCCGTATTCTCTTTTACAAAGGTGCTCGAACTTAATCCCAAAAACATTCAGGCTTGTTATCACCGCGGACTCTCGAGAAGAATAATGAGAGATTTTGAGGGCGCAATAAAAGATTACTCGAAAGCAATAGAGAGAAACGGAAATAATCCGGCGTACTTCAACAGCAGAGGATTCGCAAGATATTTCGAGAAGGATTACGCAGGCGCCGTTGACGACTATTCAAAGGTACTGACTTATAAGCCCAAAGATTCGATCACTCTCTACAACCGCGGAAATGCATACATGCATTTAGAAAAATACACAGAGGCAATTAAAGATTTTTCATCCGCAATAAATATCGATAGATTTTTCGCGGACGCTTATTTCAGCCGGGGTCTTGTAAAAGGGTATTTAAAGAACGTTAGCGGCTCACTGAAAGATCATTCGATGGCGGTATCAATCAACCCGGAACTTACGGACGCGTACCTTCAGATCGGAGAGATAAAGATGAAGGGCGGCGACTACTCCGGCGCCATTCAAGATTATTCAAAAGCTATTGAATTGAATCCCGATTTTCTTCAGGCTTATTTTAACCGGGGACACGCGAAAAGGCTCATTAGAGATTACAGCGGGGCTATGTCCGACTATTCAAAGTTCATCGAATCGGATCCTAAATACAGCCGGGCTTCCGTCACTACAATCATAAAAGTTTTATTCAGCAGAGAATTATTCCAGGCGAAATTCCAGTACAAGTAATCCTGCATTCAGCCGGCGGACACGGAGGGCTGTCCGTCGGTAGAAATTGCCGAATATAGTGCAACATTTACCCCCAAATCCTCCCCTTTTTTACCTGCGGTTCAACTTTCTCAGTCCTCGGAATCAAATATCCATTATATAGAATTTTACAACACTCCCAAATACCTTGTTTTATATTGGCTTATCCAAGACACGTCTAATTTGTTCAGAAATTCAACGAAATAATTATCTCGATATTAAGCGGTACAATTCTTGTTGCTTTCTTGCATATCTAAAGTTAATCAGCTTTTATCCGATAATATAGATAGCTCTTTTCCAGGATATAAATTTTAATTAAAAATTGAAGGATAAAAAAATGTTGTGGTTGATTCTAATTTATGCTGCAATCTCAGTTTTATCGGCAACCGTTTTATTATACTTTATTAAAACCGCACCGAGCGGATGGGAAGATGAAAACGGATTTCACACGTCCCCTCAGTTGAAGAGTCAAAAGTTCTGATCTTTTTTGATTTTTATTAGTTCAGGTGTGTTAATCCCCGGCGACGTCGAGGATTATTATACTAGCTGTTAACTAATAGCACAGCTTCTTCTTCCCCTACCATCTCTCTGAACGCCCCTTCGGCTTCCAATCCCAAACTTAAAACTGCCTCTTTCCTATTTCTAAATATATTGAAAACCCTTAGAGCCAGATTGTCGTTCGAAATCCCGTCTTGCGTAAAATAATTCGGTTTAACAATAGCGAGCTTACCGCCTGAGTTAAGGAGATTTCTCATGATCATAATTAGCTTGCCCGTAAAAATAGGATCAACGAATTCGCAGCCGCTTAGATCGACGACAAATTTGAGACTTCCGCTACTAATATCCTCCTCGAGGACACTGCCGAAAGACTCTGATTCTATGTAAGTTGCCCGTTTAAGATTAACTATCTCAACAACAACATTACCCCAATATTCTTTTCTAAAATCCATATTTGCACTGTGCTTGAATTGATGAATATACAGCACTACCTCTGCGAATTAAGATCAATTATTGTACCACCTAAATTACTTAAAATTCACTGTTAAAAAGACTTTTCCATTACGGTGATACGGATTAAAGGTAAAAATTACTAATAAGTGAGTAAAATCTTCCTATAATCACTATCGAAAAATAATCTTACTTGTTTAGCACGGAGTCTAGATGATAAAACTGTATTAAAGTAGATTCAGATAAAAGATGAGGAAAATGATTACGACTAGAACAATTAGCACCTTGAACAGCTTACTTTCCTTAGGGAATTCATACCCGCAAATAGGGCATACTTCAGAATTTTTGTCGATCATCATTGCGCAGGACGGACATTCTTTCTGCTTCAAAACACTCCGGAAATTTTAACCAGTTATTGTAAACACACTAATATATAACGGAAAAAATAATTCGGTTGTATTGTTCCCCACATGCAGGTTATTCGCAGATTGTTTTAACTGTTTGATTTAAGGGATTGGCTCACTGCTAATCACCTGCTCCTACTCAAGTCTCTTCTACCGATTTAAAACTGATAGAAATTTACCGGGGGTGCATCTTATTTTTCGTGGACATGGAATGATCTATAACCAGCATAAAAATAAGCGCCAGTCCGAGTCCGAGAGCAAACATCTTACCGGTCGACGAGAAACTGAAATCAATTATACTGAATACCGCTAATCCCAGGCCGATCAGTAAAAGCAATATTTTTACCGGCATCGAAAACATCTTTATCAACTCCTTATTTGTCATAAGATCTAATAAACAATCCGGGTAAGCTTAGTATTATTTTTATCACTTCATAGACTACAAAAAGTTCCGTTGAAAGGCAGTACAAAAACAAATACCGCCCGAACCTAAAAAAATAATTGATAGATCAGTTATGTAAGTTTATATGGTTTATTACTAAAGACGGCCATAGATTATCCAAATGATAAAGCCGATTTATCAATTTAATAAAAGACATATGGTCTTAGATTGAAAAAGTTGTTAAAAATTTTCCTTTTTGATCAATTTTTTCGCATGATTTTTGTTAAAGAAAATATATCACTTAAATGGAACTTAACATATGCGTTCTGCTTTAGTAATTTTCTTTTCTGCGTTTCTTATCCTCCCTATTCAAAATTTATCGGCTCAGAATTATAAACTTCTATGGTCGGATGAATTTAACGAATCATCGCTCGACGCGGGGATATGGACGTATGAAACCGGCAACAACAAAGGATGGGGAAATAATGAGAAAGAATATTACACGAACAGACCGGAAAATTTGTACCTGCAAAACGGAGTTTTGGTAATACAAGCGAGAAAAGAAAATTATCAAGGCTATGAATACACTTCGGCTAGAATAAAAACACAGGGGAAAAAATTCTTTCAGTACGGAAAGATCGAAGCCCGAATGAAACTGCCATACGGCCAGGGAATTTGGCCGGCGTTCTGGATGCTGGGGGAAAACATTAACTCCGTTAGCTGGCCGAAATGCGGAGAGATAGATATAATGGAATTAATCGGCGGGAACAAAGGCGGCGGCGGAAGCGGCGGCGACGGAACTGTATTCGGGACCGGTCATTGGTTTTCCCAGGATGCACCGAACCAGCATGCCTCATACGGAAGCAATTACACTTTAAGTTCAGGAAGGTTCGCAGATGATTTTCATATATTCGCTGTAACGTGGGATCCCAAAAAAATTGTCTGGTATATAGATGACAAACCTTACGTCCAGCTGGCCATCACTTCTTCGGCGTTGAGCGCATTTCAGAAAGATTTCTTCATAATATTCAATCTAGCGGTAGGCGGATACTGGCCCGGCAATCCCGACAGCACAACGTTATTCCCGCAAAAAATGGAAGTCGATTATATAAGAGTATATAAAGACATCGGAAATTTTCCGTCGACCTCATTGATAGAGCCGTCAGACAGTTCGGCTTTCGAAGCCAACTCGAATATTACACTGACTGCCTCGGCAGAAACTCCCAGCGGCTCCGTAAGCAAAGTTGAATTTTACCAGGACGCGCTGAAGATCGGCGAGACAGAAGTTGAGCCGTATCAGATGACATGGGGAAATGTTTTCCCCGGGCAACGTGCAACGGGACGGCGGTAATGATATCCACGGAGCGAGGGTGTGCCTGCCAATAGTCAGCCATCGGTTGCGCCAGAGGGATTGCCAGCGCCGGCCGGTTGTTGTACTTGAACTGGTGTATAGACCTCGCTGGGCCGTCAAACAGGATGCTGAACGAATTCCGTCGATTAACGGCTTTGAGCGGCGGCACAGTTGGCAGATGCCGGTGCTGCGCACCGGGCGCCCGCATAACTGACATATTGGAGGATGCAGAGGGGGAAAAGCCGCCAGGCAGGCCTCGCAGAGGAGGGTGCCGTCTGTATGGCAAACAACGCACTGGGGTGGGAAAAGGAGATCCAAAAGCCCCTGGGTCAACTGGCGGAGTAGGTTAGTCGATGACATTGGGCGCCGGCACCTCCTGCCTGACCGAAACACAAAGCTTCGACCTGGAGCTGGCTACGCCTACTGCGTTCCGCCGAAATTGTCAATCCAAAGGCACGACCGGCTGGGGCCGGAATTCCCGCGCCAATGGCGCCCGACGCATCTTACTGGGGACGGCTGGAAAGCGAGCCAACCACCCTGAGAATGCACCGCTGCCCAGAATGCCGGAGTTCTTGACGACCATGTCAGCACAGTAACACAATGTAGATGGCCGGGAAGATGAGAAAGACCAGCGGAAAGAGCATCTTGACCGGGGCCTGCTGCGCTTTTTTTTCCGCACGCTGTCGCCGTTTAATACGCATCTGGTCTGACTGAATGCGCATAATTTTGGCCATACTCACGCCTGTTTGGTCGGCCTGAATGACGGCGGCGACAAAACTCGTCACGTCCGACACCCCGATCTTGCGTTCCATATCTCGCAACGCCTCACACGCGCCTTGCCCAACGCGTTTCCTGTAAACGCGGGAAAAGGCTTCGCTGAGATCGTTGTACCATTTTCGGCCACTTTTCCCATTGCCAGGTCAAAGCCCAGCCCAGCCTCAACGCAAATCGTCAGCAGGTCGAGCGCGTCCGGCAGCGCCTTGATGATTTCATTCTGTCGCCGGCGAATCTTGCCACCCAGCCACATTGCTGGCAGCAGGTAACCCGACATGAAGCCGAGCAGGAAAGCGCCCAGCCGAAACAGGTACGGCTGTCCGGCTACGCTTAGCAAAAGGAAAAGCAACACGGACAACAAATGGGCAGCGCCGGCGCGAACGCCGAAGAATTCAGTCGGTCCCCAATTGTTGGGTCTACGGCCGATTCCAGATTGTGCCGCGTTGCCTCGACTGTGTTGGACGGCGTGAAACGCGTCACGAAAGAAGCCAATCCATATAAGATAGGCTTGATGACGCGGTCAGAAAACGGCCGCGACAATTCAGAGTTCTTCCAGCGATATCGGTTCTGCCCGGTTGGCGTATTCCTCCAAACGGGCGGTCAGTTCCTCCGAGGTTGCGCCGCTTGCCCAAACTCATCGATCAGCAACGTGCAGGATCGGCTCGCCCAGGCCGACAATCAGCACGATTACCAGCAGTGACATACGATACCCTCCACTGCCCACTGCCTGTTAGACATCAATATCCATGATCTTTCGGATGGCAAAAAAGCCGGATGCAATCATTATAAATCCTACCGCCATCATCGCAATTCCAGCGTCTCAAACATGTCACCCATATAATCAGGATTCATGGCGAACAAGATCAAACCAAGAGCGATGGGCAAAAACGAAACGACGTCCACCCGGAGGCCCCTGAGCCGTCAACGTCTTGATTTCACCTTTGATACGGACACGTTCGCGGATTGTGTGGCTAATCGTCTGCCAGGATTTCTGCCAGGTTGCCGCCGACTTCGTGCTGAACATTTATGGCCGTCAGCATCAGGTCAAGGTCGTCGGAGGGAATACGGCGCAACATATTGTCCATCGCTTGCTGCACGTTAAGCCCTAGCCCGATTTCCTGCACCACACGTTGAAACTCCTCAGAGATGGGCGGAGGCATCTCCCTGGCGAGAGCATCCATCGCCTGTAGCAGGCTATAGCCTGAACGCAGGCCGTTTGCCAGCAGGTTGATGGCGTCTCCCAGTTGGCCGTTAAATTCCTTGAGGCGTTTGGATTGCCGGTATTTCAGGTAGAAACTGGGCAAGAAGTAACCAAGCACCAATCCCCCCAGCGAGAGGAAGACATTCTGGTGCATAATGAGGTAGAAAATTAATCCTGTGCCGAGAATGCTGGTGACCACCAGGATCAGATATTCGCCGACCGTCAGCTTGAGGTTGGCGCGGGCAAGTTTGGTGCTCAGGCCGCCGGCGAACTTCTTCTCAGCAACCGCCTCACTGAGGCTTCGGCTCAATTTGGATGGAGAACGATCTTTTGCGCTGTACTGCTCTTGTCCGCCCTGGTCCACCTCGCGGGTGACGAACTGATCCAGGCGATCCTCAATGGCGCCCTCAGATCTGCCTACCACACGTGATAGGACAAAGAACAAACCGGCGACAACGATGAAAGCTGCAGCGCCTGCTGCAACCGTTACCACTGCCTCATACTCCTTGACCTGCCCTTGAAATAGATGGTTGACTGCACGACGGGCCGCCAATAGCGGCTGACAAAGACATACTTAAAACCCCTCAATCCTACGCCGAAAATGCTGGGCGGCAGGTGGATGTTGGCATCTTCAATCCTGCCAATAAATTTGGGCCGGATACCGGTGGGTTTTAGCCGACCGATAACCTTGCCATTCTCGTAGCCCTGTTGTTCGAAACTGAAGATGTCCGATAGGACAATGATATCCCCTTCCATACCCTGGACTTCGGTGATATTGATGATTTTGCGCGAGCCGTCCCGCATACGTTCCTGCTGCACAATCACATCGATAGCAGGGCCGCAATCTGGTCGCGGATCGCTCGAAGCGGTAGTTCCATGCCAGCCATCAGGCACATCGTTTCCAGACGGGACAGCGTGTCGCGGGGCGTATTGGCGTGAAGGGTGGTCAGACTGCCATCGTGACCGGTGTTCATTGCCTGCAACATGTCTAATGCTTCACCGCCGCGGCACTCACCAACCACAATGCGGTCGGGGCGCATTCGCAAACAGTTGGTTACCAGATCGCGAATTGTCACCTGCCCTTTACCTTCAATATTGGGAGGGCGCAACTCAAGCGTCACCACGTGATCCTGTCGTAACTGGAGTTCGGCGGCATTCTCGACCGTGATGATGCGTTCATCATTGGGAATGAAGCCCGAAAGAACGTTGAGCAGCGTTGTTTTACCGGAACCTGTGCCTCCCGACACGACGATGTTGAGGCGGGCCAAGACCACAGGCTTTCAAGAAATCTACCGCCTCGGGGGTGATGGACCCATAGCCGATCAAGGTTTCAACCGACAGAGGAATCTTTGGAAAATTTTCGGATGGTGAGCGTCGGGCCATTCAATGCCAGCGGCGGTATGATGGCGTTCACACGCGAACCATCCGGCAGACGCGCATCGACCATCGGCGAGCTTTCGTCGATGCGCCGCCCCAACGGCGACACGATACGATCGATAATGCGCATCAAGTGTTCATCGCTCTCGAAGTTGGCACTCACTTGCTCAATCTTGCCACTACGCTCGATGAATATTCTATTAGGACCATTGACCATGATTTCGGTAACGCTTTCATCACGCAGCAATGGTTCCAACGGCCCAAAACCCAGGATCTCGGCAACAATTTGTTCGAACAACCGTTGCCTTTCCTGACGGCTGAGGATATGCCCTTCTTGGGCCAGTATCTGTTCGTACATCTGTTCAATGGTGCCGCGCACCTCATCCGTCTGGGTAATATCCATTTGGGGATCCAGTTCGGCGATGAGCTTATCCTCAATCCGCTCTTTCAAGGCTACAAAAGCGTCTTTCCCGGTTACGGTTGGCGCTCGGCGGGCACGCAAATCTTTCAATCTCGTAGACAACTCGGCGGCCTGTTGCCCCTTTTCAATTCGTTTTAGGAGCGACACAATCTAGTCTCCTTTTGAAACACAAATTCTCCATATTATCGCAACACTCGGGTGGACAAGGTTTTGCCCACGGGCTGTTCTTCCTCTTCTTCTTCGGCAACGGCAGCAAGTGCATATCTTGCCAACGCAGCAGTTGCCTGGTTCAGCTTGGTGCCGCGAATATTCATCATGTACGGTATTCCCTGGTTGGCCGCTAATGTCGCCGTGCGTTCCTCCAGGGGTATCTGCGCTGCGACAGGATGTTTGATGCTATGTTGGATATCCTCCACACGTATATTATTGTGTGGATCGGCTTTATTCAACACCATAATTGTCTTGCTGGCCGGGTATTCAAGTGCGTCGGTAACCTCAAAGAAAAGCTTGGCATCTTTGATGGCTGGAATATCAGGTGATACCACCAGCAAAATCCGATCGGCTGCGTCCATTACCGTCAGAGTGATGTCGGACACGGTACTAGGCGTGTCCACGATGATCATATCGTAGTGATTCTGCAGCAGAGTTAAGACTTTATCCACTAACCCGGAGGTTACCTGATCTGCCAGTTCGGGTCTCGGCGGTGCCAGCAAAGCTCGGACACCGGAATGGTGCGAGGTCATCACATTTTCGAGCAGTTCGATATCCAGTTCATCCACGTGGGGCACCAGGTCAACCAGGCTGTGTGGCGATTGCACGTTGAGCAGTACGGCCACGTCCCCAAATTGCAGGCAGCTATCCACCAGAGCTACTCTTAGGCTCTCTTTCACCTGGCGCAGCGCTATGGCCACGTTGATGGCCAACGTACTGCACCCTACGCCACCCTTGGGGCTGAACACGGCGAATACCTTTCCCTGCTGCACGGGAGCTTTGGGCTGGCTTGACACACCCGCCGCTGTGGAAGAGGTGCTGACTGATGCTGCCTGCCGACGGGAAGCCCCTAACTCGTGCACCCGACGGATGCTGTTGATCAAGTCCTCACTGGTAAAAGGTTTGATCAGAAACTCCCGGGCGCCGGCTTGCATTGAGCGCCGCAGATAGTCTGTCTCGCCCTGCACGGACATCATAATGACCTGGCAGGCGGGCACCTGCTGGGTGACGGCCTGAGTTGCAGTCACGCCGTCGATTCCGGGCATATTGATGTCCATTAACACGATATCCGGTCTTAATTCACCGGACATCGCGATGCCTTCTTCGCCACTGGTGGCCGCCCCGATTACCTCCATATCCGACTCGAAGAACAGGAGTTTGCGCAGGTTTTCTCGGGTTTCGGGCACATCGTCAACGATGAGAATCCAAATCTTTTGTTGTTTCCCTTCAGTTGCTGACGATTGTGTCATCGTTATCAAGACCTGGTCGGGAGAGAATCGACCGGCTCAACCGCGATCAGCAACAATCGCGACCATCTTGCCGGTGTGGTTTACCGCCTTGCCAACTATTGCTCAGGCAGTGATTCCGGTGTCGCCACTGGCGCCGGCTCTGAAAGCGAAAATTCCTTTTCCAATCCATAGTCGAGCTTCGGCGGCGGTACCGGGATGTTGAGATCGGGTCAGAATGTATTGAAGATTGACCGCTTCCGACTGGTAACGCGCATTTTCCGTACCCGGTGATCGCAGAGCCATCTCTGTATAAAGCTCGGATTTGCGTGCCCACAGCAGTACCAAGGCGTCTTGTGGGTCGACCGCCAGGGTGATGATGGTCGGCAGCGGTTCCGGCGGTGGCTGTTCGCCTTCTGGCACCTGTGCCTGCGGCTGTTCGATCCAGGGACCCACACGCAGCACTTTGGCCGCCGGTACCGTCAACTGCGCCACCCGCCAGGGTCGTTGCGCCTCTCGTGGGTAGACGATAGCACCGCCGATTTCGGGTGGCAGCCCGGGCGGTCGCTCAAACTTGCCCTCGTCCGTCTTGGGCAACAGGGTGAAAGATGTCTGCCCCGTGTCCGGATCAGTATAGGAGGTAAAGAACTGGATGAAGTTGGGCAGCTTGGTGCGAAATCCTCGTCCATATCAACAAAGGAGGCCACAATCAGTACGTCGACGTAATCTCCTGGTTGAATGGCATAGGCAACACTGGACTGCTCGTCAATCGGGTAGGCGACTGCCACTTTACCGTCGGGTATCAGCAAAGCGGCTTGTCCGGCAGCGCCTTTCTCCGCCAACATGCTGCGCAAGATAGGCATACCCTGGACGATGTCGATGGCTGCCACACGACCAATCGTCTCTGCCACGTCACCAATCACATCTGGAGGCACGTTACTGGTGGGCCAGTCGCGCAGCCCCAATGTTCCCTCCACGAAGTCGCCACCACGCGGGATGGGTTGCAGGGCAACCCACACCTTCTGTGTGGGCACACCGGTTGGCTCAGCTTCTTGAGCGAATTTGGCCTCCGGCGGAGGGGCCTCCGCCGGTTGCTGCCTCAAGACTACGGCCACGATAACGGCGGCACCTAAGGCGAGCACCAGGCCCATCAAAAGCAGGAGTTTGCCGCGTCGCATGCTATACCTCCCTTACGGTAAAAGAAACATATTGTTCTTTATCATTATGACTAATCATACCATCTTATGACAAAATGTCAAGGTGATTTGCCGTTCACCGGCGGTACATTCGGCCTACTGACGGTCCCGAGACGCTCTTCCCCATCCTGTTCTCGGCGCTGGAATGGAACGTTCGGAAGAGGAAAACACCGCCGTCCGGGGATCCCGCGACGGGTCACCGCCTCCTGCCAGCACCTGGGCGGGTGAGGCTGTGGGTACGACTGTGGTCTGGCTGATCTGGAGATGATCTGCGGGTGTTACTTGATAAGGCGCACATAGATGTTAGCCAGAATCTGGTCGAAGATGCTATCCAGGTCTTTGGGTGAGGGGGCAAAATAATACGTCCCCTGAGTTTCTTCGGCCACGGCCTGCAGCAACTCAGGCTCAACACCATTGCCCAACCCAATCGGATAGATCACAGTGCCGGTCTGGCGTGCTTTCTTGGCGTAATAGATGACGCAGTCGAAGTCCGGATCGCTGTTGTAGGGCCATAGCGACGGGTCGTCGTCACAGGCGCCGCCCGGGTTGGCGTTGGGCGAGCCATCGGTCAGCAAGATCATAACCCGTTTGGCGGCTCCACCACGGCCACAAGCAGAGTTGTTGCTGCCGTCACACTCATTGTCAACCCCGCTGCGATTGTCTATGTTGACGCCGATCACCTCCAACCCATTCCGCACACCCTCGGCAATGTCGGTCCCCCCGTCGGCGTCTTAGGAACTCAATTGTCTCCAGCACGGTGGTGAGTTGATGGGCGGATTCTGCACCAGCGGGTCATAACATTTTTGGCGGCTGCCCAATACTTCCTCCGAATAGCGCAGACAGGACAGTTCGTGTTGCGGGCTGACGTCGCTGTCAAAGCCGACAAAACCCACCTGGTCGTACTGAGGATCCAGCCACATCACGAATCGCTTGACCGCCTCTTGAGAGGTGCGTAACGGTTCATAGTCGCTAAACAGGTCATCCGCCAGTCGATTGGTCGGTTCGGTTACCAGGTAGTATGGTGCGTGCATTCATCCGGATTGACAGACAGACCGAAGATGGGGTTGCACGGATCACAAGCGCCCCCTTGGGCTGATCCTACCGTCGCCGGCCGGCCACGGTTGAAATCGTAGGTCAGCGTGTCGATGTAGTAGTAGTTGGTCCGGGTGTCGTTGGTCACGACGACCTTGTCCACTTCGTCGCCGGGACTGCCGGCCCACAGCTTCAACGTGTGGTCGCTACCGGCGGTCACGTCAATCGTGCCCAGTCGAATCCATTCCGAGTAATCGTTGCACACGTGCTCGATCCGGCGTAGTCGTACGTGGTATTGCGAGCTTGATACGCCGCTCTTTTCGGCCGGTGTGGCACCGTGCGAACGGCCCAATATCTTGTTCGCGTCGCGGTAGTAGCTGCCGCCGACCGTATTAACCCAAAACGACTGGCTGCCGCCGCCCTGAGCCCGGATCCGGATCGGCGGCTTCGCCGGTCCCAATGGGGACAAAATCGTACTCCAACCGGGGTGGAGCGTTTTGGGCGTCCTGCAGCGTGTAAAAACGTCACCATCAAGGGAGCCGGCGGGCTGTCTGGCCGTAGGTCCAATAGGGATGATGGGCCATATGCGCCGAGCGGTTTCCCCTCGACGCTCTTGGAGCTGCGCAGGCTGCCGGTGGTGCCTCGTTGCAATGCCCAATAGCCAATGCCTGTCTGTCGCGTTTCCCGATAGTAGCTCGGAGTCGTTACGCAAATAGAGTTCGGCCTCCATAATGACATATCGCCGACCGCTACCATCCACATAAGGCTCGGGGATGCTTTGACACAGATCTTCACCCATCACGGTGTTGTACGGCACCGGGTAGAAATTGCCGTTGCTCGGGTAAGGGTAATCCTGCGTGTTATTGGTGAACTCATCCCAACATTTGTAGCAAATGGTATCGCCTTCCATCGAGCCTGAATTGTCGAAGACAGCCGACCACATCCAGGTTGGTGATGTTCTGCCGCGATGGCCATTCCTGAGTCGGTACCTCGTCAAAACCGAAGAAACGCATAAAGCTCATCGACACGGTCACGGTGCCGGTGATGGCAAATTTGTCGGCCGTTCCGGTGGAATCGCTGGAATGATACTGACAATTTCCGCTTTGTCGAGGCAGCGTCTCGAAGGTATAAGTGTCCAGGAGGAAGCTAGCTTTTGGCGTTTGGGGCGGCGACGTAGTCGTGAGGACTGGAATAGATTCCCGACGTACTAAGTCGGCAGTGGCGCTGTCGCGTGCACAGCCCATTACTTGAATGTCGACATCTGTTCCTACGTCGTAGCCATTCAGTCTCAGATATTCGATCGCGCGGGACATGGCTTGTTCTTCATCCGGCAACTCAACGACGCCGGCCAAAGTGGCCGCATCGACCGCTCGTTTCAACGAATTCGCTGTACATACGAGCAGGCCCAAATCCAATGCCAACCCCAACAGCGCAATCAATCCCCATGATGGCAAATGCCAAAATGATGATGCTCTGACCGGATTGCGTTTCACTTTTCTTGCTTGCTCTTGCCAGCCGTGTGGCAGATTGAAATATACCCATAAGGTCACCTCTTGCCCACAAGGTCCGGTCCGGCCCATATCAATGGACACACGGAGTAAAAATCTGTCCCTGCAGAGGGAGCCAAATCCATGATCAAATCATCGATTTCCAACGACAACCAGGTCATCAATGTAGAAGTAATCACCATTTCCACTCATATCCGACTGGAACGCTATCTGGAAGTTGCTCCCCATTGTATAGCTGGAGATATCGATGTCAGCGTAGTGATAGTTGCCGTCATCCTCCCCATTGTCGATTGTCAATACGGTGTGCCAACTTCCATCGTACACACCTACATAGGCGTGTTCGCCTCCTTCGAAGCTGGCGGCTTTCCAATAGAATTGGAGGCGAGCGTTTGTCACGCCGGACATATTGACCTGGCGAGTGACGAGGGCATCGTCGCTGCGCAATCTAGGTGGAAAGAACCGTCGTGTCGCGCCGCCACTGGTGGTAACGTCGGCAGTGCCTGAATGACTGTAGCCGCCGGTCCAGCCGCTGCCGCCATTCCAACCGCCGCTTTCGAAATCGTACAGAGGCGATGTTCACCGGGCCGGCCGGCTCGGTGGCCGGTGGCGATAGGCATCGGCGCCGTTATCGACGTGTTATTGTGATTCGAATCGTCAGATGGCGTGGGCATGGTGATTGGCGTGGTCGGGCGAGACGGCAAAGCTCCACAGAGATAGGTCGAAGCCCAGGGTGACATTTTGCACAGCCCACCGGGGTCCAATTGCTGCCGTCGGCGGAACGGAAGGTGCTGATGGTGTTGCCAATCTTGACCACCTTGAACCACAACGACCACATCCTCGCCATCGCTGGTTTCCTGTGTATTGCTTCCATCTGAGGGACACCAATCCATCTTCGAGGTGCCGTCAATTCGTTGGTCACCAAAAACCCGTGCGCTGCTCCCGGGAGAGGTGGAATTACGGATCATCACGCCGGTCTGGGCATAATCGCCAGCCGCCGGGCTAGCACCCCATTCGCGCAGCCGGGCGATGATCTCCACGTTGGAGCTGCTCACGACTTGATAGGCATAGCGGAAGGTGTCGGTGCTGCCCCAGATCGCTCCGCCAGTGCCGCAAATATATACCGCGTCGCCGCCGCCGGCGCCGGTTATAGCCGGCACTGGTGATGCTGTGCCAACATCGGCACTGTCCCAAGGCGAGCCGGCCGGCGGCAACGGGTTATCACACTCCGGGGCGGAACCATGCGCGCCGTCGCGGTTGTTGCTGTTGGCGTTGACGTCGCGGTCGATGTGTGTCGGTTGTGGTGGGTGTGGGTGCAGACGGATACACAGCGTAGCCGTTACTGTCGGGTGTTGGTCGGCGGCCCGGCCGGCGCAACGTCCAGACACGCATTCGGGTCCTCGCCGACGAACGTGGCCCGGATGCGCTTGTCGGGGAGACCGAAGTCGGTCGATCGAACAGCACGAAACGGTCGATGTGATAGGAAAGGTTGCCGCCCACACTCTGGGCCGTGTCCCAAACCGGGATACGGATGGTGGCGCCGCTGTCGACCAGCTTCTGCAGCTCGTCGCGAACGGGTTGCTGTTGACAACACCCGTCAACCCCCATACCCAGTCGCCGGCGTTAAGGTGGTGTCAGTGTCGGGTCGCTGGCATCGACAAAGGTATTATGCGACAAGCGAGGATTCTGGAATTCTTCCACCAGGTAGGACTGCTGCTGTGTCCAGGCCAGTCATTCCAGGCCAGCCAGCCGAAGTTACCCGGCCACCCCGTTGAAGATATCTCCGGTGCTGTCGCCCGGCTGCATTCCGGCCAATGTACTGGTATGCACGGCGATGGGGTAAGCCTCACCCGCCTGGCAAGGCCGAGGGCACCTGACCACGCC
The DNA here is from genome assembly GCA_963787005.1 of uncultured Bacteroidota bacterium. Taxonomy (GTDB): domain Bacteria; phylum Bacteroidota; class Ignavibacteria; order Ignavibacteriales; family Ignavibacteriaceae; genus FEN-1297. Next base: position 40,044 of record CAWBBX010000129.1, read on the forward strand.
GAGAATCGAACCGTGGTGATTCGCATGACCGTTTTTGTATACAGCCATAATTTTCCGCCGTTATCAGGCAAGAAGACAGTCAAGATCGGCGTGCCGACCAGCAAGGGGTGGGCGTGATAGGTTTCGACTACGATGGCACTATTGACAGACGGAAGTGCGCCCGGGTCACGCTGCTGCAAGTCGCAGTTGGTTGCCGATTCTGGGCCCGCAACTGCCACGCCGCCAAAGTCTACCTGCGATGGGCGTGCCTGGCCGAAGGTGGCCTGGAAATAGCCGTAACCGAGGGGTGACAGGTGTCAGGATCAAGTCATCCTCCGTGCTG
>CAWBBX010000130.1:0-67489 GCA_963787005.1 uncultured Bacteroidota bacterium
TCTTGTTTAGCTTACAAGTATTAACTAAAGGGGTAATAAAATGAAGAAATATTTATTAACTCTCGCTTCAGTGTTGGTTTTTGCTTCTGTGACGGCAGCACAGTCTGATAATGAAAATAATCGAATGGAATCAAATCGAAGAATGAAGGTTTACAACGTTGAAGTAAAAGACCAAGGAAAAACATTTCAGATTGACGCCAAGACAGTCAAAGACATGCCCAATGCAGTGGGCTTGGAAATTGGAGCTTTAAGCATCATTGCTCCACAAGGTAAAATTCCTGGAGTGATAGGAATGACGCTTCGTCCTTCAGGGAACGTCTGAATTCAGAAGGTATAACGGAATGATTTTCAACTGCAGTTACCTCGGCGGAATCGACATACGTCCATCTCATCGCGTCGAATATTACTGCTTGTCCGCCTACGCTGCTCGCGTCGCCGAGCCTGACGTGACACGTTTCACTGGTATCGAATTTATAATTCCCGAGCGATACCCAGCTGTCGGTATATTTCGCTTGATCCATTGAAAAAAGGTGCTCTCCGTCTGCTGCAAAGATATGGTATTGAGCGTCGACGGCCTGGCTCATCGGCACGTATGCTTCAACATTATAATATCCGGCTTTTGAAAGCTTCGGAGTCCAGGTCGCGTAATTCGTATCGGCTTCCGAATTTGAATGAGTATAAGCGAACCACATATGATCTCTGTAGCCATTGTTCAGATCTTTCCAGGATGCCATGGACGCCGGAGCCTGATTTCGCATGAAAAATCCGTTGTAAAAATCTAAATCGTCTATTAATGTATCGACAGCAGCAGGCTTTTCGTAATTGACGGAAACACTCCAGTAAACTATCGATAGATTCTGGTATCCGTTATTGTACCCTGGCCAGTCGTACTTGACATTTTTCCCGTAATAATTCCAGTAGCCTTTGTTTTTATCGCCGTACGGATCGTTGAAAATAAAAGTATGCGATTGATCGGCGATATCGTGTGCAACTACTATATGTCCGGCTGAAGTCAAATCGACACATACTGTAAACGGTCTTCCCGCACTAACTTCGCTTAAAGCCTTGCTGTAAGGCGGAGAATCCTTTAATGACGCTTCCAGACCATGGTTTATAAAGTAAGCAACCATAGTTGAATGCGGACTATGTCCGTTCGACCACATATAACCGTAAGCTCCCTGCGCCAATCTTCCGTCCGGATCATGATAACTATTTGAGTACGTAGATCTCCTGAACCGGTACGTATCGGAGATATATCTTCCGTATGAGCTGTAATGACTGCCGTTATAATAGCATTTAATTGTCCATACCGGAAGAATTTTATAATAAGCAAGAACCATCATCGCTGATGTGGGACCGCAGGCCCAGTTACCATTGAAGTAATCGGGAACGTCTGCACGTTGATTTATATAAGGAATGTCTAAAGCATCAACATCGTTTACAGATTCGGCGGATTTTAATGAAATCGTTTTTACCTGCGGCAAAGATATATTACGATCAACAGAATTCGTCAACTTAAAATTTATTGATGATAATTTTGCTTCGGTTATTTTTGTGCTTCCGATATAGCTGTAGATTATTCCGCCGTCGGAAGTAAAAGCAGGATCGCATTCGAAAATTCCGGGCGTATTTGTTAAATGCAGAAGATTTTTACCTTCATAATCGCATAAATAAATATCGCTGTTCTTAAGCACCATCTTATCTATTTGCTTTCTGGAAAAGACGATCTTATGCGAATCATTAGACCATGCAGGCGAATATCCTTCGCCGAGCTGATATGTTTTTCCGTTTGTAAGATCATATATAAAAAGCTTTGCGTTCAGGCCAGAATAAAGAAGCTTCGTACCGTCGGGCGACCACTGCGGCATAAAATATCCGCGTTTATCATCGGTTAATTTTTGTTTAACACCGCTTTTTAAATTGATGATGTAAAGCTGATCGGAATTATCGTTGTAGGCCGCATATTTAGCATCGGGAGAAATCGGCGCCAAGTTGGAATAGCTGCCGAGTTCAAATTGCTTAGTTTCCTCATTATTTTTAACAATGAGTTTACTGCCTATTGTAAAAGCGGATGTTCCGTTATCCGCGAAACTTACCTGGCCGGCTTCTTTAGATGCGTCCCATAGAAAAGTAATTTTTTTTGTCGATGGATCGATGAGCGCCGGGGTCTGGCTTCCGTCGCTATTGATATATTTGAAACCTATGGACTTTCCGTCCGGGGAAACAGAATAATATCTGCCGCTTCCCGGGGAAGAAGTCAACGCCGAGGTTTTTCCGTCACGCTCAATATAAAGCACTCCGTCCCTTGAGTCGGTGAAGACGATGCCGCTTTTTGAGAGCGCCGGCTTGAGTATCCCGTTAGAAGAAGATAATGATTCAACTTCCTGAGCAGAAACCTGTGCGGCGGTCAATATTGTAAGCGCGAGTATGAGTAAATTTTTCATCAGCAGAATTCCCCGGTGAATAATTAGAAAACTTCCGCCAAAATATCGATTTTAACACATACAAACAAAGGAAATGTACTGTAATTCTTCCTACTTTGTGGAACTTTGTGTTTCCTTTGTGATACTTCGTGCAACCAAAGGACACAAAGTCGCACAAAGTACTACACAAAGCTGCACGAAGGTTTTATCTTTACTCAGGCTTTCTGTCGGAGACGTACTTCCCTGCTTCGCTCCGGAAGCCTACCGAAATACGGTTCCAGCTGTTGATCACTACTATCGCCATTGTCAGTTCTGTTATCTCTTCCGGAGTAAACCGGCTTTCCACTTCTTTATACACATCGTCGGGCGCTCCCGATTCGGGCAGAAGCGTCAGAGCTTCGCACCAGGCTAGAGCAGCGCGTTCCCTGGGAGAATAGAAATCAGTCTCTCTCCACGCCGGAAGGACGTAAATTCTCATCTCGGTTTCGCCAATTGCACGCGCGTCTTTTGTGTGCATATCAAGGCAATACGCGCAGCCGTTAATCTGTGAAGCTCTTATTTTTACAAGCTCCAGTAACTTGTGATCGAGTCTGCTTTTGTCAACCACAGCCTGTAATCCTAACATAGCTTTATATCCGTCGGGACTATATTTTACAGCGTTTAATCTCATCGTATACTCCTTAGATTAAAAAGATTATTGTATGTTTATTATTTGTTTTAAAATGATCTCGAAAAGATCAATCGGTTTACCGCAAAACAAAAGAATTAAAGAATAAATATAAATTTACGCGAAGCCGCATCTTCGCTTAGAAATCATATCTGTTCAAAACAAAATATTAGTCAATGCACCTAAAAAGAATTGCGGGCAAGAAATTGAGCGAAGCGTAGCGTTAAGAAATAAATTTTGTTTGAGTCCCGATACAATCGGGACGAGTTAATTTATTTCAGCGGAGCGAAACTCAATTTCCCGCAATTCTTTTTCAGTGCATGTTTCTTTTGGTACTTTTCTTACGCTAAGAAAAGTACCGAGCTATAAATTCTATTGGGGATTATTTCTGTATTCATTATAAATATTAAGAATATCGGCATTATTCTTAAAGAATTTTGCTAGTTCAAATCAAATTGAACAACAATATTAGAAATAATTATAACTTTAAGGAGATTAAGATCGCCGAGCCAAAATTTGGATGTACATCCGGCACAGCCGTCTCTTGCTTCACAAATTCATCAGGAACCGGAGATCCGTACTTCATTTCAACCGGCAAAATACCTGCCCAGACGGGTAGTCCGATATCTTCCTTATCATCCACCGGTGCTCCGCTTCTAACTTTGGCCGACACTTCATTTAAATTAAATTCGAGTACAGTAGTCGCATTCAGCTCTTTCTCAGTCGGAGTTCTAACGTCTTCCCATCTTCCCCGCATCATCTGATCCATAATCGTTTTCAGCGCACCCAGCTTGTCATCATTAAGAATTATTTCCGATGCCTTACCGTAAATAATAACGGATCTGTAATTAACGGAATGATGAAAAGCGGATCTGGCGAGCACAAGTGCATTCACATTAGATACCGCAACACAAGCTTCTTCCCCGTTTTTCAAAGTTTCGAATATTCTGTTCTTATTCGATCCGTGCACAAAGATCTTATCATCTTTTCTGCCGAATGCAGTAGGAATTATATTCGCGCTTCCGTTAATATTCACCGCAATGTTGCAGATAAAATTATCGTCGAGTATTCCGTAGATAGTTTCCTTATCGTACGATCCTCTTCCAGGCATGCGGTGCAGCTTCGTCCTTTCGGTAGCTGTAAATTTATCCAAAGTAAAACTCCTTTACACTTACTAACCGGCATTCATTTCCGGCTTAAGTTTTCGTTTAGTTTTTATGCCTTTTAGGTTTGCGATAATCAAGCTGGATAATATCATTATTCCGCCGGCGATAAGCTGCCACGTAATCACCTCGTGAAGAAAAGTGACACCGAGAATTACGCCGCCGAGCGGGAAGATATAAGTTACCATACTTGTCCGCGTCGGACCGATCTTCGTGAATTAGATAAAATGCCAGCACGAATGCGAATCCCGGATCCGACTACACCGAGAAATAAAAGTGCCGTCCAAGTTAATCCAAGGTGCGGTACCTTAACCGGACTTTCGGTAATAAAAACGCTAATCCACATAATTAATGAAGCCGACAGAAGCGGCCCTCCGCTCCTTAACATTCCGTGAACATTCTGCGTCGACTTACGTATGTAAACGCCGCTTCCCGCGTAAAAGAGAGAAGCAAGCACAACAGCGCCCTGTCCGAGAAGAGAGTCGGTATGCACTTGAACTCCGGAAGCAGAGGTTCCGATATTTTTACTCAATAATACTATAACCCCCGCGAATCCGGTCAGCAGTCCCGTTATTTTCTGCGCTGTCATCTTGTCATCGCTCAACATAAAGTGCGCCATCACTATTGTAAAAAGCGGAACGGTCGCATCCAGTATAGACGCCACGGATGAATCCACCGACTGCTCGCCCCACGAAATAAGGAAGAACGGCACGGCAAGGTTTGTTACACCGATCAAAAAAAGCGGGTACCATTCTTTTAAACTGCGCGGCAATTCAATCCGGCGGATAAAGATGACCGCGGCACAGAAAACAAATCCGAACAGCACACGGAAAGCCACCAGTGTTACCGGGCCCACTTCGTTCAGCGCTATCTTTATCCACATAAAAGAGGAACTCCATATTGCGCCCAGCAAAAGGAAAAGCATCCAGTGCTTAGTTTTCAAATGTTAATCCTAAAAGATTAATTTCAATTATAATTTTATTCCGCTTAAAAAGCTGTTCAAATATATGAATCAACCGGACTTTGTAAAAGAGCCGATATTATATATATTAATGGTGCCACTTTAAGAATGTGATCATGGCCAGAAAAATTGAAGAAATACCTTCGGTCGGAATAAAATTAAAGCAATCTTCCGGTCAGCCGTTATACGTTCAGCTTTACAATTATTTTAAGGAAGCGATATTATCGAAGAGATTAAGAAGCGGACAAAAGCTTCCGGGTACTAGATCTCTTGCTTCAGAGCTGGGAGTTTCCAGGAACACGGTCTACCTTGCTTTCGAGCAGCTTTTAATAGAGGGATTTATTGAAGGCAGGATCGGTTCGGGAAGCTTTGTATCCGGGAATATACCGGACCACCGCCTGCCCGATCAGATAAATATAAAATCCTCCCGGCAAATAGTTCATCCTGCCATAAAGAATGAAAAGCTCTGGGGATCGTTTAATATCTCGGATAGAAATTTCAACAGGGACGAACTGGTACCATTTCAAACCGGAACCCCCGCAATATTTGATTTCCCGTTCGATCTTTGGAGTAAAATTTCGGCGTCGGTTTTAAGAAACATAAAACCTGCTGATATTACTTACGGCGACGCGGCCGGTTACGCGGTTCTCCGCAGCGTATTAGCCGAATATCTCAGAACATACCGTGCGGTTAAATGCGAGGCGGAACAAATAATAATTGTAAACGGATCGCAGCAGGCGTTCGATCTGGTATGTAAAGTACTTTTAAACAAGAAGAGCTCTGTATGGGTAGAAGACCCGGGTTTTCTCGGAACGAGGGGCGCGATTACAGCAATCGGCGCAAAAATAATTCCCGTTCCCCTCGACGAAGACGGGCTCGATATTGAATACGCTTCAAAAAATCTTTCTAAACCTGATCTCATCTACACCACGCCTTCCCACCAGTTCCCTCTCGGATACACGATGAGCATTTCAAGAAGAATTAAGCTTCTTGATTGGGCTAAGAAAAACGGCGTGTGGATCTTGGAGGATGATTACGACAGCGAGTACCGGTACTCGGGTAACCCGCTTCCCGCGCTTCAGGGATTAGACGCAGGAGGCGGAGTTATTTATACCGGAACTTTAAGTAAAGTATTGTTCCCCGGTCTGCGGCTCGGCTATATCGTTCTTCCCTCTTCCGATGTGGCCGGATTGTTCAAAGCTGCAAAAGCAATTACCGACCGGCAGAGCCCGATCATCGATCAGATAATATTAACGAGATTTATTGAGGAAGATCATTTTACTAAGCACATCCGCAAGATGAGAGTTTTATATAAGGAAAGGCAGGATATTTTAATCGATGAAATAAAGGTACAGCTCGGGAACAAAGTTACTGTCCGCAAAGCCGAGGCAGGAATGCATTTAATCGCCTGGCTTCCGGAAAAATCATGATGATAAAAAGCTGAGCGGAAAGCTGCTTCAGAATAATATCGTCGCGCCGGCATTATCGGAATACTCAATTAAGTTTCCGGTTAAGCCGGGACTTATGCTGGGTTACACAGCTTTCGATAAGAAAAAAATCCGCGAAGGAGTTAAGAAACTCGCGGAGGTACTCAATCATATATAAACTATTTTCCATGTATCTTCAAAAACAATTATTGCTAAGTCATTCTCAAAAGTAATTTATCAATTAAAAATCAGTGAGAGCCTGCCTATCGAGTCATTTGTACAACAACAATAATTTTTCAATTGCCGTCCGCTTTAGCGGACGGATACGAATACATTTCAAATATATTCGGCTTTAGCCGCATATTAAATGCTTTAAATAGGACTAACTCCTGATGATTGAGTGTATAATATAAACGGATGATTCATCAGTAGGGACAACTCATGAGTTGTCCCTACAAGAATATTATTAAAGTCCGTACTCCGCCGCCCGCTTAACCTGCGCAAGATCATGCGGAACCGATCTGTTTACCCACAGCTGCACAAGTCCGGTCCCTTCGGGTCCGCCGTAGCTTTTAACCCAGGCGGATGCATTTCCCGTTTCGTCTTCGGCAAGCACTGTTGAGACCTGGTTTTTATTAACTCCGGCTATTCCGACCCACCATGTTGTCAGTCCCCATTTCTCGCCTTCTTTGGTGGGATGAGAATAGAACCATCCTTTCATCGCATCGGTTAATTCACCTTTATAATCTACCCCGAAAAATTTTGACGGAATATTGAAATCGATTCCTTTCAGCCTGCCGGTTTTTTCGTCTGTTATAAACGCCAGCGGATTGGGTCCTAGAAATACGATCTTTCCGCCGCTCATCAAATAATCTTTAATAAGATGATTATCCTTCTCCTCATCATAAACAGTAGACGGTACGAGGTTAGAGGCAAAAACAACAACACTCCGAGTCTTTTCAGTTATACTTTTTTTGAAGAACCCGGCAAGCGATTTCTTATTCAATACTTTGTATCCTGAAGATTCGAAATAATTTTTTACACCTTCATCCACTCCGTTACGGAACCATTTGTACGCATTATCGCCATTCCAGTAAACAGTTCATACAGTGGTCGAATCATTTACCGCCGCATTACTGTTTTTTATACAGTACAGATTCCCGTCATCTCCGCCGATTAATTAATTCATTCCGGCTATTACTGGGGAAGAAGCTGATAAAACAATCCATTAATTTTAATGACCAGTTTTGCTTCCCGTTCTTCTTATTTAATGAATATAGAGTTCCGGCGAAATCCGCAAAGTAAACATCCGATTTATTTACAGCCGGTGAAGACCAGATTGCCTGAGGTGTAATGAATTTCCACAACTCTTTCCCCGTATTCAGATCCAGCGCCTGAAAAAAGTGCGCGTCGGAGCTTCCCGCGTAAACAACTCCGTTTTCCAGGGCGGGAGATGTTATAATCCATGAAGTACCGTGACTGAATTTCCATTCCTCTTTTCCGGTCTTCAAATTAAGCGCGTATATATTTCCGTCCCTGCTGCCGAATACAACCTTATCCTCTGAAACCGCCGGAGAGGAGAGTATTCCCTTGCGATCGAATCCGGATTCTTTGTTATTAAATTTTATGCCTTCCGTTTCAAACTTCCATAAAAGTTTACCTTCTTTTTTATCCAGCGCATAGAAACTTCCTAGCATATCGCCGAACAGCACTTCATTAACAGCAACGGCCGCCGTCGATCTTATCCTGGCCCCGCAGTTAAAAGTCCATTTCACCTTTCCTTTATCCGAACTTATTGAATAAAATTTCCCGTCCCCGCTTCCGATGTAAATCGCCCCGTCATCAACTACAGGTGACGAAGTATAATAATCGAATCCCCAGGCGTAAGGAAGATCGTTTCCTAGATCGAATTTCCAGTTAAGCTTTCCGTTGATTATATTCAGCGAATATAATGTACCGCTGCGGCTTGTAAAAAATATTTTATTATCGTCGACCGTCGGTGAAGACACAACTGCCCCGTCCGATTTAAATCTCCATATTTCCTTGCCCGCTGTCATGTCGACCGCGTAAACATTTCCGTCGCTGCTGCCGAAGTATGCTGTATTATTGACGACAGCCGGTGTAGACCGTACCGGTCCGCCTGTTTTAAATATCCACTTAAATCCGTCGGGATGTTTCACTCCCTCGTCTTTAAATATTCCCGAATGGAGATTATCCGTTCTGAATGAAGAGGATACTTTTTCAACTACAGCCGATTTTTTTTGCAGACAGCTGGAAATAAACATGATACCGAACAGCAAAAATGAAATTAATATTTTGTTCTTCACCTTAACCTCGGATTTTTTGTGGAAGGAAAATTATCACGGAGAATAAGGAATTAGGCAGGAATTGCCCACGTTTTTTGGATGAAGACAAAATATAAATGATGAACGGAATACCGGTACGCGGTTTTCAATTAAAATGAGAACCGCGCGATGGCCATAAGTCCGGGTGTGTCGAATTCAAGATCGTACAAAGGTGCTACATTAAAAGACAGAAATGAGTCCGGTATATAGAACCAGAGATTTAATCCGAGTCCGTAATATCTTTTGTAAATAACACCGGCGGAAAACTCTTTCATCAATTTATAGTTTACAGTTACATCGTACCAGAATCCCGACCCGCCGTATTCGTACCATTGAAACAGCCAGAAATTTCCGGTCTGCAGATAAGAGCCCAAATTAATTCTGTACGGATCGGGATCGTTCTCGACCCCAATCCCTAAATTCACCGTCATAATATCCGACGGCTTTACAATTATACCTCCGTATGCTTCGCCCCACGAATCGTTGACGAGTCCGTAAAAATAGCCTCCTATTTTTCCCTTCTCCGGAAAAGCCTGTGCGTATATATTTACTTCCGGACGCACATCCGTTTTCCCGCTTGAAAAGCTGTACCGGTTTTCAGCCTCAAAAAACATAAATTTTTGCGCCATCAGCGGACTGACCAACAGCAGTAAGAAGAGAATAATTTGTTTCATCATAAAATTGACCCGCGAATTGTGAGTTATATTTTATTAGTTATAAAACAATAAGAACCGTCAAATATATTTATGCGCAGAAACGGATCGACCGGTTCATATATCTCTTACCGGATAAGATTGGATATTAAGTATGACATAGAATTTTAATCGGAGAGAGGCAGGCTCCGCATACCGCTGCTGCCTTTGTTATATATTAAGTTTGGGAATAATTTTTTAAAAGTCAACTGTTAAATTATTTGTATATAAGAGATTAGGAGGAAGATAATTGTTTTATTTTTAAACTGATAAATTGATAAGGCATTATTTAATTGCTATAGAATATTTCTGTTCATATCTTCTAAAGAAGATTGTCCCCGTCTTTAATTAAAACAAACTGGGAATATTCATGAAGAACCATATTATTATGTTTAGCGTATTAATAGTGTTTATTCTGGTTTCCTCTCCTTCTGTTACAGGCCAAAGTTCTAATTCTGTTATAAAATACGATTCTACTCTAGCGAAGAAACTCGGCGCCGACGAATACGGCATGAAGCAGTACGTGATGGCGTTCCTCAAAAAGGGTCCGAAGCGGTCGCAGGATTCAACACAGCGAGCGCAGATTCAAGCCGCTCATCTAAAAAATATTATGCGCCTAGCAAAGGAAGGAAAACTGATAATTGCCGGTCCGTTCCTGGATAACTCCGAAATCAGAGGCATATTTATTTTCGACGTGAAGACAGTCGAAGAAGCGAAGAAGTTGACAGAAACCGACCCTGCCGTTAAAGCCGGTGTGCTTTCGATGGAGCTGCATCCGTGGTACGGCCCGGCCATACTTCCGGAAGCGTTAAAAATGAACAAGCGATTGGAGAAGAAGAGTATTACAGATTAACTCCGGCCGTCTCGGAATTTATATTGAAGATATAATTCGGAACAAAAATCAGCCGGTCTCAGAGAGTAATTAAATCGTAAAAATGTCTAGTTATTTATTTGCTAAGGCGTTCCGCTTCATTTATAAATTATACCGTTCAACCATCTTTTTTGTTAATTTATCAGGTACTACTTTCTTCATAAATTATCTTCGTTATTTTGAATACATAAATTAATGGAGAACAAGTAATGCTTACCTTCATTTTATGGCTGCTGCTTTTGTTATTCTGCTGGCCGCTTGCTTTAGTTGCTATAATATTCTATCCTATTGTATGGCTGATGCTGCTTCCGTTCCGTTTAATCGGAATAACCTTTACGGCCTTCTTCGCACTTCTCGCAGGCATTATTACATTGCCGTTAAGGGTAATGCGCGGACCGGCGAGGTAAATAGGATGTGGGTTGTAGGTGGTTGGTGGTTGGTGGTATGTGTCTTGTCCTGAAATAGGTTGACAAATAAAGTTCAATAATGATAATGCTGTAATACTTGCATGTATTCAAGCCTTATCAATTGTTAGAATTTTTTATTTTCTGATTTGCCGACTGCTAACTGAAGACTGCCGACCTGAATTCTATCAAATTTTATCTAATACATCGCTCACAATCTGTTCCGGCTCCAGTTCGATATTTTCTTCTATTACATTAACTGGCTCTTCGAGTGCTTCGAACTGGCTTTTAAGCATTTCCGGCTTAAAATAATGGCCCTTCCTAGTTTCCATTCTCTTTAATATTGTATCGTAATCTCCTTTTAAGTACACAAATTTGACGTATTCATTTACCTTCAGAATATCCCTGTAGTTATGCTTCAATGAAGAGCAGGATACCACAGCGCCGGTGTTATCATTTAAATGATTTTCGATGATATCACGAAGCGCAAGAAGCCACGGCTTACGATCGTCATCATTTAGAGGAATACCGCTGCTCATCTTCTCCACGTTTTCCTTCGGATGAAAATCGTCTCCTTCGTAATATTTCCAACCGAGTTTTTTACCGAGCATTTTTCCTATTGTAGTTTTACCGCAGCCGGAAACTCCCATTACTACTAATACCATTTTCATCCCGTTATTAATTCCTTTTAAATTTAATAATTAACAATGCACAATTAACAATCAAGAATTATTTACCCAGTATAAAAACCATTTATTATAAATTTAGAAGTCCGCAGTGGCCATCTCGATTAAATTAGATATTACATCCTACAACCGACCACCCACAACCAACAACCTATGGCCGATTAGGCATTATAAGTCGATGACGCCGTATCTCCTCCTCTTCCCGGTCCAGTTGGTATGGAAGAACTCGCCTCGGGGCTTATCGATTCTCTCGTACGTATGCGCGCCGAAGTAATCCCTTTGAGCCTGTAGAAGATTGGCCGGCAGCCTGCCGTTCCTGAATCCGTCGAAATATTCGAGAGCCGTAGTCATGGCCGGGACCCACATACCGTTAAGAACCGCGGTTGACAGGACCTTTCTCCAGCTTTCCTGCGCTTCTTCTATTTTTAATTTAAAGAAAGGGTCAAGAAGAAGATTTGAAAGATCATGATTCTTATCGAACGCTTTTTTGATCTTACCAAGGAATGCGGAACGGATTATACACCCGCCGCGCCACATAAGCGCGATACCGCCATAGTTCAGGTTCCAGCCGTATTCCTTTGCGGCTGCTTTCATCAACACGTATCCCTGCGCGTATGATACAAGCTTGGAAGCGTATAGTGCTTTTTCAAGATCGTCGATGAATTCTTTCTTATTACCTTCAAATTTAATTTTAGGCCCGGAAAGAAGTTTGGAAGCTTCAACTCTTTCTTCTTTAAATGATGATAAGGTACGCGCGAAAACCGCCTCGCCGATTAATGTAAGCGGAACGCCTAAATCGAGAGAGGCTATTCCCGTCCATTTGCCGGTACCTTTCTGGCCTGCAGTATCTAGAATTTTATCCACCAGCGGCTTTCCGTCTTCATCTTTAAAAGCTAAAATGTCACGTGTAATTTCTATTAAGTAACTGTCGAGATCACCTTTGTTCCATTTCTCGAAAACACCGTGCATCTCTTCGGCGCTCATTCCTAGAAGGTCCTTCATTATCTGGTACGCTTCGGTGATTAGCTGCATATCGCCGTACTCGATTCCGTTGTGCACCATCTTCACAAAATGTCCCGCGCCGTTTTCTCCTACCCAGTCGCAGCACGGTGTTCCGTCTTCAACTTTTGCCGCTATGGATTGAAAGATAGGTTTAACGTGGGGCCATGCGTCGGGTGAGCCGCCGGGCATAATTGATGGTCCTTTTAATGCGCCTTCTTCCCCGCCTGAAACGCCGGTACCTATATAAAGAAGACCTTTGCTTTCCACGTACTTTGTTCGCCGGTTCGTATCGGGATAATGCGAGTTACCCCCGTCAATAATTATATCGCCTTTTTCAAGATGCGGGAGAAGAAGTTCTATAAAATCGTCTACCGGCTTTCCCGCCTTAACCATCAGCATAACTTTTCTCGGTGATTTCAGCGAGCTTACCAGTTCTTCAATTGAGTGCGCACCGATTATGTTTTTTCCTTTAGCTCTTCCGTTAATAAAGTTATCGACTTTTGCAACGGTTCTGTTAAAGACCGCGACTGTGAATCCTTTGCTTTCCATGTTCAGTACAAGGTTCTCCCCCATTACCGCGAGTCCTACAAGACCTATATCCGCTTTGCTCATCAATTATTCTCCTCTGATTTATTCATAATTTAATTAATAATTATACTGAAAATCCGTGTTCATTCAAAAATTTAACTTTAATAATTGTGTTCGGTACGATGTCAATTATTTTAATTTAATGTTTGTAGAAAGCCGAATTAACGATAGATTATTCAACTCAGTTGGGAGTTAAATCCTGACTTCGTCAATTTTTAATATAAGATATTATGGCTTCGGTAACTTCGCTTGTTTTCGAATTCCCGCCGAGTTCGGGCGTTAATGTTTTACCATCGGCAATAATTTGGCGAACGCTGTTTTCTATCAGTTCCGCTGCTTCTTTTTCTCCAAGGAAGTCCAGCATCATGGCGCCCGAGCGGATCATACCTATTGGATTAGCGATTCCTTTCCCCGTAATGTCCGGAGCCGAACCATGTACCGGTTCGAACATTGAAGGATACTTGCGGTCCGGATTAATGTTGCCGCTCGGTGCTATACCTAATCCTCCGGTAATAGCCGCTCCTAGATCCGTTAAAATATCGCCGAACAGGTTGGATGCTACGACAACATCGAGCGATTCCGGATTCAGCACAAACCTTGCAGCAAGTGCGTCAATGAGTACACGTTCTGTTTTCACAGCAGGAAATTCCACGGCGATTTCGGAAAAGATCTCATCCCAGAATGTCATCGTATGCTGTTGAGCGTTTGATTTTGTCGCGCTGGTTACTCTTCCTTTACGCGATTGCGCCAGGCTGAAAGCATACCGCATAATTCTTTCTACACCGCGGCGAGTAAAAACTGATGTTTCGACCGCAGTTTCAGCCGGCATGCCTTCATGCGATCTCCCCCCTGCCCCCGTATATTCGCCCTCGGTATTTTCGCGTACAACCACAAAGTTTATATCACCTGCATTCTTTCCCGCAAGTGCTCCCTTTGTTCCTTTTAATAACTCACTCGGTCTTAAGCAGACGTACTGCTCAAATCCGCGACAGATCGGGAGTCTCAATCCCCGAAGCGATATGTGATCAGGAACGGACGGAAACCCAACAGCCCCGAAATATATGGCGTCAAAATCCTTCAAAAGATTAAGCGCCTTTTTATCCATCATCCTTCCGTGTTCGAGATAATATTTACATCCCCACAAAAAATATCTATTTTCAATTCTGAACGATCCGGTAACTTCGGCAGCAGCGTCTAAAACGCGGACGGCTTCAAACGTTACCTCTTCGCCAATACCGTCGCCCGGAATAACTGCTATATTGAAATTTTTCATATTTTTTAGGATGATTAATTATTAAATAGAAAGGAGAGAAGAGATGAGCATTTGCTTATAGCAGAGATTCATCTATTACACTGTTCTTGAGAACGCCTATTTTTTCTATCTCCACTTCCACGGTATCGCCGTGCTTCAATGGACCGACACCGGATGGAGTACCGGTTAAAATTATATCCCCGGGGTTCAAAGTGAAATTTTTGGAAATAAAGGCGACTGTCTGCGCTATGTTGAATATCATGTTAGAGGTATTAGAATTCTGTACCCTCTCCCCGTTCAATCTGCAGGTTATATTTAAGTTTTGAGGATCACCGATGTCCTTCATTAAAACAACCTGCGGCCCGATCGGGCCGAAAGTATCGAAAGATTTTCCGCGGAACCATCCTGATTTATCGCCGGATTGAATGTTCCTCTCGCTTACATCGTTCATGCAGGTAAACCCGAGTATATGATCGTAAGCATCACTTTCGTTTACGTATTTGCATTCATCCTTAATTATAAAAGCAAGCTCCGCCTCGTAATCGACCCTTTTCTTAAAATCATATTCATTGAGTATTTTCGGAAGAATTATCGATTCACCGGGACCGATCAGCACATTTGATGTTTTTGAAAACAATATCGGCTCGGTCGGAATTTCTTCGTTGAATCCCGTTACATTTAGCTTTGAGCTTTCTTTAATATGGTCCGCGTAGTTTTTCCCTAAAGCAATTATCTTGCCCGGTTTAACTTCATAAAATTCTTTACTATTGAATATCGGGAGTTTAATCATATCCAGCTTGGTTATAATTAGAATTTAACAATATATCAGCGCCGTTTAAATTAAAACTTTGCATGATATAATTTCTGTGAAAGTTTATTTTAAAATATTTACGGTGACAACACTTTTTATTTTTTCGAACACCTTTTCAGTAGTGAATCCGAAATGCTCCGCCATAACAGTATCAGGAGCTGATGCACCGTAAGTTTCCTGGGAAATTATAAGGCCGTTTATCCCCACAAATCTCTGCCATCCCAATCCGACTCCGGCTTCTACGCTGACTTTAAGCCCCGCCTCTTTACCGGCGATTTCTTTTTTGTATTCTTCATCCTGTTTTTCGAACAATTCCCAGCTCGGAACCGAAATTACTCTTGCCGAATATCCTTCCTGTTCCAACAACTTAGCGGAACCAACCGCCGGGTGAATTTCAGAACCGGTAGCGAAGATTTCTACATCTACATAAGTGCTGCTATCGCCGTAAAGCAGGTACGCCCCGCGCTTCATCCCTTCTCTTGCTTTCGCAAATGTTAATTCGCTAACCGTAGATTTCACCGGCTGACGCGTAAAACAAAGAGCTGCGGGACCGCCTTCTACATAAAACGCTTCCGTCCACGCTGCCTTGGCTTCATTCTCGTCGCCCGGACGGAACATAGTTAGTCCGGGTATCAGCCGCAGCGACATAAGGTGCTCGACAGGCTGATGGGTGGGTCCGTCCTGCGCAAGCATTATTGAGTCGTGCGAGAAAACGAATATCACTCTCTGCTTCATCAGCGCTGTCATCCTAATCGCATTTCTCATATAGTCCGAAAAAGTAAGGAATGTTCCGATAACAGGCTGAAGCATACCGTAAAGATTCATTCCGTATGCTGA
Source organism: uncultured Bacteroidota bacterium (assembly GCA_963787005.1). Taxonomy (GTDB): domain Bacteria; phylum Bacteroidota; class Ignavibacteria; order Ignavibacteriales; family Ignavibacteriaceae; genus FEN-1297. The sequence goes on from CAWBBX010000130.1 coordinate 16,130, forward strand.
AGCCGCCATACAAAATTCCCGGACTCCGAACTTAATCTGCTGAGCACTCCATTTATCTTTCGATACGATTTTATTTCCGGGAAGCCAGGTAAAATCCACACTGGCAACGTCGGCCGATCCGCTTATTACGAACGGAAGCAGCTCCGCTATTTTAGTGTTTATCGCTTCGTTGTATTTTCTTGTGGGCTGATCCGGAGCGATATCCATATTCCAGATCTGATCGTCGAAATCAGAAGGAAGTTTTTTGTCTTTGAAAATTTCCCACAGTTCAGCTTTTGCAGGACCTTTTGATTTCATCGATGCAAACTTTGAGTTCCATTGTTTTTCATATTTTTCGAACTCCGTTTTCTTTTCAGCGAAATAATTTTTCACCTCATCTGGAATATAAAAAAGAGGTTCCTGGGGCCATCCGATAGCTTCTTTAAATCCTTTCAGTTCTTCGGGTCCGAGGAACTTCCCGTGGCTGACGCTCTTTCCTTGTCTGGACGGTGAATACTTTCCGATTACCGTTTTTGTAATAATTAAAACCGGCCTTTCTTTTTCCCCGCGTGCTTTAGAAAAAGCACTTTCCATCGCGTCAAAATCATAGCCGTCGATAATCATCACATTGAATCCGTATGCTTCGTAACGCTTAGCCGTATTTTCACGGAAGGATTCGTCAGTCGGCCCGTCGAGACATATATCATTCGAATCGTAAATCAGCACAAGGTTATTCAATCCCAGAGTTCCGGCGAGACTGCCGGCTTCGGAAGAGACGCCTTCCATCATGCATCCGTCGCCCGCAAGCACCCATATTTTCGAATCGAATAACTCTGCTCCGAAGCGCGCGGTAAGAAGTTTTTGGGAGATTGCCATGCCTGTACCTGCGGCAATTCCTTGTCCCAGCGGTCCGGTCGTAGTTTCCACACCGGGAGTTTCCCCGTATTCCGGATGGCCCGGAGTTAACGAGTTCAGCTGCCGGAAGTTTTTTATCTCATCAAGGCTCAGATCATAGCCGCTTAGATGCAAGAGCGAATATAAAAGCATTGATCCGTGTCCTGCGGAAAGAATAAACCTGTCTCTTCCGAACCAATTCGGGTTTTTGGGATTATGACGCAGCACTTTTGTAAATAAAAAAGTACCGACTTCCGCCGCGCCCAGCGGTAGTCCCGGATGCCCGGACTGCTGTATCTCTATGGCATCCGCCGATAATGCTCTGACAGTATGAGCTATTTTCTGTAAGATCTCGCGTTCTTGCGGGTTCATTTAAAGTCTCCTGAAATTATAATACTCTATATTTAGTTTCAGCGTCTCGCTTTTTCATTATTCAATTTTCTTATAATAAGTTTAAGGGATGAATCTACGTTGTACGGATTTTACCCGGTAAAGTAGTTAAGGTTAAAACATGCCCTCCCCTTATCTCCTTAAATAAGATATAAATAAAATAGTATGCTGTTTCAATATGATTTTTACACGCACGCGAGCATACCCCCGTCAACGTATACCAGATGGCCGTTCACATAATCCGATGCTTTTGAAGCAAGGTAAATTAATGTGCCGACCAGTTCCTCCGGATCACCCCAACGGTTAGCAGGCGTTCTGCCGCGCAGCCATGAGTCGAACTTCTCATCGGTATAAAGGGACTTAGTCATCTCCGTTTTTATATAACCCGGAGCAATACCATTTGTCTGGATATTGTACTTGCCCCATTCGGTAGCCATGCCCCTCGTCAGGTTTCTCACCCCGCCTTTTGCAGCGGTATAAGGCGCGATGGAGGGCCTTGCCAGCTCGCTCTGCATCGAGCATATATTAATAATTTTTCCGGCTTTTCTTTCGATCATTCCTTTTACCGCAGCTTTTGCAACGATAAAAACGCCGGTTAGATTAATGTCGATTAATCTCTGCCAATCTGCTAACGGAAAATCCTCGAGAGGACCTCTGATTTGTATGCCCGCGTTGTTAACCAAAATATCGATCGGCCCGGCTTCTTTTTCAGCTTTTAATATTCCTTTGTTTACGGAGTTTTCGTCTCTAACGTCAAATACAACTCCGTGCGCATTAATTCCTTCATCATTTAATTGAGCAACCGCTGTGTTCAGTCTGTCTTCAATAATATCGTTCAGTACAACGGTGCATCCGGCCGAACCGAGTCCTCTTGCCAGGGTGAATCCGATGCCTTGTCCCGATCCGGTTATCAGTGCGGTTTTTCCTTTTACATCAAAAAGATGATCCATATTGTTCTCCTGTTTCAATTAATACGATATTAAGCCGCTTCGGTTTCTTCCTCCTGAAGCTTATAGTTTTTCATTACCTTGCGCCAGGTATACTCCAGCGCCCCTTCGCTGTTCTTCCCGACTACGAGGCTCAAACCGTAACCCAGTATCAAAGTAATAAAAAAGGATATCGCGGCAGGCCACAGAACCCCTACGGCCATCGAATCGAATCCCCACTTTTTGGCAAACACCAAAATAGAACCGATTACAAATCCTACAAAGCCCGCAACCAATGCGCCCGGAGCGGTGGCCCGTTTCGAAAACATTGCGAGTACGAAAACACCGAATAAAGGACCGGTAAACATATTGATCAGTTTTTGCGAATAGACGAATATGTTTCCCATTTGCCCGACAAAGCATGCGCCCACCGTTATAATGGCTCCCAGCACAAGTGTGGAATACCTGGCAATTTTCAGACGGCGCGTTTTTTCCTCCTCCGATACTTCACCTGCTTCCAGATTGTACACTTTAAGTTTGTACCTTCCGTAGAAATCATTCAGTATTGCCGCAATGCTCGAATTTATTCCCGAATTCAAACTCGACATGGATGCGCCGTATATTGCCGCGATCATTAAGCCGGTAACTCCGACAGGCATAACGTTGGCGATGAAGTAAGGGAATATTTTGTCGATGCCTAAGTTCGTCGGAAAGTTTAAATGTGAAGCTACGGCGAATAGACCTGCTCCGATAAACGTTACCAGAAAAATATAAAGAAGGTACGCGACCGCGTTGGTGAGAAATCCTTTTCTGCTTTGCGAAAGCGATCTTCCGGTTAAATAACTTTGTACCATCGCCTGATCCACGCAGTAATTACCCATCTTCTGAACGGAGTATGTAATTATTAATGATACTACGGTAATATCCGTGACAAGATAAAGTTTAATCTTTCCGAAAAATCCGGCGCTTGCTAAGCCGGGCATCGACGCGGTCATTGTAGTCTTTCCGGCCGCCGCCAGCGTTGCCCATACCTCCGAAAAGCCTCCCGGCACAGAAGTAAAGATCAATATCACCGCCAGTATCATACCGGCGAACATCACGAACGAGTGGATTACATTCGACCACATAGTTGCTTTCATTCCGCCCATGGCCGTAGTGACTGTAGTTATTGCTCCAAGTATTAAATATGGAAGGAATTAGCGGGATCTTTCCGTTGGTTACTACGTTCAGCACCATTGAAGGTACATATACCACGGCAGCCATCCATGTAAGCCGCCATAGTATAAATATTGCGCTCGCAAGAGCACGAACGTTGGTGTTGAATCTTCTTTCAAGATATTCGTACGCAGTGTAAACTCTCAGCCTGTGATAAAACGGCATGAAGACAAATACTACAAGAGGATATGAAATAGGTATGGCCATTGCCATCCAAAGCATGATAAGTCCGTATTTGAATGCACCTGCGGGATAAGCCATATATCCAACCGCACTCGTCAACGTGGCCATCAATGTTAATCCGATGGAGAACCAACCCATGCTTCTTCCGGCAAGCAAAAAGTCCTTTGTAGATTTCTGTTTGTTGTATAGATAAACTCCGATGCCTATTATACTCAGCACATAAACCAATGCAATTATCGCATCTATTGTTGTGAATCCGGAATTTTGCATTTAGCTCCTCCCTTGCTTTATTATGAAAAAATTCTCGATCTTTATTTTTGCGGCCGGTAATCCGGAATAATATCAAACTCTGTTGATTTATCAGAACGCATACCCGCGTTGCCCCAGATATACAGCATACTGTTTTCGGCATTATTAATAACACTCCAGAATTCACCGATCCTGATCACGCGGCCCTTTAAATTATTTTCATTCAGGTTCCCGTCGACCGTAATAACCGTTTGATAATTATTCCCGTCGAACTTCATAGCCTTAATTTTCCCTGTCAGTATCTTTTCGTTTAAACTGACGCTCTTATCTATGTTTCCGCTTCCCTCTACTTTCTCATCGAAATTATTATTTCGAACGATAATCTGTTCCGGATTTTTATTTTCCAGAGTAAGTTTGCCTTTATTTCCCCGGACCGTATTGCCTTCGATAACGGATGGTTTGAAATAGCTGAAAACATCGGAGAAGAAAATGCTGTATTTCCCGAGGTTGTTCATTATGATGTTGTTCTTCAGTTCCATATAAGAATCGACGCACTGCACACCGCCGCCGGACTGATTGTTCACAATAACGTTGCCGGTAATTTGAGCGCGTCCCTCCTTGCTTAAACGCACTCCGCCTACTCCTCCGCCTTTAGTCCAGTTACCTGCAATAAAATTATCGTCAATGTGCGCGTCGCTCATTCGCATCAGATAAATACCGCCGCCGTCGTCGTCGGAAATGTTCCCGGTGACCCAATTATCTTTTATCGTAGGATATGAAAAATACTCGGCGTAAATACCGCCCGCGTCGCTGTTGCCTTTAGCGCGGTTTGACGCAACAATATTATTTTCAATTATGGGCCGCGCTTCATGAGAACATGAGATACCGCCGCCGTTGCTGCTGCGTGTTCTGTCGATATCGTTAACACCGGCCGTGTTCTCCACGAAGACATTGTTCTTTACAACCGGTCTTACGTAGCCTACCATAAAATTATTTTCGATCCTTCTGTCGGTGCCGTGTCTTTTTCTGCTCCATCCGTAAAACGAAAGCGCTCCGCCGTCGCCGATGGATGTTTGGTTATTGTAAAACAAATTGTTGATGATAACCGGAGTAGCATCATACAAGCAGGCTACGCCTCCCCCGTCGTTCCCGTGCTGGTGGATTCTCTGGTTGTCAAAGTCGGCCGGCTCGAGCGCGTAGTTATCAACTATAAAACAGTTGCTGATTTGAGGAGCGGTGTCATTGCAAAGTATGCCTCCGCCGTGCGAGCGGAGACATCCGTTCTTGACGGTAAAACCGTCGAGCACCGAATTATCGGCACCAAGTACAACCCGCCGTGCATGTCTTCCGTCCAGCACAGTTGAATATTTATAAATGTCGCGCTCCCAATTATCGGTATTAAAGCCGCCGAAAAGATCGACGTATTCTTTCATTACAACCGTCGCTTCGGAATAATCTCCTTCCGCAACAAATACCGCTGCAGGATGATTCTCCGATTCGCCTTTAACGGAATTCAACGCATGAAAAACGGTTTGCCAAGGATTTGCTTTGGTGCCGTCGCCTTTTTTGTCGGACCCGGTTTTTTGTGAAACATAATAGATAACGGTATAATGACTATTGTCTACTTTTTGAGTTTTCGGCCCTACTTTGGAAACGTCCATATTAGCAGTTTGTCCGAAAACCATGATTGAAAATGATAAGAAGAATAAAGCAGCTGTAATTTTTTTCATGTTATTCCTTACGTTGAATTGTTCCGTAATATTTTTATTCAAATGTAATTTCCACGCCGCTGAGTACGGGTGTATCGGCACCGTTGCCCATGTTGAATAGGGCTCTATACTGAATCCATTTACCCGAAGCCGCCGGTATTGCCTGTCCGCTCTTTGTAAAATAACTTCCGGCCCCGTCCGCTCCGTACCACCCGGCTTTATTTAGTTCTTCTTTAGAAGAAGCCGTTCTTACCTGGAATTCTAAAGATGTTCGCTTCGGGATTTCAGCCTTCCAATTAATTTTAGCCGGTCTTTTACCGCCCGCATCGTATGATGAAGAAGTATAGACGTATATATTTTTTCTATCCTTAATGTTTCCAATATCTACTCCCATATCGTAGTGCGCTCCTACACTCGGGATCTTTAGCATATTCTTATCCGAAAATCCTTTCGCGCTTCCCCAGTAAAGGCGCGAGAAAGTATGATGATCGCCGTAGTCACGAATTTTATCGTAGCTGCCGTCCTTGCGGTGACAGTAAAAGAAAACGTCCGGATAGCCGTCGCGGTTAAAGTCGCATACAAGCGCGCCGGTGCCGCCGTCTGTCGGAAACTTAAGCGAATGATTCATACTGAACCCGTCTTTACTTCCGAGCAAAACAGTTGAATACCAGCTTCTTCTGCCTTCACCGCTGTAATAAGGACATACTAAGTCGAGCCAGCCGTCGTTGTTTACGTCGCCAACGGTCATAGTCTTGGCCTGAAGCGGCATCTTTATAGGTTTACCGAATGTATGATCTTTTTTCTGATAGTAGATAAGTACGTTTTTGTTGTGTGCAAAAGCGAGATCCAATAGTCCGTCTTTGTTAAGATCAGCGGCTCCGGCGTTTCCCGATCCCTCGCTGCCCGGGAAGCTTGATCATATTTTTAGTTCCGTAATCGCGCGTACCGTCGCCATAAAAGATTGTAGCTAGTTCACCTTTTTTCTGACAGCCGAAAACCAGATCGAGATTTCCGTCGTTATTAATATCGCATACCGTAGCAGCTCTAGTTAATTCAATCGGAAGTACCGTTCTGTCCTCAACCGGCCAGCCTTTAGCGCTTCCCCAATAAATAAACGAACCGATTGATTTGCCGTTAGGTCTGTATTTAGGGGCTCCGCCGTTGGATACAATTACATCAAGATATCCGTTTCGGTCAAGATCAGCCACCTGTACAGCCAGCGCGTTATAGCTGGAGAGTCCCGACTTGTCGTCCCATGTATCGAACTTGTTATTCTTATTCCAGTATATCCATACCTCGTTGGCAAGCCTTGTAGTTTCGCCGCGGTTTGCCATCAAAACATCAACGTATCCGTCGTCGTTGAGATCAGCGAAAGCTTGTTCGTATGCCTCGCGGCCCGGCAGCTCAATTCGATGATTAACATCAAAGCTGCCGTCGGATTTACCGAAGTAGAGGTAGGATGGATCGTAATCTCCGCGCGAGTTGCCCATCATGGACGCGATAATAATATCCGGGTAACCGTCGTTATTAAAGTCAGCAATCGCGTTACCCTCAGCGCCGTGCTCATATAATGGAGTGCGCATAGTCTGCTTAAATCCGTCCGGTCCGTTCCAGTAAATAAATGACGGAACTTCGTAAGAATAATCCTCCTGGTTGTTGCACACAAGAAGATCAGTCCAGCCGTCGCCGTTAAGATCAGCGGCATTAGCTCCCCATGCACCTATTGTCTGTATTGATTTTCTGTTCTTGTTGCTGAAGCCGTTTGCCGAACCGTAGTACAGATATGAATCGATAAGTCTGTTGGCGAGATTAGGATTCCCTGTAAGAGAGAATTCATGATTGGTAAAGAAAACATCCGTGTATCCGTCTTTGTTGAAGTCGGCGGCCACGGCGTCTTTCGCGTCGTAGGTTTCAAAACAAATCCTCCGGCTGCCGCTGAACGAGCCGTTTAAATTCGTATAAGCGAATGAAGAATCACCGTTCTCGCATGAAAATATGATATCGGGTGTACCGTTGTTATCGACATCCGCAACGGTTACTGATGATGCTTTGTTGGTCGGGAGCTCTGTCATCCTGTTCTGACTAAACCCGTCTTTGCCCCCGAAATAAATATATGATGTCTTTCCGTCACCGTTTGAAAAAATAAGATCGGGCCAGCCGTCGTTATTTAGATCCGATGCCGCTACATCCGTTGCGCCGTCGGTCTCGATGTTAGTAAAACTATCGTTGCTGTAGCCGTTCTTGCCTCCCCAGTAAATCCTGGAATAAGATGAGCCTTTCGAGTCTTTAGCGCGGTATTCCCAAAAGCCGCTCGAGAAAGCGAATACTATGTCCTTATAACCGTCTTTATTTAAATCGGCAACGGCGGCGTTCTCGGCTGCGGAGCTTTTAAGTGAAACTCTCTTTTTAAATGGATAAAACGCCCACTCACCTTTTTTCTTCCTATAATTTTTACTTAGACCACCGTAATAAATAAACGAGTCCATGCTTGTCCATGTACCGTTGGAATAATTGGGAACCACGAGATCCATATTTCCGTCGCCGTCAAGATCTGCGGGAGTAACCCACATCGGACCGTTTGCTGGCACATAAGTGTGGTTTAGAATGCTGTAATCTTTTCCGTTTCCCCAATAGATCGACATATCCAGCATTTCAACAAGAGGATGAGAATTAACACAAAGGATATCAACGTTGCCGTCGTTGTTCACGTCCCAGCGGTTAATCGATTCGATTTTCCCGTTATGCGATACGTACATATTCGCGCCGGCGTCGTCGAACGTACCTTTAACAAAATCTTTATAGCTGTTCTGCTTCCAAACATTCTGAGAATAAAGCGAGAATATCGATGCAGAAACAATAATCGCGGTGATATTAAATATTCTTAAAAATTTCATTTCAATAATTTCAGTTTAAATTCTCTTTATTTTTTATTGAAGTTTATAGCTACCTCTGTTAAATAAGGAGTAGCCGCGCCGTTGGGAGTTATTAATCTGGCCCTGTATTGAATAAATTTTCCGCTTACGTTTTTTACGGCAGCGCCGCTTGAAGTAAACCAAGTGTCTTTTCCACCCGGGCCTTTCCAATCGGCGTTTATAATTTTATCTTTACTATCACTTGATCGAATCTGGAAATGAACAGAAGTACCGAAGGGCGTATCAGCTTTCCAATTAATGGTAACGGGAGCTTCATCATTTGGTGCTTCATGAATTTCGGAGAAATAATCTTCGTACAATCCGCGGTCGTAGCTGTTCCCGGCGTCGCGCAGATTTAACCCGCTTGGACCTACCGCCATGAACTCGGAACGGTTCTTCTTTGAGAATCCTTCAGGTCCTCCCCAGTAAAGAAGAGAAGGGCAAACGTGTTGGTGAGGCTCGGGCTTAAAGTATGAACCGGATTTTCTATGATCGGTGATGAGTAAATCGAGCCAGCCGTCGCCGTCAAAGTCCAATGCCTCTGATCCCGACGAACCGTATGTTTCTATGTCAGCAGGCTTCGGATTAAAACCTTTCGGACCTCCCCAGTATATAAACGAGGATCTGTTTCCGCTGACTTCCCCGCCGTAGGCAGTAAGGAAAATATCGAGCCAGCCGTCTTTGTTAAAATCGGCTATGGTGTTCTGATAAGGCACATAGGATTTTATCTGAATCATATTTTTATTGCTGTAGCCGTCCGGAGAGCCGTAATAAATATATGATGTGGACAAGCTGCCGTCCGGATTTCCGCGATGAGGACAAAGCAGATCGATCCAGCCGTCTTTATTAAAGTCCGCGCCGTCTATGTACATCAACTGATCTTTTCGCGGGAGAGTAAGATCGGTGTATCGTTCGTTCGAAAATCCGTCCTTGCCTCCCCACCAGAATCTCACTTTACCGAACTCAACCTGGCCGGCTATATCCAGGTAGCCGTCGTTGTTAAGGTCCATCAGAAGCGGACCGCGTATTGCCGCTTTGGTCATATCCAGAACTGTCCGGTTTTTAAAACTGAAGCCTTGGGGAGAACCCCAGAATACCGGGAAACCGTGCTTCGAGGGATCGTTAAGATCGATGCAGCTTCCGCTTCCGAGCATATCGAGATAACCGTCTCTGTTAATATCCGCGACCCTAACGCCGCCGTACGCGGTTTTCATAGTTAAGAAAGTCTGCTCATCGAATTTACCGTTCTTATTCCACTCGATGGTAAGGCCGGACTGATCTTGATCGACACCCGTAATAAATTTTGCGCGCGCAAATATTATGTCTACGTTGCCGTCGTCGTCAAGATCGGCATTTCCTAATCCGAAAATATGATGTGTGACGAATTCAGTGCTTCTGTCTCCGGTGTAGTTTCGTGTGCCGTCGCCCCAGTACAAAGTGGTTACCGCCGCACCGTCGCGGAAATGTCCCTCATCATTAAAGAATATTACATCCGGCCTGCCGTCGCCGTTTACATCACCTATCGTGTTAGCCATAGAGCCTTCCGTACGAAGCTGTGTATGATCTTCAAAACGGAAAGTTCCTTTATCGTTCCAGTAAACGTAGGAAAGCAGTTCTCTTTCGTTGGTTACATTTTCATTGCTGAAAACAATCTCGGGAAAACCGTCTCCGTTCAAATCTCCGCAGCTTACGCCTGCCGCCCCGATAGTCGGAAGCGAGAGAGGTTTTCGTGAAGTGAAATCCTTTCCGTTGGAGTAAAAGACGTAGGAGTTTGTCCAAGTAGCGCCGCCGGCGGTTTCGTAATTAGCAACAACCGCGTCGTCGTAGCCGTCCTTATCCACATCGGAAAGCACCACACCTGCGGCATGACTTACAGGCAGCAGTATCGATTCATCCTTGCTGAAGCGACCGTTACCTAAACCTCTAAGAATCAACACACCTTCTTTTGTACATACGGCAATGTCTTTATAACTATCTCCGTTATAATTCCCTACAGCGGGAGCTGTTCCCGAGATATCCATCTCAACGGCATTCTGAGGATTTTTAAGCGCGCCCCTTGAAGAAAGAAGCAGGTACATTTTATCGGTGTTCATTAACACCAAATCATCATGTCCGTCTCCGTCAAGATCTCCCGCCGCCAGTCCGTGGGCGCCGCGATTGTTAAAAGTCAGCACAGTTCTGTTTTCGGGATTAAATCCTTCCGGGGAGTTCCAATAGATGAAGCTCTTTCTAGGCTCCACAGAGGGATCGTCGGAATCTTTCCAGTACTGGCAACCGATCGCAAGATCCGTCCAGGAATCGCCGTTGAAATCGCCGGCAACAATAGCGTTACCGTCCACTGCCGGCAATTCCATTCGGCGATAAGGAGAGAAACCACTGTCTGTCCCGAAATAAATCCAGGCCGGTACTTTGGGCACATGACTGTCATGGTAATTTACGACGGCCAGATCGTTTTTACCGTCCTTATTGAAATCGGCAATTAGTCCTCCGCTCGAACCGGCTCCGGGTAATTTTATGCGCGATCTTCCGTCTATATCCTTACCGTTATTCAGATAGATGTAAGTATTTTCTTTTTCGGTCTGTCCGTGACCTGACGGAATAATAAAATCAAGATAGCCGTCGTTGTTGAAATCCCATCTGGTTATGATTTGAATTCTGCCCTTCGCCGACACGTAGCAGTTGCTGCCGGCGTCGGTAAAGTTTCCGTTCTTGAAATCATTGTAGGAATTCTGCCGCCAAACGGATTGGGCTTCGGTATTAATAATTCCGATCAGCGGCAGAAGGATAATTGCGGTGATAACTATATTTAATTTTAGTCTTGTCATTTTTATCTTTTCTGAGTTAAATCACTTAACTTCAGGGTCATAGAAAATTCCTTCTCGTTATCGATACTGTAAGCCGTGAAAGTAGCCGTCGGGTCCTTACTTTTTGTATCGAATTTCAGCATACCGAAGGTTTGCTTCTTGTTGTAACCGTACATCGCGCCCGGCTCGATAGGATGAACAATCTGATTCGTCAGTCTGCAGTTTTCCCAATCGTACAATGTATATCCGTTCGGACGAGTAATTTTTCTAATGTCCGTACGGTGGCGGTCTCCCGAAAGAAGAATTACACCATTAATGTGGTTGTCGACCAGGAAGTCGAAGATTTCCTTTCTTTCTTTGTGGAAGCCGTTCCAGTCGTCTCTGGCACCGGGTTTAGCGTCGTACGCCCACGGAGTTCCCGAGACAAGAACTTTAAATGTTGCTTTGGATTTCTTAAGAGATTTAAGAAGCCAGGCTTTTTGGTCGGGGCCGAGCTGAGTCGGATTAGGAGCATAGGGATCGGTCCTGTAGTAGCGACCGTCGAGCATAAAGAACTCTACGTCCGCGATATTAAAGTTGAACCAGCAGGCAGGCCATTCCTTGCTTCCGTAGAAAGGATTGATCCATTGTTCCTTAAAAATATCGAGCATCTGCTTCTTCCACCACGGCTTGTCTTTGTAAGGTCCGAGCCAGCAGTCGTCCGTTGCTATATCGTGATCGTCCCACATAGCATAGTTGCTCATAGAGCTTACCATCCTTCTGAATTCGCGGCGCGACTGCCTTTCGTAATAGCAGTAGCGAATGTCATCCGGCTCGAGCGGAGTATCGATATACACGTTGTCTCCCATCCAAAGGAAAGCCAGCGGATCGTGCCCTTTTATAACATCCCAGATCCGTTCGTGCCAGGGCACATAGCCTGCGCCGCCGCCGAAGACAACTTTAAATTCGGTTTTACGTCCGGCAGGCGGGTAAGTTCTGAACGAGTGAATAACAGTATTTGCAGTGCTGTCGCCGTTCACAAGAACTTCATAATAATACCAGGTATCCGGTCTTAATCCGTCTATTGATACAATAGCCGTATAATCTTTTGTCGAATCGCTCATTACCGTGTTAGAATAAACCGGATTCTTCATTGATTTTTGACTGCTGAGTTTTACCTTAATATTTACTTGATGGTAAGTGCGAACCCAGAAGCCGGCGCCGTGATCGGAAACTAGACCTACCATCGGACCTTGAATGACTTCCAAATTGAACGGAGCCGCAAACTTTTTAAATCCTTCCGATTCAACAAGCGGTTTTAACACATCGCGCGGTCCGGCGAGGAAACGTCCCAGCGGCAGGCCTCTTTCAACAGCAGTCTTTACTGTTTTAACTGCTTCATCCATTTTATTTTCATGGGCGAGCGCAACTGCCAGGTTAAAGTAAGATTCGAGGTCTTGTGAATCTTTGGATAATAATTTTCTGCAGTACTCTTCCGCCATTTCGGGCTTACCTGCCAGAATTTCAAGCAGAGCTCTCTGCCCGCGTCTTTTATATTCTAACTTAGGATCTCTCTCGAAGAACCTGCTTTTTAAAGCAGTTCCTTCTATATCCCATGCGTTTTCGGCCCCGTAATAAGGATGCTTACTGCCGTTTATATATGCGTCGGGAGGCGCAAATTCCCCTACTTTCTCGTTATCAGGTATTTTTACGGGCTGCTTTTTCCCGCAGCCGCTTATCATCGCCATCAGCAATAAAACCAACAGCGCAGCTAAAGTATTCCGCATTTTAGTACTCCGGATTAGCGCAGAACATGATACATACAAAGCGAACAAAAATTTATTCTGCTATTTTTTTGCTCGTCAGCTGATTTAATGTCAAAGTCATTGTATGAAGAAGTTCGTTATCTATGCTGTACACTTCATACGTTACCGACGGTTCTTTTTTCGAAGTATCGAATTTTAATACACCGAAAGATTGTTTCTCGTTGTATCCGAAAAGCGCGCCTTTTTCCAGCGGCGCAACGTGCTGGTTCGTAAGCCTGCAGTTCTCCCAGTCATAAAGCGTGTAATCGCCGGGACGCTCTATCTTCCGTATATCGGTGCGATGCCGGTCGCCGGAAAGCAACACCACTCCGTTTATACGATGCTTCGTAAGGGAATTAAAAATCTTTTCTCTTTCCTCATGAAATCCGTTCCAGGTATCCTTAGCACCGGGCTTGGCATCGTACGCCCAGGGAACGCCGGATACAATCACTTTAAATTTTGCCTTCGAATGTTTCAGCCCTTCAATCAGCCATTCGTCCTGTGCAGGACCCAGCATGGTTGGGTTAGGAGCATAAGGATCGGTACGATAAGTACGGCTGTCGAGCATGTAGAAATCCACATCCGCAATTGAAAAACTATTGAACGTCGCGGGCCAATCTTTAGTACCGTATTCGGTATTTATCCAGTTTTCCTTGAATACATTTAAAAGCGGCATCTTCCAAACCGGTTTGTCTTTGTAAGGGCCGAGCCAAACATCGTCCGTGGCTGCGTCGTGATCGTCCCATACCGCATAATTAGACATAGAAGAAACCATCTCTCTAAATTCGGGCCTCGACTGTCTTCTGTAATAAGTATAGTACAAACCGCCCTGCGGCATATACGGCATGTTGATGTAGACATTATCACCGAGCCACATAAACGCGAGAGGATTATGATCTTTTATTACATTCCATATCCGCTCATGCCAAGGTACATAACCGGCGCATCCTCCGAATGCCACCTTGAAGCTGGCGGTTCCAGCCGCTTTTGGATAAGTACGGAAACTGTGAGTAACCGTCTGCGGAGAAGTTTTTCCGTTTACAAGCACTTCGTAAAAATAAAGAGTGTTCGGCCTTAGTCCTTCAGCCTTCACTATAGCGGTATAATCCTTCTCCGGATCGCTGTTGACGATATCCGAATAAACCGGATGAGTCATATTTTCGTCGCTGCTCAGTCGAACCTGGATTTTATCAGGGTGATACGTACGCACCCAGAAGCTGGCCCCGTGATCGGATACTCTGCCGACCATCGGACCGTGGAGAACTTCCAGATTAAACAAAGAAGCGTATTCTTTAAATCCTTTCGATTCGGTAAGCGGATTTAGAATATCTCTGGGACCCGCTAAATATCTGCCGAAAGGCAGTCCCATTTCCACGGAGTGCTTCATTTCCTTAACGGCCTCATCTATCTTGTTCTGCTGCGCGAGAGCCGCGGTTAGGTTAAACATTGCTTCAAGATCCTGACTGTCTTTGCTTAAAAGTTCACGACAGTATTTCTCAGCTTCCGGGGCTTTGCCGTGAACTATATCCAGCATTGCTTTCTGCCCTCTTCTCTTGTAAAATACGCGGGGATCTCTCGTGAAGAATCTGTCGTTCCAGGCGTTCTCGCTTCCGTAAAAAGGATGCTTGCTTCCGTCTATGTATGCGTCGGGCGGTGCGAATTCGCCGACCGCTTCATTATTCGGAATTTTCTCGGGCTGCTTCTTTCCGCACCCGGCAATTAAAATAATAAATATTACGGGAAGTATTTTAATTGTGTGCTTCTTCATCAAGTTCCTTAATTATTCAAAAGTTTTAAGATGTTATAATCCAGGCCTTCCAAAGGGATTAAAGATTATTTGTATTTCCTGCCCCATTCGGGATACGGTTCTTTAGTAATTTTTTGCTTGTGCCATTTCACATCATTTTCATTTCTGCGCACGGAATAAGATAAATCATCGAAATAAACCTCTACATATTTCCCTCCCTTGCGCGGATTTAAAAGTCCGAAATGATCGAAGAGAGCGCCTATTTTTCTCTGTTCCGGAGTTAAGTCGGCGGTAAAAGAATCATCACCGAGAGTGACTGTAATCCTCCCGGCCTTTCCTTGGTTCGGATTGTAATCAAATGTAAAATGTCTACTGATCTGATCCGGTATTATTATCGGTCCCCTATCCTCAAAAGATTTTTTCTGTTCAGGCGAACATACGGCCGTAAAGGAATATCCTATCCTTGTCTGATCCATAATTTCTATACCCAAAAACTGGTTGGGCGGATTGCCTTTGTACTCTCCCTTAATAGGCGCTTCCCTAGCATCTTTATTGAAATAGCCGATGAGCATTCGTCCGTCGACCGCGCCTTTGGTGAAATTTATCATACCCGAAAATTTTATGTGATCATTCAAAGAAAGCTTACCGATGTTATCCGCGTAGTAACCGAATGACGGATCGTTAACTTCAGTACCCCAAAATTCACCGCCGATCTCTCCCGGTTCTTTTCCGGCCCAGTTGGTTTGAGAATAACCGAAGTTCTGTCTCGCGTGAAAATCCCGCTCGACAAAAGTAACATGGTTATAATAACCTTCCCAGTGCGGATTTTCTGAAAGATCGATCTTCTTATGATTTATTACTAAGTCGGAAAGATAAAACTTCAGCTTGCCGGTATATATCTGCATGTTATATATGCCGAACCTGTTCATTTCGGTCTGAAGACTTTCGTGTCCGGGGATCAAATAATAGCTGACCGAATGACCGTCGAACGTAAAAGTGAATCTACCTTTAATTTTATCCAGGTCGGGCTCGAGTGTCCACAAATGATAAAGGCCTTTCCTGTACCAGTCGTCTACCAGCCCCGCGTCCCTGGCATCTTTGAGCATCGATAATACTTTGTCTTTCGTGATTCCGGGCTCTACCTTTTTCAAGGCCGCCCAAATAGTATCGGTGTGAACATTAGTTCCTTTTTCCTTGATGATTTTAGGAATGCGCGGATCGGGCCAGTCCGATTCCGATACCCTTTTATTCGGTTCGAATTTAAATTCCCATGTATGAACGGAGCCGTCACCCGGAATTGCTAAATCGGGATTAAGGATGGCGCCGGCGTCGGTCCCGGTTTTATAATCCAGGAAAAAACGGGCCTTTCCGTTTTCCATCTTACCTATCCTAAAACCGGTCGACGGCCAGGTCCTCCAAGCCTGATGCTTGGGATTGAAAAAACCGATATAAAATCCGTAGCCTTCTTCCGGAGGTTCTATAATCGAAAGCTTGCCCGATGCGGAAAAAGCGTCCTTATAGCTAAGCGGTTTTCCCATAGGCATGGCATAATAAGCGGGTGTGGTCGAGCGCCAAATGGTTCCGCCGATCTCGCCCTTTCCGCTTCCGTTACGATTTGTTGGGGCCCAGCCGAAATCCTGGTAAACTATCCTGCAGCCTGTGCATTCTACCCTATTGTTTATATTTTCCCATCCCGGGTCTCTGTCAAAGTTCTGCGTAACTGTCCTTATCTCATTCTGACTTTGAGAGTATAAATCAAACGATATTAATACTGTCAAGCTTATTATGCTTAAAACTATAGTTCGAATATTCAACATTAACCTCTATATATTGTTTTCGGGTTACGTTACTTTAGATAAAAACAAAACAACTGCGCGTTTTTCATTTTGAACTGAACACGGATCGTCTTACCGTTAAGCGAGCTTAAATCTTTATTCCACTTTACAGGTATATCCACGTCATTACCTTTTACGCTTACCCAGTTGAATCCGGGAAGAGGATTACAATCCTTATCAAGAAGACGTACTTCAAATTCGTCGTGTATATTCGCATTCACACTCAAACTACTTCCGTTTAATATTAGCGGCTTCGTAGTAATCCCGCCTTCGTTTAAGCCGGCATCACGACTTACATAGCGGTCCTTCTTCATTATAGCCAGACCTATCTGTCTCTCGTTGAACCGGTTTACTTTGTGTCCCCTTTTATAGCCTGCGTAATAAACATATGTTTTGTTACCGACATTGATCTGCTCGTCTCCCCACGCCATGGCATGATCGAAAGTTCCGGGAACCGGATTATGCGGAACGAACGGCTGGTAATCTCTTTCCCATGTTACACCATCGCGGCTCCATGCAAGTACTGTGTAGCCAAGCCCTGCGGCTTTCCTGTTCATGTCACCCATCTGCTTAGCGGTCTTTCCGGGAGTTGCATTAAGATCATCTCTCAGTACTTTCACCAGGCCTATCATTAAATCGCCGCGAGTTACTATTCCCGACATTGAATAAAATTGCGTCTCGCCGTGTTCTTTAGGCGTGTCGTTCATCGGCATAATTATGGGCCAGATGGGCTTCCAGTGAAGAAGATCTTCGCTTACAGTCTCGTGCGGTATGCGGCGCTTGTCGTCAATTGAAGGATTTGACGGATCTCCGAATCCGCTCAGCCTGTTTGAAACAACCGCGATATATTGCTTCCTTATCGGATCCCACGCCAGAGTGGTAATATCGTGGTTATGAAGAAAAACGGGCTTGTCCGAAATGGATGTCCAATTGAATCCGTTAGGCGAAGTCGATACCCTGAAGCCGGGCTTCAAATAAGTTGCAAGGACAAATCTTTTCGCCGGATCTTTATAATTCACGCCGCGGTCTAAAACGGTTACCCCGAATTGAATAGGATGCGGATCTTTTAATATCTTTGGGGGACTCATCCAATGTATTCCGTCTTTCGACTCCATATATCCGATATGACAGCGGGATACTTGGTTTGTATCTACAGGCGTGTTGTACCATACACGGAACATACCGGTTTGAGGATCGCGCAGAACACTTAAATAAGGCTGCCAGTTCTGATCACCCTTCATGCCGCCGGTAATAACCGGATGATCAAGCTTATGAGGATTGTTTACCGTTCTGATTATAAAAGAATCGTTGGCAATTAAGTAATCGTCAATAAAAAAATGAGGACCTTTATCTAGCCGAATCGGTTTTTCGCATTGTTGTCCGTACGCACCGGATACAACTAAGAGTAAAAGTATTATCGTAATTCCGAATTTCTTCAACATCCTTCCTCCGGTAATTTAAAGATTCAACTTTTTGTATTCATTAATTAATATTTCCTGTTCATTTTCAGTTAAGGCCTCCAGCGGCGGCAGAACGCTGGGTTCGCAAATGCCGAGTGAATGCATTATTGTTTTCAATTCGGGAATTGTTCTGGCCATCGTTTTATTATTTTGAACAAGTTTTGAAAGCAATTCCGCCTTTGCCTGAAATTTTTCCGCTTCCTCATTGTTACCTGCGGAGGCGGCCATATATAATGATTGAAATAAATCCGGCACCACGTTTGCCGTGTTGGGAACAATACCGTCGAACCCCATCATTAGAGCCTCGCTGGATTTATTCGTCCAGCCAATGAACAACGAGAAATTCTCATCATCCTTAAAAAGCTCAGCCAATTTTTTTACCCTTTCAAAATCTCTTTCGGAGTCTTTTAGTCCGGCAATGTTCGGGTGCCTGCTCAATTTTTCGATCAGGTTCACCGGTATAGACATATGAGTTACGGAAAATATATTATAAATGATTACCGGGGCGGGAAGTTTCTCGGCCAGATTTTCATAATATTTTAACATTAAGTCTTCCGTCAACGGATAGAAGTATGGCAGATGAACTACAAAAGCATTAACGCCGTAGTCAAAATATTTTTTACCGGTTTCAATTGTTTTATCAATACTGTTATCCGTAATTCCCGCATAAAGCGTTTTTTTGCCGTTCACTGATGATGCCGCGTGTTTTGCAAGATGTTCGCGGTTTGAGTATGTATTCGAAGCAATCTCCCCGGTTGTTCCGAGTATAAACGGGAATCCGTTCGCTCTAATTACAGAGTCAACAAGTTTATCAACCGATGACTCGTCTATTTTTCCCGATTCGGTTACGGGAGTAACCATCGGGACAATAACACCGTGATATTTTTTTTGTTTTTTCATTATGCCTTTATTGTTTATTATCAAGATTTTCAAGGGGCAGTTGTTAAACCGCCCCTTGAAAAATATTTAGCAATTATTACAGACTATATTTAAATCCGAAACGCGACCACCACGAATAAAAGCTCGTTTTTATCGGACGGCTCGGATCACCCATATAATCTTTTGAAGGTTCATTATTAATGTTCACTACTTCAAGATAGAGACTTAGCCCGCTGAATAATTTCTGTGAAGCGGTAAAATCCAGTTGACCGTGAGGCGCGGTATAGTAATCATATCCCTCGTTGATGCCGACTTCGGTTATGAATTTACCCTGGTAAGCAAAGCTAAGCCTGGCGTTGAAGCCTCCCATTTCATACGAAAGCGCTACATTTCCGATATCGCCGGCCTGACCTGGCAGGAATCCCTGACGATCTGTTAGATCCGCAGTAGCCCAGGTATGCGTGTAATTTGCGTAAATACCGAAACCGGATAAGAAGCCCGGCAGGAATGTTAATTCTTGCTGCCAGTTTAATTCAAATCCGTACAAATCGGCGTTTCCTCCGTTTACAGGCTGCTCATTGTCATAACCCGCGTATGTACCGCTTTGTATTGTATAGGTTTTGGTAAAGATTATGTTCTTTAATGATTTGTAGAAGAAGCTGGCCGAGGCAACACCGATCCCGCTGAAATAATGATTAATAATAAAATCAAAATTATTTGCGTAAGTCGGTACCAAATTCGGATTACCGCTTCTAATACTTTCCTTATTATCCCTTAAATATATATACGGTACAAGATCCCAGTAGTTTGGGCGCGACATGGTTTTGGTGAATGCCAAACGAGCCTTTGTCGACTGTCCTATATGATATATCAAGTGGACCATCGGGAATAGATTATTATAATTTCTTGTATCTGTTATGGGAGCTAAACTTGAAAAATCTCCCTTTGTATCATATACTAATTTATTTCCGTCGTAATTATCTCCGGTAAATTCCTGGCGGAAACCGGCAAGTAAGGAAAGATCTCCGAAGTGAATGGTTGTCATTAAATAATATGCCGTTACATTTTCGGAAACAGTGTAAGTCTGACCTTGAGCATCCCAAATACTGGGTTCGGACGGGAAATCGGCGCTGCCCCAGTTGCCTAGGATGAAACTCTTAACCGCAGGCACATCGCCTTCGGGTCCGAATTGATAGTTACCGTTCATGAAGTCGTTTCTTTGTCTTCCGGAAAGAAAGGTTCCGAGAGTAACCGGATTACTTCCTTCCCAGGAAAATCCCGTATAAGAATCGCCGTTGTCTTTATGCGTTCTAGTATATTTAAGTCCGCCCTTTAATGTTGAAGGGTTACCGAAGAAATCATACGGATAAGTTAAATTAAATCCGCCGACCCAAAAATTATTCGAGGCATGAAAATCACGATACGTAAATCCCGAAGTTTCGTAATTAGAAGCATCATTCATATAAGCCTGATCTTCATTTGTTACTGAATATTTCGGATACAACGAATTCGAATAATCCAGCGCAAGATTTACCTTCGAGTTAAGATCAAAAGTAGCATCTACCTGAGGTAGTCTAGTACCGACACCGTAGCTGTAACCAACGTTATAGTCCAAGGAAAGCTCACCGAAATGATTTTCGCCGCCGACACTAAAATTTGACTGGATTTGTCTTTCGGGACGTCCTTGTATCTCACGGACAATTCGTGATTTCTGAGTCAATGTTCCTTCGGGATTTAAGTAATCACCTTTACTAACACGGACACGTGTACGGCTTCTGTCTTGACTGTCATCCAGATCGCTCCATAACAATTTAGCGTAATACTTGCTGTTGTTGTCCGGACGATACTCAAAAGTGCCGCCTAATCCGTAGCGGTTATTTTGCCAATTGTTATCCAGAAGATCAAATTCCTGCAAAGCATATGGAATTACGTTTTTATTAACGTCTTTTTCCTGTCCCCATTCGAACTCCGTACCGTCCACCCAGTAGTTCCTTTGATCCCAATTTGCGGTAACGGATATTCCTATCTTTTTGTCGGCCCCGAATCTCCTACTGTAATTAACGCTCCCCTTCCAGTTCGGCTGTCCTCCTAAATTCGTATATCCGCTGCCGGCGGTTACTTGTAGTTTCGTCCCGGGATAATCGAACGGGCTTCGTGTAATAATGTTAACCGCTCCGCCGATTGAGTTTACGCTCATATCGGGCGTAATAGCCTTAACAACCTCTATCATCGACATCTGGTTCGAACCGATGATATCCATCTGGGTATATCTTTCCTGGTTTCGGTTGGTAGCGAGCGGATCTCCGTTAACGGTAACAGAAGTTAAGCGGGGTTCGGTACCGCGTATTAATACATAACGTCCTTCGCCGCCGGATCTTTCTATAAATACACCGGGTATTCTCTGCAGAACATCGGCAGCATTAGCATCCGGAAAGTTTTCCATCTGCTCGCGCGAGACAACGTTTTCAATCTTATTGGATTCCCGCTGAATACTCAATGCCTTAACCTGGCCCTGCCTGAGACCTTCTACCACAACATCCTTTAAATTAACGTAACTAACCGATAACTTTAGTTTTACGTTAGTGCTTGCTCCGGATATTACGGTTACCGAGGTTGAGTCCGGTTTGTATCCTATATATCTTACTACAAGGATATATTTTCCGGCGGAGACATTAGCAATACGGAACGAACCGTCTTTATCGGTTGATGAACCGATACTGGTGCCTGCTAACATGACGTTCGCACCGGGCAAGTATTCTCCCGATTGTGCATCAACTATGCTTCCGACAATAACACCTTTTGTTTGAGCCTGAGAAAAAGCAGTAAAGAGAAAAAGCAAAAGGATTATTGAAAAGCCTAGGATCGACTTAAGTTGTTTTACCATTTTGGGCTCCTCTCATTTATGTGAGTATTACATGTTGCTATAAAATTGTTCAAGTAAAAAACTTTCATAGCCACCTTTATAGATAATTGTTTGAGATAAATTTATTTTAACAGGACCATCTTCCGTATTTTTATTCCGAACTTTGTTTCGATTCTGTAGAAATAAACTCCGCTTGATAATCCTTCCGAGTTAAATCCCACCCTATGCTGCCCTGCTGATTGAGTTCCTGCAATAACGGTTCTTACTCTTTGGCCGGTAATGTTATATATCGCGAGGTCAACAGAACTCTGTTCCGGTAATTGATAAATTATTTGTGTTTGACCGTTGAAAGGATTGGGATAATTAGAAAATAATTTGAAAGATTCAGGGGTGCTCTGGTTTGCATTATCATCGACGCTTGTTATTTGTCCGCCGGGGTTTATATCAAGAAAATATGCACTATAACTTTTGCTGTAACTGTCCGTTGAGCCCGCCAGCACAATGTTTCCGTCGCTGTTTAATATCATAGAGCCCAGGCTTTCATCATTAGTACCGCCGAATTCCGACTGCCATATTTTATTGCCGTCCATATCGGTCTTGATTACGATAATATCAACGTTTTCTACGATTCCCTGACCTTTTATTTGAATAGTTGTATTTCCTCCGACAACTATTCCGTCGGATGTGACCAGCACCTTGGAAGCATTATCCTGATAAACTCCGCCGAAGGCTTTATGCCAAATTTCATTTCCGTCAGCGTCCGTTTTAATCAAGAATATATCCTTTCCGCCCGGACCGAATCCGACGGCGAAACCGGCCAAAACGAGATCACCATTTGGAAGCTCCGCTATCGAATTGCCCTCATCCCAATCGCTGCCGCCGTAAAGTTTATGCCACAGCTCATTACCGTCGCCGTCAATTTTCATCAGATAAAAATCAAATCCCTGGGCGCCGAAACCCGCCGTTGCCCCGATAATAGCATAATTTCCGTCCTTGGTTTGTATTATTCTACTGCCGTTATCCCCCTGCGAGTCTCCGAAGTTTTTATGCCATATTTCATTTCCCGAATCATCGACTTTAAGAACATAAATATCCGAATTACCGATATTGTAGCTTAAAGTTGTACCGACAATTATATAACCGTCGGATGTTTTGACAATTGAAGATGCTTTATCATCATATTGTCCGCCGTAAGTATTTTCCCAGACCACATTGCCGGAAGCGTCCAGCTTGGCTATGTAAACATCTACGTTAGTGGTTTCATTCACATTAGTATTTCCTATAACAATGTATCCGCCGTCCGATGTCTGCAGCACCTTCGATAGTCCGTCACTGTATTTTCTGCCGTATACCTTTGTCCATTGAATATCGCCGAAGCTGTCTGTTTTTGCGATATAAAAATCCGAGTAATCCTCTTCAGGCTGTGTTGCAGAACCGCACATAACATAACCGCCGTCCGATGTCTGTCTTACGCAGCTTATAGTGGTTCCGTCTTCTAATCCGAAAATCCTCTCAAATGTCGGTACGCTTCCCCCGATACCTTTACCTTGAATAAGAATGGAAGTTGGCCCGGATTTGGCGTTGCTTGCTATATTTAATTGAGTATCAAACTCACCTCCCGAGGAAGGAGAAAATTCAACTTTTAAGACAAAGGTCTGAAGAAAACCTATCGTTATTGGTCCCGCACCGTTAACAAGCTTATATCCGTTGCTGTTGGAGAGATTTAAAGAACTGATGACAAGGTCGGATTGATCAATGTTTGTTATATATAACTGACGAACCGCTTTACTCGATACCGGTGTCTGTCCCATATAAAGCGTGTCGGGTGATACTAAAATTACCTGAGCCTGCAGGCCCGAAGTAAAAATGAATATAGATGCAATAATTGTAGCTAAGGAAAGTTTAATCGTTCCAAATTTCATATCCCGGTCTCCTCCGTCCATTCTAGGTAAAAACTAACTGAACTATTTATTAATTAAATAGTCATCGACTCAGAAACGTAATTCAACAGTGTCGTAATTATTTTTTTACAGGCGGATCGTACGCTAATCTTTTTGATATAAGATCAGCGTGGTGTTTTAAGTCTATACCGATATTATGAAAGTCTTCGTGTTTAATGCGCATGGACGGGCCGGTAATCCAGATGGCCGCGATAGGATATCCTTTCCGGTTAAATATTGGGGCGCCGATGCAGTGCATACCTTCTATTTCTTCAGCGTGATCTACTGCGTAGCCTTTTTCCTTTATTTCTTCCAGCGCCTTATATAATCTTACCGGATTATCTATTGTCCTTGAATTGAATTTTTGATATACGATTTTTTTTACGAGGTCTTCTTGTTCGTGTTTAGGGAGGTGAGCCATTATAGCTTTGCCCGGGGCGGAAGTGTGAAGATGAAATAATTTTCCCGGCTCAAGTACATACCTGAAAAGATGCGAACCCGCGACTTCCTCTAACACAACTCCCATATTCCCTCTTAGAATACCGAGCGGTACGGTCTCTTTATATTTTTCCTGAAGCTTGTGCATAATAGGAAGCGATTGCTCAACAAGCGGAGGATCGCTCAATGCTTTTATACCTACGGATAAAAGTTTTAGAGAAAGGTGAAATGTTTTTGTTTCTTCGTCGCGGTTCAAAAATCCGGACGCAAATAATGTAGCTGTAATTCTGTAAACGCTGTTTCTCGGAAAATTCAATAGGTTGGAAATATCGTTTATTGTGAGACCTTGGGTATTCTTGGAAAGAAGTTCCAGTATTTCCAGAGCTCTTTCAAGATTAGGTACATGGTATTTTGAATTTCCGCTCTCGGTTTTCAAAAATATCGCCTTTTTTGTAGCTTTTAAAAATTTGATATCTAGATTGTGTGACTAAATATAAAACATGAATTCCGAGTTGTCAAGGATTTTTTTCACTTTAAATAGCTATTAATTAGAAATTAATAGCTATTTCAACCAAATACGGTTTGTAAATTATATTATATATAGATTTACAATCTATATATAATAATTTTGGTGGCTTGATTTTTTTATTTAAAAAGTTTTTTAACCTCGAAAAATGTAGCTTCAATCTTAGTGAGTCCTTTCTCTTTAATTTCGTGAGTGACGAGAATCCTGTCTTTTGCTGCCTTCAGTATATAATTGTACGCTCCGGTTTCACCGAACTGAAATGCCCCTTTCCATGTCTTGCCGTTATCGTCGGAAAAGATGAGCCAGTTGCCGGGACGGCTGTACGTACAGACTATTATTCCGTTTTCCAGAGTAACCAGGTTCGGACATACTCCGCGGTCGGCAATCTGCTCAGGAGGTGACCAGCTTTTTCCGTTGTCTATTGAGCGCGAGCAGTATAACGGTGTGGGAAATAAATTAACAGCATGACTGTTCCGTCCGCCGGAACGCATAACACAGATCAGATCTCCGTTCGGGGCTATTGTTAGATCGGCTTCTCGAAATCCTTCCTGAGTTATTGCCGGGACAATTGTAGTCTCGCTGGCCATACTTTCCGGTATATCTGTCCCTAATCTGTCGTAATCATCCGGTATTCCGCGTCCCAGCATTTTATCGTAAGCTACAAGTACGGGGTTGCCCCACGTGCGTCCCTTGTCTTTTGAGAAGACGACTATGGTTCTGTATTTTCTCTGGTTTAATTCGGTAGGATAACCGTCGCAGAGTTCCTGGTCGCCTATATAATTACCGTACATCGTTGCGACCAATTCACCGCTTTTCAATTGAACAACTCCGTGATGAAATAAAAATCCGTCTACCACACCACCGCTCCCGGTTATTGTGAATGATGCGTTCGGGATATCGACCGTACCTTTTTCATCTTTCAGAGTTTTCCAGCCGTCGTACGATCTTGTTTCTCTGAAGCCGAATTTTCCGTCGGTCTGCCGCTTTGTATTTCTGCTCAGACTCAGTATTTCGCCGTTTCCCAGATCTATTACGGATTTGTCCCTCAAGCCCTCCGGTCCCGGTACCCAGGTGTTCCCGTCGTCGTGGGACCATTTTGCGTTATTTCCGTTACCGACCACAATGCGCCCGTCTTTAAATCTATAAGCAATTGCTCCTTTAGGTCCGTCTATTATAATTGATTTTCCCTCGCTGATTTTAATACCAGGCATAATGGGAATTTTTGCTGCAGTTGTCTGTGCGGAAACAAACGCCAGCGGAAAGATCGGAATAATTAGTAATGCTGACCTTAAGATTAATTTGGTCGGGATTGATTTTTTATAATTTGGATAACACAAGCATTTATCGAACAAGTTTAATAAACCGAAGACAGCGTTAAGAAGCATAAAACTCCTCCATTTCCCCATTGTTCGTTAAAGAATAAAAGTCTGATTATTATTTATATATATAGATGATACACGAATCGCATATTTGAAATGTTCGGCAAATTGAGATATCCCCTCACAATAGTATTAATAATCGAATCCTATGTAACGGCCCCAATTCTTATCTCAAGCAGGTATAAACAAGATAATTTGATATTTAGATTATATGTCTAAATATAAAACATTCGATAAATGTTGTCAATAAAAATCTTCTAATTCAAAATCCAAAGCGATATTCAATCGAATAGCAGCATTTTTTAGATGAATAATTTGAGCTTTTTTATGAAAGAGTAACCGGGTCAGCCGAAGAGAAAAGAAATTATTATTAAATGAATTGCAATTGCGAAGAATAAATATAGATATGAATTTCGAGCATGGGCCTTTAGGAAAGCATCTCGGATTTAATTTCCGAAACATTTTTAGATGTGGATTTTATCGCAGCGGAGTATCCCAAACTATTGGAAATATTGTCTGCGTATTTTTTAACTTCAACCCCGATTTGATCGAGCTGGGATGTTTCAAGCCGCATCGACGGTCCGGATATCCATATAGCCGCAATCGGATAACCCTGCTGATTAAATATAGGGGCGCCGACACAGTGCATTCCTTCGATTTCTTCGGCGTGGTCTATCGCATACCCTTTTTGCCGCACTTCAGTTAAATAACTCCTGTAAGAGAAGGGACTTGTTATAGTACGCTCATTGTATTTTTCAAATTTAATTTTTGTTATCAAATCTTCCCTTTCCTCTTCAGAAAGAAATGCCACAATAGCTTTAGCCGGCGCGGATGTATGAAGATGAAATTTTCTGCCGGGCTCAAGAACGAACCTGAAAGAGTGAGTTCCAGGGACTTCCTCAATCACAATACCTTCGGCGCCGTGTAGAATTCCTAGTGGTACGGTTTCGCCGAATTTATCCCGCAATGCCCTCATGTTGCCGAGTGATTTCTCAATAAGGCTCTGCTCCCCGATAGCCGCGTAGCCGAGATTAAGTAACTTTTGTGATAGTTGAAAAACCTTCGTGTCATCGTCTCTGGAGATATAGCCGTTATCCAGTAAAGTCGCCGTAATTCTGAATACGCTGTTCCTCGGTATTTTAAGATCGTCCGTAATGTGAGTAACAGTTAAACCTTCCGGATGCTCGGCGAGCAGTTCTATTATATTAAGCGCTCTCTCAAGGTTGGGTACGTGATATTTTGAGTTACCGGACTTCTTCATATTATCTCACTCTATCTTAAAAGATAATTAGGTTCCTTTTGAATATTTTCTAACCTTACTTGCGATTTTATATGACGAGATACTTATAACCTGCTATATAAGCATACCGGTAAGAGTGGAAGCAAGCGTATTAATTATTATAATTTAACACCTTATGAATTAAAAATACTAAAAAATCCGGAATTTTGAACCCAAATCAATAATATTTGTTTAACACAAAACTTCCCCCGGCTTTCGGATGGTTAAATATACCGAAGCAATTTTAACTTATTTTAAAAAGATAATTTTCCGAACTTGCAAATCTTCCCCGTACTTTAAACTAACAAGATAAATTCCCGAAGCGGCGCGCCCGACTTTTTCACTTTGCCCGGACCAGCGAACCGTATGAACGCCCGGATTTTCAATATCGTTGATCAATGTCTGAACCGGCGAACCGAGTACATCATATATTTCAATAACAACTTTACCTGTGTGCGGCAGGGAATATTGAATTGTCGTACTCGGGTTAAAAGGATTAGGAAATATTTTCAGCTCAAACTGCGTAACAATATTTTTCCCTCTACTTACCAAAGTAGGATTTATCCCTAAAAACGCGTCCAGCGCTGCAGTAGGTTCCTTTGTTACCGGATCCCACGCTCCCAAATTGTATCCATGCCAGTCATAACACTCAGGCTCCCAATAAAACACTCCCAGGCCTCCCGCGGATTTTGTTTTTGCAATCAAATCCAGAAGATAATGATTTGCCTCAACCGGCTTGTCGTAGGGATAGCCTGCTTCACAAACCATTACTCTTGTATTATACCTTGCGATCATATCCTTCATAGTTATCAGCGCAAGACTATCGTCATCGGCCCACGACAATTTTGCCCAATAAGGATATACCGACATTCCTATTATATCCCATTCGGCACCGTGACTCTTCAGGCCGTCGAAAATTGTTCTAAAGAGTTCATCTTTATGCCCGTCCTCCAGATGAATAACAACCTGTATCGTACTGTCAACTGATTTAACCGCATTATATCCGCTCTTTATCAACCGGGCAAAATTATCCATATTTGAAGGAGCCGCGCCGTCGGGCCATAACATTCCGTGCCCGACCTCATTACCCAGCTGCACCCACTCAGGAACAACACCGAGCGTTTTAAGTGTATCCAGAACACTGTACACATGGTTATAAACATCTTGCTGCAATTGAGGAAAAGAATCGTCCGCCCAAGCGGCAGGTTTTGTCTGGTGCCCCGGGTCCGCCCACGTATCGCTGAAATGAAAATCCAGCATGATCTTAAATCCCATACTGTCGGCTATGAAAGATTTACGCACGATATCTTTTATGCCGTTGTATCCTTCCGCCGGGTTTACCCAAACCCTAAATCGTAATGCGTTTATTCCTTTTTCCTTTAAAATTTCCAGGCAATTTTTTTTAACGCCTGAATTATCTTTAAATACGTATCCGGAGTCTTCCATTTCCGTCAGCCAGCTTACATCGGCACCGTTTGCAAACTGAGCTTTTGCCGGCTGGGATTCTGATAGAAATAGTATAATAAAAAATAGGATAATCAATTGAATTTGATTTAATGATCTTGAGTCTTTTTCCATTGTCCGGATAAGTATTTTATAGTTTAAACTGCCGGTTATTTTACTTATGACAAGTGCTTAGTATAATATTATACAAGATAATACTTATAATTATAATTTTGGAGACTGGTTATAAATATAGGAATTTGCTTAGTTTTGCAAATAAGAAGGGTACCGGGAAATTAGTATCTCGATGAGCTCTGAATTTAAGATAATATACTGAGGAATAGTTGAGTTATTTATCTTTTCTTATTTGTTTTACCGTAGTGAACCGTCGAAAGCTTTCTCAGAACCTTTGCGCTGTACTCGGGAGTTATGTCGCGCTGAGGTTCGGCCAGCATTTCATAACCGACCATAAATTTCTTAATGCTTGCCGATCTTAACAGCGGCGGATAAAAGTGCATGTGAAAATGCCATTCCGCATGTTCCTTACCGTCCGTCGGCGACTGATGAATACCCGACGAATACGGGAACCAAGTCCGGAAAAGATTATCGTACTTAACGGTTATCTTTTTTAAGATATTCGCAAATCCTTTTACTTCTCTTGAATTAAAATTCAAAATATTAGAAACTCTCCTCTTCGAAATTATCATTATCTCGAAAGGCCATACAGCCCAAAAAGGGACGAGTGCGGTAAACGTATCGTTCTCATAAACGATCCGTTCTTTTAATCTTCTTTCCTTCTTCAGATAATCTGAGAGCATACTCCTGCCGTGCTTATTATAATATTGACGAAACCTGGCCGTCTCCTTTGCAGGTTCCATCGGAACACTTTCCTGCGCCCAGATCTGGCAGTGCGGATGGGGATTGCTGTTTCCCATCATCGCGCCTTTGTTCTCGAATATCTGCACATGCTTGATAAACTTCTTTGAACCGAGCTCTTTAAATTCCTTCCGCCATGTTTTAATCACATTAACAATATCTTTCTCTTTCATCTCCGCCAGAGTCAGATCGTGGCGCGGCGAAAAATTTACTACCCTGCATATTCCTTTTTCACTTTTCGAGGTCAATAATTCATCTCTCGATTCACTTGCAGCAGGAATATCTTCCAATATAGCTGAAAAATCATTTGTAAAAACGAATGTGCTCTTATAATCCGGATTCACCTCACCATTCGCCCTAATATTCCCGGGACACAAATAACAGTCCGGTTCATAACTGCGCCTCCTATCCCGTTTACTATGAGCCACTTCGCCCTGCCACGGCCGATTTGTCCGGTGCGGCGATACAAGCACCCACTCGCCGGTTAATATATTTTTTCGCCTGTGGGGATATTTATTAATTTCTGAGTTTTGCATTTTCATTCCGATTAATGATATGGGTGCCGCCGCTTATTCCGCTGATATATACTTTAGCTTCAATTCCGAATTCTTCTTTATATTTCTGCAAAACGTGTTTGCTTACCGATTCTATGGCATCGTTCTTTATCAGGTTAATCGTGCATCCGCCGAATCCGCCCCCCATCATTCTTGAGCCGTAAATGTCGGGATTGTCTTTTGTGAGATCGACTAAATAATCCAGTTCCGCGCAGCTGACTTCGTAATCCATGCTTAAGCCTTCGTGCGTTTTATACATAAGCGAGCCGAAAGTCTTAAGATCGTGCTTTTCAAGCGACTCGCACGCGGAAAGCAACCTGTCATTTTCTTCTACAACGTATTTACATCTTCTATAAATAACATCATCAAGTTTAGATTTATATTCACACAGTAAATTGATTGAAACGTCCCGCAGACTTTCAACCCGCGGATGATCTTTCTGAATAATCCTAACTCCATCGCCGCATTCTTTTCTTCTCCGGTTATATTCGGAAGATGCCAGGGAGTGAGAAACACATGTGTCGAATAAAACAATCGACAGATTATCATACTCAAACGGGAAGTAGCTGTACTCCAGCGACCGGCAATCGATGCGCAGAACATTTCCCTTCTTGCCGAAAATATTTATGTACTGATCCATAATGCCGCAGTTAACTCCCACGAATTCATTCTCGGCTTTCTGAGCAATTTTAACCATAGAAAGCTTGTCGATATTTAAATCGAAGATATAGTTAAGCGCAAAAGTAAGTCCGGCCTCAAGCGCCGCTGATGAAGACAGGCCTGCGCCGATGGGTATGTCGCCTCCGAAGATACAATTGAATCCGGATAGTTCGTATCCGGCTTTTGTAAGCTGATCAACTACCCCAATCAGATAATTCGGCCAGCCTTTATCAGATTTCCGAAGATCATCTATTTTAAAATCAAAACTGTCGTTCATATCGGCGGCTATCAATCGGCACCTTCCGTCGTCGCGCGGCGAGACAGCTAAATAAATAGCCTTATCGATTGCGGCCGGCAAAACAAAGCCCATGTTGTAATCCGTATGCTCGCCAATTAAGTTTACTCTTCCCGGAGAGCGAAATAAAACAGGATTTCCTCCGATATTTTCTTCGAACATCTTTACTATTTTATTTAATCCGGACATCATAAAATCCTGGTACTAGTTGATACCTTAAGAAGTTGAAACTTGAAAGAATGGAGTAATGGAATATTGGGAGATTTCTTATAAATGATTTTTCACAAGTTCGGCTATGCTTCCAATACTCCATTACTCCAATTACTCCAATACTCCAATACTCCATTACTCCATTACTCCATTACTCCGTCACTCCATTTATTCGATCTTCACATTTTTATTTTTAATTACATAAATCAAACCGACTATCACCATAATCGCTCCCCACCATACGTCGGGATGCGTATCGGCCAGAACCTTCTTATCCGCGGTCGGGTTTATAATAAAATAAATTCCTGTAAGGACTATTATCCCCCCCATTATCAATAGTATCAGTCCAACGAAAAACCAGATTGGCTTCATTTTAAAATCTCCTTATTACCAGAAATAAATATTAAGAAAAACAAGGACTACCAACGATATAACCGCCCAGAATTCAGGCTTCTTCATCAGCGGAATATCTTTGTTAACATTTTCTTTTGTTAATCCCTTGACTAATCCGACAAGTTCTTCCTTCGGCTTTTTCTTCGTGAAGAAGCTTATCACTATTGTAACTATGAAGCATATAAGCCATGCCCACCAGGCTCTCCAGAAGTTTGCAGCCATTTCGCTTGAGTGATCCGACATAGTGATAAAACTCCGGCTGATCCAATCGAACTTAACCGCGATGTAGAGCGTAAACGAAGAGCCCATTCCGGCTACAAGTCCCCAGAAAGCTCCGGCCGGCGTAATCCATACTATAAACATACCGAGAAGCATGGTGGCGAAGAGCGGCGCGTTAACCCAGGAAAAGATAGCCTGCATATAATCCATTATGCTCGGAAAACTCATCGCCCAGTATGCGGTGCCGAGACTTAAAATTATACCTACAATTGTTGCGGCTCTTCCCATCCATAATAGATGTGCGTCTGAAGCGTTTTTATTTATTACCGATTTATAAATATCGTAGGTCCATACCGTGTTGAAGGCGCTTATATTGCCCGCCTGCCCGGCCATAAAACCGGCAAGCAGAGCCGTAACACCGAGACCGACGAGTCCGGTGGGATAATACCGGGCGATGAGCAGCGGCAGAGCGGAGTCGTAATTAATATGCCCCGCGTCGGACAGCAAATGAAATCCGCTTCCGGGATCGTGAGCTAAAATTAATGCGATGAGTCCGGCGAGCACTACGATAAAAGGCAGCGCCATCTTAAAGAACGAAGCTAGGATCGGTGTCATCCTCGCGGAGCGAAGATCTTTAGCCGAGAACGCTCTCTGCACCACCAGAAAGTCGGTTGTCCAATAGCCGAACGAGAGAACAAATCCGAGTCCCAGAACAATTCCTCCCCACGTAACCATCATACCGTTCTGAGTAGGATCTCCGGAAGTAGACCACAAGGTATTGAACGACTGAGGTATCCTCGCGAAGACTTGATGAAATCCGCCGACTTCAACTACACCGAGTATCGAGACCAAAAACAAACCGAACCATATAAGAAAGAACTGTATTATCTCGGTGAAGATGGCAGACATCAATCCGCTGAGCGTTACGTAAGCGGCTACCGTAACGGCGGCGGCCCACATGCTAACGTGCCACGACCATCCGAAAAACGTATGAAGCACAAGAGCCATCGCGTAAAGATTTATACCGGAAACCAAAAGCGTCATAATAGCGAACGCTATGCCGTTAAGCACCCTTGTCTTCTCGTCGAACCTAAGTTTAAGATAACCGGGCACAGATTTGATCTTGCTGCTGTAGTAAAAAGGCATCATGTATACACCCAGGAAAAGCATAGCGGGAATTGCGCCGATCCAGTAGAAGTGGGCAACATACATTCCGTACTTAAAAGTATTGCCTGTCATCCCGAGTATTTCGAGAGCACCGAGGTTGGCGGATAGGAAAGCGAGCCCCGCCACCCACGAGCTGTTCTTTCTTCCCGCGAGGAAGAAGTCCTCTTCACTCTTTGTGAATTTTTTCAGATAGAAACCGATACCGATAACAAAACCGAAGTACACAGCTATGATAAGCCAGTCAACGTAGGACAGACCGATTTGTTCCATTTAACCCTCGTTTTAGGTTATGCAAATAGAATTAAGATTTATTGAGTTTTCAAAGCCGGTAAACATGAAGTCGAAGCAATCTAAGCAACACCTGTTTTTACGAACAGACACTATTAAAATTGTACTTCAAATAAATTTGTCAATAATTAATACGACTCAAGTTGAGCCTCTAATTATAAGCTTCGTGTCCAACGTTATCATCTTTGCGCAGGTTAATTTTTTACCGTTCTCGATCATGCCGATAAGTATCTCGGCAGCTTTCTTTCCCATTTCAAATGAAGGCTGATCTACAGTAGTAAGAGGAGGATCCACCATGCTGGTTATTTTATTATTTGAAAATCCCACGATACCTATATCATCCGGAATTTTTAATCCGGCTTCGCGTATTCTCTGATAAGCGCCGATAGCGACGGGATCGTTAACAGCAAATACGGCATCGGGTACAACATTATTCTTAAGCAGGCAGTCCATTGCATCGTAGCCGTCGTTTTCATGCAGTCCGCCGTAATGCACAAGATCTTTGTTAAAAGGTATGCCCGCTTTCTTCAATGCTTCCTTATATCCGCCGAGGCGCTGCAGGCATATATCAAGATCTTTAGGACCACCGAAGTGCGCTATTTTTTTATAGCCTTTATTGACGAGATAGGTAACTGCTTCGAACGCACTTTTGCAGTCATCTATAACAACCTTGTTGGCCGATATATCTTTGCATACACGGTCAAAGAATACTAATGGTATACCTCTGTCTATTACACTTTGGAAATGTCCGCTGTTCTTCGTGTCCTGAGAGATCGAAGCGACAATACCTGCCACCCTCTGCTGAACCAAAGCGTTCGTGTTTATCACTTCCCTTTCGAAGCTCTCATTAGATTGACACACAATTATTGTATATCCCGAATGATATGCTACGTCTTCAATTCCGCTGATCGCGGAAGAAAAAAAGTCGTGCTTAATTTCCGGAACAATTACACCGATAATAGTTGTTCTATTGTTTTTCAGGCTTTGGGCGATAGGGTTGGGTTTATAATTGAATTCTTTAGCGATCTTTTTAACCTTCATTTTGGTTTCAGTTTTTATATCGGGATGATCGCTGAGAGCCCTGGAAACCGTGGAGGGGGAAATTCCCAGTTTTTTCGCTATGTCGGTAATTGTTGTGTGTTTCATAATTACAAACGTTTGCGGTAACGTTTGCAATATACATTTTGGAAAATAAATTGTCAAGATTTTTTTCTTTTAACCGGCCTTTTAGGAATTCCCGGTTTAATTTGCACTCATCTTTTAGCTTAAGGCACCCTCCTCTATTCTATTATATAGGGCTATAATTCCCCGCATTTGACCTGCCCTACACGTATTTGATTATTATAGAAGTTATATTTATTATTGAATCGGTTCAAATATCTATTGAACTTTAAGCGATTCCCGCTTTTAATTATTTATACGGCCTACGAAAATTATAGCACGGAACTCTAAATTTATCGCGGGTTTACTTCTCCGGAACATTGTTCTTTAATCCCAAAAATAAAAGGGTTTTTTAATGAGCTATTTGAATTCGATATTTAATCTTCAAGATAAGGTGGCGGTTATTACCGGCGGAAGCGGAGTTATAGGATCTGCCATAGCAAAGGGATTATTGATGACCGGCGCAAAAGTTGTAATAATGGGCACAAGCGACGAAAAACTGAATCTTAAATTAGACGAACTCAAAGAATCGGGCGGTAGAGAAGTCATCGGTCTAAAATGCAATGTACTTGACGAGGAAAACCTCAGAGAGATAAACGAAAAAATTATAGACAAATTTAAACGAATAGATATTCTGATCAACGCCGCCGGGGGCAA
The DNA here is from genome assembly GCA_963787005.1 of uncultured Bacteroidota bacterium. Classification (GTDB taxonomy): domain Bacteria; phylum Bacteroidota; class Ignavibacteria; order Ignavibacteriales; family Ignavibacteriaceae; genus FEN-1297. Next base: position 51,444 of record CAWBBX010000130.1, read on the forward strand.
CATACCGGAAGCCACTCTAAGGCTCGATCAAAATATTTTCGATATGAAGATAAAGGATTTTAATAAGGTAACCGATCTTAACTTCAACGGTACGGTTCTGCCCATACTCGTCTTCGGGAAGTCAATGGCGGCGCAAAAGAGCGGCTCCATTATAAATATTTCTTCTATGGCCACTCAAAGAGCGATTACCAGGGTTGCCGGGTATTCGGCTGCTAAAGCTGCTGTGGATAATTTCACAATGTGGCTGGCCGTAGAAGTGGCTCTTAAATTCGGAGACGGAATTCGGGTGAATGCTCTTGCGCCGGGATTTCTGCTGACGGAACAAAACAAACGGCTGCTAACCAACGAAGACGGCTGTCTTACTGAAAGAGGAGAAAGGATCATTGGACTCACGCCGTTTAAAAGGTTCGGTGATCCGGATGAACTTATCGGCCCCGCGCTTTGGCTCGCGAGTGACGCTTCAAAATTTGTAACCGGCACAATAATACCGGTCGACGGAGGGTTCAGCGCGTTCAGCGGAATCTGAGGATGCATGAAAGCATGGTTGCATGGCATAAATCTTAGCTCATGCAGCCATGCTTCGCGAGGCGCAACATGCGTTCATGCTCACATGCAATCATGCTGCATAACTTTAGAAAATTATTAATTTAAGGAGTTAGTTTTCTTTTGCGTGAAACGGAGATTGTAATCGATGGCTTTTGAGCAGACCTGGAGGTGGTTCGGTCCCAAGGATCCGATAACACTCAAAGAAGTAAAGCAGACAGGCGCAACTGGAATAGTGAACGCGCTGCACCAAATTCCCGTGGGTGAAGTGTGGCCGGTTGATGAGATAATGAAAAGAAAGGACATTATTGAATCGGAAGGACTCACTTGGTCCGTTGTGGAAAGCCTTCCGGTACACGAAAGAATAAAAAAGCGTCAAGGAAACTATAAAGAGTATATTGAAAATTATAAGGAATCACTTCGAAACCTCGGGAAATGCGGTATTGACACAGTCTGCTATAATTTTATGCCGGTACTCGATTGGTCGCGCACCGACCTGAACGTTACATATAAAGACGGTTCTATAACTTCGAAATTCGAACTAAAAAGCCTGGCCTCGTTCGATATGTTCATCTTGAAAAGGCCCGGCGCTGAGAATGATTATGATCCTAATTTAATCTCAAAGGCTAATGAGTTTTTTAACTCGTTAAATGATACTGAGAAAGAAAAATTAAAAGAGACAATCCTTTACGGACTCCCGGGTTCAATGGAATCTTACACGCTAAAGGAATTCGGCAACGCACTTGACGAATACAAGGAAATAAGCGACGACCACTTGAGAGAAAACTTATATTCGTTTTTAAGAGAAGTTGCGCCGTCAGCCGAGGAAGCAGGGGTACTGCTTGCAATACATCCGGACGATCCTCCGATTCCCCTGCTCGGACTCCCTAGAGTAGTGAGCGACAAAAACGATCTTATTAAAATTACCGAAGCTTACGACTCGCCTTCCAACGGAATTACTTTCTGCACAGGATCTTTGGGAGCAGGGCTAAATAATAACCTTATCGAAATGACGGAAGAGTTAGCTTACAGGATAAACTTTATTCACTTAAGAAACGTATTGAAAAACGGCGAAGGAGATTTCTACGAAGAAAATCATCTCGAAGGCGATGTGGATATTTATTCTGTAATGAAGATACTTTTGCTTGAGCAGAAAAGAAGAAACGATGAAGGTAGAAATGACACGCGCATGCCTTTGCGTCCCGATCACGGCCATTTAATGCTGCCCGATCAAAACAGGGAAAATGTTTATCCGGGCTATTCTTTGCTGGGAAGAATGCGGGGCTTGGCGGAACTTAGAGGAATGGAATTGGGAATAAGAAGAGCTTTAGAAATTTAATCCCGTTGTTTTATTTTTATTTCTTCCCCCATTTTTTCAATATTTGGGACGGAAGGTATAGCTGCTGAACGGTGATTTTATTTTTATTACCGGCTGCTAACCGAATATATATTAGTGTAATTTTTAAAATTATTCAACGATTTTTTAGACATGCATCTCTGCCGGTTCATAAGTCTCTTTTTTCGATGCGGAATTCGATTTCTCATCAATATTAAACTGGGCAGTTGAACCCTGAAGCTCATTTGCCATATTAGTCAGCTGATCGGCAACTTCTTTCACTTTTTCGTTTTGAGTATATACCTTTTCGGTTTCAGCGGAGAGTTCCTGGATAGTTGAAGAATTGGTTTTACTTATCTGTGAAACGTTTATTATTCTTTCCAGAGCAGATTGAATTTTGTCTTTAACTTCCGCGGTCGATTTAATCTCCCTATCAATCACCTCTGTAACGCGTTCAATCGCACTTTGGAGATCACCGGTCATTTCTACCGCAGAAGCATTAGCCTCTTCCATCGATTTTATCTTTTCCGTCATAGAGGACGAATTGTTAAGTAATTGGTTTAAGGTATCACCTGATTTTCTTGCGATTATGTTACCTTCATTCACACTTGATACCAGTTTTTCAATGTGAACTCCGGCTTCATCTATATTTTTTTTGACATTAATTATCATGGAAGAAGTTTCCTTAGTAGCCTGAGCGGATTTTTCGGCCAAAATTCTTACTTCGTCCGCTACAACCGCAAATCCCCTGCCCTGATCCCCGGCTCTCGCGGCTTCTATTGCTGCATTTAAAGCCAGAAGGTTAGTCTGCTCGGCTATGTTTTCTATTGTAGCAACAATAGAGCCTATATGCTCAGACTGCCTGTTCATTTCCATTATCTTATCGGAAAACAGCTTAACTGTATCCTGAATATTAGTAAATTGCTTTAAAGTATTCATAACAAAATCGGCGCCGTTCTTTGCCGAATTTATAGATTCAATTGCCGCCGAAGAAACCGAGTCGGCATTTTTGCTGGAAATATCCACAGTTTGGCTGATATTCTCCGCAGCATTCGAGGCATCCCTTGCAGCTTCCCGCTGCTGGTTAGACCCGGTTACCATTTTATCTATCTCAGCACTTATAAGTCTGATACTTTCATTCGCTCTCTCAACGGATACGTCCTCTTCAATTAGACTAGCTGTCATCTGATTTATCGCGCTTGCATTCTGATGAGAAGCCTCAACGGATTTACTCACCGCTTCATCGAGGTCACGGCTTATGTCAATCAAATGATTTGCTTTGCTTGTAAGCGCCGTAAACATATCCCTGAAACTTATCGGTTCGGCATTATATGTTGCGACAGGTACGCCGGCTGTAACCGCTTTATTAATGTAAGGTATAAGATTTTGATCAAATACGCCGACGGCTATAGCATCATACTTTGCTGCTACCGCCGCTTCGATAGCAGGTCCGTACACAACAGCGCTTATGTCGGACTTACCGTTCTTAGAAATTTGATTCGGTGCAATCCATTCAACCGTTGCATTGTGTGTTCTAAGCTCCTGCGAAGCGGCAAACACACCGGCTTGAACTGCTTGCCAAAACGGATTAAGTTCTCTTCCTATATAAGCGATCCTCAGCGCACGCATAGAACTTTTTAACGGCTTTGGACGGCGGAGCTTCAATAAATCGGATTCAATAATACCTTTGCCCTCCTGCCAGAACTGAGTAAAGTTATCCGGCGTAATCAGATCATTAATTGTGAGAAGTCTTGGATGAACAGGCCTCCATCCGGAAACTAAATGATTAAAAAGATGAATAACGGGATCATGCCCCTGAGCAAAAGTATCCTGCCCCAGAGTCGCCGAGATAACTCCCTTCTTAACATAATGCATCGTGGCATCCGCTAAATCGTGGCAGAATAATTTCACTTTGCCCGACCTTCCGCTTCTTTCAATTTCTTCCGCGGCTTTCGCACCGAGCGCAAACGTTACGTAAACGGCGGATAAACCGGAATATTTATTTAAGACTTCCGCCGTTTTCTTACTCAGTATTTCTGCCGATTCATAAGTCTCTACGGTTTCAACTACTTTTATACCGGCATATTTTTCCCGGAGAATATTTAGAAATCCTTTTCGCCTTAGTTCAAGACTGGCGGTGTCCAATGTACCCGTTAATACGGCTATATTACCAGTGCCCTTTAGAATTTTGCCTGCATAATCGCCCAAAGTTCTGCCTTCCAGATACGAGTCGGCCCCGATATAACAAAGCCTTTTGCACGGTTCATACATTGCCGAATTGAATTCCTTTGCGGCTTCCTGCATTCTTGAAGAAATAAGATTTATACTTTCGGCAAGAGTTATAATTTCGCTTGAAGCTCTGATGTTAACTTTTTCCGCGGCCACGGATATGGAAGATGTAAGATTGCCGTGCGACAGTTCACCTACTGCGTCAGCTAAGGAAGAGAAATCCCTTTCTGCCATATTTTTAATTTTCTCGTTAAGTTTGATGATCGGCTTAACCGTCCTAAAACTAAGATACAGCACAAAAAGGACCGCGGTGAATCCGAATCCGAACATTCCGAACAAAAAAAGGATGTCTCTATTCTCCGGGATAAACCCTCGTATTTCGCGGTAACCCAGATATTGTAAAAACATGAAGATCAATATAACCGAAATACCTATGTACACTTTATATTTCGATATCCTGCGAATGATCGAATCAAACATAAGTCACCCAGCTATTAATTAGACAGTTTATTATCGGATGTTTTCATGAAAAATGAAGAGTCGGGGTATGATCTAATAATTTACTTTATACAACGAGCGGAAATCAAACAAATAAGAAAACCGGTACACTCAGAGTTTTTCGGGGTGCACCGGTTAATCAACTAATTTAGTTTTTTACTTACTATTAAATAATAATCATATACTAAATGAATAATTACGCAAGCTTAGCCTCTTCCATCTTAGGAACAAGAAGATGAAAAATCCCTAAAGAAACCAGATAAATTACTCCGGCAAAAATAAACAACGAAAGATAGCTTCCGGTAAACTGCAGTATGAAGCCGGCTGCCGTAGCAATAAGCATTCCTCCAATGGCTCCTGCCATTCCGCCTAAACCAACTACAGAGCCCACTGCTCTTTTCGGAAACATATCGGATACAGAAGTAAAAAGATTAGCCGACCAGCCCTGATGAGCGGCAGCCGCCAAACCGATCAATAATACCGCCCACCATTCTGTTACAACGGAAGCGAAGACTATTGGTACAATTAATATGGCGCATATCAGCATCACGGCTTTTCTACCTCTGTTTATGCTCCAGCCCCTTTTAATAAACGCTCCGGACATCCATCCTCCGCCTATACTGCCGACGCTTGTCATCATATAAATAACTATGAGCGGAGGTCCCAAATGTGCTAGATCTAAACCGTATCTTTCGTTCAAGAATTTTGGAAGCCAGTAAAGATAAAACCACCAGATCGGATCGGTTAAAAATTTACCGGTTACGAACGCCCAGGTCTGTCTGTATTTTAACAGTCTAAGCCAGGGTATTTTTTCACCTGTTATTTCAATAGGATCACTTTGAATGTATTCCAATTCCTCTTTTGATACTTTCTTATGCTTTTCGGGAGCTTCGTACAGCCATACCCAGAGAACTATCCAAATAAATCCCAGCAGACCGGTGAAGATGAACGCTTCCTGCCATCCCCAAGTTAAAGTAATCCATGGAACTACAAGCGGCGCTACTACGGCTCCTACGTTAGCACCTGAGTTGAATAATCCTGTTGCCAGCGCTCTTTCCTTCTTCGGAAACCATTCCGCGGTAGATTTTATAGCTGCCGGAAAGTTTCCCGATTCACCCAATCCTAGAGCAAACCTTGCGATTCCGAAGCCGAACACCGTCTTAACAAGAGCATGCCCCATGGCGGCGAAGCTCCATATTATTATCGATACGGTATAGCCTATCTTCGTTCCAATCTTATCGATAAACCGTCCGAACAACAGAAGTCCGATTGCATAGGCGCCGGTAAAGGCGGTTACGATATAACCGTACTGTATCTCGTTCCAGCCTATGTCCTTCTGCAGTACCGGCGCAAGTATACCCAGCACCTGCCGGTCTATGTAGTTTATTGTAGTAGCAAAGAACAGCAGCGCGCAGATCGTCCAGCGGTATGAACTCGACTTCGGCCTTATATTCAAATCGTTCAACGGAACTCCCCCGGCTGATTGATTATTCATTGCCATATTTACTTCCTTATTCTTTATAAATGAATCGGTTTATTTCATTAATTCAATCTGTAATTTCTGCCGGTATTCATGAAAGCTGTAATATTATCGGCCGGAGTTTCCTGCGGCAGATCGCACCCGGTGCTTAGGATAAAATTCGGATACGATTCCATTTCTTTTAAAAGATACCGAACATCTTCCTCCACTTCGGAAGGGCAGCCGCTTAAAATTTTTCCGGTCGGATTTATGTTTCCGATTACCGCTATGTTCGGCGCTGCTCTTTTCGCCGCCGCCCGAAGATCGACGCCCGTTTCGGGAGAATCCATACTTATTGCGTCAACGCCGCTCCGGCACATTTTTTCTATCAGGTGCATAGAGTTACCGCAAATATGGTAAACCGTCGAAGCGTCGGTAAATGCACATGCTCCTGTAATACTCTTTACATATTCCGATGAGAACTCGGAGAACTGCGCCGGTCCCAGCATTACGGCGCTGGGCTCTAAGATACATATAAGCTGAGCGCCCGCCGATATTAATAATTGGACGTACTGCCGGATTTTTTTTGCGGACAGCAGGCAAATCCGGTGAAGTTCTTCGGGATTCAAAACAGTAGCCGCGGCCGCTTCCTCTGCGCCCATAAGCAGAGAGGCTAAAGTATAAGGCCCGGTAACATAAGCTCCGCGAAGTATATTCTCGGGCAAACCGATGCTCATCAGTTTTAATGTTTCTACATACCCCGTCAATCGCGTATCCGAAGCAATATTTATTCTCTCCGCCGCAGAAATATCATCCTCCGAAAAATTATCTTTCGGAACCGTGGCTGAATCTTCCTTAGGAAAAAGAGTATATCTCCCAAGCGCGTTGGCTTCAACAGAAAGATCCATCAGCGGAAAGACAGCGTCGGGCTTAAAAGCATCCGCATTCGCCTTAACCACCTTAAAATGCTCGCCGAAATTCTGCTGAGCAAGTTTGATAGTACACCCGGTCAGATTTAATCCGGGGAATCCCACAAGGGGAACAACGAGTCTTCGCTTTTCTTTCTTTGCTTTACTCAATGCGCGATGGAAAGGTTTATCGGTAAACATTTTTAAATACTGGATAATTTTTCCAAATATTTTCCGTAGCACAGATTAGTAATCTGTGCTGCGGTTATTTATAAAAAATAAACATGTACGATTTGTCCTCTTTCTAACTGATTTACTTTTTATGACAAAACTGTAAAGTTTTTAATTCACCATTCCCAGCAAATCATTAACCGCGTTTACCAGATAAATATAACCGGAGGCAAGATTGACTACATATTCGTTTTCGCCCCAAAGGAAAGGCCAGTCTTCTTTGTTCTCCGGAAAGTCCGGTTTTAATATTAAAACACCGGGCACCACACCGCCGGCAATGAATGAAAAGTCGGCGCGGTTATTTCCGTAAGCGATCTTCTTCGATACTGTTCCCACTCCTGATACAAAAGAAATATTCGAACCGGGATGACAACCGTATAAATAATTCAAACCGCGGTACACACTTTCTTCATCTATAATATCAGGGAAAGCTTTATGCAGAACATAGTTTGTTATAGCGAAATTTACTACGAGCCCGTCACCAGCCCATCCGCGCGTAGAAATCGGCACACCAAACGGATTCTGCTTCGAAATATCATCTTCACTTTCCTTAAAATTTAAAACCAGTTCTTTTATTTTTGATGAGTAACCGGAATCCATATACGGCATTGCGTCGACAGCGAGCGGAGCGAAGAGAAGGAACTGTTTTTCGATGAAAAGGCAGCAATTCATTAATTGCATTTTTATACTTTTCTTCTTTAGTTGATTTTAAAAGCTCCACAGCAGCTTTCATTTTTTCAACATCAAGCGGACCTCCCGTTGTATTGCCGTGATGGAAAAGATCGGGCGCGTGCGTTTGTTCATCAGCCCAAACATTTTTTGCCGTAACAATACATTCGGCTGCAAGCGAATCGTTATATCCGTGCAATGCTCTGGAAGCAGCGGCCAGCGCGGCGATTGAGCCGTAATTCAAGGCCGATGATTTAGAAGTGAAAGCCCAGCGGTCATCGAATTTACCGCTTCTGAATCCGTCGGTTTGAAGAGTATCCATATGAGAATCGTATATAAGATTATCCGTTATAGTCGAAGCGTCGCCGAGATGAGTATACTGCGAAAGATGCCCTACTATAATTCCGTTTACAGCGTGCCCTACCGATTTGAATTGAGCCAGCAGCTGCAATGTGCCGTGCTCAATCTGCTGAATAATATCCGGCGTTCCGTCCGGCCTGTGAATCTCAACATAACGCGCTTTTTCATCAACCGTTGTTTCGTCCCTCATCGGATGAAACGCTTCCCATGTATTTACAAGATTAAGAACAACATAATATTGAGTCTGCGTACGAATATCAAAATCTCCTGCGTCGAACCAGCCGCCGACGTTTAATCCGGGAATATGCTCGTATGGTTTGTAAGGTGAGTCGGTTAACGGACCCTGCGCGTAAAGATCGAAGTGTTCGTGATTCACGGGCGCTTGAAGAGCGTCGTCGAGATGAGCGGCTCCGTGCCACACACGATACGCTTCTTTCAGAAACATGTGATCCATCTGCACCGGGAAATACACGTCCAGTGTCGGCTTCCATGCGTTCTTGTACACATTTTTATCGATGCGGAAAGTAGATGTAAATACAGTATCATATTTAATTTTATAGAGTCCGTTTTCTTTAACGGAAGAGAAGTCGAAAGTATAATAATTATACCTGAGGTATTTGCCCCATTCTTTTATCGGCGCGGAGAATTTTTCTGCGAGCGTTCCATCTTCATTTATTTTCAGCAGTTCGGCGTTTCCCACGGGATTATCGTTTACGTCAAATTCTATTACCGCGGTTTTCCTCTGCTCAGGATGATACCCAACCTGAGAGTATTCGATTACCGGTTTGCGGATCCAGTTGGGAATTGTATTAGCCGTGAGGAACCATTCAAGAACATTCCCGGTTTTTCCGGATGGTAAAAGACTCCTTACGACAAACCATCCGTTCTGAGCCGTGTTTCTGCCGTCATATAAAGAAAGCGAACAATTCTTCGCTTGTATGGTAACACGATTCAAAGGATCGCCGGGAGCCAGTACAATTTCTTTCCCTGAAGCAAGCGCTTTCGGCTCAAGCTTATAAGGCTTAACAGCAGACATCTCACTGTAAGGATACAAAGGAAATGTGCCGCCTTCATTATCCATCAGATATGATTTTTCGAAATAAGCGGAAGGCAGGAATTCGAGATTTAATCCGGCCTTCCCCGCCAGAGAAGACGGAAGAGGTTTATCGAGATTTACTGTTATTAGTATCCCGCTACCCTTCGCCTGTACTTTTATCATGTAATTGAAGTCAAATTTCGGATAGGACAAATAAGTTTCAACGCAGTTATCTTTTTTGATGATTTTTCGATCTTTGAGCTCGGAGATAGCGTCCCACTGTCCGGGCGTCGGTTCCAGCCTCACGTCGCCGTTGGTGGCTGTTCTTACGCCGTGATGAATTAGTTCTATCCCGCTTATCTTGGAATCGCTGAAGTTCGAGTTATACCAGTTATTAAATACTAATACGTTCAGCCCTCTAGTTTCGAAATAACCTTGATCATTCAACTTCAAATTAGGTTTATTATTTTGCGCCGATATTAATGCCGAAAAAAAGAAAAGACTTAAGACAGCTGGAAAAATTTTATTCATACGAAGATCCGTTTTTACTTTAAACTCAAAATAAATTATACGATACTTTTTACCTTCTTATATTTTATAGAATTGTTCCGCATAACGAGAAACGCAAAGCATCGGATTATTTCCCGAAATTCAGAATCTCGCTTCCGGCAAGAATAACAACACCGATTCCGTGCACATCATTAAGCGGGGCCGGACGATCATAGTAGTCTTTTAAATTATCGCTTACTACGGTGCCCGTACATACTCCTTCTATTTTTCCGTCCGGTTGAATTTTAGATGATAAACCGCTCCAGCCTTTTTCCGCATATGCTGCATAACTTCGATCCAGGATGCCGATATTAACAGCCCTGGCTATGGCATAAGTAAACATTGCGGAGCAGGATGTTTCTTCGTAAGAATCGTTTTTATCTAAAAGCTGATGCCATAAACCGTCCTTGTCCTGGTACTTAATTGCTCCGTTTATATGTCTTTTAAATAATGTTAAAAGAGTATCTCTGTATGAATAACTTTCCGGAACACGCTCTAGAAGATCCATCTGAGCAAGCAGCGCCCAACCGTTGGCTCTTCCCCAGAAAGCGACTCCGTGTTTATCCGTATCGGAGTACCAGTTATGATACATCAAACCTTTTTCTGCGTCGAACAAATGTTTGTTGTAATTAATCACCTGTGTCGATGCGAGATCGAAGTACAGTGTGTCTCCGCTAAGCTTTCCCATCCGCGAAAGAATAGAAATGCTCATATAAAGATCATCCGCCCAAAGCGTCCACAGCCTCGGGAAAGATCTTATAAACGATCCGTCAGAAAACCTATGCTGAATATTCATAATATGGTCAGCGGCCTTATCAATATATTTTTTATAGACATCTTTTTTGTCGAGATTATATACTTCGATAACGCTAGCTCCCATAGCACCGAAATCGTCAAGATCCTCCATAGTAAAGAGTTGTCCGTAAGGGTAGCTCCATTTATCTTCCCCTTTGTATCTCTTTTGAAAAAATTTGTAATTATCAAAATCGAACGCGATATTTTTGAGTGCGTAATTAGTATAAACCGAATCGTTTAGAACTTTCCCCAGCTTTATCATGGCAATGTTTATCAGGCCGTTCCAGTAACGCCAGTCGTTGTAGCGGCTTTCAATCTGAAGTTCCGCTTCGGCAGGCGCATCTGCCGTTAAATTAATATGACTGCCGCTGTACTTATCTTTAAAGCTGAACGAAGTTTCTTTAAGAACGCCTTCTGCGACTGCTCTCAGTTTAATTTCAGCCGATTTGCTGCCCGGCGATGTGACGGCGTCCGTAAAATATTGCACACCCACTACCATGATCATCAGGACCGCTAAGGGAACAAGTGCTTTATTTTTATTTGATCCGGATATTTTCATATTAAAGTATGGTCGTCATCGAAGTTTTTTCAATTCAGAATATCCTTATAATGATGAGGAATCAGTTAACCTTCTTTACAAAATTCTCGCCGCTATACTGTTCGAGTTTAAATCCGGTTACTTTTCCGTCGGCATCTTTTTGAAAATGTGCTATGACGTACGAGCCTACAACATAGAAGTCTTTTTCGGTTTGAGCGTTAAGTACAATTCTTTGATTACCGGGAGGATGAGCGATCAGATGCCCGTCTTCCAAGGTTATTTTAAAATTTACTCCGGGTGCGACCGCGTAGGTTCCCGTATACTGAGCAAGAACGGCGGAATCGAGTTTAAGTTGAGGGCGCTTAAAAATAAACTGCATCCCTCGCGTAAATCCCTCTGCCTTTCCTCCCGAGTGCCCCATGCCTTCGATAACTTTTGTCTCCATTTTCAGATTTTTGTAATTGCGGCCTTTTAGTATATCCGCAAAATGATTAAAACCGTTTACATCCTCATACCCGCCGATTGCCATATACAATCTGACCGGAAGATCGCTATGCTCTTTAGCGTAATGTTCTTCTTCCTGATAGATGGCACCGTTGGCCCATGTGATAGCCGGACTGGTAAGTGCGTACATATTGAATAAGTTTGTCTCATTAAACATCGCGTAGAGGGTGAAGAGTCCGCCGAATGAGCTGCCCATCAGTGCGCGGTTGGTTTTATCGGTTCTGTAATCTTTCTCGACGAAGGGAATTAGTTCCTGTTTTATGAACTTCAGGAAATTAGGTGCATTGCCTGACTGAGGGAGTTGATTGCTGTGATAAGGAGTAAGGTCCATAGCTCTTAAAGAATCATAGTTCGGATGATCTCCGCCCCATGTAATGCCGACAATTATTGCGCCCGGTACGAACCCGTCGTAATACTGCGAACCGTAAATGCTCATCACAAGAGGGAAATCCCATTGAGCATCAAGAAGGTATACAACCGGAAATTTCTTTGCAGTATCGCTGTAATTGCGGGGCAGATTTATGTACAGCTCAAAGTCTCTGTTAAGTAAATTAGAATGAAGTTTTTGCAATTGCGTTCCCGCAATCGTAACTGCAGAGGGCTGCGAGGTATTATCGCTTTCCGCCTGCTGTGAAAAAGTGATCGTTCCGAACAGTAATAGGAAAAAGAACGCGGATATAATTTTTTTATACATACGCCGTCCTATTTATAATTGTTTACCGCTTTTATAAAAGCGGCAATGTTTTCGGATTTTACGCCTGGCGGCATTCCCCCGCCGCACGACATAATTATTTTTGTTTTATATTCCAGTGAATCAATCTGCTTTACCGTTGCTTCCGTTACTTCTTCGGGGGTCCCTTCGGCCAGTACATCTCTAGGCGGAATGTTGCCCACCAAGGTCACTTTGTTTTCAGTTAGTGTTTTCAGCTCGTTCAATGTAACGTCGAATCCCATATTGAAAAGGTTTACTCCCATCTCCGGAAGAAAAGGAGCCGAGACCTTGCACGGCGCGTCGTTGTGCAGAAACTTTACTGATACATCCTCGTTGAACAGCTCTTTGAAATAAGGTATACCGAAAGTTTTAAATTCGTTCTCGCCCATGAAGCCGATTATATCATCGAGCAGGAAAATTCCGTCGATCGAGGGGAAAGCTTCCATTTGTAGCCTGATCCATCTTTTCAAATATCCCGTAATTTTTTTGAGAAGTATCTCAGCTTTATCCGGCATCATCATCATCGTTGTTAAGAATTCCGTCGATCCCATCAAGAACGCTGCAATGTTGAGCGGCCCGCGCGCCACCGCGAAGCGTATCTTATGTCCGGCCTCCTCTATTTTGGGCTGCGCCAGCTTCAGCCTGTTCAGTACAAAAGGAAGAAGTCCGTCGTTCGCCGGATCCGGATCGGGCATATCTTCTATCTCGTCGGCTGAGCGAATGGCCATGTGAGCGTGGGGGAACTCGTCGGGAGGGAACGTACATCTTACGCCGAACGCAGAGGGCTCGGTACACATGCCGTACTCCGACCAAAATCCCGGCAGAAAGATCGCGTCCGGATAATCGTCTATTGCTTTCAAATTAGCTTTAAGCCAAATGTCGTCGCTTGAGAAGTAATCAAGAATTTTTACGCCGTACCAGTTAGGCAGCCAGGGACTGTCTATAATAAATCCGACGGGGAGAGGATCGATCTTCTCGCCGTTAATAGTTCTTTTTATTACTTCCCACTGTTTGTCCGTCATTTCTTTCCTCTAAATATTAGATGAATAATGTTATAAATAATCAAAATAGATGACCTTTAATTATCTATTCTATCCTAACTATATAATCATCCTTCGAGGTCGCTGTTTAGACATCGAAGGATACATAAGTACTTATATTAATTTTGTATCAACCTTGAGGGCCTTTTAAGCGACCCTCAAGGTGAAGCCGAATTTATAAAAGAAAAAATGCAATAGTCATTTATTAATTTCCCGCGCGAATCGCTCTGTATGTGCAGTCTTTTACTCCGCACTTATCGCATGTATACTCTCTATATTTTACGTTAGTGCCTATGCCGATAATACCGCTCACTGATTTTATCGGCTGCATCAACGACGATTCTGTGAGAGTGACACCCAAGAAATCCTCCGGCAGCAACGAAAAAAGCCGATGCTGCTCCGAAACCTGCCACAGGCAGTAGCCCGGACTGTACCTGTTCGTTATGTGTAGTCCGGCTTCACTCATACGCTTCCCAATATGGTCGTGCAGAATATCGGTTACGTTTTCCGCCGTTACCGAAGCCACGGCATCTACCAGATAGCCCAAAACTATATCACCGCTGCTTAAAAGTTCCTTGCTCCACAATTCCATCCCTCTGCCGAGAGAAGCCAAAAACACAGCTGCCCGCTCCGCTTTTTTGAGCTGTCCGGTAACGATTTTATCGGTGCTAAAGAATACGCCGCCGATGTTAAGTCCGTTAGACGGGTCATCTGGTTTTTCCATATCTACGAGCCTGTAGCCCGCGCGAATCTCGCAGCGGTCCGATATCTGAAGTATTATCCGGTCAATTAAGCTTGAAAAATGAGCGTCGGATTTCCCGGGTGTGTATCCCAGACTGCGTTCCACTTCATCCCTGCCGATAGTCAATTGATCGAGACCTATCTCTACTTCATAAACTTCCAGTTTTTCATTAACAGTGAGATAATTTAATTCCATTTTATCGGTAACCTTGCTAAACAAATTTGTGTCTTGCCGTCAGCTTTAGCCGAAGGACAAATTGATCTCAATCATTTTCAGCCTTTGCCGCATTTCAATTTTAAATGGGCTGAAGCCCTCATATATTTTAGGGTATTCGCTTTACCCCTGCATGAAGGTCGCGGCTATTTTTGTTCTAAGTAATAAATAAATAGATTTTATTGATTTACTTATGCGCAATTTTTATTTAAATATTCCACCGCTCCCTGGGGATCGGGAGAATAACCATCCGCGCCCATCTTTTCTGCCTTCTCACGCGTAAGCGGCGCGCCGCCCACTATAACTTTTGTGCCGGGACACGCGGTTTTAATTTCACTTATGGTTTTAGTCATGTTAACCATTGTCGTCGTGAGCAAAGCGCTAAGCCCCACAGCACAGCCCGGATTTGCTTTAATCGCATCGATAAATTTTGATGCTTTTACATCAACTCCGAGATCGACAACCTCCCAGCCGTTTCCGGAAGCCACCATAGAGACCAGATTCTTCCCGATGTCGTGAAGATCTCCCATAACGGTTCCAACAACAAACCGACCCTTTGTCTTTACGGTCCCGCTCTGAAAGTAAGGTTTAAGATGTCCCATCACGGCGTTCATCGCTTTAGCCGACATCAGCAGCTCGGGAATGAAAACCTCGCCCCTTCCGAATTTTTCGCCTATCCGCTGCATGCCTGCACTGCATGCGTCAAGCACAATTTCCGAGCCTATTCCTTCGCTTAGAGCTTGCGCGGATAATTCGTCCGCTCCCTCCTCTCCCTGCATATCGGCGGGATAAGGAGATGCTTTATTTATTTTGCCGCGCTCAATGCACAGCCCAAGTTTATCTATTAACTCGCTCATTTTCTTCTTTTTTCTGGATGAATATTTTTTTCAATTATTTATTCGCTGCGGTACTGTTCTTAACATAGTTTTCAAGCCAATTAAGTGCCGGTCTCTCGGAGCCGTCTGCTCTGACAAGATAAGCGTCGGTCCGCCAGATTATATTCTGCTTGTATTCCCATAATGTAACCCCCTTTCACCTGTGGACACTCCCAGAATATCGGGAACTGTTCTTTGTACTTTGTGAGCTGTGCTGAGTCGTCGGCTATGCTGCAGTCGTACTCCGATATATAAATAGGAAGACCGAGGCCCGCCACCTTATAAAGTCTTTTTCTTATATCGCTCGAATCTGTTTTCTCTATAAAATGCCCCTGAATCCCAATGCCGTCAATTAAATTTCTTTCTTTTAAAAGTTTCACTATGCCTATAAGCTTTTCAATCGGTTTCTGCCCGTTTAAAATATCATATTCATTGAGTATCAGTTTTGAACCGGGGAAATTTTTCCTGGCCTGACGGAAGGACCAGATTACCCAGTCCCATCCCGTTTTACCGGCACCGCCGATGGCTTTGTAATACGGAGGAAGCGCGGTATCGAATGCCGTTTTTATAGGCTCGTTCACAACATCTACGTAAGCGGATTTGGGATATCTTTTCCCGCGCACCTCTATCCATTCTTTAACTCGTTGAATCTGTTCAGCGGAATCCAGATTTGCAAACCACTTCGTCTGCTGCTTTCCCCAAACGAGGTTATGGAATTTAAAAGGGATATTCTTCTCCAAAGCATAATTATATATACTGTCCAATGCCGACCAGTGGTACTCGCCCTTCTCCGGTTCAGCCTTCCCCAA
>CAWBBX010000131.1:0-13898 GCA_963787005.1 uncultured Bacteroidota bacterium
GGCGGATAGCCGAACCTGCAGTTGAACTCAACCACTTTTATTGCGTTATCAGTAACCATAAGTCCGCAGTAAAGACATCCTGAAAAAGTTCTTCCCTCTTTCTTCATTCCCGCCAATGTAGGTTCAATAACTTTCGTTTTTATTTCATTGAGTCTTTCGGAAGTTATAAGAGGTGCCGGCGAATAGGCTCCCATTCCGCCTGTATTTTTACCCGTATCGTTCTCGCCGATTCTCTTATGATCCTGAGCCGGAGGAAGACATACATAATTTTCTCCGTCGGTTATAGCGAAGATAGACGCTTCCTCACCCGTCATGAATTCTTCGATTACTACATTGTCACCCGAGCTGCCGAATACTTTATCTACAAACATCTCTCGTAGCGACTGTGAAGCTTCTTCGTAACTATCGCATATTAAAACACCTTTACCGGCAGCCAGTCCGTCGGCTTTTAACACGAGAGGATACTCCGCGCTTTTCAGATATTCCTCCGCTTTATCGTGTTCGTTCGAACCGAACTCAACGTACTCCGCAGTAGGAATACCGTATTTCTTCATTAAATTCTTCGCGAAGGATTTATGTGCTTCTATCTCGGCGGCTTTTGCATCAGGACCAAACACCGAGATGGCTTTGTCCCTTAAACTCCCCGCCAGATCATCAACAAGAGGCTGTTCGGGTCCTATTACTACAAGATCGATATTTTTTTCAAGACAAAACTCTACGACCGCTTTATGATCTTTCACATCGAGCTTTACGTTATCACCTAGCATTGCCGTTCCGGGATTCCCCGGCAGCGTATATAATTTTTTGAGGAGTTTACTTTTACATATTTTATAAGCTATGGTGTGCTCTCTTCCGCCTGAGCCGATTAACAGAACGTTCATCAAACTTCTTCCTTAACTAAAAATTGGAACTGCTTGGTAAGCTGTTCGGTTAAAAAATCTCTTCTATGCTTCTGAACATTTTCCTCGTCCGGTTCGGGAATCTTTCCCTGACTGTAGAGCTCATAAGCCCGGAGGATTGCGTTCTTAATACCTTCGATATCATCCGGCTCGGCGGTAATAGAAGCTTTATATTCCGTGAGTGACGATTTCAAAGCTCCGTCCGGCAAAAATCCGAGTATAGGTTTTCTTGTTCCGAAGTACTCGTATAGTTTTCCGCTCGAAACAGTGTCGGTATTCCTTCCTCTCCCCACCATAAGCCACAAAAAATCGCTTGCCATTAGTTTTGTGAGAACATCGGCATGATCGAGATAACCGAATTCTTTTACAAACCCTTGAAGTTCCAGCTTTCTTATAAGCTTCCTATTCTCGCCTCTAAGGAATCCGATAAAGTGCAGTTCTATATTAGCGGCTATGTCGGGTCTTTCCGAAGAAAGTTTCTTAAATGCCTTTAGAAAATATTTCGGAGTAATAAATTCGTAGAAAATACCGGAGTATGTAAGCCACATTTTTTTATTGGCCTTCTTTTCCACTTTGAGGTTTTCAAAATCAGTAGGATCAAATCCGTGAGAAATAATAAAGATATCTTCAAATGTAAGAAACTTATAATTGTTTATTATCTTTTCTTTCATTTTCCGGTTGGTTGCAGTAATTTTGTCTGCCGCTTTCAGCGCGGCGTATTCCATCTTCTTGTGAAGATATTTATGAAAAGGAGTCGGGTAGAAAGCGAATTGGTTACCGAACCATAGATCCCTGTAGTCTACAACCAGAGGAATATCAAATTCGTGTTTTAGCTTTACCGCCATATTAACGGCGGAGAAAGGCGGGGCGGTTACAAATATCAGGTCGTATTCTCCGTCTTTTAGTAATTTTCTTGCCCTGACAATAGCTTTTTGGGTCCACCCGTTTTTATTATCCGGAATAAAAAAAGTATTGCTAACCATGCTGAGAGCCTTCCGGATTTTTTCCGGCGGTATTTTAACCGTACCATTCTTTGCAAGCCTGGAATTAATATCATTTCCCTCGACCCTTTCAATACTCACTCCGGCAGCCTCGGCTTCTTCCAGCAAGGTATAATCGTGGGCATAATAACTGGTTTCGGCGGCAGTAAGCACCGTCGGCTCCCAGTTATAATCTTTCATATACTTAACGAATTTAAGCGTCCTCTGAACACCGCTTAAGCCCATGGGAGGGAAATAATACGCTATTACTAAAACTTTATACATTATCCCGGGAATATATCGGAAAATTTATTATCACGGCAAAATGCCGCACCCCTTAATTATTTATGTCACAAGTGATATGCAAGCTAAGTAATATCAAGAAAAATTAAAAATTCACGTCCAAATAAATTCATACCCCATAACTTTTCTTTAAAAGCACATGAAGTAAAAAAATTATAATCAAACTCCGGCAAAAAGACGATAAACTTTCAACCGGGAATCATGAGTGATAATTCGGAGCTTCTTTGGTTAAAATTACATCGTGCGGATGACTTTCTTTTAAGCCCGCGAGAGTAATCTTGATGAATTTCGATTTTGTCTTGAGATTCTGAATATTCTTTACGCCGCAGTAACCCATTGCCGCCCTAAGTCCGCCAATTAATTGATAAACGGAATCGGCCAACGGTCCTTTATAAGGAACGCGTCCCTCAATTCCTTCAGGTACAAGCTTTGCTATATCGTCTTCTGTGTCCTGGAAATATCTGTCCTTGCTACCTCTTTTCATCGCAGAAAGCGAGCCCATGCCGCGGTACATTTTGAAGCTTCTTCCCTCAAACAATATTTTTTCTCCCGGACTCTCCTCAACACCGGCAAATAATCCGCCGATCATAACCGAGTCTGCTCCCGCGGCAATGGCTTTAGGAACATCACCCGTCTGCTTGATCCCGCCGTCGGCTATTATAGGTATACCGCGTCTTTTAAGCGCTTTAAAAACCTGTGAAACTGCTGTAATCTGGGGGATACCGACACCGGCTACAATTCTTGTTGTGCAGATTGAGCCAGGACCGATTCCAACTTTAATGGCGTCAACTCCGCAATCCGCTAAATCAAGCGCAGCCTCATAAGTGCCTATATTACCGGCGATTAATTGCTCATACTTAAACTTCTTTCTTACTTCCTTAATTGTCTTCATTACACCCAAAGAATGACCGTGCGCCGTGTCTATAACTATTACATCCGCCCCGGCTTTCGATAATGCGGAAATTCTGTCTATTGTGTCGAGCGTGATCCCGACCGCTGCTCCCACTCTCAATCTACCATGCTCGTCTTTGCATGCGTTGGGATGTTTTTTCTTCTTTTGAATATCTTTGAAAGTAATCAATCCTTTTAGTATCCCTTTACGGTCGACTACTGGAAGCTTTTCGATCTTGTATTTCTGCAATATCTTTTCCGCTTCTTCTAAAGTTGTGCCGACAGGGGCCGTAATAAGATTTTCTTTTGTCATCAGCTGGTTTACTTTCAGTCTGCGGTTCGGCTCGAATCTGAGGTCTCTATTTGTAAGAACTCCGACTAATTTGCCCGCGTTATCCACGATTGGAATTCCGGATATGCTGTACTTCTTCATTAATTCCAGAGCATCACCAATCGACCGGTCTGCGGTTAACGTAACAGGATTTCTGATCATTCCGCTTTCCGAACGCTTTACCTTATCTACTTCGCTGCATTGTTCTTCAATAGTCATATTTTTATGAAGAATACCGATGCCGCCTTCCCTCGCCATAGCGACCGCGAGTGCGGATTCGGTTACCGTATCCATAGCAGCGGATATTAGAGGTATGTTTAGTTTTATGTCCGGAGTAAGATGTGTAGCTACATCCACCTCCCTAGGAAGCACTGCAGACTTGCCAGGCTCCAGCAGAACGTCGTCGAATGTTAGTCCCTCCCTTACGAATTTTTCATTGTCATTTTTCATGTTTAATCCTGATATACATATAAAAAAAAGACCACAATGCGTGGTCTCAAAAATTCTTAATCATAAGCCGGGAACCCGGTAATATCTTCGCCCACAATCAAAGTATGCATCTCGTGGGTCCCTTCGTACGTCTTTACCGACTCTAGGTTCGCGGCGTGCCTCATAACCGGATACTCATCCAGTATTCCGTTAGCTCCTAGAATCTCCCTAGAAGTTCGGGCGATCTCCAACGCCTTCTCAACATTGTTTCTCTTTGCCAAAGAAACCTGGGTATGTTTTAGCGTTTTGTTATCCTTCATTCTTCCCAATTGAAGACTGAGGAACTGCGCCTTGGTAATTTCAGTCAGCATTACAACCAGTTTTTCCTGAGTCATCTGATAAGCCGCGATTGGCTTGCTGAACTGAACCCTGGATTTAGCGTATTCGAGAGCAGAGTCGTAACAAGCCATCATTGAACCCATTACTCCCCAAGCTATACCGTAACGCGCCTGATTCAGGCACATAAGAGCGTTCTTCAAACCTTCTGTTTTAAGAAGAAGATTTTCATCCGGAACAAAAACATTATCGAAAATCAATTCGGAAGTTACGGAAGCTCTTAAAGAATGTTTACCCTTCATTTCAGGAGCGGTAAAACCTTCGAATCCTTTTTCGACAAGAAATCCTTTTACTACCCCGTCGAGTTTAGCCCATACAACAGCAACATCGGCGATCGTTCCGTTGGTAATCCACATCTTGGCGCCGTTTAGTCTGTACCCTCCGTCAACCTTTTCGGCTTTTGTAACCATCCCGCCGGGATTCGATCCGAAGTCCGGTTCTGTAAGTCCGAAGCAGCCGATCTTCTCTCCTTTAGCTAGGAGAGGAAGCCAATGATCTTTTTGTTCCTCGCTTCCGAACGCGAAAATAGGATACATAACAAGGGCGCTTTGAACCGATACGAAGCTTCTTATGCCGCTGTCTCCTCTTTCAAGTTCCTGCATTACAAGACCGTAGGCAACGTTGTTTAATTCGGCACATCCGTATTTCTGAGGCAGGTTGGTACCGAAAAGTCCCAGTTCCGCCATTTTAGGAATTAGCTGCGCGGGAAACTTGGATTCACGGTTATATTTTTCGATTATCGGGATAATTTCTTCGGATACAAATTCACGAACGGAGTCCCTTATCATAATTTCTTCTTCGGAAAGCAGTGAGTCTATGTTAAAATAGTCCACTCCCTTGAATTTAGCCATCCTTACTCCTGAGATTAAAAGAATAGATAATAAAATTATCAAATAAGCATCTGATAAGCAAATAAACCCGTTAAGGTTATAGATGAGGAGTTTAAGATCACATGAAAGATATAATAAAAATCCCCCGGCATTTGCCGGAGGATTATTTCCCTTGCGGAGAGGCCGGGATTCGAACCCGGGATACCCCTTTACAGAGTATGACGGTTTAGCAAACCGTTGGTTTCAGCCACTCACCCACCTCTCCGGGCTCAGCTGAAAAATTGTCTTTTAAGACAACTCAGTTTTTGTGACACAAAGATAATATATTCTAACTAATTTTAAAACTATTAGCGTATTCGCGGCGATCTTTTTTAAAAGATTATCTTAATTATTCGAAAAACCAATTTAAGCCGCGAATGCGCTAATAATACATTTATAATTCATAACTTATCTTAAACGTTGCATTCCTTCTTTCTTCAAAACTGGCACCGCTGAAGAACGCTCCCTTAAGAAGATGAGCATGATCCAGCAGGTTTGTTACGTAAATAGAAGGCTCTATCTTATGCCCTCCTCCGATAATAAAAGTGTAGCCGCCGGAAAGGTTGAGTATCCACGCAGGCGTCGTATGCGCACCCTGGTTAAAATCGAAAAGCCCGGTTTTAAAAGCGTAGCCATCATTGCCGTTGGCAAGCCCGCTGCCGTATATCGCAACCACGTTTAAAAACCAGTTGCCCGGTTGGTAATTTAACCCGGCAACGGCAGATAATCTTTGATCATGATCGAGATCGAAGGGAATCGTTGAGCTATCCGCAGGTAAAAATCCTCCTGAAACAGGCCCGGTGCCGTAAGCATGAATTAAGGCTCCGTTTAAATACCCGGAAAAAGGACTACCGGGATCGGTATATGTTACGCTCAACTCGAGCCCGCTCACCTTTACATTAGCGATATTAACATTAACCTTGATGGTGCTGGAACCGAGCGTTTCGTCATCAAGGCCGGGTGAAGAATCTTTATAGAAAAAATCCATTTTTGTTATAAAACCGTAATTGAAATTATGTATAATTCCGACTTCATACAGATTATCTTTCTCCGGCATCGTAGGAGCA
This sequence comes from uncultured Bacteroidota bacterium, assembly GCA_963787005.1. Lineage (GTDB taxonomy): Bacteria > Bacteroidota > Ignavibacteria > Ignavibacteriales > Ignavibacteriaceae > FEN-1297. The sequence continues at coordinate 6,166 of CAWBBX010000131.1, forward strand.
GCATAACTGCCTATTTCACCAGCAACCGAAGCCAGCCCTTCAATATTTGTCGGAATAAATAGTCTGTCGTAACTCATATAAAAAGTATTAATTTCGTCAGGGAACAAACTTACTTTGAACCTGGGACTGTATTGTTTCTGAATCCCGATAGACGGGGCGATATGCTGATCGTACCTGAGCCCTGCCTCAAGCCTTGTCCACTCAAACGGATGAATATCGGTTTGAAGAAAAAGGCTGAAATCGGAACCGGCAAAATTAGTATTGCTTACCGGACCGTTTCCGTTCTCATTTATAAAATTAAACTTTTCATTCCCGCTTGTAGCACTAAAGTTTAATCCCGCAGCGTAGCCGAAATGATGTGACAGCTCGTCGCTGAATTTCACACGCGTTCCGTAAGTAGTAAAACTTCTGTCTTGGTTAACCCTGTAACCGGTAGTTTTGTCGCCGCCGAGATACTGAAGAGTTTCATCGTACGGGCTAGTGTTAAATTTCAATCCGCCCTCTCTCACATAAAGTCCGGCAAAGAGCTCGCTTGACTTGTCTACCTCGCTCGAAAAAGTATGGTAGTATGATAAAGTCTGAAATGAATTGTAGCTGGTTTGTGAGTCATAATTTATGTCTTCGGCCGGATCGAAAGGAACCTGTGTCTGTGTTTTGCTGTAGTTTAAATTTGAGGTTATATAATCCTTACCGCTAAGCAAATAATCAAATTTACCGTAGAGGAAATAGTCGAAGCCGTGATCGTTAAAAAGTTTTTCTACGGGCTGATCGATCCTCCTGTCTGTTTCATCCCGGCTGCCGGAAAGAAAGTAGCCGAAAGAAGACCCCGAATGATTACTCAATGAAAAACTTTGTCCGTTCGAGTTTAAAGCTTTAAAAACGCCTACCTTGTCTCCTAAATTTTGGTTAGAAGAAGTAAGGTAGCTTCCGGCATACGTAGAAAGGTTAAGATGAAAACCTCCCGGAGGAACGCGGTTTTGAATATCAATTATAGCTGCCGATTGACCGCCGTACCAAGCGGGAAAACCGCCGGTATAAAAAGTAATATCTTTAATAACTTTTGTATCGACCACTTCGTTTAGTCCGCCGAACACGCCGAGCGGGATAGGGATTCCGTCGATGAAATAACTGAACTCGCCGTGCTGTCCCCTTATATGAACCTCTCCGGTTGGTGCCCTGACTGCTCCCGTTAAATTCTGCTGGATTACGGTCGTCATTCTCGTGGAAGGGGCCGCGTGATAAGTTTCAACGTCAAATGTTTTATTCCCTGTTCTAATATCTATATAATTAGAAACTTGTCCGCCCTTAGTACCGGAAACGACAACTTCCTTTAATCCGATTGCCTTTTCCTGCATCAATAATTTTATGCTGTTGTGAGTCGGATCTACAAGAACGGGTACGGAGAGTTCCCTATAGCCGATAAAGTTTGATACAAGTTCATACTTTCCCTGTTCGATATCATGAAATATAGCAACACCAAAATGGTTCGTCAGGTTAACGTGCATTACCTGGTCTCCCCTTTTCATCACGAGATTAACGAGCTCCATCGGTGCATTTTGTGCAGAGTCGATTACCGTCACTTTATAATTAATGGTGTTATCATCTTTTTTGTCATTTTTAACCCCGTATGCAAACGTGCAGCTTACTGCTAAAAGCATTACTAACATCAACGTTGCAATAACATCCTTATAAAAATATCGAGTTGAATACATGTACTTATTCATAAAAATTAACTCCTTTTGCAAATAAATATGTAGAATTGTAATGCCGCGGTGGAGAATATTATATACGGATAGGTATACTATGTCTAACATGGAAATAGTATCATGAAGATAAACCGTTTCGGATGCTATATCCGCGGCTGATAACGGGGTTTATGATATTGCGGGAGGAGCTCTGAGGGCGTTGGAGTTAAAGTATGATTTTATCGGAATTCTTGTGGGTTCATCGAATAAGAATTCTTGTCCCCCTCTATTCTCAATTACATTAAATACGCCGGTAAAGCTGTAGTTCAGAACAGTATTTGCAAACTGCTGTACAGTACATTCATGCGTGAGATCTATTATTTTGGCAAAAGGACTCGTGCCGCCGCCGCCATCCAGTTCTACCCGGACATCACCTTTGTCGAGATTAACGTGATGATAGTGCAGAACCGTGAGTGACAGCAGAAACAGATACGAAAAAAGCAGCAGCGCTGCGTATTTTCTGCGGTATTTATATTTTGAGAATATCATTTTGGGTTATGAAATATTGGAAATACGGACTATATATTCAAGTTAGATATTTTGGAATATAAATTGCGGTGATTAAAATACATTGTTTACACATTGTTAGGTTATGTAATTTAAAGTTAGAATTCAAAAAGTAAGTGCATAGACATTAATAAAGAAATATAAATACTCAGATTCAAATTATAGAGAAATCTCAGTAACTTGAATAATAAGCCTATGTACATTAGTTTTACAATAGCAAATAATTTTTAGGCTGCCGGGGGTAGCCAGAAGTATCAGGTGCTAACCTGTGCTTCATTACGACAACCTGCAATACAATGTTTTTCAAATAATAAATTGGAAACATTTTCAAAGCCCGGTTTCTTTGATATGAATTTGTGATAAGAAGAATTCATATTTAAAATTGTGTCTAACTCACGGCAAAAGCTTGGTCCTAAGAAAGGAATCGTCCTCCGTAATATTTAATTAAAACGAAATTTCGCTTAACAGAGTTTTGCAAAATTAAAAACATGCAATTCATAACAGAGGTATGTCAATAATCAAGTATATGCCTCTCAATTGATTTACAAAATCATAATTAACAGAAATCATTATACTGGGGGTTCCAGATGAGAAAAGAAAAAATCACCGTTCAAGCTTTTTATATAATCCTAATATTAATATTTTCCTTTCAATTACTAAATGCCCAACCTAATAACAAGATTGAGCAGACTTCTCAGATAGTATATCAATTCCCGATACAGGGTGCAAAATATATTAAACCCGAAGCAAATTTGATATTGAGAGCATCCGTGGAGGTAAGTCCGTTTTCCATAAGCGCGGCGAATTTTAATGTAAAAGGTTCGATCAGCGGGAGTCATGACGGGAAAGTAATATTAGCAGATGACGGACGGACAATTATTTTTAAACCGTTTACTCACTTTGTACGGGGAGAAATAGTAGATGTAAGACTGAATACAGGAATAACGACCATCACCGGTAAATTTATAGAGGTAAAACCATTCAGCTTTTCGATTTCAAACAGCGACTTAAAAGAAGCGGCGAGGAAATATTATGCGGAACAATTATATAATCAATTACCACATGCTTCAATGTTTAAGGGTGATAATTTTACCCGGCTGAATAAATCATCAAGTGACCTTCCGTCAGACTTCCCTCCCCTTACCGTTGACACTTTAAATCATCCTTCAAACGGCTATTTGTTTCTCGCGACTTTTATTCCGCCGATGGACAGCATTCACGGAAGATATCTTATTATAGCCGACAACAGCGGCAACCCGGTATATTATAAGAAGATGAAAGATAACCTAACCGACTTCAAAATTCAGCCTAACGGAGATATATCTTATTTCAATTATTCAGGTTATAAATTTTATGTTATGAATGCCGCTCTAAAAATAATTGACAGCGTTACCGCCGGCAACGGTGAAGGCAATAACGTACATGAATTGAGAATGCTGACTGACGGTAGGAAGTTTATTCTGACACAGGATATGGAAATTGTCGATATGAGTAAGATTGTCGCGGGCGGTGATACTACGGCGAAGGTAATCGGGAACGGAATTCAGGAACTCGATAAAGACGGCAACGTAATATTCGATTGGAGAAGCTGGGATCATTATAAAATTACTGACGCAACGCACGAAGATCTCACGGCCAAACAAATCGATTACGTTCACGCAAACGCAATTGAAATAGATAATGACGGTAATCTTCTTTTATCGTGCCGTCATCTGGATGAGATTACAAAAATAGATATTAATACCGGGGATATTATTTGGAGGCTCGGCGGGAAGAATAACCAATTTACTTTCGTAAACGATTCATTAAAATTCTCGCATCAACACGATATTAGAAGACAGGCAAACGGAGACATTACGCTTTTCGACGACGGCAATTTCCATTCGCCCTCTTTTTCCCGCGCCGTGGAGTACAAACTTGATGAGACAAATAAAACAGCAATATTAGTCTGGCAGTATAGAAATGATCCGGATATATATGGAGCAGCGATGGGAAGCGTTGAAAGACTTGCCGGCGGAAATACTCTTATAGGCTGGGGTACCGCAAATGAGACACTTACGGAAGTTACGCCTTCCGGAGAGATTACCCAGGCGATGCATTTTCCGCAGTGGGTGTGGAGCTACCGGGCATTCAAGTTTCCATTCCTTTTTATCGACACTACTCTAGCCGGTAAGAATTATGAATCAGGTAAAAAAGCCACGCTGTCATGGAGATCGTCCGGAATAGATTCGGTAAGTATCGATTATTCGGTCGACAACGGGAAATCGTGGTTTACAATAGCGGATAACTATCCTGCATCAAAAGGTTCTTACGATTGGATTGTACCAAGTGTTGTATCCGATTCATGCAGGGTAAGAATCGTTAATGCCGACGAAAACAGTCTGCCGGTAAAATTCTTAAGCCGCTCCACATTCTCAATTAACAGCACTTCCGGTGTTTCGACTGATAACCTTCCGAAAGAGTATTCTTTAGAAAACAACTATCCCAATCCCTTCAACCCGAGTACGGTAATCAGCTACCAGCTTCCCGTCGAGAGTAATGTTGATATCAGAATATATAATACTCTCGGTCAGCTTGTAAAAAATCTTGTTAGTTCCGTTCAATCCGCCGGGACTCATAATGCAGTATTCAAAGTCGATAATCTATCTTCTGGGGTATATATATATTCCATTAAAGCCGTATCGGTAGACGGCAGACGTCAATTTTCTTCTGTTAAAAAGATGATGCTATTAAAATAATATCATGATTCTCCGGGGTAATATTTTACCCCGGAGATAATTTTTATCGTTTAGAATTACTGTCGCTTATTCCTCCTCTTCACTGCCCCTTCTCATTTTAGCTCAATTATATATATCTCTTGACAACCTATAACATTTATATTATGTTAATTCCAGTTTTTCGAAGGGGACAATCTTCGGGGAATCTTATTTATTTAATTGCCACAATTTTCATCAACCTTTTGTCCAAGTCCCTATGACGCGGCGGCGCCATTACTCCTAAAATACTATTACTCAATTCGTTTTTTGTTATTCGCACATAATTGTGAGCTGATAAATTCAGATAGCGGCATTTTATTGTTGCCGCAGACTATCATTATATGGTAACTGCCTATGCTTGTGCTCCGGATATATATGTTTATTATCGGCAAGATTGATTATTAGAATTAATGCTCTTTCATTTATTCAATATTAATATAAATCGGAGGTACTATGCCTTTATTTAAAAGAAAAAGACGATAAACTTTCTCTGCCTCTTGCGGATTCGGGAGTTGTAAAAATAAAAATCGACTGCTTAAACGGTACTATCGTCAAAGCAAGGTTCCACTTTAACGATTTTAAATCGCTAGAGTGCGGGCAAACGGTTGAAATAGGTTCTTCAGCCGGTTTAAAGAATAAATCGATTAAGGTTAAGGGATCGGCTCAAAATCCGGATAGGGATAAAATAAAGATTCAGCATACCGTATTCGATGAAAGCGGCAACAGCGTTTCTTATACATTTCCCGACGATTATACCGGATCACCGGAATATGCTAATCCCCCAAATAATATCGACTATGAATTTAAAATAAATATGAGGTAGAAGATGAGAAAGCACATTTTAATAATTGCTTGCTCTTTTTTCTTTTCACCCTTTATTTTAATTGCCCAAAGCAATGATTTAACCCTGGACAAACTCAAAGCACCCAGCATGCCCTCTGCGACGATCATCGGTACCCAGGTAAATGATATAACCCGCCCCAAATCGCTTAAAGATCTGGAGACGGCCGTGTTTTCCAATTTTTTGGCTAAGGATCAGGGCCTGACAATACCGGATAATTATGCCATTGAGTTTAACCCGTATATGCTGTCCGGCAGAAAAAACTTTAATTATAACGAATATCTTACTGACGATGCCGGGAAAAACATAGTTCATAATTTCTCAATATCCGTTGCTTCTACCGGGCAGTATATTATAAATGATTCCCTATCATCTAAGGCCATGGGATTCGGAATAAGGACGATAATTTTTAACGGCATGCCTAGCAATAAAATAAAAGAAGCATTTACATCATATTTTGCGGCAGATACTTCTCAGTTGGATCTTAAAAATGAAATTAGAAGCTATATAGATTTTTACGTAAACAGCGATACCGTGAAAGACAAGTCCCCTTCCGGAATTCTTGCCTGCGTGATGAAGGAATTAGAAAAGAATAATGCGCCGGCCCCGGATAAAAATTCGGTGAAATCGGTTTTCGGAAAAATTAAAACCGACACTCCGCCGGGAAGTATAGAAAACGCATTTATTGAAATATTTAATAAGGACATTCTCAATGATGCTTTAAATAAAGTTCAAACGGTACTCGATACCGTGAAAAACTTTCGTTACGGGTTAAGGTGGGAAATTGATGCGGCGTTCGCTCTCGGATTTCCCGATAATAATTTCGGCAACAGCATCGTCCCCCGCTGGGGAATGTGGACCAATATTTCCTACCAGCCCGAAGGCATGGATGATTTCACATTTATCGCCCTCGGGAGAATTATGCTGAATAACGAAAAATTCATAAATAAATACAGCCCTTCCGGCGAAAATTATAATTCCGGCAACATATACGATTTCGGAGGTAGACTGGTATATAAATCGGATAAGTTCTCACTAGAGTTTGAGTACATTTATAGAATAAACAGCAGCAAAATCATCAAAATAATCGACGGCGAAGAATATTCGCGAAATGTAGACGATAATACAGGTAAATATATTATTAACGCAAATTATAACATTACGGACGATATCGTATTGTCTTTCAACTTCGGTAAAAATTATGACAACATTGCAGGCGCTAACGGTAATTTAATCTCGGGATTGAGCATCAACTTCGGATTTGGGGATATAAAAGCCGGAGACTTACTTAAAAAACCTGAATAATATTGCTATTTAACCTGCGAAAATTATTTGCCGTATTACTTTGGGCGGCCGAATATATTTCGCTGCTAACGAAATATTTTTATGATATTTTTGTAGGGATGCTTGCTTATATAGATAACGTAATTTACAAACTATATAATTACAACTACTTACAGATGTAATAAATTCTTTTCTTTTTCTGGCGTGTCATTTGCCTTCTGTTTATCGACCGGATAATTAAAAAGCGGAGGCAATTTTGAAACACAAAAAATTGATGCTCTTTTTGATTATAGGATTTTGCTATTTGTTCTTTTTTGTATTTCTGGCTTTTGCCGGATGAGCATATCATAAAAAATGCCCGCTTGATGGTTGCGGGCATTTTTTTATATCTTTTCTCTTCCGATCATTACACCGGAACTTTTATAACAAGCTTTCTAACTTCTTCAGGATTCTCGCCGTATTTTATCTGCGGCATGTGTCCGTCCTGAGGCAGGAAAACGGCAAAGTAATTCGGCTTCAAGGTAATCGTTTCAACCTGGCCCTTTAACTGCTGGAAGTCTCTCTCGGAATCGTAATCACTTTCGCTGCATTCGGCTCTGT
>CAWBBX010000132.1:0-55423 GCA_963787005.1 uncultured Bacteroidota bacterium
GATATCAGCTACAGAAGAAGATAGAATAAAAACCGGCATAACGGAATTCGACCGGGTGCTGGGCGGCGGACTCATGCCCGGCTCAGTTATTCTCCTCGGCGGCGATCCGGGCATAGGCAAATCAACGCTGGCAATGCAGGCTTCCGGCAACATCAAAGAGAAGGTTCTTTATGTAACCGGCGAGGAATCGAGCAAACAGATAAAACTAAGATCATCGCGGCTGAAAATTAAATCGGATAATTTTTACGTTCTGCCCGAGACAGAACTTAATCCCGTCATAGCTGCAATTAAGGAACTCAAACCTTCCGTGGTTATAATCGATTCCATTCAGACAATGTACCGCAGCGAGCTTGACAACTCTCCCGGCACCGTCACACAAATCAGAGAATGTACATCCCTTCTTATGGACGAGGCCAAGAGAAATCATTTCTGTGTCTTAATAGTAGGACACGTAACCAAGGAGGGAATGATAGCCGGACCGAAGATACTCGAGCACATTGTGGACACAGTTATCCAGTTTGAAGGCGAGACTCACCATTCTTTCAGAATATTGCGCGCACAGAAGAACCGGTTCGGCAGTACAAATGAGATCGGCGTATTCGAGATGCACGAGGACGGACTAAAGGAAGTTAAGAATCCCAGCGAACTTTTTCTTAGTGAAAGAGACAAAGGATCGTCCGGCTCGGTTGTTACCGCCAGCATGGAGGGTACGCGTCCGGTTCTGCTGGAAGTCCAGGCCTTAGTTACTCCTTCAAACTACGGCAACCCGCAGCGCGTGGCAACCGGCTTTGATTACAGGCGGCTTTCAATTTTATTAGCCGTACTCGAAAAAAGAGCTTCCTACAGACTTTCGGCGAACAACGTTTTCCTCAACATGGCAGGCGGAATGAAGATAATGGAACCCGCAATCGATCTTGCGGTCTGCTGCAGCATAGCGTCGAGCCTACTAGATAAAATCATCGACAACAGCACGGTTGTGGTGGGCGAAGTCGGCCTGGGCGGCGAGGTAAGAAGCGTGGGGCATATAGAAAAGAGAATACAGGAATCGGAAAAATTGGGATTTCAGAGGATCGTCATCCCGAAATCAAATTTAAAAGGTCTAAAAAATAAATCAAAAATCAGGGTAATTCCTGTAGAAAATTTAGTAGAAGCTATCGGGCATATCTTCAAATAAATTGCGATTTTGATACATATCACAAACTTCTTTATTTGTATGTTTATTTTTAAACAAATTTACAATCCCTGCAACTCATGGTATTAGTACTAATTAGATAAAAAAAATTTTGTTTTATTCACAATTTATACTATTTTAAGCGTGCGGTTTTAAAAAACCGCATTGTTTTTATTAATTATTTTTTAGAGGTAAGTTAGTGAGTACTAAACTTTTTGTGGGATCTCTCCCATGGGCAGTTAATGATGAAGCTTTGAAAGAAGCTTTCGAAGCACACGGTGCAGTCGTTTCTGCCAAAGTTATAACCGATCGTCAGACCGGTAGATCCAGAGGATTTGGTTTCGTTGAAATGGAAAACGAAGCCGACGCAAGTAATGCAATTCAGGCTCTTAATGGAACGGATCTCAAAGGCCGTAACATTATCGTAAGCGAAGCAAAACCGAAAAATTAAAAAATATTTGGTGAACTTGCATTTCTCGAAGCGCTCTTTGGAGCGCTTTCTTATTTTAAATCCCTTCCGAAAGATGCGTCATGCAAAACGTTATAGGAATTTTAAGAGAAGGATCCAGCAAGAGAGGGGAACGAAGAACGGCAATAACTCCGGATTATGCCCGGCACATAGCCGGATGGGGACATAAGCTTATAGTGCAGCCCGCCGTTAATCCTAAATCCGGTGAGATTAAAAGAGCATTTAAAGACGATCTTTATAAAACCGCAGGCGCGGAGATTTCGGAAGATCTTTCCGAAGCCGCACTTATTTTCGGCCTTAAAGAAATAGACATCTACAAAATATCTCCCGGGAAAGCTTTCTGCCTCTTCTCGCACATTCACAAGGGACAGATAAAAAACCGCGCGCTGCTGAAAGCCTTCGTTAATAACAAAGCTACGGTAATTGATTACGAACTTATAAGAGACGATAAGCACCGCCGGCTTATAACCGCGTTTACTTATAATGCCGGTTACGCGGGAATGGTAGATACACTCTGGACCCTGGGTATACGATTGAAAAATGAGGGGATAAGAAACCCTTTCTCTATTATTCCCCAGGCGATCGACGGCAAGGATCTGCAGGAAATAAAGGACATAATTTCCGCGGCAGGTGAAAAAATTAAATCGAACGGTACGCCGAATATCCTGCCGCCGGTTATAACGGTGTTCCTCGGAAAGGGCAAGACGAGTCATGGCGCGCAGGAAATATACGACATGCTCCCTTCCGAGAAAATCCAGATTGAAGAACTTGATACGGTTATTAAAACCGGATCGAGAAAAAAAGTCTATAAACTTGTATTATCAATTTCGGATATTTACAGGCCTAAGCCGGGACATAAAAAGAAGTTTGAAAATTACGAAAAACTTACCGAGCCCGAAAAAGACCGGCATTACATGATGAATCCCGAACTGTACGAATCCAACCTCGATAAGATACTCCCTTTCTCGACGGTAATGATGAACTGCATTAACTGGTCGCCGAAGTTTCCCCGCGTTCTGCCGAAAGGGATGATGAAAGAAGTCTTCACCTCATCCGGGACTCTTCAAGCAATCGGTGATATTACCTGCGATCCTAACGGCTCTATAGAATTCTCAAAAGAAACGTGGATAGATAACCCCGTTTACATTTACGATCCTTTAAGCGACACGATAAAGGACGGATTTGAAGGAAGGGGTGTAGCGGTTATGGCGGTAACAAATTTACCCTGTGAATTTTCAGAAGACGCATCACGGCATTTCGGCAGCAATATTTTTCCTTTCCTTAAAGATATGGTAGAAGCGGATTATTCGGGTAAATTTGAAAACTCGGGGCTTCCCCCGGAAATAAAAAGAGCCGTAATATTATGGCATGGAGAATTTACAACCGAGTATAATTATATGAAGCAATATATCGTATAATGTCAAGCCGCGGGAATTTGTCTTTCTTCTTCGCTGAAGGATATGCCCAAACTCTTCAGCTCTTCAAGCGCAGGTTCATAAATATCGGTGTGAACGGGAATGATCACTCCTCTTTCCTTTACGGTTCGGTTTAGTATTAGCTTCGCACCAATTCCCGCCGGCAACCCGCCGGTAAGCGTCATAGCCGTATGAATTTTATCCTTGCCTGTGCACGTCATAGTTGAAGTGATTTTTTTCTTATCCTTACCCGTCTCGTATTCTATCTCGGTTCTGAGGATTACCAGATCATGTCCGTCTTCCTCGAAGTTCCATTTTTCTTCAAGAAGCCTTAGCAGTATGCCTGCCGATGTAGCGGAAGCGAGTCCGATTTTTTCATCTCTAAATAAATCGAGCCAAAGTATTTTATTGATTATATCGCTGTCCGGCGGAAGTTCCAGAAATTCGGAAAGCTCAGTTTTAGGATCGTCGCCTTTTAACGCAGGATTTAAAGCTCTCACCCATTCCCGGTAAGTCATACCGGCCAAGTTCTCAAAGGAGCGCTCGTTGTTTGTTAGTCCCATTTTTATGAGTGCGTTCCACGCGGCGGCATAACCCGGGCGCCTCAGCGTTCCCCTGTAAAAATCTCTTACTCCCTTTACTCCATACTGTATTAAATAAGGAAGCGAATCCCTGTTGGGATACGATTCAAAATTTCCATGGCCAGGAATATTAACGGAATCGGTTTCGAGGAATAGCTTGTTATAAGGAACAAACCTTGTTTGTGAATTTTTAATATACTTCGCGTTATTTTGTCCTGCCAATACTACGTTCATCGGGCTCCACGTAAATTTATATCCCCAGCAGTTGTTATCGCTCTCCGGCGCAATCAATCCGCCGCAGCTCGATTTTATGGATACCGGCATGCCGCCTTCACTTTTGATCTTGCTCAAAAGAGACATAACATCCATGTGGTCTATCCCGGGATCGAGCCCCATCTCGTTGAGAAACACCAGGCCTTTTCTGCGGGCCTCACGGTCGAGTTCCATCATCGATGCCGACAGGTACGAGGCGGTAATAAGATGAGTCGAGCAGTTTAGACATTCCCTGGCGGCTAAAGAGTGAAGATTATATGGAAGATAAGATATAACCACATCGGCAGCCGAAATTTCGCGCTTTCTTAATTCTCCGTCATTTATATCGAACCTTATTGCTTTTGCTCTTTCCGCACCACCGGTCTTTTCCGCTGCAAGCTCCGGTGAAAAATCACCGACCGTAATAAACCAGTCGTTGTCCCGTGCTTCGTTGATTAAATATTCGATGAGCGATGTTGCGGTTCTTCCCGCCCCCAGTACAAGTATTTTCTTCATTCGGAATTTCTCGATTAAATTCGATTTTCGAGTAGATAACTTAAAATTTTAGCCGTGTAATGCCAATTAGTTTCTGCCACGGTTTGTCTTAGCTCAAAACTTTATCAGAATCTATTTATAAACCGTAAAAACAGCAATGCCGCATATCACCGAACTTAATTTAATTAAACAAATTTTAAAAATATTCTCTTCTTCAAATCAGAGAATTATCACTCACATTTTTTAAGTATATTTTAAAAAACAAAAACGATCTTCTCTTCAAATTGAATTTACACTCGAATAAATACGGATTAGCCGGGATCATTCTGCCGTTATGTTTTTCATTATATATAAGGGCTTATAACACAGGCGATGATTTTGCAGTGACCCGCTTTCAAACTCCGCATAATTTTAACAAACAAAATATTATGACGGGCTGCGAATCATCAACAAAAACAGACGCTGATTCCTCCTCCGAAAATCAAAATACCAGCGGCAGAACAATCATAGAAAATTATATACGCGCGCTCGGCGGACGCAATAATCTGGAGAGAATTAATGACAGGACAATCTATTTGAAAGGCGAGATTGAAGGCCGCGATTTATCGATGATAATTTATCAGAAATCGCCAGGAAGAATGCGGGAAGAAATAAGTCTGGGTCCGGTCCGGCAGATAATTGTATTTGACGGAACAGGGGGTGCAGCAAAGATCGGCGGAAAGACGCTCGAGATAAAAGGACATGAGCTTGAGAAGTTGAAATATGAATCAATGCCGCGTTTCCCGCTCAATTTCGATTCTCTAGGAATACAAATTAAATTTTTAGGAACGGAAAAGATAAACGGCAGAGAAGCATACAAGGTCGGGATGATATTGCCCGGGCGCGCGGAGTGGACACAGTTTTACGATACCGTCTCCCATCTAAAAGTACGAGAGATGAGCGGCGTATCCGTGACAGAGGGCAAGTACGTACAGGAAACGGACTACGGCGATTATCGCCCGGTTGAAGGAATTATGTACCCTTTTTCGTTTACTCAAATTCTAGGCAGCCATAAGTCATCATTTAGAGTTGACTCAATAAAAATTAATTCCGGATTAAACAACGATCTATTCGATCTGCCGTAGTGACTCAGTCCATTTTAATCGCCCGGGAAAAACATTAACTTAAACTATCTCTTCACGAAAGAAACAGAACATGTCATCAACTAAATATTCGGTCGTTGTATTCGATCTCGGCAACGTATTGATCCCCTTCGATTACGATCTAGTCATAAAAAGATTTAACGCGGTTTCTAACGGACTCGGGGATAAGTTCGTGGATTATTACAGAAGCAATTATGAAATTCACCGGGGCTTCGAACGCGGCGATATTAGCGAAGAAAAGTTTATCGAAAAGATGCTTGCGGTTCTCGAGAACAAAATCGATAAGGAAACCTTCTGCAAGGCCTACTCAACAATATTCAAGGTAAACGAAAACGTAGCCGCGCTTCTGCCGGTACTTAAAGAAAATTACAAGCTCGTACTTCTCTCAAACACAAACTCTATTCACATGGAGTATGGGTGGAAGGATTACGGCTTTTTGAAACATTTCGAAAAGCTGATACTGTCCCATGAAGTCGGGGCCGTGAAGCCTGAGCCGGAAATTTATAAGGCGGTGGAGAGATTTACCGGAGAGAAGCCGGAAAGGCATATATTTATAGACGACATAAAAGAGTACGCGGAAGGCGCAAAAAGCATGGGCTGGGACGCGGTTCAGTTCATGGGTTATGAAAATCTCGTAAAAGATCTGGAGGAGAGAGACATTTTATAAGCACCCGACGATCCGGCCCTTACAAACATCGCTGATATTTCTTATCTTGCTGCATCACAATCAAAACAACGAAGGGGATTTATGAAATATTTAAGCGTATTGTTATCCGCGTTCATATTGTTAGCAATTATGGGATTTAATCAAGAAGAGGACGATAAAGACGATATGGATAAAAAGAAAGACACATTTAAATACTCGACCGAAAAATTTGCCGATCTCGAAATTCTGCGTTACCGTATTCCCGGATTTAACGAACTTACATTGAAGGAAAAAAAGCTTGCCTACTATTTATACGAAGCCGCACTTTCCGGAAGGGATATTTATTACGACCAGAATTACAAGCATAACCTCGAGATAAGAAGAACTCTCGAAGCAGTAGTGCAATCATTTAAGGGCGACAGAGAAAGCAATGATTTCGGAAAATTTTTGGTCTACACAAAAAGAGTGTGGTTTTCCAACGGAATACATCATCACTACTCGAATAAAAAATTCGAGCCGGGCTTCTCGAGAGAATATTTCGCCGGTCTTTTGAAGAATTCGGATAAAAGTCTTCTGCCTATGAGGGACGGTGAAAAGTTAGACTCTTTCTCAGACAGAATATCTTCATTGATATTAGATCCGGAGATTGCTCCCACAAAAGTAAATCTCGATTCAAATGACGACCTGGTTATAACTTCGGGCGTTAATTTTTATGAGGGCATCTCGCAGAAAGAGGTGGAAGATTTTTACAACGCGATGCATGATCCGGCCGATACGAAGCCCGTATGGCACGGATTGAATTCCAAGGTAGTAAAGAGCGGCGATAAAATCGAAGAAAGAGCGTGGAAAATCGGCGGCATGTATTCCCCCGCTATTGAAAAAATTGTTTACTGGATGGAAAAGGCGGTTACCGTTGCTGAGAATCCCCGGCAGAAAGAGACACTCGTAAAACTGGTAGAGTTTTATAAGACGGGCGATTTAAAAGTCTGGGACGAGTACAACATCGCCTGGGTAAAAGATACGGCCTCCCGCGTGGATAACGTAAACGGATTTATAGAAGTATACGACGATCCGCTCGGCTACAAAGGCTACTATGAGGCAATTGTCTCCATAAAAGATTTAGAGGCGACGAAGCGCATACAAGCAATCAGCAGCCAGGCGCAGTGGTTCGAGGATCATTCCCCCATTGCAACAAAATTTAAAAAGAAAAATGTGGTGGGTATTTCCGCAAAAGTTATTACCGTGGTTACAGAAGCAGGCGGCGCCTCGCCTTCAACCCCAATAGGTATAAACCTTCCCAACTCTAACTGGATAAGGAAGGATTACGGATCAAAGTCGGTGAACCTTGGAAACATAGTTCACTCCTACAATGAAGCTTCATCCGAAGAAGTGATGAAAGAATTTGCATGGAGCAATAATGATGTTGAAGCCGAAAAAAAATACGGCGCTTTAACGGATGATCTTCACACCGACATGCACGAAGTAATCGGACATGCATCGGGACAAATACTTCCGGGCGTGGGCACACCGAAGCAAACCCTGAAGAGCTTTGCCTCAACAATTGAGGAAGCGCGCGCAGATCTCGTCGCACTTTATTATCTGCCCGATCAAAAGCTTATCGATATCGGCGTGATACCGGCGAAGGATGTCTATAAAGTAGAGTATAACAAATACATCCGTAACGGTTTGATGCTCCAGCTGAACAGACTGCAGCCGGGCGAGAACCTCGAGGAATCTCATATGAGAAACAGGCAGCTCATAGCAAAATGGGCCTACGAAAAGGGCACGAAGGATAATGTTATCGAGAAGAAGATGAAGAATGGTAAAACATATTTCGTCATTAATAATTACGTGAAGCTGAGAGTTTTATTCGGCGATCTTCTCGCCGAGATTCAGAAGATTACTTCGGAAGGTGATTACAATTCAGCTAAAGAACTTGTGGATAACTACGGAGTTGTTGCGGATCAGGATTTAATGAAGGAAGTAAAGTCACGGTACGCAAAGCTGAACGTCGCTCCTTACAAAGGATTTATAAATCCGGTTCTCGTACCCGTGATGAAGGACGGCGAAATTGCCGATGTAAAAGTTGAATATCCCGATGACTTCACTCAGCAGATGCTGTACTACGCAAAGAATTATTCGTTTCTGCCGAATGTGAATTGAACCGGAAAGTCTAAGTCTAGGTTTGAGTTTTAACCACGGAGACACAGAGGCACGGAGTAATGTTTAATTAAACATAATAATACGTCTTACTCTTGATCTTAATCTTGATCTTACTCTTACTCTTACTCTTGGCCTTACTCTTAAACTCATATTTAAGCTCATGGAATTATTCTGTAGAGATTAAGAATAAGAGTAAGAATTTTTAGGAGATATGAAGACATTAAGGGTCCAGCTTCATTTATTTTATTGAAGCTGAGGCCTTTTTAATTTTTTATTTCTTCCGTTTATTAACTTAAATGAAAGCCATTATAAATTATTGAAGAATTTGATAAATCAAATTCCTACGAATGCAGTTTTAACTAATAATATCAATGCTTCACTTCCGACATAGATTTATAAAACTTCTGCAAGACATAAAACGCTTCTTTTTTTTCGCCGCGGTTTGATATAATTCCCTTCCTGTTATAGAAATCCTGTATGTACGGCAGCGGTCTTCGGGGTGATCTGAAATCCATTAATATCCACGGACTCATTCCACTCAGAAACGATATCTTCTTCAGCATCTTTATCTGTTCCTTATAAAGATACGCCTGGTATTCCTCCGTCCATCTCGTATCTTTATCGCCGTGGTAGCCGTACAGCGCGCCGCCGCCGAGCTCGCTTATAATCATTGGCTTATCGAAACTGTTTTCCCATACCTTCTTCTCCGCGTCCGCGGGCTTGCCGGCGTACCATCCTATATACTGGTTCACTCCGATAACATCGAGCTTATCACTTAGCGGATCGTCCAGTATCATCTTATCGCCGTCGTAGTGCAGCTCGGTCGCCGCTGTAATTAATCTTGTCGGATCCAGCTTCCTCGCGCTGTCGATCAAAGTGTTTAAAAATATATTCCGTGCGTCTCCCCGCGGCGTTTCGTTTGCCATCGACCAGATTATAACGGACGCTTTATTCTTATCACGAGTTATCATCTCCGTTAATTGATTGAGAGCATTATCCAGAGTTCCTTTATTATCCCACAATATCGTCCAGTAAACCGGTATCTCAGACCAGACCAGCAACCCCATCTTATCCGCTTCTCTCAACATAAACTCATTATGAGGATAATGCGCGAGGCGCACGTAATTGCAGCCGAGCTCCTTCGCCCAACTTAAAAGCGTAACCGCGTCCTCTTTGCTGAACGCTCTCCCTGAGCGGAAAGGCGCTTCCTCATGAATAGCAATTCCTCTTAAGAAGATCGGCTTGCCGTTTAGCAGAACATCGGTTCCCTTTGTATCGATTGTCCTAAATCCTATTTCATCAAGTAGAGTATCGGTTCCGCAGATTAATTTCACATTATATATATAAGGATCTTCGGGCGACCACAGCTTCAGGCCGGCTTTAAAATCGATTTTTGCGATACCTTCATCATCAACTTTAAATGATTTATTAATTCCTGCTTCCGGAATTTCTACGGACACGCTTCCGCTTTTTGCCGTTCCGTTTAATTTAACCCAGCCGGCAACTTCATCGCCTGAACCTTTGGCTAATTGAATGAAATAATCCTGAATAAAGGTAGCGGGTACTTCTACAAGCTCGACTCTTCTGGTTAAGCCGCCGTAATTCCACCAGTCGGTGTTAAGAGTGGGCACACCGTCCCGTCTTCTTTTATTATCCACTTTTACAACAACGAAATTATCGCCGTCTTTCACTTGGTCTGTAATCTCAAAATCAAAAGGTGTGAATCCTCCCGTATGCTCGCCTAATTTCTTTCCGTTTAAATAAACAACTGCTTCATAATTAGCGGCACCGAAATAAATGAAAAGCCGCTTCCCCGTCTTCTTTTGATAATCAAAAGATTTTTTATACCAGATAGTCCCTTCGTAAAAAAAGAGCTTATCCTTTTGAGTGTTCCAATCGCCGGGAACGTTTAACGTTTCCGAATTATCAAAATCGTATTCGACGAGATCGCTCTTGTTCCTCGGCTTTTGATTTAGAAAATATCCGTCGCCTCTGGGCTTATACCTGTAATCATAATAACCGTTCTCGTACGGATCAATAATTACCCTCCACTTGCCGTTAAGGCTGGCGGTAGTCCGGTGATCGATATTAGTAATAAGATTTTCATTTTGAGGGAATGCTTCTGCAAATGCAAGAAGCATTAAAGCAATTATAACAATCGGGATAAAATGTTTTTTCAATTTGGGTCCCCGTGTTTAATTTATTACAAATATATGGATTACAAATTAATCTTTTAAAATTATTTTAACATTTAACCTTTATAATTATAAATAAAACCGGAAAACCGACGGGAAAGAGTTTTAACAGCCGTCTTCAAGGTTTAATTATAGATTTAGTATATTTGCACCTGTTTTTATAAATCTTTTCAGGAACGGAGCATCTAAATGGGATTAGGTATAGGCATAGTCGGATTGCCGAACGTGGGAAAATCAACTTTGTTTAACGCACTTACAAAGGCGCAAAACGCGGAAGCGGCAAACTATCCCTTCTGCACGATCGAGCCGAACAAGGCTATTGTGCCTGTGCCTGATGAGAGATTAGACAAGCTTGCAAAGCTCGTTAATCCGGCGCGCATTGTAAATTCGACTGTGGATTTCTGGGATATAGCCGGGCTCGTAAAGGGCGCTAGTAAAGGCGAAGGCCTGGGTAACCAGTTTCTTTCGAACATAAGAGAGACGGAAGCAATTCTGGAAGTGATACGCTGCTTTGATAACGACGACGTTGTACACGTAGACGGAAGCGTAAATCCACTGCGCGATATAGAAGTGATTGAAACAGAACTTATACTTGCCGACGTTCAGACTCTCGAAAAAAAAATTGAGAAGCTTCAAAAATCTCTTAAGGGAGATAAGAGTTTGAAAGCAGTACTAGAAGACGCAGAAGCTCTTCTAAAATATATGAACGAAGGAAATCTCGCCTCATCTTTTCCCGATAGGGATAAAAACACCGTTCAGGATCTTTTCAATGAGATAAGATTAATGACGGCGAAGAGAATAATTTACTGCGCCAATGTAAATGAAGACGGTCTTGCGGAAGATAATGATTATGTGAAAACAGTTGCCGATTATTCGAAATCAAAGAACTCCGATTTTGTTAAAATATCCGCCAAAGTTGAGGAAGAGCTGGTCGGACTCGAGGACGATGAAAGAGTCGAGTTCTTAGCGTCATACGGAGTAAGCGAAAGCGGGCTAGAGAAAATAATTCGTACCGGCTTCCACACGCTTGGACTTATAAGCTACTTCACCGCGGGTCCGAAAGAAGTTAAAGCCTGGACGATACACAAAGGCTGGCGCGCGCCGCAGGCGGCGGGCGTAATTCACACCGATTTCGAAAAGGGATTCATACGCGCCGAAGTTATATCTTACGATGATTACATTAAGCACGGCTCAGAAGCCGCATGCAAAGCCGCGGGAGTAATGCGCGTGGAAGGTAAAGAATACATCGTCAGCGACGGCGATGTGATGCATTTCCTTTTTAACGTGTAGTGAAGAAGGGCAAATTATATTTTACTCCTTCAGAGTAATGCCTTATCAGGGGAAATCATTTCCCGCGGTTTTCGCCCGCGGCTGAGTTATTATTCCCCTGTCGGGGAATTGTGTGTGTAAAAACATTTCTTCGTAATCATTTCGAGTTCTCTTTTAAAGCATACATTAAAATATAAACCACCCCGAAGGGGTGAAATATCCTAGCTCGGGGCAAAGCCCCGAGAACAAACCAACAATAAAATTAAACTCTGAAAGAGTTTAATAAATAAACCTCTATTTTACTCCTTCAGAGTAATGCCTTATCAGGGAAAATCATTTCCCGCGGTTTTCGCCCGCGGCTGAGTTATTATTTCCCTTCTGTGGAATCTTTCAGATGAAACTTTTTCGATTCGTCTTAATATTTAAGATTTTCGTGCCTTAACGAAATTGCGTTAAAAAATTTCATTCCAGCGCATGTTCTTATGTTTCTTTCCTTGCGTCAAGAAAAGAAGTGTTATAAAAATAAGCTAATAAGGTTGCTATTAAGAAGCTCTAAGGGTTACTAAGGTTATTGTGAAATCAATAAGGTTTCGTCTTATGTCTTAACAATACAAAATTGGACTTATAAAAAATTACTATCATAATCTTGTAAAACTTCTAATTTATTTGTACAGACTTTTGTTCAGTTCATTTCTTCATCAAACTAAACCTTAGTAACAATACTAAAAAAAATACAGTTTAACCTTATTTCACGGCATTCTTCATTTCTTATATTGATGTTTATCATTACCATAAATAAGGACCTAATATCTCCCTATTCACAATTATATCTTACCCTAAATTTTAGTAATTTAAACGCAATAATTTTTATAAAAAACCTGTAAAAGGGAGAAGATTTTTATGTCCAACGCATATTTTCAAGTTCCGTCACCGATTAACGAACCGGTGCTTTCTTACGCACCGGGAAGCCCCGAAAAAGAGGCTATAAAGAAAAAATTAAAGGAATTGGGCTCAAAACAAATTGAAATACCGCTCATCATCGGCGGAAAAGAAGTGAAGACCGGCAGAACGGCCGAGATAGCCGCTCCGCATGATCATTCTAAGAAACTCGGAGTTTATCATAAAGCTGGGGCTAAGGAAGTCCAGATGGCGATTGACGCCGCACTCGAGGCGTGGAAGAAATGGTCGGAGATGCCGTGGGAACACAGGGCGAGCATTTTTCAGAAAGCCGCAGAGCTGCTTTCAGGTCCATGGCGCACTACTATAAATGCCGCTACAATGCTGGGGCAATCTAAAACCGCGTACCAGGCCGAGATCGATTCGGCGTGCGAGCTTATCGATTTTTGGAGATTTAATACATATTACATGACCCAGCTAATGTCCGGACAGCCGTACTCGCCCAAAGGTATGTGGAACCGGGAAGAATACAGGCCTCTCGAGGGATTTGTTTTTGCGGTTACGCCGTTCAACTTTACTTCTATCGCAGGCAACCTTCCCACCGCCCCGGTAATCGTAGGAAACGTTTCTTTGTGGAAGCCCGCATCGAGCGCCGTTTATTCAGCGTACTTTTTGATGAAGCTTTGGGAAGAAGCCGGACTTCCGCCGGGAGTTATAAACTTCATCCCGGGATCAGGGGGCGAAGTTGGCAATCCCGTTATGGCGAGTCCCGATCTGGCAGGCATTCACTTTACCGGCTCCACCGCGGTATTTCAGGGAATGTGGAAAACCGTCGCAGATAACCTGAGCAAATCGAAATATTATCCGCGCATAGTCGGAGAGACCGGCGGAAAGGATTTCATCTTCGCACATAACAAAGCCGATGTAGACGCTCTTGTGGTTGCCGCCATCAGAGGCGCGTTTGAGTACCAGGGACAAAAATGCTCGGCCGCGTCGCGTATGTACATCCCCAAGTCCATATGGGAAGATTTCAAGAAGAAATACACGGCGGAAGTAGCGAAGATAAAGATGGGCGATCCGGAAGACTTCTCCAACTTTATCTGCGCGGTTATAGATAAAGCCGCTTTCCAGAGTATAAAAAGCTATATAGATTACGCCAAGGATTCGAAAGAAGCGGAGATCATTACCGGCGGAAAATGCGACGACTCGAAAGGATACTTCATCGAGCCGACGACTATCGTTACCACTAATCCTATGTTCAAAACGATGCAGGAGGAAATCTTCGGTCCCGTTTTAACGATTTACGTTTACGAGGACGAAAACTTCGACGATACGCTCGAACTCTGCAACACTACTTCTCCTTACGCGTTAACCGGGGCGGTCTGGTCACAGGACAGAGAAGCGCTCGTAAAAATGTCGAACAAGCTGAAACACGCGGCCGGCAATTTTTACTTAAACGATAAGCCGACCGCGGCGGTAGTGGGCCAGCAGCCTTTCGGCGGCGGCCGTGCTTCGGGCACCAACGATAAAGCCGGCAGCGCAATGAACGTACTCCGCTGGATGACCGCACGCTCGATAAAGGAAACTTTCGATCCGCCTAAGGATTGGAGATATCCTTTTATGAGTGAGAAGTAAAACTGATTACCGGATTGACGAATTTTTAAATCTACCTATTACAGCAACCTTCAAGGTCACAAAATCATCGATAGCAGTTAAAATTATCGAAAACATTGCTCAGCGACCTTGAAGGTTGCACTGTTTTTATATGTAAGGAATCAGTGAATTCGCTAACCTGCCCGCCTTAGGCGAATTCGTCAATCCGGTAATTCGCTAATTATAAACCTGCCTTACCGAACTAACAACTTTTTTAGTATATTATCCCGTCACAACAATCAGGCTTTATTTATGTTTGAGGGAAAACTGCACACCCGGGGAATTCTTCTTTTAATTATATTTTTCTTAATATTAAACGTTTCCGATATCCTTCCGCAAAGCGATTCCGCAAAAGCAAGTCTCTCAGCAGGAATTCCGGTAACGCTTTACGGCGATACTCTTTTCTTAATTCATAATGATCTCGGTCCCTTTTCCGCATCGCAGCGGGCCGACGCAGTTAATAAAAAATTAAGCGAAATCATAAATCGTCACCTCGACCCCGACTCGATCAAAGTAGTGAACGGCTCGGATTTAACCTCCCTTGAACTGGGCTCAATTACTATTTTATCCGTAACCGAAAAAGATGCTGCATTTTTAGGTAAAGACAGAAAGAGTACGGGAGATGAATACGCCGCGAAAATTAAGAAAGCAATTAAAAATTCGTATACCGCTTACAATCCCAAAAAGCTTTTAATAGATATTGGTATTGCCCTCCTGATCCTGGCGGCGCTTATCGGGTTGTTCTGGCTGATGAGAGCGTTCTTCCCCAAAAGCTACTTGAAAGTTGAAAGCTGGGAGGGAAGCTTAATCAAAGCCATAAAAATAAGGAAGGAAGTTATACTTAGCGAAAAAGCCATTTCGGCTTTTATTATAATAATGCTGAAGCTTATAAGACTCGCCATCACAATGGCTCTACTTTATTTCTTCATTATATATATTCTTACGCTTTTTCCATGGACAAAAGCTCTTAATATCAGGCCATTATTAAGAGGACTTCTTTTCGCGGTAATATTAACGTCGGCGGGATTTGCACTTCTTAAAGCGGCAAATACTTTCTTCAAAATCCTGGATAAAAAAACTTTCGCATGGAAAGGAACTTTAATAAAGCCGATAAAGGTCAAGGATATTGAAGTACTTTCGGACCAGCGCATACTTGAGGCTCTTCGCTTCATAACAAAGGCAGGACGCTTCGTTGTTTTAATATTTCTGGCCTATTTTTATTTTACAATACTCTTCAGCTTTTTTACGTTTACAAGAACGTGGGCTTCCACGCTTTTCGGGTATATAACAAAGCCGCTGGGGAGTGTACTTCTCTCTTTTGTTAATTTCCTTCCGAATCTGTTTACAATACTGGTAATTGTGTTTGTTACGCGGTACGTAATTAAATTCATCAAATTAATATTCAACGAGATTGAAACCGAAAGGGTTACTTTTCCGCAATTCCCGTCGGAGTGGGCAAAACCCACCTTTAAGATAGTCCGTTTCCTTACCATCGTATTCGCCACTATTGTTATTTTCCCTTATCTGCCCGGATCCGATTCACCTATATTCCGCGGCGTTTCTATCTTTCTCGGCATATTATTTTCACTCGGCTCCACATCCGCCGTATCTAATATCGTCGGCGGTGTGGTACTGACCTATATGAGGCCGTTTAGGATAGGAGACCGGGTAAGGATAGCCGACACGGTAGGCGATGTGGTTGAGAGAACTCTTCTGGTTACGCGAGTGAGAACAATTAAGAACGTGGATATTACAATACCCAACGCGATGGTATTGGGAAGCCATATTATTAATTTCAGCTCATCGGCTAAGGATAAGGGACTTATACTCCACACTTCGATAACTATAGGCTACGACGCTCCATGGAGAAAGGTACATGAACTACTTAAAGCCGCGGCAAAAGAAGTCGAAAACGTTTTGCCGGAACCTGGGCCCTTCATACTTCAGACCTCATTAAATGACTTCTATGTTGATTATGAGCTGAATGTCTATACCGATTCGCCCAGCTTAATGGCGAAAATTTATTCCGACCTTCATCAAAAAATACAGGATAAGTTCAACGAAGCGGGCGTTGAGATAATGTCGCCTAGTTATACCGGTGTGCGCGATGGAAATAAGATTCAAATACCCGACGAATACCTGCCCAAGGATTACAAGCAGCCTCGATTTAAAATATCGCCGCTCGGCAATATTTTCGGCAAAGGAAGCGGAGAGAAAACCGAGTAGCAAAATTTAAGGTACTATGCATACTTACAAGGTTAAGCTATTTAAATTAGGCGCAGACTAATAGTCTGCGCTGCGGAATTAAAAATTTATCATGAATCCATTAGAATTTAGCGGAATTGTTTATTAATTTTACTTAAATCATTTCCAAAAAATGGGGCCTAAAATGTTTAGTAAACTTCTGCCGAAAGAAGAAAAATACTTCGAGGACTTCCGCGATATGATCACCCATATCCAGCAAATGGCGGATCTTACACATAAACTTTTTACTTCTGAGGAGCCGGATAAGGACCTCCTTCTTCAAATTAAACCTCTCGATAACAGGTGCGATGAAGTAAGCAATAAGATTATAAAGCGGCTGAACAAGACCTTTATAACGCCGTTCGACAGGGAGGACATCTTCAACTTAATTAAGAAACTCCACGACATCAGCGATATGCTGCTGGCCGCATCGAGAAGAGTTGAGATATACAACATAAGCCGGCGAATTAAATATGCCGATAAACTTGTCGCCATAGCTCATCAACAGATAAAAGAGCTCGGTATAGCTATCAACGACCTGAAGACTAAGCACTCCAACGAATGTAAAGCCGTAATGGACCTGGAGTCGGAAGCGGATAAGATATATCAGCAGGCAATAAAAGAGCTTTTCGAAACAGAAAAGGACGCGATTACTCTCATCAAAAGAAAAGAAATACTGAGTCTTCTCGAAGGCGCCTGTGATAAATGTCAGTCTGCCGCCAACGTTATACTCTACATTTTCATCAAAAACAACTAGGCCTTATGCATTTTGCAATTATAATTATTGTGCTCGCGCTCGTCTTCGATTTCTACAACGGAATGAACGACGCGGCTAATTCGATAGCCACAGTTGTTTCCACAAAAGTATTGACTCCCATGCAGGCTGTTGCCTGGGCGGCATTCTTCAATTTTCTGGCGGCTTTTCTCTTCGGTGTCAGCGTTGCTACCACCATTGGCAAGGGGTTGGTGGACATTTCCGTAGTGAATAATACCGTTATTTTTTCGGGGATAGTGGGCGCAATTATTTTAACGGCCACTGCAACTCACTTTGGATTACCAATAAGCGTTTCGCACGCAATTATAGGCGGCTACGGCGGCGCAGGTATTGCAAAGGCAGGCTTCTCGGCTCTTATTTACTCCGGCTATACGAAGATAATAATCTTCATTTTCCTCGCACCCATAATGGGATTCGTTATTTCTCTTATCTTCTCCATAATCACAATGTGGATCGTAAAAGACAAGGCGCCCCGAAAGGTTGATAAATATTTCAGGAAACTCCAGCTCGTGTCATCGGCCTTATTTAGTTTAAGCCACGGATCTAACGACGCTCAGAAGACAATCGGAATTATTACGATTGTGCTTTTTACAAACGGGCTTTTGGGATCTACTTTTCACGTACCTTTCTGGGTAGAACTATTAAGCTACAGCGTCATTGCTCTAGGTACTCTTATAGGCGGATGGAAAGTGATTAAGACACTGGGCATGAGGGTAACAAAGCTGACACCTTTCGGCGGGTTCAGCGCGGAAACATCTTCCGGGATAACGATTATAATAGCAACCTTCCTGGGTATTCCCGTCAGTACCACTCATACAATAACAGGCTCAATAATCGGGGTCGGCTCCATTAAAGGATTCTCCGCAGTGCGCTGGGGTGTAGCGAGAAATATTCTCTGGGCGTGGATACTCACCATTCCCCTATCTGCCGTGTTTGCAGTAATAACTTATTGGCTGGCTGAGACTGTTATAAAAATATTCTGATACCGAGAACGTTATAACTCAGCAACGGGTATTAAAATAATCTCTTCTTCATTTGCTTGATGTAAAACCGTTCATAGATCAAATAGCTCAACTGTCCCCATTAATACCGGCGAAACAGGTAAGGAAAAAGCATCAGTCATTCAGATATATAGTAGAACCAAACAGGTGATCAAAATATCACTACTATAATTACGCCGGGAATTCCGTATGATTTATCCTATCTGTACAATAAACATGAACGAATTGAATGGAGCGTTTACTGCAGAATTATTTCTCGAATGAGGAATTATATCACACCGTCCGAATTTGAAAATATCGGCAAAAAAGAAGCTTATTCGGTCTCATATCCCGCGGGTTTGGTTGCAGGCTTTTATTTTTCTCAACAAACAAACTCACACAAATCTTGGTAAATAATTTCTTTAATGTCGGTATTAATATGTTTAATTGCACCGAGCACGAAACTGAATTTCTCGGTAAGAATTGAGAGAGCACTAGGTAAAATGCATGCCGTGTTTTAAGTACAATTAAATCGACAACCGATTTAAAGGATTCCGCCGGCAAAAATCGACGAAAACAGATATAATAATACACAGATCAGAAATACAGATCGTGCACTTCCACTTCGGCGGCGTCCTGGTCGTGCGTATGAACGAACTCTATAAAATCTTTCGCTCTTATCTGTTCTTTCTTCACCCTGAACTCTTCGGCAAGCTGCTCAAGACGGCTGTGCTCAAGTGTGCTGCTCAAATAATGCTTTTCTTCATTATCGTCGTAAAGCCTGTATATCTTTCGGCATTTATCCATGTTTGTCCCCTTTATGGAATTAAATTAAAATTGTATCCGCGTGCAGAACATCGGAATAAAGTTCGCTCTTGATAGACTCGGCGTTTTTCCTGGCTTTAGCCAGCGCGTCGAGTATATATCTTCTTGCGGTAAACACCCGTTTCTGATCGTCGTTAGCCTCGTTAAGAAGAAGAAAGCCGGTATAGATATAAGTATAAAGCTCCACAAGATCCTTCGCCGCAATTTCCTGAAGATTTGTATCCTTCTTCTCTTTTAGATACTTCAGGCATTCTTTGAACAGCTCCCTGATCTCGACCAGATAATTAAGAAGGTTCGAAAGGCTGCCTTTGTATTCTTTCTTTTCCCATGCGTCGAAATACTCGGCCATTACATCATTAACCGCTCCGCCGGCCGCGGCAACAACCTGCATCTGAGAAGTTCCTTCGTATATGTTGGTGATCCTTGCGTCGCGCACCAGGCGTTCAACGATAAACTCTTTCATGTATCCCGTTCCGCCGTGTATCTGAAGCGCGTCGTATGTTATCTTGTTAGCCGCTTCGCTTAAAGTGAACTTTGTAATCGGTGTAAGCAGGTTCGTAATTCTAACCGCTTCTTTCAGCTCTTCGTTTGCTTCGGCGAAAGGTTTCTTAACGGCTTTAAGTTTATCGACGAGCTCCTCCAGTTTTTCTTTTTTATCGAGCCAGATGCACGTTGAATAGAAGAGAGATCTGTTTGCCTCTAGGGTCACTCTCATTTCTATCAGCATATTTGAAACTACAGGAAGATTGTAAATCGGCTTGCCGAACTGTTCGCGGGCCTTTGCATATTTAAGCGCTTCTTCGTATGCCTGCTGTGATATGCCGAGCGACTGTGCGCCGATTCCTACCCTTGCCCTGTTCATCAGGTATAAAACATATTTTAAGAGTCCGAATCTACGCGTACCGACAAGCTGTGCCGGGGTATCATTGAACTGCAGTTCGCACGTAGGCGAGCCGTGAATACCGAGCTTATGCTCGATCCTTCTTACCTTTACAGTTTCGTCGCCGTAGCAAACAAACATACTCAAACCGCGCGCGTCTTTGGTTCCGGCTTCTGTTCTCGCCAGCACAAGCAGCACCTCTCCGTTGCCGTTTGTTATGAATCTCTTTACTCCTTTAAGGAACCACTCACCTTTTTCGTTCTGGTAAGCATGAAGCTTAACTGCTTGAAGATCGGAGCCGGCATCCGGTTCTGTTAACGCCATAGCCCCTGTATATTCGCCCGTGCAGAACTTCGGAAGAAATTCTTCTTTCTGAAGATCGTTGGCAAACTGCGATATAGTTTTTGCAATATCCTGGAGTCCGAAGATATTCATCAAAGACGCATCCGCACGGGAGATTATTTCTATCGCCATCATATAAACCGTAGTGGGAAAATTAAGTCCGCCGTATTCTCTCGGCAGTATCATCCCCATCAGCTCCGCCTGCGAAAGCATCTTCAGGGCTTCGGCGGTTCCCTTTGCGTAACGCACCTTACCGTTCTCGAATACGGCTCCCTCTTCATCAATCTGCGCGGCGCGCGGCGCTATATAATTCGCGGCTATATCACCGGCTACCTCCAGCACCTTCCTGTAATTTTCCATTGCGTCTTCGTAATTATGCGGCGCGTAATCGAACTTCTCGGCCTCGGTAAAATTTTCTTCGGTCATATCCACAATCTTCTTCAGATCGAGCCTGTCGAAATGGTAAAGCAGATCTATGTTTTCGGTGAAATAATTTGCCATTGTTTTATCTCAATTTCTGTTTGAATACATTAATGAACATCGGGATGATCTGAGCCGCGTCTCCCACAATACCGTAATGCGCCACGCCGAAGATCGGCGCCTCCGGATCAGTGTTTATAGCGATGATCTTATTAGATTCCTGCATTCCCGCCCTGTGCTGAATGGCGCCTGAGATACCGCATGCGATATACAATTTTGGACGCACGGTTACGCCGGTCTGCCCCACCTGCCTTTCCGGCGGCACAAATCCGGCGTCAACAGCCGCCCTGGAACCGGCTACTTCTCCCCCGAGAACCGCAGCCAATTCGTGGATAAGTCTGAAATTATCCAGCGTCCCCATGCCGTAGCCGCCTGCAACTATAATTGGGGCCGCTTTAAGATTAACCGTATTTTCTTTCCTGTGCTGTTCAATAATTTTGATGATATCGTCGATAGCACTTTCGGTGTAGGGAATTTCGATGATATTCCCTTCGACCGGCTTATCGAGAGGTTCCATTCTCATCACGCCTTCGCGTACGGTCGCCATCTGCGTTTCCACTTCGGGAGTGATGATTGTAGCTATAATATTTCCTCCGAAGGCCGGACGTATTTGGAGAAGAAGATCTTCGTAATCCTTTTTTAAGTATGTTACCTTGGAGATCCGGAGATCGGTGCAGTCGGCGGTTAAACCGCTCTTTGTATGCGAAGCAACCCTGGGCGCGATGTCTCTTCCTATAACCGTTGCGCCGAAAAGAAAGATGCGCGGTTTATGTTTTTCAACCAGCTCGTTCAATATTTTACCGTAGGGCATCGTCATATAATGCTGAAGAGCGGGGTGATCGACAACGAGTGATTCCTCTGCACCGTAGCGGAATGTTTCTTCCGCTATTCCTTTTACGCCGCTTCCGATTACGATTGATTTAAGAGTGCCGTTCAGATTTTCGGCAAGCTTTCTGCCTTTCGATAAAAGCTCGAAGCTGACGTCCGCGGCCTTACCGTCTCTTTGCTCTACAAAAACCCAGACTTCCTGTTTTTTATTCCCCATGTAATTATCCCAGTATGTGATCTTCCATCAATTTGTCAATTAAGCTGCCAATGCCTGCTTTGGTAGGCTCCACTTTATTGTGGCTGCCGCCGGCGAGAACGACGGATTCTATTTTATGCACCTTGGTGGGTGAGCCGTGAACGCCGCATCTCTCGGCATCGAGCTTAAGATCGTCCATCGTTAAAGTTTGAATGTATAGATTCTTGGATTTGTATTCTTCTTTTAATTGATCAATATAAAGCAGACTGTTGCCTTCTGCTAGTTTTTCGAGTTCCATTAATGTTTTTGCGTTCTTGTAGGCCATCAAACGTCTCGCTTTATACGGACGGGGAAAGCATGCGTCTTTCAATACAGTGATCAAAACCGGGAGTTTTGATTCGAGGATCTCAAACCCGCCTTCTATTTTTCTTCTCGCCCGAACCGAGTCGTTTTCAATTTCGAGGATTTCTTCGGTATAAGTAATCTGCGGTATGCCGAGTTTCTCCGCGGTCTGCGGACCTACCTGCGCGGTGTCGCCGTCTATCGCCTGACGCCCGGCAAAAATAAAATCGTAATCTCCCAGTTTTTTAATTGCTTCGGAAAGTACGTAAGAAGTGGCCAAAGTATCGGCACCGGCGAATTTCCTGTCGCTTATCAAGACGGCTTCGTCGGCTCCCATGTATAGGCATTCGCGAAGAACGTCGGACGCACGCGGAGGTCCCATTGTTATTACGGTAACCTTGCCGCCTTCGCGATCTTTAATTCTTAAAGCGAGCTCGAGAGCCACTCTGTCTTCGTGATTAAAAATGGCGGGTAATTTTGCGCGGTTAACCGTGCCGTCATCCTTCATTACCTGTCCCGATATGTTAGCGGTGTCCGGGACTTGTTTCACCATAACGATACTATGTTTTCCCATAGCTCCCCTTTTCTTTTGGCTATTAAAATTACAAAATTTCTTTGTTGTTTGGCAATTATTTTAGATAAAAATGTTGAATTTATATGCTAAATATGTGTCGTCCCTAAAGGGATTTAAATTTGTTCATATACAAGATACTACAAATATGACATCCCTAACGGGATTAAAGACATTCTGAAGTATTAAAAAAATAAAGTAACATGTCCCGTTAGGGACGAAATGCCTGCCAGCCGGTAGGTATGTTTGTAGTGAGCGCGAAGTTACCAACAATAAAAATCCCTTTAGGGATGACATCCATCTTTTCGAATAATTGACAATGACATCAAATTAATCTAATTTTGTTATGAGCATATGCTCATAATTAAAATTACAATGGCACGACCGAAAAAACATAGAAAAATTAATTGCAGTCCCGCATGCTTCTATTTCAAGCCGCGAGGAGTTCCTATGCACCAATTGGAAGAAATAGTAATAGAAGGCGACGAGCTGGAAGCAATCCGTTTGGGCGATCTGCTTAATCTCTCCCAGGAAGAAGCCGCGGAAAAAATGAAGATTTCCCGCCAGACCTTTGGCAGGATAATCAACGCCGCGAGAGGCAAAATAGCAGACGGAATACTCAACGGGAAAGCAATAAAAATTTCTGAGAATATCAGCGATGAGCTAAGAAACAGACTGCTGTTTATCTGCTCAAAATGCGGTTATAAGGTTCATTTAAAAAAACGCACGCAGACGGTCGACTGTCCAAACTGCAGCAATTAATAAAAGGGACTATAAAATGAAAATAGCGGTCGCAACAAACGAACAGCAAAAAAGAGTAATGGGACACCTGGGAAGGTGCAGATACTTTTTAATTTACGATACAAACGAATCGGGAATAGTAGGAAAAGAGATAAGAGAAAATACTTTTACTCACCATATGGCGCACGGCGGAGAACATCATCAGCATCACGGTGAAGGCCACGGACACAGCCACACCGCGCTCGTGGACGCGCTTAAGGACTGCAAATATATTATATTTCAAAGCGGCGGATGGAGGATTATAGAAGACCTGAAAGCCGGCAATATAACTCCGGTTTTAACAGACGAAAGCATAGCTGATGAAGCGGTTGAAAAGTTTCTAAAAGGCGAGCTGGAAGAAAAAGAAGACGGCGCGTGTCATCACAATTAATATTTTTGCCGAAGAATCGAATTCGCTTTAATATTTTCTAATTATATCTGCCCCGGTATTGTTATATTTCGGGCGCGATTAGACATGAGAAGAAAAAACTATTTATGATAGATCAAATAACTAGTGTATTCTGGGAGAGCCTGCAGATTACCGGCCTGGTTCTGCTGATGATGATATCGGTGGATATAATAAATGTATGGACACGCGGCAAGCTCGGCTCTATCCTACACTCAACCTCCAAATGGAAGCAGTATATAATAAGCTCCGCTATCGGCACAACTCCCGGCTGCGTCGGCGCATTCGCGAACGTTAGTCTCTACATGCACGGTATGATCGGCTTCGGAGCCGTTGCGGGAAGCATGCTCGCTACCTCCGGCGACGAGGCTTTTGTTATGCTTGCCCTTTTTCCGAAAACCGCGATTATATTATTCGGCATACTATTTCTGCTCGGAATATTCGCCGGCAAGATAACAGATTTTATCGTCCGCAAGTTTAAAATAAAAACTTGCACCGACTGCGATGTTCCGCAGTATCACAGCCATCATGAAAAAGACTATAAACACTATATTCAAGAACATGTGTGGAACCATATTATAAAAAAACATATATGGAAAACTTTTCTGTGGACATTCGGCGCATTGCTCCTTTTAGACGTCGGCCTGGCGCACTGGCATATTCATGAACTGGCGGGCAAATATACTTTGCTGCTGTTATTTGCAGGAGCATTAATAGGACTAATACCCGAATCGGGTCCAAACTTAATTTTTGTAACTATGTTCGCCGGCGGATTTATACCGTTTTCAGTATTGCTTACAAACTCGATGGTGCAGGACGGGCACGGACTTCTGCCGATGCTTTCATATTCGCTTCGCGACTCGATGATGATTAAAGCTTTTAATCTTGTCATCGGGCTTTCACTGGGACTAATACTGTTTTATATCGGATTTTAAAAATTCATTTTGAAATAAAATTATCGAAGGTATAATTATGGCAACAAAAAAAGCATTCATTAAACAACTGCAGGGAATAACATTTGTAGGCAAGACCGATTCCAACCATTGGATAACAATGGATGGTCCGAAAGATTTCGGCGGAAGCGACGCGGGCATTCGTCCCAAGGAATTATTATTGCTCGGACTCGGCGGCTGCACCGGCAGCGACGTAGCGTCCATTCTTCAGAAAAAAAGAGTGAAGCTCGACGGGTTCGAAATGAATATCGAAACCGAGGTATCGGAAGATCATCCGCAAGTGTTTACAAAACTTCATATTGAATACGTTTTTTACGGAAAAGATATAGACGAAAAGTCGGTTGAGCGCGCTATTGAACTCTCGCAGACAAAGTACTGCGGCGTAACAAAAATGTTCGAAAAAGCAATGGAAATTACACATTCATACAAAATAGAAGCCGAGAAAACCGTCTAGTAAACTCCATCACAAATTCCCTTCCGATATTATTCTTAATTTAGTTATGTGTTTTTTGATAATTGTCGGCCCGGAAACTTTCCGGGACTGACATTTTGCTAATCTGATATCAAGGGGATAAAATCTGCGCATATTATTTAACTTTTATCATCATAATATCTAAATAATGGAAAAAGGCACCGATGGTTTTATAATATTAACCATCGAACCATAAATTTCCTAAACAGCAATACGAATATTCGCTCGTTTTTCTAAAGCTCTTGATGCGTTAATAAGAAAAGGTTATGAAACATATCATATTTACTCTTGTCTTTCTTACAGGTTTCTCAGGAATCCTTCTTTCTCAAAATTCATCTTTCGAAGGAGAGATCGTCGACAATTACAGCGGTAAAGGAATAGCCAACGCAAACATTACATTGGACCGAACCGGAACTGCCGCAGACGAGAACGGATTTTTTTATTTCAGAAATCTGCCGCCCGGAAATTATGCTGTAACTGTTTCGCATATCGGATATATTCAATCAAATTTTAAATTTATCATTCGCGCCGATACGGTGATAAGAAGAATAATAAAATTGATCCCGTCTCCCATAAGCCTGGGTGATGTTACAATTATAAGCACCCGCTACATTCAATCTGTAAAAGACGCGGCAATGCCGATGGAAGTAATTGGAAAAAATGAAATCTCCAGACTGCCTGCCGCCACGCCTGCCGACATCTTAAACGGCGAACCGGGAATATCGATCGTTAGAGACGGAATATGGGCAACCGACGTGTCTATCCGCGGCTTGAGCAGATCGAATATCGTGCTGCTGGTCGACGGCAATCGGATTGAGACCGCCTCCGATCTCGCCGCGGGTTTGTCGATGATAAGTCTTCCCGACATAAAAAGGATAGAAGTAATTAAAGGCGCCGCTTCTTCTCTTTATGGAACCGGGGCGCTGGGCGGAATAGTAAATTTAATTACTGATAACGGATCGTACTCAAACAAATTTAAAATAAACGGCTCCCTATTAAGCGGCTACAACTCAGTCAACAACGGTACAACAAACTGGATAGAATTAAACGCAGGCGCTGAAAAATGGTATGCGCACCTCAGCGGTACTTACGGCAAGGCGGGTAATACAAAAACACCGCGCGGAACACTTACCAACAGCCAGTACGGCTACAATAACTTTTCCGCTTCCTTTGCGGTTAAGCCGCTTCAAAAAAACGAATTGAAACTCAGCTATCAAAGATACTACGCAAAAGACGTGGGAATACCCGGCGGATATCCCCTCCTCCCTCCTCATGCTCTGGTTAGCTACCCCTGGGAACAGAGAGATATGTTCAGCGCGGAGTACTCAATTAAAAATATATCGAAAGATTTTACTTCATTATCATTTAAATATTTTAATCAGAATATTTACCGGGACGTGAAAAATATTCCGTTTATTACGCAGACCGTAAACGGTCCGAACGGCGTACCTTCAAAAAGAATAAACGTACTAAGTATAAACCCGAACGCGCGACATTACACAAACGGACTGCAGTTTCAGACAAACTGGGTACTCTTCGGTAACAATATTTTCATAGCGGGACTCGACGCATGGCAGCGACGGCTCGACAGCAGAAGGGAACGCCATCTATTAATAAATGTTTTTGATTCAACGGGAGCTTCCGTCGTTAAATCGATGGGCCAAATTATCGGAGAAAGACCTCTGCCCGAAGCCGTATATAAAAGCACCGGAGCTTATTTCCAGGACGAATACAGATTTATACCGGACAAACTCTCTATTACCCTCGGCGGAAGATTGGATAGAATAGACGTTAGCAACAAATCCGTAAGCAATCCCGTTTATACAATAACAAACGGCGAGCGTAACGATTCGCCCGCAGGTCAAACAGTGTACTGGAACGCCTCCGAGGAACACGACGTTTCGTGGAGCGGGAACTTGGGAATACTCTATACATTGCTCCCGGACGTTGACATTTCATTCGATCTCTCAAAAGCTTTCAGGTCCCCCTCTCTCGAGGAAAGGTTTCAATACATTGATCTGGGCAGCGTTATAAGACTCGGTAATCCCGATCTAAAGCCGGAAAAGGGATATTATTTAGACCTGGGGTTAAGGGTTTGGAAGCCGGCGCTGTCTTTCAGAGGCGATGTTTTTTATAATAGTCTGAACGATCTTGTTACCGAAGTTCCCGGAATGTACGAAGGCCGGGCGGCAACGATAAAGACAAACATCGGTAAAGCCGAGCTGTACGGTTTCGATATGTCTTCAAAATTGAATTTTTACGAACATTATGTTTTTTATATAAACGCTTCTTATGTAAGAGGAATAGATACGGGGAACGATACAAACCTCCCTCTGATTTCTCCTTTAAACGGCAAACTCGGGCTGCGGTTCCCGGTGGATAATTATTTTAAAGTCGATGTCTCTTCCGTCGTTTATAATTCGCAGAAAAATATCGCGGAAGGCGAAACGGTCACACCCGGCTACACGTACTTTAATATATATCTTGAATCGGAATCCGTTCGACTTGGTTCGGCATCATTTAATCTTTATGCCGGCATTGAAAACCTTACGGACAAAGCGTACAGAAATCATCTGTCGACTAACAGGGGATTTATAACAGTTGAGCCGGGCAGGAATTTTTTCATAAAAATAAAAGCGAACTTTGAATAAAGCCGCCAAGGTTGACTATATTTGATCTGAGAAATTGTTTCTCTCTTTGACGGGAAAAATTTATGCTGTGGTTTATACTCGCGTTTATATCGGCCGGACTCTCGGCCGCGGCTGCCGTCTCGCAGAAGAAAGTGTTATTTAAACTTGATGCTCTCGAGTTCTCTTTTCTTCTTTCTTTATTCAATATGATCTTCTCTCTCCCCTTTTTATTTCTCACCGAGCTTTCCGTAATAACTTTTAATACATTACTCTTACTGTATTTGAAGACAATACTCGGAACGCTGGCTTTCTGGTGTGTAATGCTTGCAATAAAAAATATGGAGATAAGTAAAGCACTTCCTTTGATGGTGCTTACTCCCGGCCTGGTCGCCCTCTCCGCTTTCGCGTTCCTGGGCGAATCTTTAACGACATTTGAAATATTCGGAATGCTGCTGCTTCTCGCGGGCACTTATATCCTTGAGTCGAAGGCGAAGCAGGACATACTGATGCCGTTCAAGATTTTCATTAGATCAAAGAATCATCATTACATAATTTTTGCACTTCTGCTTTTCACGGCCACATCGGTTTTAGATAAAACTTTGCTCAGCCGCTTCAGTCTAAAACCGCCAGCGTTTATAGGTTTTCAGCATATTTTCATGGCATTCAATTTTTCCTTAATAATTTTGATGACGAGCCGGAGTCCCGCGAATATTTTGAGATCCGTACCTTCGGATTTATGGCTGTGGATCATATTTATTTCGCTGTTAACTATCGGCTACAGATTCAGCCAGATTGAATCTTTCAAAGATGCACCGGTTGCTTTGGTGCTGACAATTAAAAGGACTTCGGTATTTTTTGCCGCCATTATCGGAGGAAAAATTTTCAAGGAAAAGAAACTGCTTCTTAAAGCCGCTGCGACTATCATCATGATAGCCGGAGCAATTTTAGTAATTACAAAATAACGGAGTTAATAAATTGGAATCATACGAAAGTTTAATTAAGAATATCCCGCCTTCGGCATCGGATGAGTTTTTGGAAAAGCGCGGATATGATCTCCGCAAAGAATATTACGATATGATAAACGCCGCAGACTTCGATAAAAAAGAAATGATATTCGATTTCGCCACCGGTTCCGGAAGAATGGTGTCGGTTCTGACAAGGATAGGCTACGAAATAATCACTGCCGACATTACCGATGAACAGAGGCCGGAAGCGGTTACAAGAATTAAAGATGAATATATGGACAAAGTTAAGTTTACTCTAATGAATCTTGAAAGCGTTCCGTACAAGGATAATTCGCTTTTAAGCATAGAGACGGTTAACACGGTTCATCATTTAGAAAACCCGGTTGAATGCATTAAAGAATTAATAAGGATCAATAAACGTGAAGGTAAAATATTAGTCGCGGATTTTAATGATGAAGGCTTCGATTTGATGGATAAGGTTCATATGTCGAAATACGGTAAGCTTCACACCAGGGGAATCTCCGTCTGGCCGGAAATATTTGAAATGCTTAAATCTTCTTACAAATCCGTACGGGAATTTAATACTAGGTTAAATAATGTTTTAATTGCCTGGGGAAAAATTTAAAACATCCGTAGAGACGAGGCATGCCCCGTCTCTACAACATATTATTACATATTGTAATCAGACCTATGCCGCTTTTTCTTTAAATCCCTTAATCATCCATTTCTTCGCAAGGATCAATCCGATCGGACTGATTATCGCTATCAAACCGTAAAAGAACCACATCGTTTCTGAATTCATTTCTGAGGGCGGAGTATTCAGCGGAACATATTTCATCAGGAACCAGCCGGAATAAAACCCGGTAATAACTTTTGTAAGGAACCACGGGAATTGTCCCACACCCATGTAAAGGCCTGTCATCCCTTTAGGCGCTACTTCAGCTATCCACTGCAGGAACCTCGGCTGCCACATCGCTTCGCCTATCGTCATTATTAAAATAAATAGAAGAAAGAGATAAATATTCGGGCCTATGGTTAGCAAAAATGTAGGCACGGCCATTACGATGGTACCGTAAATCATCATCTTATACACATTTGCCCTAGCTGTTAATCCTGCCACAATAGGTGCAAAAATAAAAATTAGGATTGGATTGATGTTTGAGAAGACTTCGAAGTACTGGCTCACCATCGTACCCGCGAAAGCACGGTCAAGGTAATACGGAATCGTAAGCCAGTTATGTGCGAAGAGGGTCTGCACCGGGATAAGAATAAATATAAAAAACGAAAACCTCTTGTCCCTAAAAGGATGTTCGGGCCTGTGTCTTAAAAATTCTGTTATGGCTATTACAAAAGCTGCCGCCGTAAGAACCAGCATGAAGTCTATTGTAATCGGCAGACCGATTAAGGAAAACTTTAATTCAAAATCGAGCGGGCTCTTAAAAGCCAAATCCGACATCAGGAAGAAGGCTATCGTCAGTAAAGAGTAAATAATAAGAGGAATGTTATTAATTTTTCTTGACGGCTTTGTTTCTTCCTCTTCTTCAGTTTCTATTTCACCTTCTTTTTTGCCGTACGCTTTAATTTTTGCCACAGCCTCGCGATCGTTTTTTCTGCTTAGTAAAATTAAAGTAAGAACTAGAGATAAAAACGTTATGCCTACATACACCCAGAATACGGCAGTCAGACCGTTCGGCGGAAAAACCTCCTCAAAGCTCTGTCTTGTAAACGATGAAATAAATCCTGAGAAAAAAGCGCCGAGATTCATAAATCCGTAAATAACGGCGTAGCCCATCGCGGCGGTTTGGGGAGTTGTATAGCGCTTAACGCCTGCATACGCCGCCGGCTGATAAAGTCCGTACATAGTTACCATCAGCAGAAGTCCGCCGCACATTGTAAAGAACATAGGCGACCACAATCCGTTTGCGAGCCCGAGTGAGCCCGAGAGACCGATCAGCACGCGCCCGAGCAGCATGCCGAGAAACGCAATTGCCAGCGATTTTCTGACGCCTATTTTGTCTGATACTCCGCCTAGTATTAGCATGGAGAAAGTGATACCGCCGGTAACGAAGCTGTACACAAGCCCCGCCTGGTAATCCAGCAGCGAAACATTCTCCGAAGAATATTTTCCGAGTATCGTCAATGTTCCGAAGTAAACAAGTCCTTCTAAAATATACGGAACATTAATGCCCCAGAGAGCTTTGGGTGCTTTTATAAATGCGATGAATGTCTCTTTAAGTTCTTTGAACGAGTCTCTTAAAACTTTAGAGAAGCTTTTGGACGCGGCATCCGGGTTTTTAGCTTCGGTACTATCCTGCATGATTTCCCCTAATGTTGGTTTCCGTATTAATTTTTAATTAAGGGACAATTCGTGAATTGTCCCGGCAAAAACTTTTAATCTACGTTACTCAATAACAATAATGTGAGAAGTCAAAGGTTTATTTTTAATTTCTTTCATGATCTTAAATCCGCCGCTCTCCGCCAAACCGCGCAGCCCGCCCTGTTCAACATATATCTTAAAATTATTATAGTGTTCCCTGCCGGCCAGGTATTCTACGGCTTCGTTCAAATAGCTCCAAAATCCTTTCGGGCGAGGGACCAGGTAATCGCCTATAATAATTTTTTCCGCGGATTCTTTGGCGGCGCACAGAAATTTTACTCGTTCGTTGACCGGGACTTCATGAATTACATACGTAATGACAGCATAATCGAATTTGTGGTTTAGTTTTGTATCATTACCGGCAATATCGCCTTGGATGAAATCGAGATTATGATGAAGAAGCGGGTCGAGCTTGGACGCGGCAGTTCTTATATTCTTTGACGAAAGATCGACCCCGGTTACACGTCTGCATTTAGGCGACATTTGAAAAGTAAACCTCCCGGTTCCGCAGCCTATATCGAGCACGGAGCTGCCCTCTTCTATTATAGAAGAAATTATCCTGAACATTTTATCCTGGTTGGGAGCGATGATCTTGTCGTAGAATTGCCCGTCGTACCAATGCTTTTTATCTTTCGGCATATTTCCCCTTAATTGCTGATCTGCTACCAGATTTTACAAGGTCTTTAAAACCGGCACAGCATTGAACTTCAAATTAAATTAAAAAAGCGACTCTTCCCAATTGATCCTGAACTTTTGAGATAATTTCATAAGGGGTGTTTTTTGCAAATATCAACACCGCAACAATTGAAATTACAAGAAATACTGCGGGTAATAAAATTTTGCTTCCTTCGTCTGTTTTTATTTCCTTATACAAATAATTCAATAGTGCTATAAGGACTAAGTTTTTTATTAATGCTTCTAAAGGCGTCATTGTGAATACGGAACCGAAGCAGCCGCAGCTTCCGCCGGGTCCTTTTAGGATAATCAAATAAATCATATCGAGACTGAAGATAATAAGAAGAAGCATGGATGCGGGGATGAAATATTTTTTCATGTAGGAACTCTGGAAATAGCAAAGTCCGAGAAAAAGCTCCGCCGCAATTATAACCCGCGCCAGTATCAAAACTACAGACCGGCTCGTAATTCCGTGCGATACAAGCTGCATTTCGAACGCAAGTACCGGAAAGAGTTTTGAAACCGCCGAGAATAAAAATATTAACCCGATCAGATATTTAAGGATCGATATCTTATTTAATTTCATTTCAATTATTTTATATTATCCAGACAGCTTGCCTTAACGAACCTCATAAATTCATCCCTTTCAAAGGGAACTTCGTTGTGAGGCAGGTCTGTGTGAATGAATACCAGCCTGTTGTTGGCCAAACCGAAATCCGTAACATCCGATTCGTTATTATAAGACACAAACGGAATACCCCAGCCTTTCAAATCCGCCATTAAGTTTTCGGAATCGTCTTTCGTGCCGCCGTGATCGGTGTAGATGTCGATCAGCTTGCCGTCGTAATGATCGAGCCAGTAGACATACTTTTCTGTATCGGCATAAAGTGCGTCGAGAAGAATTACTTGTTTGATACTTGCCGACAAACCGCCCCTCATCAATATATAAGCCATTACACGGTAGCCGCCGCTGTGACCCGAGAGAATAATTCTTCCGACTCTTTCGTTCTTTATTTTACCCTTTGCATATAAAGTATCGAGTAGCTCGTTTACAAAATTTTTAAATCCCCCGGTAGATTCGAGCTTGCCGCCGTATGAGTCCGGCGAGTTCTTTGGTCCCTCCGGCACTACCAGCAGTGCGTTCTTCCCGCTTTCGACGAACTGCTTGACAAGTTTGTAGTGAGCAAACGTAGAATCGACGTTATTATTCCAGCCGTGAAAATGAATTACCAGGTCAACAGCCGCCTCGTCCTTATAGCCTTTTGGAATAAACACGGCGACAGTGCTGTCCATATAATGATCTTCGGTGTTATACATTTTATTATCATACATATGTCCGTTCGCCCTGCCTGTATCGGGGAAAGAAGCGTTATGCAGATGTGTTATCACCATGTCGCCGTAATTAGAATAACGTGTGGAAAGATCCTGAGCCTGAAGTGTGAACAGAAAAGAAACAGCAAATAACAGTACTGTAATTTTAGATTTCATAAAAATCTCCGAGATAAAAATTTAAATCTTGCTTAAAGCTTTCGATAGATCTTCGATCAGGTCGTAGGGATGCTCTAGACCTATTGATAATCTCAGAAGCGATTCAGGTGTTTTGGTATCAGGGCCTTCGACGGACGCCCTGTGCTCGATTAGACTTTCCGGTCCGCCCAGGCTCGTTGCTCTTGTAAATATCTTAACTCCCGCTGCCACTTTAAGAGCATCCGTTTTATTTCCTCTTACTTCGAACGAGATCATTCCGCCGTAAAGTTTCATCTGAACCGAAGCGAGAGGATGGCCGGGGTGAAGCGGCAGCCCGGGATAATGCACCTTGCTTACTTTTTTGTGATCATTTAAAAACTCGGCTATCACTATAGCGGATTCCGACTGCGCGCGTATCCTAAGCGGAAGCGTCTGCACGCCTCTCAGCACAAGCCAGCACTCGAAAGGAGAAGGCACAGCGCCGCCCGATTTTTGTATTTCCCTGACTTTCTGAAAAACCTTGTCATCATTTTTAGCTATAAGTGCGCCGCCCAGAACATCGCTGTGTCCGCCTATATATTTTGTAGTAGCGTGAAGAGAAAAATCGGCTCCGAGCTTGAGCGGATTTTGAAGAACCGGCGTCGCCCAGGTGTTATCGCAAACTACTAGAGCGCCTTGAGCGTGAGCGATTTCCGAGATCGCGCTGATATCGGTTATCTTCAGCAGAGGATTCGACGGGGTTTCAAGCCAGACAAGCTTAGTTCCTTTACGCATACTTTTCTTTAAGAGGCCTGGCTTTGTAGTGTCCACAAAAGTCGAAGTTATCTTCCATTTTTTAAACATATTGATGAGCCGCCGGTTACCGTGGTAAAGATCGTCCGGAGCAATAACATGATCACCAGGCGAGAGCGTCTGGAGTAAACTCATCGCCGCGGCGGAACCGGATGAAAACGCGGCGGCCGCAGCGCCGTCCTCTAATTTTGCGAGACATTCTTCGAGCGATTTTC
The DNA here is from genome assembly GCA_963787005.1 of uncultured Bacteroidota bacterium. Classification (GTDB taxonomy): domain Bacteria; phylum Bacteroidota; class Ignavibacteria; order Ignavibacteriales; family Ignavibacteriaceae; genus FEN-1297. The sequence goes on from CAWBBX010000132.1 coordinate 34,544, forward strand.
TGTTGGGATTTTCGTTCCTGGAATAATTATAGCCTTTGGAATACTCTCCGTCTTTATCTCTCTCGAATGTTGTTGAAAGATGTATGGGAGGAGTAACGGCGCCGGTTTCTTTATCTGCGCTTCTGCCGGCGTGTACGGATAACGTCTCTATCTTCATATCGAGACCTTGATAAATAATTTTAGGTTTTAATTAACAGGCAAAATAAGAAATGATTATGAGAAATGTGATGGTTAATGACGGGATTAAATTTATTGTTTATAGCTCACGTGGCGTAGACCACCGGTCTGCGCATTACTGCTTATTAATAAAATAGAATAATAAATATCAATCCTCTACGAGGTAAAAAATCATTGTATGACAAGTTGATATTTAAATACAAAATGATTCGGTTTATGTAATGTTCACATCGTCGAACATCGTAGATGGTCAATTTTTGGTTGGATTTTTTGCTATCGGGATTTAATTAACAGGCAAAACAATAAATGATTACGGAAAATGTGAAAATTAATGGCGCGGTTAAATTTATTGTTTACCGCTCACGTAGCGTAGGCCACCGGTCTGCGCATTATTTAACGGCACAGACTAATAGTCTGTGCTACGTAAAATCAATACGCTTGAAATGTTGAATAAACCAACTTCAAAAAAGCTTTGGATATCAGGATTGCTCAACATGACTGAATATCTCTAAAAATTCTTCTTCCAGTTCCTTACCGCGGTTTCTTCCGTACCAGAGGTGAAGCTTCTCGTACAACTCCGGCTTAACTATGCCTTCACCCTTCCATTGATCGATAAGTCTCTGAGCTTCTTTGGGTCTCGGTCCCCACGTAAAGAGTTCGCTGCCTTCATCATCAAACGCAACGAGCTTGGGAATGCTTCTTGTTCCGTTGGTAAGATAAAGATCCATTATATCGGTATTCTTGTCGCGCAGCAAAATTCTTAAATCAATATTTGAATTTAAAGCCGCAATCTTTCCGATGTACGGTAAAGTTTGTGCCGAATCACCGCACCATGTCTCGGTAAGTACCATCCAGATCTGTTTCTCTTTTATATTCTCCACCGCGTTCTTCAATTCGTCGGAGACATTGTAGCTTTTTTCTATTCTCTTACTTCTCTGAAAATTGAGCTTTGTATATTCTTGAAGTTCTTTCGCCGATTCATCGGTATCCGCCGGTAAATCGTTTTTTATTTTTTCTTCGAAATAGCCCCGATAATCTTCATACGTCATTCCGTTGTGCGGTCTTTTTCCCTCAAAAATCTCATGCATCATTCTTTTCTCCTTAAAATCGATAATTTTTACACTTTAAATTTAACGAAAATTGAGCTTATTAAAGGTCGTCTACTTTACATTAGAGTCTATTTTCGCATTTTGGGTTCAAAAATTGACCTTAATATTTAATTAATGCGCTTTTTTTATTATGATTAAGTTGTAATTTAGAGGTAAGTAATTTTTAAGTACCGCTGAGAACGAAAAGATAACGGAAGCGAAAATGACCGAAACAAAGTATTTCACACCTGCGGAAGCACGTCTTACCTTGCCGCTGGTAAAAAAAATAGTAAAAGATATTCTGGATACTACAAAAGAGATACGCCTTCTAGCCGAAGATCTCGACGGAAAAATAGAGAATGATCCCCAGGTACAGAAGATGATAGAGCATGTTAACGGCTTCATGGGAGAACTGGAAGAAGTCGGCTGTTTCTTCAAAGATTGGAATTTCACGATAGGGCTCGTTGACTTCCCCGCAATTATAGACGGCGAGGAAGTTCTGCTTTGCTGGAGAAGCGACGAAGACGATGTTAAATATTACCACGAACTGGACTCGGGTTATCCCGGCCGCAAACCGATCCCCCAAAAGTATTTTGATTAAGCCTTAGCTTACTTTCCGCCTTATTATTCACCCAGCTTAAAATTTGCAACAGCCTTTGTTGTGCTGCCCGACTGCGCATCTGTAATGTTGAAGATCAGCCGATAGACGCCTTTTACATAAGTGGAATCGAGATCAAACTGCACCTCAAGAGGAAGATCCGATAATTGCTCATTGTTAAGCTTATCGACAACCCTGCTTATGAGCGATTTTAAAGTATCGTTTGAAGGCGTAATGAGATCGATATCGTATGCAATGGTAGCGCCGTATTTGCCGTTCTCTTCTTTCTGGGCAAATCCTTTCACTCTAACAGACGCATCGACTTCGGAGCTGTCGCCCAGATCGTACGCGAACGCCTCCGGACTGAAAGCGGTGATCTTCGGTGTTTCCTTCTTTGAACAGGAAGCAAAAAACAACGCCGATATAAATATAACTGAAATAATGTATTTCATAATTCATTTAATGCCGCAGCACAGATTAGTAATCTGTGCTGCTAAAGGTTTTAACTTCCTCCTCTGATTTGTTCCCCTCCTTTCGAGGGAGGGAACGTGAGGAGGTTTGAAAATTAAACTACCTGTTAACCATCAACCGTTCTTCTTCTGGAATTCTTTCATGAATTCAACGAGATCCTCGACACCTTTCTTCGGGAAAGCGTTGTATATCGAAGCTCTCAAGTCCGCCGACGGAACGGTGTCCTTTTATTCCGCTGAATCCCTTCTCCGCGGCTTCTGCGATCAGCTTCTTCTCAAGATCTTCGCTGCCCATAGTAAAAGTAACGTTCATTAATGAGCGGCTGTCCTTTGCTGCGTGGCCTTTATAGTATCCGCCGCTCGCGTCTATTGCGTCGTAGAGAAGTCCTGCTTTTTCTTTGTTGAGCTTGTACATCGCGTCGAGTCCGCCGTTCTTCTTAAGCCACTTCGCAACGAGACCAAGAATATACACGCCAAATACATTCGGTGTATTGTACAGCGAATTAGCATCCACGTGTGTTTTATAGTTCAGCATAGTGGGAAGAGAATCGGCACTTCTCTCGAGAAGGTCTTTCCTCAGAATAACCAGCGTCACGCCCGATGGTCCCATATTCTTCTGAGCTCCCGCATAGATAATACCGTACTTGCTCACATCAATCTTCTTGTGAAGAATATCGGATGAAGCGTCGCATACCAGCGGCACAGATCCGGTTTCAGGCTCAGCTTTCCATTGCGTACCGAATATAGTATTGTTTGAAGTAAAGTGAACGTAAGAAGCTTCGGGATCCAGTTTAATTTCTTCCGGCTTGGGTATCCTATTGAAATTATCGGATTCCGTTGTTGCGGCCACATTAACCGCTCCGGCTCTCTTAGCTTCCTTAACAGCCTTCTTTGACCAGCTTCCGGTAACAATATAATCGGCCTTGTTTTTGGGAGGCATGATGTTCATCGGAACCATTGAAAACTGCAGACTCGCTCCGGCCTGCAGGAACAGCACCGCGTAATCATCGCTTATTCCGAGCAGCGATCTTAGATCGGCTTCGGCTTCCTTGATCATTTTATCGAATGTCTTGGAACGGTGGCTTATCTCGAGAACAGACATGCCTACTCCCGGCAAGGAAAAAAGATTTTCCTGCGCTTCTTTTAAAACATCTTCCGGCAGAATAGCCGGACCCGCGCTGAAATTATAAATTCTATCGCTCATAATTGTTTACCCTCAATTAAAATTTAAAAATACTTCACATTACGTGTCCCTTAAAATCAAAAAAGAACGCATTGCACTCGCCCTTCTTTTGCGGGAACAATTTGAAACTACGCGTCTCGAGCATTTAGATCAAATGAACGAGAAGACCGTCTCTTAACTTCGGTTCGAACCAGGTTGATTTCGGGGGCATGATTTCCCCTGCATCCGAAATTTTAATAAGGTCGTTTACCGAAACAGGAAACATAGAAAACGCGACCACGGCTTTGCCGGAATCGACGAGCTTTTCCAGTTCCTCGGGGCCCCTAATTCCCCCTACAAAATCTATTCTCTTATCCGTTCTTACATCCTCCACACCTAGTACCGGGTGAAGAAGGAAATCCTGAAGAATGCTTGTGTCAAGTGTAGCCGCGACCGAATCGGACAGGCTGCCGCTTGCCGCAACCGAATCCCTCGCCTTCAGCATGTACCATTTGCCGTCCAGATACATCCCGAATTGTTTTTTTGCGGACGGCATTTTATCATGCGATTCACTAATCTCGAACTTCTCGCTCACCTCGTTTAAGAATTCTTCTTTGCTCTTTCCGTTCAACTCCGTTACCACGCGGTTGTACGGAAGTATTTTCAACTGCTCAGCCGGGAAAAGTACGGCGATAAAGAAATTGTACTCCTCGCTCCCGTTGTGCGATGGGTCGGAGCTTTTCTTCTCCGCCCTGGCGCGGCTTGCGCTGGCGGCACGGTGATGGCCGTCCGCTATATAGAGATTCTTTACCTTTCCTATCTCGCTTTCAATAAGATCATTGTATTTATCCCGCAACGTCCATACCGTATGCTGAATGCCGTCATCCGAAGTAAAATCGTAAAGCGGCGCTTCGTTTTTCACTGTATCCTCAACCGCTTTGTTCACGGCTTCGATCCCTTTGTAGGTCAGAAATACCGGGCCTGTCTGCGCGCCCGTCGTAACAATGTGATTCGTTCTGTCGTCTTCCTTAACCTTTCTTGTTTTTTCGTGTTTCATTATTACATTGTTGTCGTAATCATCCACGGAAAAAACGGCCGCAATACCTGTCTGTGCCCTTCCGTCCATTACAAGTCTATATAGATAGAAATGCGGCTTCTCATCAACTAAAAGCGGCGCTTCTTTTTTTAGCTGTTCCAAGTTCTCCGCGGCCTTCTTATATACTTCCGGAGAATAATGATCGACATCCGCTGCAAGTTCTGCCTCGGCTCTTGTAACACGTATAAAGCTGAGAGAATTCCCATCCGCTACCTGCTTCGCTTCTTCAACGCTTACAACATCGTAAGGGACGCTTGCAACAAGATGCGCTTTTTCTTTTTCTGGTCTGAGTGCATTGAAAGGTTTTATAACAGCCATTTAAACCGGACTCCCTTTTGATAGAAAATTTACACCTTTAAAATCCGCAAAATATCGGCAAGAATCCATGTAAGAAATATTATTTTTAACCTTTAATTTAGGTGATGAGCGAAAGACAGATTGTGATGCATTATGAGAAATTTATACCGATAAAAATATTTTCCTCTTTTGCGCTAATCATTTTGCATAAATCTATCGATAATAAGAATGTGTATGTAAAGGTATGGTATATTGACTTAAACGGCTATTATATTAATTTGCTTAATAGCAATAATCTTACCTTACAATAGGGGGCGCAAAAATGTATTTGATGAAAATTTACATCGTGCGAATATCTTTTCTTTTCTTGATTGCAGTTTTTTTTATTTCGTGCGCGCATATGCCCGTTAACCTGGGGATCGCAAAGCAGCAGCTTATAAGCTACCACGAATCCGGGCAATATGATAAAGACATTGCCGCTGCAGTAGAAAACGCAATTAATCAATTTGCTGATTTAACGATGACTGACAGTTCTGCCGTTGTTTTCGATGTCGATGAAACTTCGCTTTCAAACTACGAGATAAATAAGGAACTTGATTTCGGGTATGTACCCGAATTATGGAACGAATGGATAAAGAAGGCTTCCGCTCCGGCCATTCCTGAAGTTAAAAGACTGTACGATTACCTAGTGAAGAGAAATATCAGAGTCATTTTTATAACCGGCAGAAAGAGTACACAATATATTCCCACATTCAACAACTTGAAGCACGCAGGTTATGCAGAGTTCGATACGCTGATAACAAGAGGGGAGAACGAATATAACTTAAGCGCCTCGGATTATAAATCGAGAAAGCGCGTGGAGCTTACGCATAAAGGATATAAAATTATCGGGGACGTCGGCGATCAGGAAAGTGATATGACCGGACTTTATACCGGAATTCAAGTGAGAATACCGAACTATCAATATATTATATATTGAGGGACAATTTTAATATTTGGTTTTCGGTAAAATTAAGTAGAGACGACCCGGCGGGTCGTCTCTTTTTTTTTATCATCTTACTTTATACAATTATTTTTCGAAACAAACGGCGCTGCTCAAAAGAGACGGCTCACCGAGCCGTCTCTACACAAAAAATATTTTATTTCAATCCTCGATTCTTCAGCATCGGCTCAAGCCTCGGATCGTGCCCCGCGAAATCGCGGTACATCTTTGAGTAATCCTCCGTAGCACCGCGCGAAAGTATCATCTTCCTGAACCTCTCGCCGTTCTTGCGCGTCAGGCCGCCGTTATCCAGGAACCATTGGTACGCGTCGTCGTCCAGCATTTCGGACCAGAGATAAGCGTAGTAACCGGCCGCGTAATCGTTGCCCCAGATATGCTCAAAGTAACTCGACCTGTAGCGCGGAGGAACCTGCGGAATAAACAAACCATCTTTCTTCAAACTTTCAGTTTCGAACTTATCCGAATTCTGCTTGGGTGCGCTTGCCGGCAGTGTATGCCAGGCCATATCCAGATCGGCGGCTTCGAGCAGTTCCGTGAAATCGTATCCCTGGTTGAAGAGAGATGCCTTCTTCAGCTTTTCCACAAGTTCCTTCGGAATAGGCTTCCCGGTTTTGTAATTCAGCGCATAATGTTCCAGCACCTTCGGATAGAGGGCCCAATGCTCGTTGAACTGTGAGGGGAACTCAACAAAATCACGAGGAACGTTTGTGCCTGAAAGACTAGGATATTCCTCATCGGCGAACATGCCGTGAAGAGCGTGACCGAATTCATGGAACATCGTAGTAACATCATCGTAGCTAAGTAAGGCCGGCTTTCCCGGCGCAGGTTTTGTAAAGTTGCATACGTTATAAATAACCGGCTTTGTATTGAGCAGCTTCGACTGCTGCATAAAGTTATCCATCCACGCTCCGCCGCCTTTGTTATCCCTTTTATAATAATCGGCGTAAAAAAGAGCGAGCGGCGATCCGTCTTTATCGTAAACTTCGAATACTCTAACGTCCTTTTGATAAACCGGAATATTGTGAAGCTCTTTAAATGTTAGTCCGTATAATTCATGAGCCTCATAAAAAATTCCTTTCTCCAGAACATTTTCGAGAACGAAATACGGGCGCACCTGAGAATCATCTAAATTAAAGCGCGACTTGCGCAGCTTCTCGGCATAGTATTCCCAGTCCCACGGCTGCAGCTTAAAATTCTTCCCCGATTTCTTTATATAAGATTGTATCATCTCCGCTTCTTTACCCTCGTTTGCAACCGTTGCGGGAACGAGTCCGGACAAAAATTTCTCTACTGCTGCCGGTTTTTTAGCCATCTGATTTTTAAGCGTCCACGCGGCGTAGTTAGGGAAACCGAGCAGCTTCGCCTTTTCTGCGCGAAGCTGAGCCATGCGTTCTATTACAGGCCTGGTGTCGTTCTTGTCACCGCGCTCCGTACGGTTCCAGGAATTTTCAAACAGTTTCTGACGAACGTCTCTGTTTTCAAGCGACTGAAGTGCCGGCTGCTGTGTTGTATTCTGCAGAGGTAGAACATATTTTCCTTTTAATCCCCGAGCCGCCGCGTCCTGTGAAGCTGCGTCTATCTCCGCCGGTGAGAGTCCGGCGAGTTCCGATTTATCGCTTACCACCAGCGCCCCGTTTTTAGTACCGGCAAGCAGCCTCTTCTCAAACTTTGATGTAAGAGTTGCAAGCTCCTCATTCATCTTTTTCAGTTTTGTCTTATCTGTTTTCGATAGATTCGCGCCCGCGTGAACAAATTTATCATAATAGTAAGTTATTAGTTTCTGCGACTCCGCATCCAGCTTCAAGCTTTCGCGTTTTTTATAGATTGCTTTTACTCTCTCAAAAAGTTTTGTTTTCAAATAAATAGCGTCGTTGTGCGCGGCTAACTTTGGAGCAATTTCTTCATCAACTTTTTGCAGTACCGAATCCGTATTGGCGCTGGTTATAGCATTGAAAACCATATTGACTCGGTCAAGCATCTGCCCGCTTTTTTCAAGTGCAACTAGTGTGTTTTCAAAAGTCGGCGCCGCGGAATTATCGGCGATCTTCTTTATTTCTTCCATCTGCCTTTTCATTCCCTCTTTAAAAGCGGGAAGATAATCGCTGTCCTTTATCTTATCGAAAGGAGGTGCCTGGAACGGAAGCTTGCTGGGTGTAAGGAAGGGATTTTTATGTGCTGCCGCCTGTGTTTTGGTCGGCGTACTTTTATTTGATTTTGCCATAGTAAATGTTACCATGCTTATTGTGAAAATACAAATCAGTGCGGTTTTTAAGAATCGAAACATTTCAGAAATTCCTTTTAATTATTAAGGTTTATTAATGAATGTGTTAATACTCGGCGGCTGAAGAGCGGGTTAAATGACTTCCGGTATACCAGGGAAGATCAAAATAAATCCGGTAATTGAAACGGACCAGCCGTCCGGATTTCATTCATAATATTATTTTGATTTAAAATATAACATAAATTTCTTTTGAATATTGATGAGGAGCAATATTGATTTTATACATTTTCCCCTGACTTACGACGGTATTTTCAAGAATATGCACTTATCACCTCTGGTAAAAATTCTTTATATTTGCACTTTATATCAGCAAAAATGATGAGAGAATAATGCCCGATACGAACTTAACCGAAATTCCCAAAGCCTACGATCCCTCAATAACCGAGGACAAATGGTATAAGTACTGGCTGGATAATAAATTATTCCACTCCGAGGTGGACAAGTCCAGGGAGCCTTACACCATCGTTATTCCTCCTCCTAACGTTACCGGAATGCTGACAATGGGGCATGTTCTCAACAATACGATCCAGGATATCATCATCCGTATGAAAAGAATGCAGGGGTATAACGCCTGCTGGGTGCCCGGAACCGATCACGCATCGATTGCGACGGAAACGAAGGTAACCAACTTTCTGAAAGATCAAGACATCGATAAAAATAAGATCGGCAGAGAAGAATTTCTGAAGCACTGCTGGGAATGGACGGAAAAGTACGGCGGCATTATAATCCAGCAGCTTAAGAAGCTCGGCGTAAGCTGCGACTGGGACCGCGAGCGCTTTACTATGGACGACGATTATTATAAAAAAGTTATTGAGACGTTCGTCGCTCTGTATAAAGAAGGCTTAATCTACCGCGGATACAGGATGGTTAACTGGTGTCCCGCTTCCAAGTCGGCCATATCCGATGAAGAAGTTATCTACCGCACCGTTAACGGGAAGATCTGGTATTTGAAATACCCGGTAAAGGGCAGCGATAAGCATATTGTTGTGGCTACTACGCGTCCAGAGACGATGCTCGGCGATACCGGCGTTGCTGTTAATCCGAACGATGAAAGATATAAAGACTTGATCGGCAAGTACGTTCTTCTTCCGATCGTGGAAAGAGAGATCCCTATTTTTGCCGATGAGTATGTCGATATGGAATTCGGTACGGGCGCTGTAAAGGTTACTCCGGCTCACGACGTTAACGACTACGCCATGGGACAGAGACATAATCTTAAGATAATCAACATCTTCAACGATGATGCTTCTACGAACCACAATGTTCCTCACGATTTTAAGGGTCTCGACCGGTATGAGGTTCGTAAAAAAGTCATCGCTAGGTTCGAGGAATACGGACTGCTCGAGAAGTCGGAAGATTACCAGAACAAGGTCGGCTACTCCGAAAGAGGCGGCGTGCCGATAGAGCCGTATTTATCGGAGCAGTGGTTTATGAAGATGGAAGATCTCGTAAAACCTGCGCTCGGAACCGTGCTTAAGGGCGATGTAAGATTTTATCCGGAGCATTGGATTAAGACATACGAACACTGGATGGGAAACATAAAAGACTGGTGTATCTCCCGGCAGCTTTGGTGGGGACACAGAATTCCCGTCTGGTACCACAACGAAACAAATGAAATTTACTGCGATGTAAATCCGCCGAAGGATCCGGAGAACTGGAAGCAGGATGAAGACGTGCTCGATACCTGGGCTTCAAGCTGGCTGTGGGCGTACGATGTTTTTAACACAGAAGAGGAGCAGAATTACTACTATCCGACTAACACGCTGGTAACCGCGCCCGATATAATTTTCTTCTGGGTAGCGAGGATGATAATCGCCGGGCTTCACTTTAAGAAGGACATTCCCTTTAAAGACGTTTACTTCACCAGCATTATTAGAGACGTTCAGGGCAGAAAGATGAGCAAGTCGCTCGGCAACTCTCCCAATCCGCTCGATGTTATTGCAGAGTACGGCGCCGACGCGCTGCGATTCACAATAATTTATCTCGCTCCCCTCGGGCAGGATGTTCTATTCAGCACAGACAAATGCGAGCTCGGAAGAAACTTTGCCAACAAGATCTGGAACGCCGGCCGATTCCTTCTTATGAACGCGGAGAAGATAAAAGTTAATCCGGAATTGAAGGATAAACATATCGACTTCGCGGACGAGTGGATAATCTCGCGTTTCAATCAAACCTTGCTGCAGCTCGAGAACGGGATGGAAAAGTTTGAGATCAACAACGCGTCGAAGTTTATCTATTCATTCGTGTGGAACGACTTCTGCGACTGGTACGTTGAGATGGCGAAGAACAGGCTTTACTCGGATGACGAGGAAGTTAAAAGCGCGGTGCTTACCAGGGCTTTGAGCATTTTTGAAGGTCTTCTGAAAATTGTTCATCCGTTCATGCCGTTCATAACCGAAGAGCTCTGGCAGCTTATAGAAGAGAGAAAAGACGGCGAAAGTATCTCAACTGCGGATTATCCGAAATTGAATAAAGAGTTAATAAATCCCGGCGCCGAAACCGAGATGGAATTCGTTCAGGATATCATAACGGCGATAAGGAACATCCGAGGTGAGATGAACATTCCGCCTTCGAAATTCGTTACGGCATTCTTAAAATCATCGCAGGTAAAAGCACACCAAATAGAATACATAAAGAAGATAGCGAGGGTGGAGAGCATTACGGCTGACGAAAATATGGAAAAACCGAAAGCCAGCGCTTCTTCAATTATAAAAGGCTGCGAAATATATATACCACTAAAGGGATTGATAGATCTCGAAGTTGAGCGCGGAAGATTGGGCAAGGAAATAACCAGACTCGAGGGCGCGCTGGCCGGAATAGAGAAAAAACTTTCCAACGAGAAGTTCGTAAACAACGCCAAGCCGGAGATAGTCGAAAGAGAACGGGCAAAGCAGGCCGACTGGAAAGAGAATATCGATAAGCTGAGGGAGATATTGACAAATTTAAATTAAAGTAAACCGTTGAAACGGTTTTCACTTTCTACGCGTTTTCATAATCACCGGGATAAATCCCGGTGCTAATGAATATTTTATCATTATTTGCCAAAACGTTTTTAATCATCTTTTTTCTTTGAGATTAACACCTAACTTTAGTTAGGTGTATTTATAAACAACTACCTTTTCCCTTAACCGTTTTAACGGTTTTAATTATATTAAGACACAAGTAAACTCAAAAAGGAGGAATAATGTCACTTCACTCCTTTTCTAATGTCTGGCTGCATCTAATTTGGGCAACTAACAATCGAGAAAAAGTTTTATTAGATAATTCGGCAGACACCGTATCAAAATTTCTATTCGAGTATTCAAAACAAAAAGAAATATATATGAGGACTAATTTTGTCAATTCCGATCTTGTTCACGTGTTGATTGGTCTTCCTACCAGAATTACAATTGAAGAATGCGTTAAACTATTTAAGGGCAGCTCTTCACACTTTATTAATAAGGAGAGGATTATACCAACTAAGTTCTCATGGGGACGGGGATACGGGGTTTTCTCCGTTTCACATTCTAATGTTGAAAAAGTAACAAAGTATATTAATAATCAGAAAGAACATCACAGGATAAAAAGCTTTAGCGAGGAATATGAGTTGTTTTTGAAAAAGAATAATATAAATTATTAAAACGGTATTCACTTTCTACGCGTTTTCATAATCACCGGGATAAATCCCGGTGTTATTAGATAGTTTGACTTCATTTATTACTACTATTTCTACTCTATACACCTATTCAGATTAACACCTAACTTTAGTTAGGAGTATTTTAAAAAGTAATTTTTTTTCTTAACCGTTTTAACGGTTTTTTTTATATTTAGACACACATGAAATTAAAGGGGATAAAAATGTACAGAAAGATCGAAGATTTCGTAAACGACTGGAAGTACGAATCAGCCGCGACTTTAAAAGTTCTAAACAATCTCACAGACGAATCACTCAACAAAAAATTCAACGATAACGTCAGAACTCCCGGAAGGCTTGCCTGGCATATTACCGCAGCAGTTCCGATAACAATTAACCAGGCCGGATTGCATCTGGATGGTCCGGACAGAAATACACCTATCCCTTCGGGCGCATCCGAAATAGCGGAAACATATAAAAAGCTATCGGCTGAATTGCCGGAGATTATTTCACAAAACTGGACAAATGATTCTTTAACTGAAAAGATTAATGTTTTCGGAGAGAACTGGGAAAGAGGAAAGCTTCTTTCGATAATTGTGACGCATCAGATTCACCACCGCGCCCAGCTTACCGTTCTTATGAGAATGGCTGATTTAAAAGTACCCGGGATTTACGGACCTTCAAAAGAGGAATGGGCGGGAATGGGAATGCCGGCGCAGGAATAATACGGCCGGCACCATCAATTTTTATTTAACTCTCAGATATTGAATGCTGAAAAGATTCTTCTCGTCGGTCCAAACTTTTCTCACTTCGAAATCTTCGGATACAAGCTCGGCAAAACTTTCGAGGGTATACTTATAAGAATATTCTGTTAAGATATCGTCGCCTTTCTTGAACTCCACGGATGAACCGTCGAGCCGGACACCATGTTCTTCTTTGCTTATCAAATGCATTTCTATTCTGCTCTCTTCGTCATTGAAGAAGGCAAGGTGCTCGAATTTATCCTTATCGAAGTCTGTATTTATCTCATTATTGAGGTGGGATAAAATGTTTAGGTTAAACTCTGCCGTTACTCCCATGTTATCATTGTATGCTGCTTCTAAAGTTTTAATATCCTTCTTTAAATCCACGCCGATAAGCATTCCCCCGTTACTGCCGATTATACCGGCTATTCTTCCGAGAAATTCCTTTGCTTCCTGCGGGGTAAAATTACCGATAGTAGAACCGGGATAATATGCCGCAATATGATCAAACGACTTTCCGATTTCGGGCAGCCGGAACATTTTAGTGTAATCCGCTGCCAAAGGGAAAATATCTATGTGAGGATAATCCGCTTTTAAAGATTCCGCGGCGGAGAAAAGATGTTCGGAAGAAATATCTATCGGCACGTAGCCGGCGAGCCCGGGAATGTGATCGAGCAGTAAACGAATCTTGGTACTGCTTCCGCTTCCCAGTTCGATCAGCAGCGTACCTTCGCCGAGAAGCGAGCTCATCTCTTCGATATTATCTTTCATTATCCGCATCTCGGTCCGCGTCGGATAATATTCATCCAGTCCGCAAATCTCATCGAATAAGAGCGAGCCTCTTTCATCATAAAATAATTTACTCGGGAGTCTTTTCTCGTCTCCGCTTAATCCCTCAATTACTTCGGATAAAATATCTTCCTGTTTAATTTCCTCTTCTTTTAACTTCAGCATTTATTTCCTTCTGTTTAAGAAACGTCTTTCGCGAGTCTGATTCCCATGAACTGCCACCGGGAATGAGGCGCGAAGAAGTTGCGGTATGTTTTTCTAATATGAGTTATTGACGTGGCGCAGGAGCCGCCGCGCAGAACCATCTGACTCGACATGAATTTTCCGTTGTATTCTCCCAGCGCGCCGGGAAGTGTTTTATACCCGGGATATGGTGAATACGAGCTGCGGGTCCATTCCCAGACATCGCCGTACATCTGCTGCAGCTCTTTACTGCCGGCGGTATCTTCATCGAGACGAACAGGGTGAAAGCTCATACTCTCAACAAAATTTCCTTCCGGCTTAACCTCTCCGGCAGCGGTTTCCCATTCCGCCTCGGTAGGCAGTCTCGCACCGGTCCATCTTGCAAACGCGTCCGCTTCGTAAAAACTTACATGGCAGACCGGTTCGTTTAGATCTACTTTCCTCACACCGTTCAAAGTGAAGTAATACCACTCGCCGTCTTTTTTATACCAGTACATAGGCGATTTCCAATTTTCTTTTTCGACGGTCGCCCAACCGTCCGACAGCCACAGCTCCGGCTTTTCGTAACCGCCTGCTTCCATAAATTTGATGAACTCGCCGTTAGTCGTGAGCCTGCAGGCAAGTTCGAAAGGCTCAAGGTATTCCTTGTGACGGGGAGTTTCGTTATCGTAAGTAAATCCGTTTCCGCCGTGCCCTATTTCGAAAACCCCGCCTTCGAATTTTTTCCAGTTCAACGGTAAAACTTTATCATTAAGCTTTGATTCTTTTTCCTTATATACCGGATTAAGAGGATTAACCGAGAACACGTGTTTTATGTCGGTAAGAAGAAGTTCCTGGTGCTGCTGCTCGTGGTTTAGACCGATTTCTATAACAGGACCGTAATCTTTCAAAGTTTTTTCATCCGCATCTTTTAAAAAATTAAGAAGATGTTCATCAACATACTTTCTGTAGTCATAAACTTCCTTCACGGTTGGTCTCGATAAGAGTCCTCGCTCGGCGCGGGTGAACCGCTCGCCTACCTGCACGTAGTAAGAATTAAAAAGATAAGTATAGAGCGGATGTATAGATCTATAGTTTTCATCTGCTTTGCTTAAAACGAATGCTTCGAAGAACCAGCTTGTGTGGGCAAGGTGCCATTTGGTAGGGCTAACATCCGGCATCGACTGTATAATATAATCCTCGGTAACAAGGGGTTCACACAATTTATGAGTAAAGCCTCTCACTTCTTTATAACGCTTAATTAAAATTTTCCTTATCGATTCCGCGTCATTGTTTTCGATATCAAAAACCGGTGCGTCAAATTGCATATTCATGGCAATCTACCTTAATTTTGTTTCGTTATTTTTTTTGGTTTGAAGAGATATCGGTTAGAATCCTGTTCAAGATTAAACAAATATCTTAATTAATGCAAATAAAGAAAACGTTAACATAAATAGTGTAATACAGCATACAAAAGTGCCGATTTCTGCAAATAATATAAAAAATATCATATTTCAGTATTAACTGCAGTGTAATTATAATTTAGTGTGACAAGCATAATATTATTTATCATCGCCTATCATCATTTTAAAGGAGGTTTGAGGGATGATAAATTGAAAAAGCCCGGAATAAATATCAACAAACGGAGAAACTATGCGAAAATCAATTGTCTTAATTGCGGCATTTTTATTACTGATAAACTTAAAGCCTGCATATGCCCAATCGTCCCCTAACGGGAAACAATTAGGATTCGGAATCGTATTCGGGGAACCGTTCGGGGGTACCTTGAAATACTGGACTAATGACGAAAACGCCTATGTGTTCGATATAGGAGCATCGTACTTCGGGAAACTACGAATAGGTGCAGATTATCTTTGGCACTTCAACGCGTTTAAATCAAGGAACGCAAACCTCTACGCGGGACCGGGAGTGGCGCTGGGCCTCGGCACCGGACACGGAATATGGAACAACGATCAAGGCCAATTTTATTATAGAAGCGGACTCGGATTAGGAATAAGAGGTGTGTTCGGCGTCGATTTTATGCCGGAGAATTCTCCTTTCGAGATGTTCTTTGAAGCCGGACTGCTGATAGGCATTACACCTAATTTCGGTTCCGCTGGGGATGCCGCGCTTGGTGTAAGGTTTTATCCCTAAGTAAAAAATAAACCTCGAAGGTCACTTTAAAGACCTTCGAGGTTGCTGCAACCTAACAAATAATCAAGCAACCTTCGGGTTTTTTTTAACCAATCCCGAAGGTTTTTTATTAATAAATCGGCTTCACTTTTAAATTCTTAAACACAAACGACCAAATATCCGCCTGCTCTTCGATGATCTTGGTGGTCGGCTTCCCGGCTCCGTGTCCCGCCCTGGTTTCTATTCTTATTAATACCGGATTGTTTCCTTTGTACTTTTCCTGAATAGTGGCTATGTATTTAAATGAATGCGCCGGAACAACACGGTCGTCGTGATCTGCTGTGGTAACCAGAATCGCGGGATAGTTTATGCCTTCTTTTATATTATGAAGAGGCGAATATTTATATAAATATTGAAACTGTGTCGAATCATCGCTCGACCCGTACTCAACAACCCAGGCCCAGCCGATTGTGAATTTCTGATAGCGCAGCATATCCATCACTCCGACTGCCGGAAGCGCTGCGCCAAAGAGATCGGGACGCTGATTAGTAACGGCGCCGATCAATAGTCCCCCGTTTGAACCGCCGGCAATCGCCAGCTTTTTAGGTGACGTATATTTGTTATCAATTAAATATTCCGCGGCAGCTATAAAATCATCGAACACGTTCTGCTTTTTCTCGAGCATACCGGCTTTATGCCATTCCTCCCCATACTCGCCTCCGCCTCTTAAATTTGGTATCGCAACAATGCCGCCGTTCTCAAGCATAATTAATCTCGATACGCTGAAATACGGATTTAAGCTGATGTTGAATCCGCCGTAAGCATATAGATAAGTTGGGTTATTTCCGTCGAGCTTCAATCCTTTTTTATGAACTATAAACATCGGCACCTTCGTACCGTCCTTGCTCTTGTAGAAGACTTGCTTTGTCACATAACCATCCAATTTGAAATCCAGCTTAGGCTGACTGTAAACTTCCGACTCCAATGTTTCGGTATTAAACTTATACACAGTTGAAGGAAACGTAAAAGAAGTAAAAGCGTAGAAAGCGGTTTTGTCGCCTTTCTTCCCGCTGAAAGAACCGACGGTTCCTATACCGGGAAGCTTTATTTCTTTTTCATCACTGCCGTCGGGAGCGTAAGCAAATACGCGGCTGCTCGCGTCCTTCATATATTCGGCTATTAATTTTCCGCCTACAAATGAAACGGATTGAAGCACATCGCTTTTTTCCGGAAAAATTGTCTTCCAATTACTTTCGGCGGGATCGGAAGGATCGACAGCGATGAGCCTATATTTGGGCGCTTCTTTATCGGTAAGTACAAGAAGCTTGCCTTCCAGGTCATCAACAACGTTGTAGTTATTCTCAAAGTTTCCGACTATTGTAACAAATTTTGAGTCGGGATTATTCAGATCTTTAACATAAAGCGCGTTATTGCTCGTGCCTTTAGAAGTATATATGATGAGAAAACGCTCGTCCTCGGTGGTCTGCGCGTACATCGTCATCTTAGGCTCGTTCTTATCTTCGAAGATGAGGCTGTCGGCATCCTGACTAGTTCCGACTTTATGAAAATATATCTTGTGGAATTCGTTCTTAGTTACGAGTTCCTGTCCCGCCGGCGGAGTAGGATAACGGCTGTAAAAGAATCCGTCTTTATACCAGGATATTCCGGAGAACTTAATCCATTTAAGATCGTCGGGAAGAAGTTTTTTATTATCTACTTCCATCACGCGGAACTCGTTCCAGTCGGATCCGCCGGAAGCAGTGCCGTAAGCGAGATACTTTCCGTCGTTAGAAACGGCAAGCGCGGTTAGAGAAACCGTGCCGTCCTTGGAAAGTTTATTGGGATCTAAAAACACTTCGGGTTCCGCATTCAATCCTTTTCTTATGTAAAGCACATCCTGGTTTTGAAGTCCGTCGTTTTTAAAGAAAAAGTAGTTATCCCCGCCCTTAAACGGAGTAGAATATTTCGGATAATTCCACAGCTTTTCAAGACGCTGTTTTATTTTTTCCCTGTAAGGAATTTTATCAAGATAGCCGAAAGTTACTTTATTTTCCTCTTTAACCCATTCCTTCACCGCGGCGGATGTATCATCTTCCAGCCAGCGGTACGGATCTTTTACAATAGTTCCGAAGTAGTTGTCTTGTACGTCGACTTTCTTTGTAGCCGGATAATCCAATTTAGTCTGAGAATTTACCGAAATTACCGATGCGATTAATATCATAAGCAAAGCCCGAATTTTTAGTTTCATGTTGACCCCTTTGCGGATTTTATTTATCATACCAATTATAGCGGATTCGATTATGCTTATCAAGCGGAAAGACCGGGCCGGGCGGAACTCCAACGGTAATCCGAAGATATGTGCGGAATTCTGCTTATATTTAGCTACTTCTTTGTTAGTGACTTTTCAAGAATCATAACACGAAAAAGCAATAAATCAAAAATATAACGAAAGGAGACAGATTATGCCGGTAAGAAAAGCTAACGCCGAATGGAGAGGCGATCTAAAAAGCGGAAGCGGTAACATTACTACCGAAACCGGAGTATTGAATAACACTGTATACAATTTTGTTTCGAGATTCGAGAGCGGAAACGAAACTAATCCGGAAGAACTTGTAGGAGCCGCCCACGCGGCATGTTATTCGATGGCTCTGGCAAACGGACTTTCAGGTGCAGGATTCAAGGTAAACTCGATTAAGACCGAAGATAAAGTACACATCGAAAAACTGGAATCCGGATTTACTATAACGAAGATCGAAATTAACACTGTGGCGGATGTTGAAGGTGTGGACGACGCGGCTTTCCAGAAAGCTGCCGAGGATACTAAGAAAGGCTGTCCCGTCTCCAAAGCATTAACGGGCACGGAGATGATATTGACCGCCACTTTGAAGAAATAATTAATAACAATAAAAGCCGGGATTATAAAAATAGTCCCGGCTTTTTATATAAATTTAATCCTCCACCAGATCCGTGTACTCGGTGTGCCGCTCTATAAAAGTCTCTACGTAAGAACAGCTGGGAATAACTTTTAGTTTATTCTCCCTCGCGTATATTAAGGCCGCTTCAACTACTTTGCCTGCTATCCCCTTTCCTCTCAGTTCATAAGGCACGTATGTTTTAATAAAATCCGCGGTATTATCTCCCGCGAGAAGATAGCGAAGATATGCTTCCCTGCCGTCGATTACCGCTACGAAAATTTGATTTTCTTTATCGTGTTTTACTTCTATATCCATAGTTTTCAGTCATGTGTAAATGAGATATAATTTTTTTTAACAACGAAATAAAATTAGAAAAATCCGGCCTGCTATACAAACTGTTAATATTATTATCGATCCTCAACGAGGATCGATTATTAGGGGATCGGATTTTCTACCATAATTGACCATCTACGATGGTCGCAGATATAAAAATTACACAAATTGAATCAGTCTATCTTTTAATAGTTAATCGCGATTAATAAGATGTTTTTTCCTCGGAGAGGTAATATTATGGTAGCATAAGACGAACCAAAACATTTTAAATCCTCGTAGAGGATTGATAATATTCTCCCAATAAGAGGATTTAAAGGATGATATTATTTTATCACAAAATATTATTCCGGTTCCTTATTATAGCCGGCACGGCGGGTCGTCTCCACGGACAATATTTCCACTATGAATATTATACATCACAATCGCAGACCGGTGGTCTGCGCTACGGGAAATAACTTTAAACTCTTCTGTAATATTTTTAATGTTACTGAGTGTTTTTTTTCATAAATTATTCCGAGCCTCTTGCGGTAATAAGACAGCCTGAACAAAAAGATATTTTAGTTGGAAAGAATATAAAAAGGGATGCCGCATAAAATCCGATCCAAATAATAGGAGTAAGCCTGTATGAAGAAATTCGATACGGAAGTACGCTTAAGCCGCGAGATGACCTTAATGGACGCAACTCTTATCGGGGTAGGCGCCATGATAGGTGCGGGTATATTTGTACTTATCGGCATAGCGGCGGGAGTGGCCGGCCCGGCGCTGCTAATAACATTTGTACTTAACGGGCTGGTGGCACTATTAACGGCCATGTCATACGCTGAGCTGGGCTCTTGCTACCACGACGCGGGGGGCGGGTACTTGTGGGTAAAAGAAGGTCTCCCTAAATGGAACGGTTTTATTTCCGGGTGGATGGGTTGGTTCGCTCACGCCGTGGCATGCAGCCTATACGCCCTGGGCTTCGGCGCATATTTCGATCACGTCTTCAGAGAATTTGCCATCACTCTGCCCCACTGGGGATTCCTTTCCCCGCAAAAGCTGCTAGCCGCTGCGGCCGCGCTTTTGTTCGGCTATATAAATTTCAGAGGCGCATCAGAAGCCGGTAAGGTCGGCAACATGGTAACGATAGCGAAGATCATCATTCTGTTGATATTTATCGGTTTCGGATTTGAACTGATAATAAGGAAGGGCGACTGGCAGACGACTTTCAGTCCCTTTATGCCCAACGGCTGGGGCGGGGTTTTTAAAGCGATGGGCTTAACGTTTATTGCGTTCCAGGGATTTGAGGTTATAGCGCAAAGCTCGGAAGAAATTAAAAATCCGAAGAAGAACATACCGCGCGCGGTTTTTTTGTCGCTCATAATAGTAATCCCTATTTACCTTTTAGTGGCAATAGCGGCAATCGGATCTGTGCACCCGGGTAATATGACGCCCTGGGATTACCTCGCGTCGAAAAAAGAAATAGCACTTGTTGAAGTAGCGCGGACTTTCTTCGTCGGCGGCGGTGTTATGCTGCTTATAGGCGGGCTTATATCCACCATGTCCGCGCTCAACGCTACAATTTATTCATCCTCCAGGGTAGCGTTCGCTATGGGGCGCGACCGCAACTTCCCCACCTTTTTCAGTAAGGTTCATCCGAAAAATTTTACTCCTTACTGGGGTATAATGGGATCTTTGGTAATAATAGTGCTGATGGCGATCTCTCTGCCGATAGAGGATGTTGCCAGCGCGGCGGACATTATGTTCCTCCTTCTCTTCCTGCAGGTTAACTTAGCGATGATACGCCTTCGTAAAAAAAGGCCCGATCTCGACCGCGGATTTTTCGTACCTCTTTATCCTTACCTGTCAATTGTCGGTATTTTGCTTCTGCTATTCCTTGCTGTATACATGTTGGACTACAGCCTTATAGCCTGGATAATAACCGTAGTATGGATAGCGCTGGCCTGGTGGTTTATAAAAGCTACGCGGCCGGAAGAGAAGTAGAGCATATCCGCAAGGTAAAGGCTCTCGAGAGAATGAG
>CAWBBX010000133.1:0-25849 GCA_963787005.1 uncultured Bacteroidota bacterium
CAATCCCTCTGACTTCCGTTCCTTTCATCGGCAGCGCGGTTATTCTTCCGGCTCAGTTTTAAAGAACAGCTCCGGGGATAAAGAGATGATAAGCTCTTTTTCGTTATTTATCAGCGCTGCATATCCTGCCGATTGATTAAAAAGTAACGAACGGAATAGTGCGCCGGCACCGCCCGTAAAATCGAATTTCCCTTTCAATGTATAATTAACCTGGTAGGAATCGCCATCAGCGATGTAATCTTTAATTTTTTGGACTGCTTGTACGTATTTTTTCTTAGGTGTATTTAACCGGAAGTTTGAAATCTCGAATTCGTCTATTTGATCTTCATACGAAAAATCGATATCACCGTCTATAAATTCAGTCACCTCATTTTCATTATAAAAACAAAAGCGCAGCAATTCTTTACCGTCTGCGTTGTAGAATTTATTAAGTTTTTCCTCAAGCAGGTAGCCGGTCTCGTAGTTTATATATCCGTAACATTTGAGTCCGGTTGAAAGCAGTTCATCAATTTCCGCAAGTGCGCTTTCAAGATCGGATTGATGATTCGCGGTTACAATTTGTTTAGGTGAGCTAAAAAGATAAGATTTTCCTTCTTTGTAAAATGAAGGGGTATGAAAAAACGCGGAGTTCGGGTTGGCGTTTACAAAGCCAATTATATCTTCAA
Source organism: uncultured Bacteroidota bacterium (assembly GCA_963787005.1). GTDB lineage: Bacteria > Bacteroidota > Ignavibacteria > Ignavibacteriales > Ignavibacteriaceae > FEN-1297. The sequence continues at coordinate 666 of CAWBBX010000133.1, forward strand.
TTTTCATACGCGAAAGTTAAGATAAATAGACCAAATATCTGAATGGTATTTTAACTTTGGGATTTATTGAATTTTGATTTGTATTGTTTCGATAATAAATCCTATACAAGGATTTATAATATTGAGGCGGCATTTATTCTATAATATTGGAGCATCTAAGATGCTTCATAATTTTTGGGGTTCGTAGAGGATCAATTATTAATCATTTAGATCTGACCGGAAGAGTATTACTATTTTTCACCCTTTTACACTGCCGAGCGTCAGACCGGACACAAGCCACTTGCTTAAAACCACGAATAAAATGACAACCGGTATACTTACTACCATCGCGGCTGCGGCATATAAACCCCATTCCGTCGTTAAATTGGATTGGAATGATTTTAATCCGAGCGGCAGCGTATAGAGGTTCGTGTCCTGCAGAACCTGTGCCGCTACTATGTACTCGGACCATGCGGTCATAAAAGAGAACAATGCGGTAATAACCAAAGCCGGCGCAGCAAGCGGGAATATGATTTTGTAAAATGCCTGCCACTGGTTACATCCGTCAATCCTTGCGCTTTCTTCAAGACTATAAGGTATTGTGTCGTAGTATCCTTTCATCTGCCATACGCAGAAAGGCAGTGCAGTAGCGGAATAAATAATTATAATACCGAGATAGCTGTTGATGAGATGGAGCTTAATCAGCATAATGTACATCGGCAGAAGGAGCATTGTAGCGGGGAACATCTGCGTTACCAAAATTCCCAGCATACTGGCTTCTTTTCCCATAAACTTAAATCGCGAGAGAGCGTACCCCGAAGTAGATGCAAGAGCTACCCCCGAGATAGTTACCACGGCCGAAATAAGGAATGAATTCCACGCCCAGCGCAGGAATTGGGTTTGAGTAAATAATTTAATGTATGTATTGAACGTTGCGCCTTTGGGAAAAATTGCTAGGGATGTTGACAAAAGCTCGTCGTTAGGCCTGATGGAAATTGTAAATACATTAATTATGGGATAAACCGCCACAGCAGTAACGACTATAAGCACCATATAGATTAACGTATTCGTCAATATTTTTTTATAATTCATTTGGACCTCTTCATCTTTTCATATTAGTAGACGGATTCAGTTGCCTTTGTTTTTTTCAGGAAAGACAATCCGAACACTAAAAGAATTAAGAATATAACCATGCTGAACGCTGCCGCGTAGCCGTACCGGTAAAGATTGAACGCAGCTTTATAAACATACGAGACCAAGATATGAGTCTTATCCGACGGCTCCCCTCCGTTGCTGACCAGCCAGATAACGTTTAGATTATTGAACGTCCAGATAATACCGAGAGTAATCGCGGGGATCATCACCGGTTTGATTAGAGGGATAGTAATCGATTTCAATTTATGGAACCATTTCGCGCCGTCGATATCCGCCGCCTCGTAAAGCTCGTTGGGAATACTCTGCAACGCACCGAGAGCGATTATCATCATAAAAGGAAATCCCAGCCAGATGTTTGTAATAATAGCCGCCGAGAACGCCTCGAAAGGCGACTTCAGCCATTCTATTGCGGGCAGATTAAGATACTTCAACAGAATAAGATTTATCGCGCCGTACTCGAAGTTGAACATGCCTCGCCATGTTAATGCTACAATGTACTGCGGTATAGCCCAGGGAAGGATCAACAAAGTTCTAAAGATTCCTTTGCCCGGCAGGTTGCGGTGAAGCAGCAAAGCTAGCGAGACGCCGATTAGAACATGGAAGAAAACGTTGACAACAGTCCATATAATAGTTTTCAGGAAAACGCTGTAAAACTGTGGTTCCGTAAAGACTTCTGCATATTGATTAAGTCCGATTATACTCCAGTCGTTTATATGCGACAGATTCATATTGGAGAAAGAAATGACAATGTTGTAAAGGAAAGGGTACACAATAACCAGGAACATGATACCGATTGCCGGGAGCGCCAGTACATATGCGAAAGAATCGCTTTTGAAATCCCTGAAAAAGCCGAGTATACTCTTCCTGAGCATAAAGAGAATTATCAGAACAATGATCAGCATAATTACCTGGAGTATCAATCCGCCTATCCGGCTGCCCACTTCCTTTTTCAGATCTTTTATTTTTTGGACCGCGTTGCTCTGCATCTGCGCCGCGCCCTGCCGAGGCGTAATCGACCCGTTAAGCACCGCCTGATATGCCGGGCGCATCGCGTCCCATATCGCGCGCATTTCGGTTATTATAGGCATAGGCTTGCCGAGCTCGATCTGACGTTTTGAGTTAACAAGAACCGAATCCTCAGTCAGTTCCTTCCTCTTATAAATTTCTTTTCTTGTGGGGAATGTCTTCAAAGCTTTAGCGGTTTCAAGTTCTTGTTTGGGACTCAAAAGGAATTTCAAAAGTATCTTGATATTACGCATCTTTTCGGGAGAAACATTGGTGTTTATGCAGTATCCTTTGGGTGAGATAAGCGGCTCGGCGTATTTGCCGGTTTCAGTCATAAGCGGAAGCGGAGTTATTCCATAATCGATACCGGCCTTTCCGTAACTAGCCCAGGACCAGTCGCCGTTGATAATCATTCCGGCCCTCCCTTCCTTGAAGAGCATGTCGGCAATATCGTAATCGGCTTCACGCGGCATAATTTTATATTTGTCTCGAAGATCCTGAATAAACTTAAGCGCGTCCACCATCGCCGGTGTATCTAAGGTTGGGTGATTATTCTTATCGAAGAACCAGCCGCCGTACCCTGTTAGGAACTCAACGAAGAAAAATGGTTCCGTGTAATTAAACACCAGTCCGAATTGATCCGTCTTTCCGTCACCGTTAGTATCCTTTGTTATCTCCTCCCCTATCTTGATCAATTCTTTATCGGTATGCGGGGGGTGAGGTACGAGTTTCTTGTTGTAAACCAGCGTAAGATGATTACCTATCTTATCGGCAATCATCCAGAGTTTTTTATGCGAATAGACAAGTCCTTGCGGATTAAATTTATTTAAGTATGTAGAATCGAATACGTTATTGAGCGGTTTTATTATTCCCATCGTCCTGAACGGCCCAACCATGTCGGAAGGACCGTAGACAAGGTCAGGACCCTGTCCCCCTATAGCAGCTATAATATAACTGGATCTCAGTTCTTCAGTCTCTTTGAAGAGTTGTTGTACTTTTATATCGGGATGCAGCTTTTCGAATTGATTTAACTGTTTTTGCAGTACGACCCTCTCATCCACACGCATCTGGTGCCAGATAACAATCTTGTTGTTACTGCGCTGTTCGCTGCAGCCCGTAAGCAGCAGTACGGCAAATACCGGGATTAAAATAGAGAGTTTTCTTGAAATCATAAATATCCGTGATGTAGCCCCAAAACCATTTGAATATCAGGATAGATTAAATTCTTGTTTTTTAAGAGAATCCAAGGATTTTAGTTTCCAGCAATATGAAAAACCGAGACAATTTAAGAACCAATTCTTTCTTATGATACTACCCTTTTGGGGTGTATTTCCTCGAAAAAGGGTTAAAATGGGTAGTATGCCCCAACATTTCACATAATTATGCAAATAAATAATTCCTTAAAGCATGACATCTCACATTTTTGGAAAGATATTTAAACTTTACTTGTATTAAACCGGAAAAAAACTAAATTTTATTGTTATAATTCTGTCAATTTCTTGCATTTCTTATGCAATAAAAATAATTTTCCATCTTATTTTTTTTACGCCCATGACCGACGTTCAGGAAGAAAAAAACATTACGGTAAACAGGAAAGCCAGGCACGAATATTCCGTTATCCAGACATTCGAAGCGGGTATAGTCTTAACAGGTACCGAAGTAAAATCACTCCGTCAGGGTAAAGCCAATTTGGTTGACAGCTACGGCACGGTAGAAAAAGGTGAAGTATGGCTGGTCAGTGCGCATATAAGCGTATACGATCAGGGCAACATCAATAACCATGTGCCTACCAGGAAGAGAAAGCTTCTTCTTAACAAAAGTGAGATAAGAAAGCTCATTGGCAAGACAAAAGAAAAAGGGCTTACACTTGTTCCATTAAGACTATATTTTCTAAACGGCAAGGTAAAGGTAGAACTGGCTCTGGCAAAGGGTAAGAAGATCTACGATAAAAGAGAAGCAATAGCTAAACGAGATCAAAAGCGTGACCAGGAAAGGGCCTTTAAATATTAAGATCGCCGAATTTATCTCCTCACCAGTGACTAATAGTAAAAATTTAATTACTCATGGATGAGCAGGTACCCGGTCAAAAAATCATAGTTCATAAATCGATAAAAATAACCACTGGAGATAATGGCAAAATTGAAATTCCCCCCCATAAATGAGCAGATGGACTTTATAAGAAGAGGTGCATTTGAAATTATTCCGGAAGAGGAACTATTAAAGAAATTAGAAAATTCCGCAAAAAAAGATAAACCGCTTAACATTAAGCTCGGCTGCGACCCCAGCAGACCCGACCTTCACATAGGGCATTCCGTGGTGCTCCGTAAGCTCGCTCAATTCCAATTGTTAGGACATCAGGCAATTCTTATTATAGGCGATTTCACAGGAATGATAGGCGATCCATCGGGCAGAAACGTTACACGCCCCGCTTTGTCACTTGAGGAAACCAGGATCAACGGGCAGACATACCTCGAGCAGGCTTCTAAAATTCTCGATAAGGAAAAGACCAAGATAGTTTATAACTCCGAGTGGCTAAGCAAAATGTCGTTCGAGGATGTTATTAAATTATCTTCAAAATATACAGTGGCCAGAATGATAGAGCGCGATGATTTTACGAAGAGATTTAAAGCCGGAGAACCGATAAGTCTTCACGAATTCCTCTATCCCCTAGCCCAGGCAATGGACTCGGTGGCCATTGAGAGCGACGTTGAGCTGGGCGGTACCGATCAGAAGTTTAATCTTCTCGTGGGAAGAGATATTCAAAGGGAGTTCGGAATGGAGCCCCAGGTAATATTAACGATGCCGCTTATAGTCGGAACCGACGGTATCGAGAAGATGAGCAAATCTTATAATAATTATATAGGTATTTCGGAATCACCGTCGGAAATGTACGGCAAGACTCTTTCCATACCCGACAGCCTGATATACAATTATTATGAACTGGCTACAGACATTCCGAACGAAAGTCTGAAGGAGATTAAGTTGAAGCTCGATTCTCCCGATATAAACCCGAGAGATATCAAACGGTCGCTCGCCAGGAAACTGGTTGAGATGTACCACGACGAAGCGTCGGCCCTGCAGGCGGAGGAAGAATTCGACAAGGTATTTATAAAAAAAGAGATCCCGGACAAAATTCCGGAATATAAACTTGAAAGCAAGAATTCCGAGTTCGGCATACTAGATCTGATAGTAACGGTAAATTTCGCCCCCTCAAAAGGGGAAGCGAGAAGACTGGTTACGCAGGGAGGCGTTTCTATAGACGGAGAGAAAATAGACGACATCGGAGCCCGGATAAAAATAAATGAAGGTTCGATTTTGAAAGTAGGTAAAAGGAAATTCATAAAATTCGTATTGTAGCTGAGAAAGGAGATGATAATTTGTATGTTCCATCAAAAATATTTTTTACAAAAGGGGTTGGCAGAGACAAAGAATATCTAACATCTTTCGAACTGGCTCTTAGAAACGCCGGTATTGAAATATGCAACCTGGTTACGGTAAGCAGTATCTTCCCTACCGGGTGTAAAAAGATAAGCAGAGAAGAAGGTGTTAAGGAGTTGAAGCCTGGACAGATAACGTTTGCGGTTATGGCAAGAAATTCTACTAACGAACCGAACAGGCTAATAGCTGCTTCAATAGGCGCGGCGCTTCCGGCTGATTCGGGCCAGTACGGGTATCTCTCGGAACATCATCCGTTCGGAGAGACTGAAAGAGTTGCCGGCGATTATGCCGAGGATCTGGCTGCCACCATGCTTGCCACTACCCTCGGCGTAGAATTTAATCCGGATACCGATTGGAGCGAAAGAGAAAATATATATAAGATGTCCGGAAAAATAGTAAGGTCATTTAATATAACTCAATCTGCGGAAGGCGATAAAAACGGCCTGTGGACAACCGTACTGGCGGCCGGTATCCTGCTTCCGTAGTCAGGGAAAATTATTGTTTAACGAATTCATTTTTTGGATTGCATTTGCCGTAATCGCGGCCGTGATTATTATAATCGATCTTTACGCGACCGACCACAGGGAAGGTAAAATAGGTCTGAAGCGGAGTTTAATGTGGAGCGGTGTCTGGATAAGCACCGCTCTTTTGTTTAATCTTTCAATTTTTCTTTTCCTGAAAGACGGTCATCAAAGAGGGTTTGAATTTCTTACAGGTTATCTCATCGAATATTCTCTTTCTGTCGACAACTTATTCGTCTTCCTGATGATCTTCAAAGTAATGAACGTTTCGCCGCAAAACCAGCCGCACGTGTTAAAATGGGGAATCCTCAGCGCGGTAGTTTTCAGGATAATCTTCATATTGGCGGGAGTCGGCCTCGTAAATGTTTTCCATCCCATAATATATATTTTCGGACTCATTCTTCTTTTCGCGTCGTATAAGATGGCCTTCGGCGGAGATGAAAAGATAGATACCGAAAAGAATCCGCTGATCAGGTTAATGAAAAGATTTTTCAATATCCTTCCCGACTACGAGGGACCAAAGTTCTTCGTGAAGAAGAACAAAAAATTGTTCGCTACTTCCCTCTTCCTCACCCTGATGCTCATAGAATCCTCGGACATAGTCTTTGCACTGGATTCCATTCCGGCGGTAATAGCTATAACAAAAGATTCGTTTATAATAATAACATCCAATATCTTTGCTATCCTCGGACTGCGCGCCCTGTACTTCTCACTTTCCGGCATCGTGGACATGTTCCACTATCTAAAATACGGTGTCGCAATAATACTCGCGTTCGTCGGCGTAAAAATGCTGCTCTCCGAATTCTTCCACATTTCCACTCAAGTATCGCTGGGAGTTATAATATTTTTTCTTGCGGGATCTATAATCCTTTCCTTATTGACGAAGAAAAGAATATCGGCCGAATAAGCACATCAATCTTATTATCAATAAACTCTTTTTAGCTTTGATCAGCAGATAATGATTAATAGGCTGCGGGTAAGGATTTGAATCTTTTATAAATACCGAATAAGTGAGTCAGCAAAGCGATCCCCAGCCCGATCAGCATCGGCTCGATCTCCCCTATTATCGGGCTGCCGGAAAATCTCTCCCGTATAAAATACCAGACCATGCTGAATGCCACCGCCGATATTATCTCAACAAGCATAATGTTTTTATCTATTTTGAATCTTTCATAGTAAGCGCTGATCACGGCAAGTATCATACCCGGGATACAAAATGATCCGATTGTATACCAGATCTGTATTACGGAAGGTATCTCGTAGGCAAGGATGATCGATACTATCGAAGAGATAATTAGACCGTAAACCGTATAATGTTTTAACCTGCTGTTGTCTCGATCTTTTCCGAGCCTGAAAATAAAATCGCGGCCGATTGTTGTTGCACTCAGGAAAAGGAAGCTGTTTAATGTAGACATAATTGTGGCGAACAATGCGGCGTAGAATAATCCCTTTAAACCGGGACCGAGTACAATCTCGGCTAAAAGCGGAAATGAGTTTACAGGCTGTTTCAATCCCGGAAGAACGGCTCTCGAGTACAAACCCGTCGATGTCGTTAAAAAATCAAATAGAGCCCAAAAGCCGATAGAGATTATTATACCTTTTACGGCAACATTCTCCGATTTAGCCGCATAGCATCGCTGATGGAAACCGGGATCGGCGAATGTCCACATTGCAATTAAAAACCAGACGATTATAAAAGTCGGCGATGCGCCGCCTGTCAATTCAAGGTGTGTTGCAGGCAGGTTTGTTTTCAAAAAGCTTATACCTCCGTAATCTTGGAAGGCCGCTACTAATATGAGAATAAAGCCCGCAAACATCACAAAGAACTGAACCGCGTCGGCGTAAATATTCGACTTAAATCCGCCCTTCAATAAATAAGACATCGAAAGAACAACACCTAAAATAAGGCTGACTATAATTCCGGTTCCGAACATTAGTTTAAGGAGGTTTGCCGTCATTAAAAGATAAGGCGCCGGGGAAACCAGGACGAAAACAAGCACTGCGGCGATAAGCCCGACTTTCTTTCCGTACACGTCCGTAAGTTTATCCGGGATAGTAAAGAGCGAGGCTGTTCTGATCTTCTTAGCAAAGAATAAAGCGAAGAGAAGTGCGAAAACATAATACGGGAGGCCTTGTGTAAACCAGCTCGCGAGTCCGTATCTGTATGTGAATTCCCCTACTCCTAGAATGCCTCCGTACCAAGTGGATACGTTTGTAAGTATAAAAAGGAAGAGTCCTACTTTTCTGCCGGATAAAAGATATTCATCGGCCTCGTCACCGGTCTTCCTGCCGAAATAAAAACCGATAAGGATGACCGCCGCGAAAAAAAGAATTATAATAATATAATCGGATGGACTAAATGAAACCATTTTTCTTCATCGTGTTAAAGTCGCGTACTACGAAAATAATGCCGCCTTTTATCTTGAGCCTGATCGCATTTGACAGCGCAACGTTGCTTGTGCTCTCTTTCTCACCGAAAGGAAGCGCAGTGTTGATGAGTTGATATCTTAGTCCTTCGGAAGTGATCTTGGTATTCCGGTTGAAACCGTACAGGGAAATAGTCTCGCCCGGAACGGTTTTCAGATCTATTTTTCCTGTATATGCCGAAAGAAAAGAATTTTCCGCGGCAATATGCAGTTTGATCTTATCGAAAAATTTAATAACAATACCTAGGTTGCAAAAAGTATGGTCGAGCCTGTCACCCGTAACTCCTGTCAACACGACTTCTTCAGTTTTTTTGCCGATCGCGTACTTCAGGCATTTCTCTACGTCGGTATCGTTCTGCCTGCCTATTCTTACTATCTTCGATTTATTCTTAAAATATTTCAAAGCATTATGCGTAACGGAATCGAGATCGCCGATAATTACGTCGGGGATTATTCCCATCCGCAAAGCGGAGTCCGCACCACCGTCGGCACATATAAGCGAAGAATAGCCGATACCTCTCAGGTATTTCAAAACACTTTTTCTGGGCGGCTTTCCGTTAGCTAGGATAATACACTTCTTCAATAAAAACTTTCTAATGTATTTTTGATGATATACCTGCCGGCATTTCTTAATCTGCCGGCTAGTAAAATTATATAAATTAAAACCCGATTTGCAAACCCGCCAAAATATTTCTTTCGGCAGCCGGGAAGAACTCACCTCCGATTGCGTTCGCAGAATACAATTTATCGAACACGTTATTTACCTGAAGATAAAGCTTTGACGGAGTTAGCGAACCGGGAAATTCTATCTGATAAGAAAAATAAATATTCGCGGTAAAATACGCGTCATTCTTATTATCTGCATAAGGAACAAATCCTGGATACAAATTTAAATACTGTTTTAAATTATTTCCGTAGTTATCAGAGTAAAGCGCACCCACGTATTTACCGATCAGCTGCATATAGAAACCGTTCGACTTTACGTTAAGAACAAGATTTGCCAGGAAATCGGGGAAACCGCTAACCGGGTTGCCTCTGAGATCGATATAATCATTCGCGTCCATATAAAACTTACCGTCCGTAATTTTGTTACTGCTGTAACTAGCGTTGGCGTAAACATTAAGGATATCGTTTACCTTCATATTAAATGAAAGCTCGATGCCTTTGTGAACTGTGCTGCTCATATTGCCGGTAATCGGTTGGCCGTAAATATCAACTTTACCGTTCTTAACTATCTCGTTATCAAAAAGCATGTAATATAAATTCAGGGTGAGATTGATATCTTTGTTTATCATCGAAGCGCCGAGTTCAAAATCGTTCATCGTTTCCGGTTTTACTAGCGGATCATCGAAGTTATATCTGCCGTCCTGATTTTTAGCGAACTGAGGCACATCTCCCCCGCTCGACTCATCCGCGTTATAGTAAGTGGAGAGTCTCGGTTCCCTTGAGACTCTAGCGAAAGATAAGTACGCGCTTTGCTCTTTGTTAAACTTAAAATTTATTCCGGCTCGCGGATTCAGGAAAAGATTAGAAATATCAAAATTTGTATGAACGAATTTTTCATCGTATAGTTTGTATTTGTGATATGCAAGCTGGAGCTCACCTAGCAGATTAATGTTTTCGCCGATGTTGTATGTCTCGTGCACGAAACCGTTCATTATATTTTTCCCGCCGTTATAATAATAATAGCGGAAATCCTTTGTGAGGCCCTCAGGAAGATACTGCCCGAAATCTATGCTTCCCCAGTGATCGGAGCGGTGTATCCTGAATTCAGCGCCGGCAATAAACTCACCGTTCTTCTGCTTGTAGCTGATCCGCGGAACCCATCCGTATTGAGTATTATCTACCTGCGCTTTGATTAATACGTCTTCCGGATTCCTAGTCGGATGAAATCCGTTAGCAGACGTAAGTCTAAGATACGTTGTATCGGCCCACGAGCCGTCAAAGTTGAAGAACCCGCTGCCCAGGACGAGGAATAGCGCCGAGTTGAATTTCAGTTTATCATTGATCTTCCAATCGTTAAGCAGTTCATAGTGAGGCTGGGAAAAATTCTCTATTTCCGACGGCCGTCTGTCGAGAGTGTATGTATAGCCGTTATTGTCCGCTTCCCAGTAGGAATAATTAGCCCTTCTCATGTTTTTATTTTTAACGGCAAATTTCGGAAGACCGGTGTACGCCAGACCGTCGGCTATAGGGCCGCCGTAAAAATTTATCTGTGTTGTAAAATTTTTATCGTAACGCACTGCCGACAGATAATAAGAATTGAACTTAACCCACGAAAGGTTCCTATATCCGCCGCTGAGTATCTGCGAGAACTTCGCGTAAACAGAATACTTCTTACTAATCAAACCGCTGCCGAACGAAGCGCTGTATTTCCTCGTATTATATGATCCGTACGCGGCGGAAAAATTAACGGCGGACCTTCCGGAAAAAGTAGATGTTATAATATTAATAGAACCACCGATAGCCGGATATCCGAACACGCCGGATCCCGCTCCCCTCTGCACCTGTATTACCTCTGTGTTGGCAAGGAGATCGGGAAAATCGAGCCAGTAAACATTATGGTCTTCGGGATCGTTCTGCGGTATCCCGTTAACGGAAACAGAAATCCTTCTTTGATCGAATCCTCTTATGCTTAGGTAATTGTACCCGATGCCGTTCCCGTTCTCCGAATAAAATGTGGTCGAAGGCAACTGACTAAGATACTGCGGGATATCCTGCACGGTATAATTCTCATCTATCTGCTTTCTTTTAATTTTAGTGAAGGTGATCGGTGTAACGCCTTCCTTGCCGAGGCTCCCCTCGACCAAAACGGTCTGCGAAGGTATAATCTCAGGAGAAAGCTCTATTTTTACGATACCGGAAAAATCAGAGTCATTCAATGAAATTCTCCGAGCAGTATAACCGACGTAACTGACTTTCAGCACATCCCCTGGATTAATATCACCATTTAATACAAATTCACCGTTCTCATCGCACGCAGCACCGATGCCTTCTTTATTCTCCAAAACAACATTGGCACCAGGCAACGGCCGGAAAGTTCCGGCATCCAGCACCTTCCCTTTAACACTAACGTTTTGAGGAAAAATGAGGGCGTTTAAAAACAAAAAAAGAACAATAAAGTATTTCATGTTTATTCTCCGTAAACAAAAAAAGCCGTTCAGAAAACGGCTAATCTTTTACTTAATTGTTCTTTAGCCCGTTTCCCTACGCTGGTATTATCCAGATCAGGTTTTAGGGTATGCTCTCAGTCATCCCGAGTATATTTCGGTACAACACCCCTAACGGCTTATGGTCATCAAAAAAATTAAGAACTGGTTAAATCTCTGAACGCTAAGATATGAAATCCCGCGTTCAAATGCATAGTCTGCATAATCAAAAAGAACCGGCCGGCGTTTACTCGATCCTCAACTTATCGCCGATTTTTATGACATTCCCATGAAGGTTATTGAGCCCCTTCAAATCCTTCACCGATTTTCCGAATTTTCTCGCAATCGTATAAAGCGACTCACCTCTCGTAACGGTGTGAAATTTTCCTTTTACAACTTCCTGTTTTTCTTTTTTCTTCGGAGGAAGAATATCGTTCTTGTTTATTTTAAGTTCCTGGCCGATTTTTATCTTTGTTCCGGAAAGTCCGTTGGTCTTCCGGATGCTCTCAACCGGGACGTTAAATTTATCGGCAATAAGTACAAGAGCGTCACCGCTTTTAACCGTGTAAGTAAGATAATTTCCGTTGTCTTCTGCAGGTACCGCTTTTCCTTCGGAAGCATCGTTATCGCTTGTAATATCGTTAACATCGGCGTCGGAATATATCTTTAGTGTCTGGCCCGAGTTTATTCTGTTGCTCCTAAGATTATTCCACCTTCTTATGCTGGAGACGCGCACTTTATATTTTTCGGCGATCAGGCCGATAGCATCGCCTCTTTTAACTTTGTAATAATTGATATTAGCCGACGTCTTGGGAGCGTTGTCGCCCATTGAAGAAGCAGCATTATCATTATTATAAATCTTTAATGTCTTACCTGCAACAAGACGATTGCTGATCAGATTATTCCATCTTCTAATTGCAACACTTGGCACACCGAATTTGATGGAGAGCTCGCTGATCGTATCGCCTCTTCTTACTCTGTATCTGAAAACAGAAGTCTGCGAATGTACGGCCGTGTTATCACTCGAGGCGACATATGAGGTTCTGTTTGTATAGATTTTTATTTTTTGACCGGCATAAATACGGTTGCTGCTTAGGTTATTCCAGTCTTTAAGAGTGTTAACGTCTACTCCGTATCTTGAGGCTATAAAGTTCAGATTCTCGCCCCTTCTTATCCGGTGATATATCCACTTATTGCTGTTCTTTGAAACCGAAGACTTAGCCGACGATTTTTCAAGAGAAGTTTGATTGTCCAGGCTCGCGTAAAAATCTTTTTTATCCGTAGGAACGAATATTTGAAGTCTTTGTCCGACGGAAACACTTTGAGTATAAGGAATATTGTTCCAGTTCCTAATATCAATAACCCTGGATTTAAACAGATCGGCTATTCCGAGCAGGCTTTCGTTCTTTTTCACCTTGTAATACACAGGGACCTTACCGTCGGGTATAACCGTACCGTTTTCGGCAACCTGCTGGCTGTCATCCTGCGAAGAATCATCATCGGCTAAGGCCAGGCTGATCGTAGAATCTGCCGTATTTTCGGAATTCAATAACGAATCACTGTTAAGTGCAGAATACGGTGACACGTAACCGGGCTGATGTTCTGCGGCATTATCGTCAGCTTTGGCAATATTGGTGTTATAAGCAAAATTATCATTTGAAATATCCGCGGGAACCGGGATCTTAAGTTTTACGCCCGGGTAAAGCACAGATCTCACCGAAATATTGTTTGCATCGGCAAGATCGTGAATCGATACGCCGTACCTGTAAGCAATGCGCGACAGGTTGTCACCTCTTCTAACCGTATGCACAAGAAAGTTTCTTCTTGCGCTCGCGGGTACGTTTACAATATTCGCGGCAAAAGTTTTAACCGCCATTTCGGGAAGTTTAAGAGGATAACCGCCCGGATACTGCGCCGGTGTGCACATCTGCGTAAGTTCGGGATTCATCTCCTCAAGCGTTCCGACGTCTACCCCCGCGCATTTAGCGAGATAATGAAGATCAATTGCTCCCTGAACGGGGTACGTTGTATATTTTAAAGGAGTATCATAGCTTATGTTATTAAATCCGTACTTCGCCGGATCAGAAGCGATAAGAGTAACTGCTATATATTGAGGGACGTAATTCCTAGTTTCTCTCGGAAGATAATGCCGCGCCGACCAAAAATCATCTGCGCCGGCTCTTCTTACCGCCCTATTAATTCTTCCTTCGCCCGCATTGTAAGCCGCCAGTACAAGATACCAGTCGCCCAGATCATTATAAAGATCTTTGAGATGCTTTGCTGCCGCCTCGGTAGCTTTTTCGGGATCGCGCCTCTCATCATAATAAAATCCGGAGTGCAGACCGTAAAGGCGGCCGGTTGATTTTATAAACTGCCACAATCCCACAGCGCTGGCCCATGACCTGACTGTAGGATTCAAACCGCTCTCCACCATACTTAAATAAATAAGCTGTTTCGGAACGCCTTCTTTCGCGAAAATCTGTTCCATCATCGGGAAGTATTTTCCGGAACGCTCAAGCCAGGTATTCATATGTTCCCTACCCCGGCCGGTGAAGTAATCGAGCCATTGTTCAACGTAAGAGTTAACCTCAAGAGGAACCTCGGATGCAACCACGGTCTTCTTTTCGGGTTTGTTTTTCTCTTCCTTCAGCTTGAGCTCGGGCATCGATTTTCCCATCCATTCCTCAAGCGCCGCAAAAGAAACGTTCTTGGGAAGTTCGCTTAGTCCGTCGACGTACTTCCTATAATCATCTATAACCGAGTTTTCAAGCTCGTTATACGCTTCATTTTGCTCAATACCGGGATAATAAGATAGGTTGTTAATTATTCGAAGGGCCGATTCGTAGTTATTCACCGCTTCTGTTGTGGAGTTTTTCTCCTGCTTAGCCAGTGCCGCTATATAATACTGCCTGGCTTGTTCCAGCATCTCGGAAACAATACCAACTTTCTGAATTTCACTTTCATTAGAGGTATTATTGTCACTTTTTGCTATTTCTTTGTTCGCTCCGCAGGAATAAAACATTAAAGCAAATAAAGAAATAGTAAGAAATGGTAGAATTCTGTTTCTCATACACACTCCATTCAGATAATTTTGCATACAATATAAAGCATAAAAGTAGATTTATCAAGTGAATTTTCAGCTAATGTTACTTAAGTAATTATTATCTAATAAGTTATATTTTAGGGAAATTATAGCGGAATGTTCCCGTGTTTCTTTTTCGGGTTCTTATCCACCTTGTTCTTTAATAATCGAAAGGCATTGATTAATCTTAACCTGGTTTCTCGGGGATTTATTACGTCATCAATATAACCTCTTTCCGCTGCTATATATGGATTAGCAAATTTATCGATATAATCCGCCAGTTTTTTCTCAAGTTCTTTTTCCGGATTTTTTGAGGCAGCAATTTCTTTTCTGAAGATAATTTCCACTGCCCCTTTCGGTCCCATTACAGCTATTTCAGCCGAGGGCCAGGCGTAGTTGAAGTCGCCGCGGATATGTTTGGAATTCATAACATCGTAAGCGCCGCCGTATGCTTTCCTGGTAATTACCGTTACTTTGGGAACAGTGGCTTCGCTGAAAGCATAGAGCAGCTTTGCACCGTGCTTTATTATACCGCCCCACTCCTGTTCGGTGCCGGGTAAAAATCCGGGAACATCTACCAGAACTAAAAGCGGAATGTTGAAGGCATCGCAAAAGCGCACAAACCTGGCTCCTTTTACGGAAGCATTTATGTCCAGAACACCTGCCAGCACTTCCGGCTGGTTGGCGATAATTCCTACTGCGGCTCCGCCGATTCTAGCGAAACCTACAATCATATTCTCGGCGTAGTTTTCGTGCACCTCAAAAAAATCGCCGTTATCAACTAACAGTCCAATTATTTCTTTCATATCGTACGGCTTGCTGGAATTATGAGGCACTACCTTATCAAGCCTTTCGTCGGGCTTCAGCGTGCCCGCATCAAAATCCGACTCCGGCGATTTATCCATAAAATTCAACGGAAGAAAGCTCATAAGTTTGCGGACACTCATCAAAGTCTCAACTTCATTATCGCAGATAAAGTGTGCTACTCCGCTCTTCGATGCGTGCGTCTCCGCTCCGCCCAGATCTTCGAAGCTGACCTCTTCGTGGGTAACGGTCTTAACAACGTTCGGACCGGTTACGAACATATAGCTTGTATTCTTAACCATGAAAGTAAAATCTGTTATTGCCGGAGAATAAACCGCACCGCCTGCGCAGGGACCAAGTACTACCGAGATTTGCGGGACCACACCCGACGCCAGTGTGTTCAATAGAAATATATCGGCATAACCGCCAAGACTCACTACACCTTCCTGTATCCTCGCCCCGCCGGAATCGTTAAGCCCGACGACCGGTATCCCGATCTTCATCGCCATATTCATAATCTTTATGATCTTTTCTGCATGCGCCTCCGAAAGTGAGCCGCCGAAAACGGTAAAATCCTGACTGAACAATGCAATAGGCCGGCCGTCAATTTTAGCGAAGCCGGTAATCACTCCGTCACCGGGTATTTTCTGTTGGTCCAATCCGAAGTCGTTAGACCTGTGCTCGACGAACATATCTATTTCTTCAAAGCTTCCTTCATCGGCTAAAAGTTCTATTCTCTCACGGGCGGTCAGTTTGCCTTTGTTATGCTGGCTTTTAATTCTCTCTTCGCCCCCGCCTAGTTTGGCTTCCTGTTTAAGTCTGGAAAGTTCTTTAAATTTTTCTTCCATATCGGCCCTGTATTTTTACGTTTATCCTGTAGTTGTATAAACCGGATAAAGAAATTTTAAATAATGAAATTATAACTCGGATTATAAAAATTAAATGGAAAAATTAACGGTACTATTTAGATGAATTGAGTTGAACGAATTTTCAATTTCCGCCCTGATTTCTGAAAATTTCGTCTCGCTTTTAGAATAAACCGGAAGAGCATCGTTTTTAAGTTCTTTGATGATAACCGCGGGATCTTTTTTCATAAGGAAGATCATGTTCGATAATCTGATCGATTCTGTAATATTGGTTGTGGCGAGAAATATATTCTGCCCGATCTCTTCCGCAACTATCCGTATAAGTTTGTACATCTCTTCCTTTGTCTCGCCGTGGATATTCCTGAACGGCTCGTCGAGAAGAATAAGATCAGGCTCCAGCGCCATTGCGCGAGCGAGCGATATTCGGAATCTAAATCCTAGACTGTCCTTGTGCGGAAAATGATCCTCATATCCGGTGAGTCCGACTATGGAAATTAAATCATCCGCGCTGCGTCCGCCGCTTTTCCTTTTAAGCCCCAAACCGAACTCAACATTTTCTCTTACGCTGAGCCAGGGATAAGAAGAAGGCTTTTCCGGTATATAAACTATTCGTCCCTCCGGAGAAGAATATTCGCTTCCCCTCAGCAGCACTTCTCCGTTAGAGGATTTTTCAACGCCTGCAATAACTTTTAACAAAGTAGACTTCCCGGCCATGTAGGGTGCAAGCACTGATACAACGGAGCCTTTATCCTCTCCGGCGTTAATTTCCATGTTTAAATTGTCAAGAATATTCAGCTTTGCCCCTGCCGGTCCATAATAGAATTTGGAAACGCTATTTAATTTTAACAGCGGCTGTTCATTCATCCTATTTTACTCCAATGCACGAACTTATTCTCCATATATTTTACGACCAGACTTCCTAGAAAAATAGTTACTCCTATTATAATTGCGGTAGTAAACAGCGCTGACAAATCTCGGAACTCAAGCGCGAGCCTAAGGACAGTACCGAGCCCGTATCCGCCTTTTACGTATTCGAACATAATTAGAACCGACCAAGCATACAGGTGAAGTTCCAGCATATGTTTTGCCATGGCAGGCTGAAGCGATTTCCAAATAATCTGCCGGTTGATTAATGTTTCACTGGCGCCCATTGATTCTGCCGCTTCGATGTACGATTCATTTACTTCTGAAATTTTCGATTGGAATTTTATAAGCATAGAGAAAAATGCCGTAAGAAAGATGAACATAAAACCTATATACGCAGAACGAGGGAACCAGTAAATTAAAAATAATCCGAGCACAATCCCGGGAAGATAGAGTGAGAAACTGTGAAAGGATGCTATCAGCGTAGTGATCAAATGATTTTCTTTAGCCAGAAAACCCGACAGGAGCCGCACCGAAAAATACGCGGCAGCCAAAGAGAGATATACCGTTGAAAACGAAGCGATGTAATTCATAGGAAGATGATAATCGCTCCAAAGAGCTCCGAGAGACAGCAGAACAACCGAGGGCTTCGGTAAGATATTATTTGCGGGTAATATAAATTCGAACCAGAGTATCCAAAGAAGAAAATATGCGAGAAGCAGATAATATAATCTTTTTCGGTAAGTCTTGGCTGATCTCATTGATCGCTTAAGAAATTTAAATGAGAAATGATTTAATTGAATGTAATATATCGAAAGTAGCTATCTATATCAATTTTGTATTTCATGAATGAAAGGGTTAAACTTTTTCTCGTCGCCGATAGTGCTTGCCTCGCCGTGTCCGGGAAATATCTCTACTTCGTCGTCAAGCTTCAGCAGTTTTGTTTTTATCGATTCAAGAAGAAGATTATAATCCCCTCCCCACAGATCGGTACGGCCGATGCTCTCTTTGAACAATACGTCGCCTGTAATGCATATCTTCTCGTCTGGGAGATAGATACAATATTCCCCGGGAGTATGCCCTGGTGTGAAGAGAAACTTTAAAAGAATCTCGCCTAAGTTTATTTCGGTATCTTCCGTAATGTACTTTTCAGGGGAAGGAATTTCTGGGATTTCTATCCCGAAAGCGGAGGCTTGTAAGCCGGCGTTATTAAGCAGAGGTATATCAGGCTCGGGTGCGTAATAAATAACTTCGTAATTATTTTTAACGAACCCGCAGCCTAGTATATGATCGAGGTGGCCGTGAGTATTGATTAAGTATTTCGGTACTAAATTTCTTCCGTCTATAAATTCTTGCAGTCTCTTTTCCTCCTCCGCCTCGAAGCAGCCGGGATCTATTACAGCAGTTTCCATTGTTTCATCATCCCACAGAACGTACGTATTTTCGGAAAAACTATTGAATATGAATTTTGCTGTTTTGAGCATTTTGCCTGGTTTTATTTCTTGAAATTTTTTGCAAGACGTTTATTCATCTTACCGATATAATTTCTATAATTATCGCGGGTTTCTTCAATTGAGTCTCCGCCGAACTTATCGAGGAAGAATTTAGCCAGGCTCCATGCCAGCATCGATTCCGCTATCACGGCACAGGCGGGTACTGCGACAAAATCGCTCCTCTCTCTTCTTGCGTCGACTTTCCTCATCGTACTTAAGTCCACGCTCTCAATCGGACTCATAAGTGTGGCGATAGGTTTCATAGCCGCTCGGACAATTATCGGCAGACCGGTTGATATGCCGCCTTCTATTCCGCCGGCTCTGTTTGTTTTTCTTGAGATCGAGCTGCCCTTCTTCACAATTTCGTCGTGCGAAATGGAGCCAAACTGCTCGGCCGATTCAAATCCCGTACCGATAGATATCGCCTTAACCGCGTTTATGGACATTATAGACTGGGCTATTTCGGCGTCGAGTTTAACGTCATAATGAACGAAGCTTCCCAAACCTAGCGGCATGCCTGTAGCTACGGCATAAAAAGTACCTCCGAGAGTATCGCCTTTTTTCTTAGCGGTCTTAATCTTTTCGATTATTTTCAGTTCATGCTCTTTGTCCAGAACCCTTACGTCGCTTTTATCCGCGGTTTCGGAAATCCCCCACGCGCTGAAATTCCTGGGCAGTTTATTTTCATAAAGAGTATTTATAAAATTCTCTCTCGGATAAATTCCGCCGATGCTTTCAACGAAGCTTCCTACAGTAATTCCGAACTCTTCCAAAAATCTTCTAGCTATAGTACAAGCGGCCACCCTGGCGGCCGTTTCACGCGCGCTCGATCTTTCGATAGAATTTCTTATGTCGTCAAAGTTATATTTCGATACGCCTACCAGATCGGCGTGTCCCGGCCTGGGAATTACTATCTTTTCTACGGCGGATTTCTTTTTATCCGGGGTCATCTTTTTGATCCAGTTTTCCCAGTCGCGGTTTTTTACCAGTAGAGAGATAGGAGAACCGAGTGTTTTCTGAAATCTTATACCGGAGAGGATCTCGGCGGTATCAGATTCAATCTTCATCCTTAATCCTCTACCGTAACCCGCCTGTCTTCTCTTAAGATGAAAATTAATATACTGGTTTTCAATTTTAAGGTTTGACGGGAATCCTTCTATAATAGTAGTTAGTGCTTTCCCGTGCGACTCGCCCGCAGTTAGGAATCTGATCATTAGTTCTCCATAGTTTAATAGAATACAAATATAAAAAAAACGCCCGAATAATCGGGCGCCTTAATAAAATATTTATGTTTTTTTTACTTGCTTGAAGAGGGTACTTCTATACCGACGAACCTGCTGTTGCCCTTACTGTCCTGAACTTTCAACAGCACGGCCGAACCCTCCTTCCCTTTTATAATTTTCTTTAATTGAGAAACATTGTCAACCGGCTTCCTGTCTGCTTCCACGATTACGAGTCCCTGCCCCAGCCCCTGGTCCTGAGCCGGAGAATACGACTTCACATCCGTAATCATTACGCCGTGTTTTATGTTGTAATCTGATTTATCCTGTGAACTCAGGTTCTGAACGGTCAAGCCTACATCATCGATCGATAAGCTATTCGCTTCCGAGTTGTTATTGTTATCGGAATCATTTTTATTTACTACAGGCTCACTCTTGTCGGATTCGGAACGTGCTTTAAGAGTTACCGTCCTATTTATTTCCTTGCCGTTTCTGAATAAAGTAAGATCTACATTCGCGCCGGCCTGTTTGGATGCGACTATAGTCTGCAGTTCGTTAGATCTGTTAACTGATTTACCGTCTACTTTCAAAATAACATCGCCGGCCTTTATATCTTCCTTGGACGCCGCTCCTCCGGGTACAATACCCTGGATGATTACTCCTTCGGGCTTCGACATGCCGAGTGATTTCGCCATGGCGTCGTCAACGTCGCCTATCTCAACACCGATATAACCTCTGTTCACTTTCCCGTTAGCTATCAACTCTTTCGCAACCGATTTTGCCAAGTTAATCGGAATTGCAAAGCCGTAGCCTATATAGTTGCCCGAGCTCGAGGCCAGTATCGCGGAGTTTATTCCAATTACAGCTCCGGACAGATCCACCAGTGCCCCGCCGCTGTTGCCCGGGTTTATAGCAGCATCAGTCTGGATATAATTCTCTATTCCGTAGGTGTTCTTGATAAGACCAAGGTGACCTCTTCCCAGCGCGCTGACTATACCCGCGGTAACGGTCGAGCTTAGAGAAAGCGGATTACCGATCGCCATCACCCACTGCCCGACTTTTAAACTGTCGGAGTTGCCTAGATAAGCCGTGGGAAGATTTTTCGCATTAATCTTTATAACGGCGAGATCGGTAAGAGGATCTGTGCCGACAACCTTCGCGTCGTAGGTTCTCTTATCAAATAATCCTACTTTAACCGAAGTAGCATTTTTTACGACGTGATTGTTTGTTACAATATAACCGTCGGGTGAAATAATAATACCGCTGCCGGAACCTTCCTCTTCTTTAGGAATGTCGTGAAAGAACGGCATGAAGAAATTCGAATGCGGGTTGCCGTCCGTTTTAGCAACGACAGTTATTTGTACTATCTCGGGTGTTACTCTTTTTGCTGCTTCAATAAATGCTTTGCTAAAAGAAGATGCGTCGGCATTAAAGTTTACTGGGGGCTGAGCCGAGCCGAGAGTAATGTCTGCGAAACTCGGCCTAACTAATCCGAATCCTGAAACCAGTACAGCTCCGAAAATTATACCTACAACAACAAGTGCCAGCGCACCGATTATTCCTTTAGATTTCATATCTTTTCCTCCATTTATTTTCATACTTAAACCTCCTACCGCCTATAAAAAATTAAATCGTATTTTCTAGCTAACCAAACAGCTGCAGTGATTGTATCCCTTTGAAATCGGGAATATGATAAATCAGGTACTTTTCCATAAATACAATTGCCTTTTCGGCGGTAGCGGTATTGTTCTTAATCTTGTTTTTACTTTTCTTTAGACAAGTCAAGTGGTTAAAAAGTTCCGAAGAAATGGAATACGATTCCAGGTGTTCCCTCCTGCAATCGGGACATAAAATACCCATTCCGTAATTATAAGCCAAATCTGTTCCGGATAGGTTTGTTCTGCCGCATACGGAACATTTATCAAGCTGTACTTCATAACCGAGCTCTGTTAAAAAAAATAAAAAAAACCTGCCGAATATAACCACCGGAGATTCATCGGATGTATCGAGCAAAGAAAGGATTCTCACAAGACCTTTGTACAACCTCTCGTTAACCTCGTGATCTACCGTTAACTTTTTCAACAATTCGAGGACGGCATAAGAGTATTTTAGCTTCTCATAATCCTCCTTAATTCTTGTAAAAGGAGAGATAAGATCGGCACCGGAGAGTATTTGCAGTTCGCGCGTATCCTTTGAGTAAATAATTACGCTAAGATTGTTTATAGGATCTACAATAAATCCCGTTTTGGATTTTGGGCTTCGTCCGCCCTTAACTATTACGGAAAGCTTTCCGTATTCTTTGGTGAAGAGGGAGACGATAAGACTTGTGTCGCCGTAGTTGATCTTGCTCAAGACCACGGCTTCGGTATTAATTATTTCACTCATTACATGAAATTATACGGAAAAAAATAGACATTTTCTTCCGTGATAATTCCGGTTATAAGATGAGCGGGCGTAACATCGAAAGCAGGGGAAAAGGTTTTATAGTGATCCGGAGCAACCTTGCTGCCGTTCAGATTAAGAAGCTCTCTAGAGCTTCTGTGTTCTATCTCAATATCTAAGCCGGAAGGGATAGTACGGTCGATTGTAGTAGTGGGTGCCGCAATATAAAACGGGATATCATGATGTGCGCATAACACAGCAAGGTTGTAAGTTCCGATCTTATTCGCTGAGTCGCCGTTCAGTGCTATCCTGTCTGCCCCGGTAATAACAAGATCAATCTTACCCTGCTGCATAAGTACCGCTGCCGATGAATCCGATTGAAGCGCGAACGGAATACCGCTTCTGTCCAGCTCGAACGCCGTAAGCCTGGCGCCCTGCAGAAGAGGCCGTGTTTCATCGGCATAGACAAATTCAACAAGACCTTTTTCGAATCCCGTTTTAATTACGCTGAATGCGGTTCCGTCTCCGCCCGTAGCAAGCTTTCCGGTATTGCAGTGTGTAAGTACTGTAGATTTTCTCTTGAAGATTTTCGCGCCGTTGTCGCCTATCTTCCTGCACTTTTCTATATCCTCATTATGGATTTTTTCCGCAGCGGCAAGAAGCTCCGCATATAGTGCTTCCCGGCTTGTGTTCGAGTCGAATACCTTCTTGGATTCATTTAATGCGTAAAAAAGATTTACCGCCGTGGGTCTGGTTTTGGCGAGCCTGTCAAAAGCAGTATGAAAAATATTTTCGGCGTCGGAAGCGGAGCTATTTTTCAAAGCGAGAGCCATTGCGTACGCAGCGACAATTCCGATTAAAGGAGCACCGCGCACCTCAAGCTTTTCGATTGCCTCCGCTATCCTATTGTAGTCGTCTGTCTCAACATACACTTCGTCGAAAGGAAGCTTTGTCTGATCGAGATATAATAACTTATTGCCGGATAATTTTAAAGAGAAATATTCTTTACTTTTCATCAATTTTTGATAGATCTAAAAATTCTCTGTATCTGTCCTGTACTCTCAGGTACTCTATCTCTTCCAATCCTTTAGTACTAAATTTTTCAACGCAGAAGGAAGCCATCGCGCTCCCGTATATTACGGCGCGTTTCATGTTTTCCGGACTAAGATCCTGCGTCTTATGCAGGTAGCCGATAAATCCTCCCGCGAACGAATCACCGGCTCCCGTTGGATCATAAATCATCTCCATGGGATAAGCGGGAGCAGAAAAGACAATATCTTCTGTAAATAGAAGAGCGCCGTGTTCGCCCTTTTTTATTATCAGTATTTCAGGTCCCATGTCTCTTATAATGTGTGCGGCTTTAACGATGTTGGGTTCTTCAGCCAGAAGTCTCGCTTCCGAGTCATTAATGATGAGCACATTTACGCGCGGAAGAAGTTTGGATAATATATCCTTCTTCCCTTCTATCCAATAATTCATTGTATCGCAGACTACAAAATACGGGTTGTCCATTTGGTCCAGCACGCTCATCTGCAAAGTAGGATCAATATTACCTAGACAAACAAATTTTGATTTCTTGAATTTATCAGGGACTATAGGATTAAAATCTTCGAAAACGTTCAGCTCTGTAAACAGTGTATCTCTAACATTTAAATCATAATGGTACTTCCCCGACCAGCGGAAGGTTTTACCGCCCGGTACAATCTGAAGACCCTCCAGATCTACGTTGTGATCTTCGAGAAGAGATATGTATTTTTTCGGAAAATCTTCCCCTACTACACCTACCAGGTAAACGGGTCCGCTGAAATAACTGGATGCCAGAGAAATGTACGTGGCGGAACCGCCCAGCGCATTTTCAACTCTGTCGAAAGGGGTTGCAACCGTATCCAAACCGAGAGAACCCACAATTAATAGTCCCAAATCCGACTCCTGTATAAATTTGAAGAATTGAATGTTAAAATTAAATAAATAACACCTCAAAGAATAGTTTAATAACCATTTTTTTTAATAAATTATCAAAATTGCACTTTATACTTGAAATTTATTGCAATAAAAAGGGGATGCTTTCAATAGCATCCCCGGATTCGGAAAAAAAGCTTAAGATTTGATGCGTTTACTCATTTCATTATTATCGCGCCTCCGGAATAGAGTGTCGGAAGTTTCTTATTCGATGCATTATTATTGAACTCCGATATCGCTCCCGTAACAATTTCATTGAACGTGTCAACATTTTTTTTCAGCTGTATATGTAGTGAATTCAATTCTTTCAGAAGCATAGGATCGGGCGCGCGATTATAGTCTTGTGAAATGCTATACCGCATAGAGCCGTACCAGTTTTCAAGACGGGCTAAATAGTGTATGTCGTCCTCTCCCGCTTTCCGCTGTCTTTTTGTTTGTATTAAAGTATCTTCTATAGCTGAAAGGGAAGAATCTATTTTCTGCCCGTCTTTCATCAGTACTTTAAATTCGGGAGGAATCTTCCCGCTCACAGCTTTTACATTAGATTTTAAATCGCTTATCTGTGATTTTAAATTGTGAATTCTGTTTACCAGCTCGTTTAATGTTGATACGTCATTATGTACCAGCATTCTTGCTTTAAATGCTTCACTCGCAGCATTCAAATCGAAAGGATGCCTCGGATCAGGCTTGAGCTCAACGGATTGAGTCTCCGTCTTACCCGCTGTTGTAATTTTTATCTTATATGTTCCGGGAAGGACTTCAGGTCCGTTATGAGACGAATGGTGTCTTCCTGCCGCGGTATCGATGGCAAGTATGGAGTTGAACGAAGTACACGCACAGT
>CAWBBX010000134.1:0-17088 GCA_963787005.1 uncultured Bacteroidota bacterium
CTATGCTTGAAGAAAAACTTAAGAAAGTTGAAGCTGAATTTAATAGTGACATCTCGGAAGCTGACGGTGTTAAGCAGATCGAAGATATCAGGATTAAATATTTCAGCCGTAACGGTTTGGTGTCGAAACTATTCGACGAGTTGAAAAACGCTTCCAAGGAAGAAAAGCCCGCCCTCGGCAAAAGTCTAAACACACTGCGCTCAAAACTCACACAAAATTTCGAAGATGTGAAAGGTATGCTCGAGACTTCCGAAGTAAGCCTCGAATCAAATATCGATCTTTCCCTTCCTGGAATTTCTCGAACGGTGGGAAGCAGGCATATATTAACGCAGACCTTGGATGAGATAAAATCAATATTTAAAGGTCTGGGATTTTCGGTCTCCGAAGGACCCGAGCTCGAATCGGATTACAACAATTTCGAAGCACTCAATTTTCCCCCGGATCATCCGGCTAGAGATATGCAGGACACATTTTTCATCAATAAAGATTTTGTCCTGAGAACGCATACATCTCCTGTTCAGATCCGAGTGATGGAAAACCAGAAGCCGCCTGTACGGGTTATTATGCCGGGACGCGTGTACAGAAACGAAGCCGTCAGCTCGAGAAGCTACTGTATGTTCCATCAGGTTGAAGGACTATACGTTGACACGGACGTTACATTTGCCGAGTTGAAAGGGACATTGGTTTCTTTCGCGAAGCAGTTTTACGGAGAGGACCTTCAGTACAGGTTCCGTCCGAGCTTCTTTCCGTTCACCGAACCGAGCGCCGAGATGGATATTACATGCTATCTCTGCCACGGCAAGGGCTGCAAGGTTTGCAAGGGAACCGGCTGGCTCGAAGTGCTCGGCTGCGGAATGGTAGACCCGAACGTATTTGCGCACGTAGGCTACGATCCCGAGAAATATACCGGCTATGCCTTCGGGATGGGCATAGAGCGGACCGCTATGCTGAAGTACGGCATCGATGACATACGCGTATTCTTCGATAACGATTTTAGATTCCTCAAACAGTTTTGATCCGGAGACAGAGAATTGAAAGTTTCACTTAATTGGCTAAAAGATTATTTGGACCTAAGCGGTATTACGGTTAAGGAAATATCCGGCCGTTTAACTATGTCGGGTTTGGAAGTAGAAGAGATTACAAACCAAACAGAAATTTACAAGGGCTTTGTTGTAGGTTTTGTAAAGGATAAGAAGAAGCATCCGAACGCAGATAGGCTATCGGTGTGCACCGTGGACACGGGCAGCGAGAATCTGCAGGTTATCTGCGGAGCTCCGAACGTTGAAGCCGGGCAGAAAGTAGTTTTCTCGCCTGTCGGTACCGTGATACCAAAAGGAAATTTTAAGATAAGTAAAGCGAAGATAAGGGGAGTTGAATCTTTCGGGATGATATGTGCCGAAGACGAGCTTGAGCTGAGCGACGATCACGAGGGCATAATGATTCTCGATCCTTCACTTAAAGAAGGGACACCGATCACGGAGGCACTTGGATTAAATGACGTGATTTTCGAGATAGCTATTACTCCCAACAGACCTGACGCACTTTCGCATTTCGGCGTGGCCAGAGATTTAGCAGCGCTCTTCGATCTTCAATTTAAAGTTCCGGAATTAAGTTTAAAAGAATCCGCAGATGATGTGAGCAAGGCGGCTTCCGTGGATATCAAGGATGCTGTCAATTGTCCTCGTTACTCGGCTCGTGTAGTTAAGAACGTAACCATCAGAGAATCTCCCGAGTGGTTGAAAGAGCGAATATCTGCCATCGGATTAAGGCCGATTAATAACGTAGTCGATATTACGAATTTTGTTATGTATGAAACGGGACAGCCTCTTCATGCTTTCGATTTAAATAAGCTGAACGGCAATAAGATAGTTGTAAGAAGTACGGACTCCGAAGAGAAGTTTGTAACGCTGGATTCCAAGGAAAGAAAGCTTCCTAAAGGTACCTTGCTGATATGTGATGCCGAGAAGGCAGTTGCAGTTGCGGGAGTAATGGGCGGCGAGAATTCCGAGATAAACGATGCGACAAAAGATATTCTTATAGAAAGTGCGCACTTTAATCCTTCCAGCATCAGGAAAACATCCAAGTCGCTGGGACTAAGCACGGAGGCTTCTTACCGCTTTGAAAGAGGAGTAGATCCTGAAGGAACAACGTATGCGGCTGAAAGAACAGCAAGCTTAATTGCTGAACTGGGCGGCGGTAGTATATGCACCGGAGTATTAGATGAGTATCCCGGTGAAAAATCGGAGCTCGAGGTGCAGCTGAGATTCGGGCGGATTACTAAGCTCCTCGGCTATGAAATAAAGAACGCCGAAGTAGTTCGAATTTTAATGAAGCTCGGTTTTAAGATTGTTCGGCAATCGGAAACGGAAGTTACGGTAAGCGTGCCGTCCTTTAGACCCGACATCGAAAGGGAAGTTGATCTGATCGAAGAAATTGCGCGTATAAACGGTTACGATAATATTCCGACCATTTCTAAGATCTCGATTACACTTAACCGTAAAGCCGACGAATCCGCCTTTGCAGATCGTCTTAAAGATGTATGCACAGCGCTCGGTTTTTTTGAGATGATAAATAATCCTCTTCAAAGCGAAAAAACCGCTTCCGTTACCGGGACAAAAATTCCGATTTTGAATCCGCAGAGCCTGGATATGGCGTATCTTCGCACGTCAATGATTCCTGGTGCACTCGCCACTGTGGCAAAAAACATAAATTCCGGCGAAAAAGACACAGCATTTTTTGAAATAGGAAATGTATTCAACAAAAAATCCGAAAGCGGGATAAAGACATTTGATGATTTTACCGAAACGCCTAAACTGCTAATGCTGTTAACCGGAAAAATCAGAGAGAAAACATGGTATCTCGACGAAGAATCGTCAGATTTCTACTTTTTAAAAGGTGCAGTAAATAGTCTGCTATCGAAAATTTCGCTTGACAATGTTTTAAATGATTCCTATTATCATAGTAATAATAGTATTTACGCTTTTTATTTTACGAAAAACTTGAATGGTAAGGAGCTTGGTTCAGGTGGTAAAGTAAAAAAGGAAGTTCTTAAACAATTTGATATCAATCAGGATGTATTTTGTTTTGAGTTCGATATTGAAGCTCTTAGAAATATTGATACCGGAAAGAGCCGTTACATTGAGCCGCTTAAATATCCTAAAGTCCTGAGAGATTTCGCGTTCATATTCGACAAAGAAGTCAAATATGAAGAGGTCATATCTTTCGTCATGAAGTCCGGTTCTAAACTTTTAAAGAACGCGGAAGTTTTCGATATCTTCGAGAGTGAAAGTATCGGGAAAGATAAAAAAAGCATGGCATTCGCCCTTGAATACTATTCCGGGGAAAGGACGCTTACGGAAGATGAGGTGGAAAAGGAGTTCTTATCTCTTATTTCTGCCGTAAGCAAGAAATTTAATGCTAAATTAAGAGGCTAGAAATTGGCAGAGCTTTCAAAACAGGATATATTAATCAATGATTTGAGTTCTATCGAATCACAACTGTCGAGCCTTTTACACAAGTTCGGGGATATAGCGAAACGTAACAGCGAACTTGAGACGGGGATCTCAGAGCTAAGGAAAGAGAATTCTTTACTTACTCAAAAGTTAGTTAAGTACGAAGGGGAAATAGAGCATTTAAAAACAGAGAGTGAAAGCGGTCAATTAAATTCATTAAACTTAAAGGAGAGAGAAGAGCTGAAACTTAAGTTACAAAACCTAATTTCGAGGATAAATATCCACCTGTCTGCGGACAGGCAGATTTAGTTCTTTAATTTATTGTTTGTTAGATGGAAAAAACATAAATGACTGAAAAAAAGAAGCTTAAAATAAAAATATTTGATAAAGAATATTCTTTGTTGGTTGAGAACGAAGAAATAGCCAAAGAACTTGCTATTTACGTTAACAAGGTCATG
The DNA here is from genome assembly GCA_963787005.1 of uncultured Bacteroidota bacterium. GTDB lineage: Bacteria > Bacteroidota > Ignavibacteria > Ignavibacteriales > Ignavibacteriaceae > FEN-1297. The sequence goes on from CAWBBX010000134.1 coordinate 3,911, forward strand.
GAAGAAACCAAAGATGAACTTCCCGATCAACCCGCACAGACAATAGCAATAATTGCATGTTTAAATATTGCGTACGATTTGTTTATCGAAAAAAATAAAAACCGAGAATTTCTAATTCAAGCCGCGGATAAAGTAAAGAAAGTAAAGCTTCTCATCAACGACCCAGCTATGTTTGACCCATCTTAAAAATTGAAAACCGCTCTGTCAGTCCCGGTATAAATGGAAAAATAACTTTCATATAATAGGGAGTTTGACTTTCGGCGTCTATTACAGGCCTCATCCCGGCTTGCCGGGATCCCGGTTTTAATTGGGACAGAGGAAGTAAAAAGCGTTTGGGCAGATTCCCGCATTGACTTAATGAGGTTTTTCCTTGTTACGTCTGCGGCTGGCAGCGGCGGTATAATATTTCAACCCCACATCGGAGGAAAAATGGATCCATTATTGCTAATACCAATGGCGATATTCCTAGTGGTATTATTCTTCTATTTAGGATGGTTGTTCAACTCCAAAATCGGTAAGAAAAGTCTTGTCTCGGCCGAGGAAAGAGCAAAGCAGATCATCTCCGAAGCTCAAAAAGAATCCAATAATACCAAAAGGGAAAAATTACTTGAGGTTAAAGACGAATGGTACAAGAAGAAGGTTGAGTTCGACAATGAAGTTAATCAAAAAAGACAGAAAATATCCAATCTTGAAAAGCAGCTGAATACGCGTGAAGAGAATATTGAGAAAAAATTTGATTTAGTAATTAAGAAGGAAAAAGACAATAGACAGTCAGAAAAAGAACTTAACGATTTAAAGCGAAATATCGATCATCGCCTTACGGAAGTAAAAAAACTAGAAGCAGAACAAAACGAGAAGCTGGAGAAATTATCCGGCCTGACCTCTGAAGAAGCTAAGAACATGCTCATAGAGAACATGACAAACGATGCAAAATTAGAGGTAGCGCATGTAATTAAAGGGATTCACGACCAGGCTAAAGCGGATGCCAAGAAGGAAGCCCAAAAGATTATCGTTCAGGCTATACAGCGTACTGCGGCCGACCATTCTATTGAAACTACCGTTTCGGTCGTTCAAATTCAGAATGACGATATGAAAGGCCGAATAATCGGTAAAGAAGGAAGGAATATTCGTTCTTTCGAAGCGGCAACGGGCGTAGACGTTATTGTAGATGATACTCCGGAAGCGGTTATACTTTCATCCTTCGACCAGTTCAGGAGAGAAGTCGCCAGAGTTTCGCTTGAAAGGCTGATAGCTGACGGCCGAATCCATCCTTCCAGGATCGAAGAAGTAGTTGAGAAAGTAAAACTGGAACTGGAAGAAGAGCTTGTTAAAGACGGAGAGAACGTTATTCTTCAGCTGGGTCTTCACAATATGCACCAGGAACTTGTTAAGCATATTGGGAAAATGAAATACCGCTCCAGCTACGGTCAGAATCTTCTTCAGCACAGTATTGAAGTTGCGTATCTTACAGGAATAATGGCATCGGAACTCGGTCTCGACCCGATGATGGCGAAAAGAGCCGGACTGCTGCACGACGTCGGTAAAACCGTAGACAAGAGCGTAGAAGGTCCTCACGCACTTCTCGGATACGAGCTGACCAAAAGGTTCAAAGAACACCCTATAGTCGTTAACGCGGTAGGCTCTCATCACGAAGATATAGAGATGGAGCATCCTATAGCTCCGCTGGTTCAGGCGGCTGACGCTATTAGCGGCGCAAGGCCCGGTGCCAGGAGAGAACCTCTCGAAGGATACGTGAAAAGACTAGAGACTTTGGAAGCTCTCGCCAAATCTTTTGAAGGTGTGGCGAAGACATATGCTATTCAGGCGGGCCGGGAAGTGAGAGTAGTAGTTGAGCATGATAAAATTGACGATATAATAGCGGACAAGCTTTCGCACGATATAGCCGCGAAGATAGAACAGGAAATGGAATACCCTGGACAGATAAAAGTAACTGTTATCCGCGAGGTACGCAAAATCAGTTATGCTAAATAAGAAATGCGGATCTACGTTCCGCTCCCGGCATACTTATGAAGGATAATAAACGAACTAAATTAAAAGTAGCCGTAACCGGCGGAATAGGCGCCGGTAAATCGGCCTTCTGCGGTCAGCTCGAGAAGTCGGGTTATCCCGTCGTAAAAGTTGACGATGTTTCAAAGGACATTCTTTCTTCCGATCCGGACGTCAAGAAAGAAATTATAAAAACATTCGGCATAAATTCATTTAAAGATGATATGCCGGATAAAAAATTTCTTGCCGAAGTAGTTTTCTCAGACCCTTCAAACGTCATGAAGATCAACGCGATACTTCATCCCATAGTTATAAAAAGGACCAATGAATTAATAAGCGAATTGCAGAAGAAAAACGATATAGTTTTCGCCGAAGCGGCACTTATTTACGAAGCCGACATGGAGAACTTGTTCGATTATGTAGTCCTTGTAACTGCGGATGAAGATATCCGTATGAAACGGAAGATGAGTGGAGACGATTACACCGAGGAACAGTTCAGGAACAGAGACGAGAATCAAATAAGAGATGAGGAAAAAAGGAAGAGAGCTGATTTTGTTTTTGTGAATAACGGCTCATTGGATGAACTGGTGATTAAAACCGGACTGTTGATAAACATTTTAAAAGGACTATCTGTTAACAATGCTTAAAGTAGCGTTTCAAGGAGAAAGAGGTGCTTTCAGCGAAATCGCCTCGAAGAAAATGTTCGGGGAAGAGATAAAGATTTCACCTTCTTTCTCTTTCGAAAAGGTATTTACAAAAGTAAAAGCCGGAACCGTTGATTACGGCGTTATCCCCATAGAAAACACTCTTTACGGTAGTATATTCGAGACGTATGATCTTCTTCTGAACTACTCGCTTTCGATAGTAGGCGAGTTGAATCTTCAGATCAATCATCATCTGCTCGCGAATAAAAAATACAAGTTGTCGGAGATCAAGAAAGTTTATTCGCATCCTCAGGCGCTCGGACAGTGCTCCGATTTCCTGAAGAAGCTGAAGAACGCCGAAATAATTCCGGCCTACGACACAGCTGGCTCGGCAATGATATCGCTTAAGAATAACGGTGAACCGACAGCCGCGATAGCCAGCAGAGAAGCAGCGGATATTTATAAACTGAAAGTCCTGAAAAGCCGTATCCAGAACAACCAGGAGAACTTCACGAGATTTCTCGCCATCAGCAAGAAGAAAAAAAAGACGAGGATTGAAAAGCCGAAAACATCTATCTGCTTCGAGCTTAAAAGCATGCCCGGCGCACTGTACCGCGCGCTGAGCGTATTCGCATTAAGGGATATCGATCTTCTTATGATCGAATCGAGACCGATCCCTCACAAGCCGTTTCAGTACATATTTTACGCCGACCTGAGCGGCAGCTTGAATGACTCACAGATCAAGCTGGCGTTAAAACATCTGGCCGAAATTTCCATCAGCATAAAAAAGTTCGGTACGTACGAAACCGGCAAAACATATAAGAGTTAATTATTTTAGCGGTTTGCTTAATAACCGGCGCTACGGTAAATTTGAGGTAAGTATTGACAGGAGTTTACAGTGTCGTTCTTTAACAAAATTATTGTATCGATAGTCCAGATAATGCCAAAAGCATTGGTCGGCTTTTTTTCCAAAAGATATATAGCCGGGGAAACACTGGACGCTGCTATTCGGACCGTTAAGGATCTGAATTCAAAAAACATTTACGCTACTATCGATGTCTTAGGTGAGTCGATAAAAAATAAAGAAGAGGCGCTTCAATCAAAAGAGGCCGTACTGAAGGTCTTCGATGCCGTCGTCGAAAACAATCTGATGGCAAACATCTCGATAAAGCCTACCCAGATGGGATTGGGGATAGACGAGAATTTTGCATTCGAGGCCGTATCCGAGTTGGTAGAAAAGGCCGAGAAGCTGGAGAACTTCCTTCGCATCGACATGGAAGATTCGCCTTATACCGATGCAACGTTCAGACTTTATAAAAGGCTTAGAGAAAAATACGATAAGGTCGGGGTGGTTGTTCAAGCTTACCTGAAACGCACTTTTGACGATGTTGTATTTCTTAATAAGCTCGACGCGAACTACAGGCTCTGCAAAGGGATTTATATCGAGCCCGCAAACATTGCCTACAAGGATAAGCAGGTTATCCGAAAAAATTTCGTAAAAGTTTTGGAAGCTATGCTTAAGTCGGGCAGCTATGTGGGCATTGCAACCCACGACGAATTTCTGATTAATGAAGCCTATAGGCTCATACGCGAGCTTGATATACCGAAGGACAGGTTCGAGTTCCAGATGCTTCTCGGAGTAAGAGAAGAATTGAGAAACAAAATAAACTCGGACGGTTACAAGATAAGAGTTTATGTCCCGTTCGGTATAGACTGGTATGCTTATTCTATCAGGCGGTTAAAAGAAAATCCGAATATAGCCGGACAGATTTTTATGAACATATTCAAATTCAAAAGATGAACGTTTTAGGAATAGAAAGCTCATGCGACGAAACATCGGTTGCGGTAATTTCGGATGAAATATTAAAAGCAAACTTAATCTCTTCACAGGATTTCCATTCTAAGTACGGAGGCGTTGTCCCGGAACTCTCGAGCCGGGCCCACCTTCAAATTGTTATACCGCTTGTAAAAGACGCGCTTAAAAAATCGGGACTGGAGCTTAAAGATATCGATGTGGTTTGTGCGACTGCCGGCCCTGGTTTAATAGGAGCTCTTCTTGTAGGACTAACATTCGCTAAGGGGCTGGCATACTCGCTCAAAAAACCTTTCGTTCCGGTTAATCATATTGAAGGACATATATACTCCGGTTTCCTGATGGAAAATAAGCCGCAGTTTCCGTACCTGGCACTGGTAGTTTCCGGCGGACATACGCTGCTTCTGCTGGTAGAAAGTTTCGATAAAATTAAAAAGCTGGGCTCAACTGTTGATGATGCGGCCGGCGAGGCGTTCGATAAAGTGGCGAAGATGCTTGGGCTCGGTTACCCTGGCGGTCCGAAGATACAGAAAGCCGCATCCGAAGGCGACATGAACAAGATCGATTTTCCCGTAGCAGCTCTTAAAGATCCTTATAACTTTTCTTTTAGCGGATTAAAAACCGCAGTTCTAAGATACATTCAGAAAAATTTCGAAACATCGAAGCCGATACCCCGGCAGGATGTAAACGATATAGCGGCAGGGTTCCAGAAGGCCGTTATAATGGCTCTCATTAGGAATACGGAAAAAGCGCTGAATAATTACGATGTAAATTCGATATCGTTAGTCGGCGGGGTTGCCGCCAACAGCGAGCTGCGAGGCGCGGTGATTTCGCTCGCCGAAAAATACGGGAAGAAGGTTGTTGTACCGAAGATTGAGTTTTGCGGTGACAACGCGGCTATGATAGCTTTCCGCGGTTCAAAGATTTTCAAGGCAGGAGAAAAATACGGTTTAAATTACAGTCCGTACCCCAGTCTCCCGGTTGAAAATTATGCTTGATGTTTTTTCTCTTCATACGAATAATTCCTTATTTTAATGCCGATGGATGATCTTATTTACAAAATAGAAAACCAGTTGAATTCCCTTAGCAAAGAAGAAAGGGAGGCGATCCTTAACAGGCTTCGCGGCGGAATAGACGATATCGATAAACAATTAGTTCATCTCCTCAGCCAAAGAACGCTTCATTCCGTGTTGATCGGACGCGTAAAGAGATCACTTAACATGCCGACGTATAACCCGGAAAGAGAAAAACAGATCAGCAAGAAAATAAGCGGGTACGTTGAAGATCCGCTTAGTCCCGAGGCATTGATAAGGATTTACGAAAGAATATTAGATGAATCGAGAGCTATTCAGCGGGAGGAACTGAACCGGGGAAATATCTTCAACGTCTCCGCCGCAAAAATGAAATCTAATTTAAAGAAGCTTTTATCACGGAGAGAATTCTTTGTCGTAGCCGGATTTTTCTTCGTGGTTCTCCTGCTTCTGCTTTATACATTCTTCACACCGAATTATTACAAGGGTTACGGCCCGGTCAAATTCGAAGTAAGCAAAGGTGAACCGTTCTCTGAAATAGTCGATGATTTGTATTCAAAAGGCGTTGTGCAGAGCAAGACGAATTTAAGGATTGCGGCTTTTATATACGGAGCGGAGAAAAAAATAAGAGCGGCAAGATACTATATCCCAAACGGACTCAGCTATTTCGGACTTCTTGACTATCTTCTGGATAGCAAAGCCGATCTGCTTAAGAACGCAACTATACAGGCCGGATCCTCTATAGGGTGGGTCGCTGAAAAATTAAAGAACGACGTTTATATCGATTCGGCTGCGGTTGCATCGCTTAGCATGAACAGGAGCTTCCTCGATTCTCTGGGAATAAAATCACCGTCGATGCTGGGCTACATTCTTCCTAAGACTTATGAGATTTATGAACACAGCAGTCCGCGCGAAGTGTTAAGAAAATTTTATTCCGCGTTCCGCGGATTCATGACCGATTCACTCAGAGCTAGAGCGGAGCAAATGGGATATTCTATCCCCCAGATCGTAACCATAGCGTCGATAGTAGAAGGCGAGACGAAGAAAAAATCGGAGATGCCGAAGATTGCGGGGGTATACTATAACAGGCTCAAGCGGGGCATGAAACTGCAGGCTGATCCTACGATCAAATTCATCAAGAAGGGTAATTCCAACAGGATACTGTATAAAGATTTGAACCTTAAATCACCTTACAATACGTACAAGTATGCCGGCCTACCTCCGGGACCGATAAACAATCCCGGAAAAGCGGCGCTGCTTGCGGCACTGTTCCCGGATAAAAACGGCTATTTATATTTTGTAGCCGACGGAAACGGCGGACATAATTTTTCTTCTTCTTACAAAGAACATCAAAGGATGGTAAATAAATACAGAAAATGGCTGAGAGCCCAAGAGAAAAAATAAAAAGTATTCTGCTGGTGTTTGCAGCGCTTTCCTTAGCAGGTTGCGCAAACCAGCTTCCTCCGGGAGGAGGGGAGATAGACAAGACGCCGCCCGAAATAGTAAGTTCGTATCCTTTGAACGGCTCTACTAATTTCTCGGACGATTATATCGAATTAGACTTTTCGGAATACGTTGTCAAGCGCACCTTAAGGAATGCTATTTTTATTTCTCCCGCAATCGACGGCGAAACGGAAATAGATTGGAGCGGCACATCAGCAAGAATTTATTTTCCCAGTAAATTGAAATCCGACCGCACTTACGTTGTTACGATAGGAACGGATGTTGTCGATATCAACAATAACAACAGAATGGCGCACTCGTATAACTTCATTTTCTCAACCGGTCCTAAGATCGACAGAGGAGAAATATCGGGCAAAGTTTTCGATCCAAACGCCGACGGCGTACTTATCTATGCATATTTAAAAGGCGATAGCACTATAAATCCGGTTAAGATGAAACCTGATTACATCTCGCAAACCGGAAAGGACGGTACTTATACGTTATTCGGGCTCGCACCGGGCGGGTACAGAGTCTTCGCGGTGAAGGATCAGTTCCGGGATCTGCTTTACAATCCGGGGCAGGACGCAATCGGCGTACCGTACAAGGATATCATACTTTCCGCTTCAGACTCAGTTTTTGCGCCGCTAAATTTCTTCCTTACAAAAACGGATACAGTAAAGCCGAGAATAATCAGTGCGGTGATGACGGATAAATTTCACATGCTCGTAAAATTTACAAAAGCTATCGATTCATCTATTGTAAAGAGCCGTAACTTCGTGGTTTTTGATTCCACAACACAAAACAGCATGCAACCGATTTTCGCGTATTCGGAGTACAATAATAAAAGTCAGGCTGTCTTAGTTATTGATTCGACGCTGAACATTACCGATAATGTTACAGTTACTGTGGATACTCTGCGGGACAAGTCGGGGAACGTATTCCTGTCCGATTTAACAAGCGCCGATCTGAGCGACAGACCCGATACTACGAAACCTTCGATAGCGGCGATACAGCCTCCTAACGGTGCCGGCGATGTAGATTTTAAAGATGCGGAGTTCAACTTTTTCCTGAATGACGCGGTGGATACTTCGGCCGCCAGGGAAGGAATATCTTTTGCGGATACTCTCGGGAAAAGCGTGTCTTACTCCGTGAACTTTAATGACAATGCATCATTTAAAATAATCCCGTCAAATGAATTAAAGCCTAAAACAGATTACAGAATAAAAATTGACCTGTCCAAATTCAAAGACGCCGCGGGCAATTTTTATGATTCGGTATTTGTATACAAGTTTAGTACAATAAACGGTTTGGATTTTACGGGTGTTTCCGGTTCCGTAGAGAATGCCGATTCTTCATCCGACATTGAAATGGTGCTTCAAGGGACCGATAAAGCGAAGACAAAGTACACGCAGAAATTGCATCCGGATATGAAATTTAAATTCGAAAGAATACAGCCCGGCAATTATATGCTCTGGTGTTATTCGGATTCCGACAGCAGCGGCACATATTCCTTCGGTAATCCGCTGCCGTTCAAACCTTCGGAACATTTCTCTTTTTATCCGGATTCTCTTAACCTAAGGGCCAGATGGTCGGTTACTGATATCCGGCTCCTATTCAAATAAAAAAAATACATCTCGAATTAGTAAACCAGTTACCTGTACAGATAATACTTTTCGGATAGTTTCTTAAAGTCTGAAATATCTTTATCTAAAAAGTTCTTTATATCTTCGTACCTCATATTCTTCGAGAACATTTCTCTTATTTTCGGTGTTCCGCATACATTATCAAAGAATCTGATTCTTTCGGGCTTTGCCATAGTGAACGGATTTTTATTAGGATACATTTCCGTTTGGACCTGCATGAAATAGTATTGAAGTCCCATGAGATCCACTTTTTTTAGATCAGTAATATATATCTGAACTCCGTGCATTTCTTTATTCTTATCTCTTCCGTAATAAGCTTTGAAATTAATCGGCCTGAAATTTACGCCATGCAGTCTGAGAGCATTCATATTCATGCAAAGGCTGTCCGCGTTAATCCATTCAGCGGCGAATACCTCGAACGGAAGTGTATAGCCCACACCTTCGGAGAGAGTTCCGAGTTCACCCATTATTCCGCTCGTTACGTAGTACTCCGGCGTATCGAAGTGGGGGATATGCGGAGAGGTCGGCACCCAAGGGAGACCCGTTTCTTTAAATGACATATTTCGTCTCCAGTTCTTCATAGGGACGACGGTTAAATTGCACTTCACTTCGTTCTTCAGCAACCCTTCGTTGTTTATAAGCTCGGCAAGTTCTCCGCAGGTTAGTCCGTATACGTAAGGTATCTTAAACGCGCTGACAAAGGTCATGGAGCTATCCTCTACATAATTGCCCTCCACCTTTTCACCGCCCAGAGGATTCGGTCTGTCAAGAACGACGAACGGTATATTATTTTCGGCCGCGGCCTCCATCGCCTTACCCATCGTGCTGATGAACGTGTACGATCTGCAGCCGATATCCTGGATATCGTATACTAGAACGTCTATATCCTTCAGCATTTCAGGAGTCGGTTTTCTTGTCTTACCGTAGAGAGAAAACACGGGGATACCTGTTTCTTTATCGATTGTATTTCCGATTTTTGACCCGCCTGAAAAGTCGCCTCTAACACCGTGCTCGGGTCCGTACAGTGCAGCAAGATGAACGTTTGCCGCCCCATTTAAAATGTCTATCGTTGATTTCAGATCGGAATCCACACCGGTGGGGTTAGTAATTAATCCGACCCTTTTGCCTTCGAGAATGTCGAAATTGCGTTCCCTCAAAACTTCTATCCCGGTTTTAACTTTTTGAGCGTACAGCAATGATAAACCGGCTGACAGAATTATTGCCAGTAAAATCGAAATGCGTTTCATACTTTACCTTGATTGATAATTTGAAAATATAATAGAACTGTTTTTTGAAGATAGAGATATCCCAAAGAAGGGACGTTCTCATTTAATTGAGCGAGGGAGCTTTGTAGATTATTTCCCCGTTTTTAATTGTCATTACGTTTAAATTCTCACCGATGTTATAAACAATGTCGGAATATTCCTCGGTGTCGAAAACCGCAAAGTCTGCTTTTTTCCCGGGTTCTATACTGCCTGTGTCTTTTTGTGCGCCGACAGCCTTAGCAGCATTTATGGTATAAGCCGAAAGAATTTCCTCGATACTCATCTTTAAATTTAATGAGGCGAGACTCATAATAAAACTTAAGCCGCGTATATGAGATGAGCCGGGATTATAGTCGGTTGCTAAAGCTGTTATCGCGCCGCTGTCTATAAGTTTTCTGGCGGGCGCGTAATTATATGACAGGAAGAATGAAACTCCGGGCAGCAGAACGGCGGTTGTATCGGATGAGGCGATCATTTCTATATCATCGGAATTTATTACTTCAAGATGATCAACGCTGACGGCCTTATGCTTGAGGGCGACGTTCAATCCGCCGATATTATTAAACTGCTCAGAGTGAAGTTTTAATTTAAGTTTGTGTGCGGCGGCGGCTGTAAAAATCTCATCGATCTCCTCGGCAGAGAAAGCTGTGCTTTCGCAGAAGCCGTCGCAAAACTCCGCGAGTTTTTTCTCCACAATAAAGGGGATCATCTTCATAGTCAAAAGATCGATGTATCCCTGCCGATTTAATCTAAACTCCGGCGGGAAGGTATGAGCGCCGAGGAATGTAGAAACAATATCGATAGGGAAGCGCGTCTTTAAATTCTTAATAACTTCGAGGATTTTCATCTCGTTCTCAAAATCGAGTCCATAGCCGCTTTTTATTTCTAGCGTAGTTACGCCCTGTTTGATAAATCCCTCTACCGTGGGTATTACCAAATTCAGCAGCTCTTCACTGCCGGCTTTACGAACTGCCTGCACCGTTGAGTTAATGCCTCCGCCTGCTTCGGCAATTTCCTCGTATGATTTTCCCTGAAGTCTCAGCTTGAATTCCTCGGCTCTGGAACCGGCGAACACGCTGTGAGTGTGGCATTCTATTAGTCCGGGTAATAAAACTTTATCTTTGATGTTAATGATTTCATCAGCATTAAGATTTGCTGCCGATGAGTTAGGTAGGATATCTTTTATAATACCGTTTTCTATAACTGCGGAATGATCCGTTAATACGCCGATATCGGAGAGATCGGGACCTCTTTTATAATTTTGCCCCTTTGTATCAACGGTAACGATCTGTGAGGGATTCGATAGTACCTTCAGCATAATTTATTGCCGGAAGAATTAATCAAAGACGTTAATGGTTTCATTTACAACTCTCGCATCGCTGTATCCGCTCTGCTTCAATTTGAAGCTAAGATTTTTAGCGTCGTTTAGATCAATAAAATCACCGACTTCCACTCTGTAAAAGGGTGGATCGAAAATAACGTATACGGCTTTCTGGTTGGTTTTGAAGAAAATTTCGGAGCGGACTTTGTTAGCCTCGTCAAGATTGTCGGTCGACAAAACCTGGACCCTGTATCCGGGGATTGTCTTTACTGCTGTTTTTACGGTAGCAGTGGTATCGGGCGCTTTTGTATAGTTATACCAGATTTCAAAGTTTTCCCGGTTTTCTTCTTTCTTATCCTCTTTAAGATCAAGCCTGGTATGATAACCGCTTAAATTGAAATCCTCCGGATAAAACGATTTATTTTTCTCAGCAGAGCCCTTCATTTCGTTTTTACCGCTGCCTTCCGAATATCTGTCCGCGGTAGAAGCCGCGCACGATACGATGATAAATGAAAATGCTCCTGATATTATTAATAAAATCAAATTTCTGATCATGAAGATAAACCCGGGATTAATTTTTATTACCAAAATATAAGTATAAAGAAAAATTCTAATAAAAAATAGTGACGAAGAAGATGCATGATTGTACGAATTAAGAACCTGCGGGATAAACTGGTATATATACATGTTTCCGCGCATCACTGAGTCTAAATGCATGTATATTATGAGATTTTATATATTTACTAGCAGTCATACAGTTCATAATTGCCGAAATTCTTTAAAATATAGGAAATTACCGGAATCCGGGGTACAAATAATTCTTTGAGAAAGATCATTTATTTTAGTAAATTGCGGTATTCATTAAAAAATCACTTATTAAAATGTCTGCAAAAAAGTATAAAATTCTGTTCGTTACCTCCGAAGTAGTGCCTTTCATGAAGACTGGGGGTTTGGCCGACGTTTCCGCGGCTCTGCCGCAAATGCTGGCTGAAATGGGGCACGAAGTCCGCATCGTCGTTCCAAAATATGGAGCCGTTGACGATAGAAAATTTAAAATACACGAAGTAGTCAGATTAAAAGATCTTCACGTTAAAATCGGTGAAAAAGACGTTGTATTTTCCATCAAATCTTGTTTTTTGCCGGGACAAAAAGTAAGAGTTCAAATTTATTTCTTGGATAACCAGGAATATTTCGGTAGCAGAAACAGTTTGTACATAGATCCGTTTACCGGTGAAGATTATCCGGATAACGACGAAAGATTTATACTCCTTTCCAATTCGGTTTTCGAGCTTATCTCAAAACTGGGCTGGATACCCGACCTTATTCACTGCAACGACTGGCAGACCGGACTTATACCGGCTTACTTAAAAACAACTTTTAAGGACGATGAACTGTTTTCGAAATTTAAGACTTTGTTCACAGTTCACAATTTAGCTTACCAGGGTATTTTCCCTAAATCCGCATTCAATAAAACCGGACTGCCCGAAGAGCTGAATTCCGAGAAAGGGCTTGAGATATACGGTAAGCTGAATTTCATGAAGTCCGGACTTATATTCGCCGATGTTATAAATACCGTAAGTGAAACATACGCGAACGAGATCAGGACAGACGAGGAATTAGGTGCCGGGTTAAAGAACGTTCTCGCAAAAAGAAAGAACGATCTTTACGGCATAGTCAACGGAATCGACGCCAAGGTATGGAATCCGGAGAAAGACAAACATCTTCCGAAGAAATTTTCGCTGAAGAACCTGGCGAATAAGGCAGTTAATAAGCAGGAACTTGCCGAGAAGTTCGGTTTCGAGTACGACGAGAACATTCCTATCATCGGGCTTATTTCCCGCTTGTACGACGCAAAAGGGTTGGATCTTATCAACAAGGCTTTTGACGATATGATGAAGCTTAATATCCAGATGGTTTTACTTGGGACGGGCGACAAAAAGTATCATAACTTTTTCGACAAGATGAGCAAAAAATATCCGGGTAAATTTGCGAGCTACCTCGGTCACGATGC
>CAWBBX010000135.1:0-111042 GCA_963787005.1 uncultured Bacteroidota bacterium
AACAGCACCACCACGTCGCGCAGCACCCGCCCGACGATGAGGGCGGTGCGGCTGGCCGGGGAGACCATCTGCCGGTCGATGACGCCCGAACGCCATTCATAGATGATGCCGAAGCCGACAAAGGCGCCGCCGAAGATGCCGAGCTGCACCAGCAGCCCCGGCACGAAGACGCGCCAGGCATTGCCCGGCGGGAAGCCGGGCATGTTGGCCATCGGAATGAGCAGCGGCCCGAACAGGGTGAGATAAAGGATGGGCTGCAACAGCCCGATCACGATCCACATCGGGTTCTGCGACGAAATGATGATGGCGCGCTTGAAGATAGTCCACGTATCGCGAAGAAATTCCATGTCACAGGCTTTCTTTGTTGTCGCGTTTTCGAACCGAAAAAGCGGCTTCCACTTTTTCTAAAACGCCTCAGTCGCGCAACGTGCGGCCGGTCAGGGTCAAAAAGACGTCGTCGAGGGTGGGGCGGGCGATTTCCGCCCCGATCGGTTCGATGCCGGCCGAGGTCAATTGCTTCAGATATCCGGGCAGGACGGTCGCCCCTTTCGGAATCTGGAAGCGCAACACATTGCCTTCGATGACGATGTTGGCAACGCCGTCGAGCGTGTTGGCGATGTCGGCGGCCCGCGCCGCCTCGTCGTCGTCCCTGAATCAAAGAAAGCCGATAAACTGATCGGAATAGACTTTTCAGAAGAGATGCTTGCGAGAGCAAAAGAGAAGATAAAATCCGGCAACGTTTTGTTTATTCAATCGGATCTTACACAAGAATGGAAAATAGAAGATGACCTTGCTGATTTAATAACCTGCAGCCTCGTGCTCGAGCATATCGCCGATCTCGATTTTATTTTCAAACAGGCATTCAAAAAATTAAAACCGGGCGGCAGGTTTTATGTATGCGAGCTTCATCCTTTCAAGCAATATAACGGAACAAAAGCCAGGTACGAAACGGATAGCGGAACAGTGGAGTTAGAGGTTTACATTCATCACGTTTCGGATTTTACGGACTCCGCTTTAAAAAACGGATTTAACATTTTAGAATTAAAAGAATGGTTCGATAACGGAGAGAAGATGACCATCCCGAGACTTATATCTTTTGTGTTTGAAAAGATTTGACAGAATCTATCTCTTCGCAAACTTTATAAAGTCTGCTGTTATACCGGAGGGAACGCTTCCCTGAAGACAAATGAATTCAAACGTTCTGGGAACTTTAAAGTTTTTAATTTTAAAGACTTTCAACGGGCCGGAGTCAAGTTCCTTTTGCAGAGCCCGCACGGAGATAAAGCCGATACTGTCGACCGAAGCCAGGTATAGTTTTATCGCTTCGGTACTCCCTAGATACATCTGAACATTGAGATCAGATAGTTTGACGCCGCGATTTTTTAAAGCGTGTTCAAAAACCTCGAGTGTCCCGGACCCCCGCTCTCTTAAAACAAGCGGAAGCTTGATTAGCTGTTTTAAAGTTATTTCACCTTTTATTCCAAAATTATTGTCTGTTCTTACGGCGGGGACCAGCTCGTCCTGCAGAAATCTTTGATATTTTATTTCCCTGCTCTTGATCTTCCCTTCAGCCATACCGAGATCGATTTCTCCTTTTATCAGCGCGCCTGCTATCTGCTCGGAATTACCGGTCAGCAGGGTAAGCTTTATATCAGGATACCTGTTGTGGAAGCCCGCAAGGATCGGAGGAATAACGTATTGGGCAATCGTCGTACTGGCTCCTAGTCTTAAAACCCCACGCCTGCTTTCTTTTAAATTGGTTTAGGCTGTCCACCAGAATGGAATGCTGTTTATAAACGTCATCGGCATATTTCAGCATTGCTTTGCCTTCATGAGTTAAATAGATCTTGTTTCCGCTTCTGTTAAATAAACGAACTCCGTACTCGCTTTCCAGCGCCTGTATATGTTTTGTAACGGCGGGCTGGGATATATATAACTCGCGGGACGCTTTTGTAAAGCTCAGGTTTTTCGCTGCGCTGCGGAATGCTTTTAGTCGGAAATCCATATTATGCCGATAAGTTTTAGTTATGCTAAAATACGAATATTCATCGTAATTTTTTAGGATAAGAGTTACATCCCTAAAGGGATTTTTTTGGAAAGGGAAAACGCACACTGCTACAAATATTGCGTCCCTACGGGACTTATAAGAACAACCGGTCTTAAATGTGTTTCGAAAAATATTTTGGGCAGTAGGGACAACTCATGAGTTGTCCCTACAAGATATTCCAATTTATTTTATATAATACCTCATAATCGGTCTGGTCTCCGATCTTCTTAATACTTCTTTAAATCCCGCTTTCTCGAACGCAGATTTTGTTCCGTAGTATGCGAATGTATCGGGATAATCTTTCTTACCTTTCATATCTACAGGGTATCCCTCTACTATTTTCGCTTTCTTCTTTGCCGCATGTTTAACGGCTGATTCAATCAATTCGGTGGACAGCCCCTTTCTTCTGTATTCTTTTTTAATGAAGAAACACACTATAGACCAAACCGGTTTATCATCTACAGGCTTTAAGACCCTGGAAGTCTCAAATTTCTTATAAGATGATCTCGGCTCTACCGCGCACCAGCCGACGGGTTCATTTTTATCATAAGCGATTATACCGGGAATCCCGTTTGAGACTACCCTCTTCTTAAATGCTTTTTTATTCTTATCACCTTTACCCTCCTCGAACTCCTTCTTTGAAAGCTTCCACCACATGCACCAGCAGCCGGCGCAGGCGCCTTTGGGTCCGAACAGCTTTTCTGCATCGGGCCATCGGCTCGGAGTAAGCGTCAGAAATTTGAATGAACTAGCGATATCATTTTTCTTCGGCATACCGGTCTCTCATCAATATTAAAAATAAAAAGGCAGAAGCAGAAACTGCATTTTGAGGAATGGGATAATTATAATACTTATTTCTTTACCCGGATTACCTTCAGCGGCGGAAATGTTGTTGTATAGTATGATTTTTTTCTGCTTACCGCGCAGCCGAGGTTTTTAAAAGTTCTCTTGTAGTCTTTAACATATTTGTAATCGGATATAACCGCGACTGCCGCCCGGTCTTTAATACCCTGTAAATTTCCGAGCAGGCCTTTCCCCTGCCGTCTTTGTCGATGATGTTATGAATACAAAGATTTGAAAGAACAACATCAAAATAATCATCCGGAATTTTTATTTCCCGCGCGTCGTAGTTATGTAACTCCACTTTTTCGAGGACGCCCTCGGTGAATGCGTTTGCAAGCGCGTTTTCGCGATCGTTGCCCGTAAGATCTTCCGGGTTCCAAATATCTATGCCGACGGATTTCCCGCTGTCTAATTTTTTAGCCGCCCCTATCATCAGCAATCCTCTTCCGGTACCTACATCGAGCACAGTCTCATCACCGCTCCACTCCACCATCTTAAGCATGCGCCTCATGTGTCTCAACTTCCCGAACTTGGAATAAAGCAGCATGAGGAAGGATTCTGTCATCATTATCATGCCGAAGACCATGAATAGATCGCCGTCGAGGTGAATGCCGAACAGTGTTACGCTCCGGAAAGAGACGCCTACAAGGAATAATATAATCCCGATTACAAGAATGTTCCGTACCGCGCGCGGCGCGTCTATTCCGTAATCGACTTTTACGCTTTTACTCATATTAAAAATGGATACTCTCAAATTGGAAAGGAAACAATTGTTAATCTCCTGAATTTCCGTCTAAAAAGAAATATGCAGACTGGTTTAAAATGAATTGTTTATTTGGTTATTGTATTAAATTCTCTTTACTTTGAAGTGTAATTTTAATGCTTCCGTTCGGAAGACGACAGAGGCTGAAAAGGGAGAAATTACATCCTCTATTTTTTGTTTTCTAATTCCGATTAATATAAACCTATTATAAAATATTCCGTCAGTAATAAGGAGGAACTATGTTCAGAGGTCATCCCAGGGGACTGTACGTACTGTTCTTTACCGAAATGTGGGAGCGGTTCGGATTTTATACCATGCTTTCGGTTTTTGTTTATTATCTCGGAGAGAATTTTAAATGGGACGCGGCAACCGTTACAAATATTTACGGCATATTCATGGCCGGCGTTTACTTTACCCCCATCCTCGGAGGATGGATAGCGGACAACATGCTTGGTTACGGTAAAACCATCATGATCGGCGCGGTTACTATGGGAATCGGCTACGCTCTTCTTGCCGTGCCCACATCGCTTCCGGGCCAGGTTTTTGCGGCTCTTGTAGTTATTGCGGTCGGAAACGGTTTTTTTAAAGCCAACATCTCTGTTCTCGTCGGCAATTTATATGCTCATACGCAGGGTTCCCTTAAAGACGCCGGTTATAATATTTTCTATATGGGAATAAATGTCGGCGCGTTTTATGCACCAATGGCCGCGGCAGGTATAAGAAGATTCATCATGGAAAATTATAACGTGACCTTGGCTGAAGGATACAACGCGGCATTCGGAGTTGCGGCCGCAGGAATGATTCTGTCCTTAATCATCTTTACCGTGTTCAGAAAACTTTATATCGACGCCGACTACATGTCGAAGGATAAAAAAGTGCCGGAGAAAGATCTATCGCTTTCGAAGGCGCAGGAAAAAGAACGGGTTATCGCGCTGTTAATTATTTTCGCGATTGTAATTTTCTTCTGGATGTCATTCCATCAAAACGGCGCGGCGCTTTCGCTCTTCGCCAGGGATTATACACATAAGCTGGTCGGGAATTTTACTTTCATACTTTTCGATGTCCTGGGCCTTCACGCACTGCTTGCGTTTCTTCTGGGCGGAGCGGTTTTATTCAGTCGAAAAACATCCGCTAAAACAAAGGGGATCGGCGGTATATTTTCCGTGGCAGGACTTGCGCTGCTTATTTACAAGATCAATTCTCTGCCCGCGCAGAACGCCATTGCGCCTGAACAGTTCCAATCATTCAACCCCATGTTCATAATACTCCTTACTCCTCTGGTTGTGGGCATGTACGCTCTTTTGAGCAGAAGGGACAAGGAGCCCTCATCCCCTGCCAAGATTGGCATTGGAATGCTGCTTACCGCTCTGGCGTTCGTGATAATGGTAATAGCAGCTCAGGGCCTTGCCAGTGTTCATTCTTTATCCGGCGAGGCCTCCTCTTCCACGGTATCGCCGTATTGGCTTATCGGGACATACTTTACTCTTACGATAGCAGAGCTGAATCTCAGTCCTATGGGACTTTCGTTCGTGTCTAAAGTCGCGCCGCCGCACATGAAGGGTTTAATGATGGGCGGCTGGTTCGGCGCTACCGCGGTCGGTAATTATCTATCAGGGTTTGTCGGGCGGTTTTACCAGAACTGGGAGCTCTGGCAGTTCTTCCTTCTGCTTGTATGCACGTCACTTATGGCCGCGGCCCTGGTAATGATCTTCCTCAAGAAACTTAAGCACGCCACAAGATAGGATATTTTCTTAAAGGACGGCTCACAAGGCCGTCCTTTTTTTGAAACCTTTTCCCGGTTTTTGTATCGAACATACATGATTAATCATATTTACTGGAATAAAAAGCTTTTATGACTACAACTCAAATATTGTTACTGGCTCTTTTTCTGCTTATTGCTTACAGATTTGTGAAAAAATCCCTTGTAGCTAAATCGGTTAAACACTACGAGCCGGAGGAAGTACGCGGCTTGATGAAAAGCACCAGGAACCACATTTTGCTCGACGTGCGTACTCCAAAAGAACATTCGGATCAGAACATTAAGGGCTCGGTTCTAATCCCTTTATACGAAATTAAAAGCAGGGCGAACGAGCTTAAGAAATACAAGGACAAAGAGATCATCTGCTACTGCAGAACGGGAAGTAGAAGCGTTAACGCCGCGGCGAAGCTTAAAAAGATGGGGTTCAACACCGCCAATATGAAGGGCGGCATCTTAAGATGGAACGCGGGCGGCAGATAAATAAATCCGAAGAAAGAGAAAAAATAAAATGAAAAAAAATCTCGGCGGAATAGACAGAATAATTAGAGGGGCGGCCGCCTTAACAATAATAGTGCTGCTGCTTACAAAGAATGTAGAAGGCGGGTCGGCTCTGTTAATGGGCTTTGCTGCTTTAATCCTTCTTTTTACGAGCGTAACCAGTTTTTGTCCGTGTTACATTAGACTTAACATAAATACTTCCCGTAAAAAGGAAGAAGAAGAAGCGGACTAAATTTTTAACATAAAACAAAATAACTGTCGGTAATTAAAATGATGATAATCTTATACATATTTCTTGGTATTGTGGCGCTTTTTATTTTATTGCAGTACAGCATTGTGTTTTCCGCGAAGCGTACTCAGGGAACAAAAATAAGCGGTCTTCCGGCAAAGCTTAAGTCGCTGGAGAAAAATGGTTCGAAAGGTATAGTTTATTTCTTCAGTCCGTCCTGCAGAGCCTGCAAAGCACAGACGCCTATAATAAAATCTCTGCAGAAGGGTTACAGGAATGTATTCGATGTTGATATATCGAGCGATATGGAAACAGCCAGGATTTTCGGAATAAAAGCCACGCCCGCAACCGTTGGGGTAAAAAACGGTGTAATCGACAAAGTTTATGTCGGCGTAAAACAAAAAGACATTTTTGAGCAATATTTAAAAAGGTGATAAGATGGAATACGGGTTTTCAAAAACCGTTGACTACGGTTACGATGAAGCAATAGCAAAAGTAACAGAGGAACTTAAAAAAGAGGGGTTCGGCGTACTGACGGAGATCGACGTCAAAGAAACTCTCAAGAAGAAAATAAACGTGGACTTTAAGAAGTACAAGATACTCGGCGCGTGCAACCCTCCGCTGGCGCATAAAGCGCTTCAGCTGGAAGATCAGCTGGGACTGCTTCTGCCGTGCAACGTTATTGTTTACGAGAGCGGCGATAAGACGGTCGTTTCCGCCTTCGATCCGATGATAATGACAAAATTAATTGATAACGAAAACATGAATGCCGTTGCGGAGGAAGTAAAAGAAAAGATGCAGCGGGTTTTAAAAGCAATATAATTTTTATAAATTAGAAAAAATAGGAGACACCAATGCCTGAGCATTTAACAAAACAGACTTTTTTAGAGAAAGTCTTTAACTACGAAACGAATAAAGAGTGGAAATTCGAGGGAGACCTTCCCTGCGTTATAGATTTCTGGGCGCCGTGGTGCGGACCCTGCCGTATGGTAGGACCCGTTATCGACGAGCTTTCCGAGGAATATAAAGGAAAGGTTAATTTCTATAAGATCAATACCGACGAGGAACAGGAACTCGGCGGCGCGTTCGGAATCAGAAGCATACCTTCTCTGCTTTTCGTACCGAAGGAAGGCCAGCCCAAGATGGCTGTCGGCGCGCTTCCTAAGGAATCGATGAAAAAAGCGATCGATGAAGAGCTGCTTGTCGAAGCAAATTAATTATTAAGATATCCTGTCTATTAAAAAGGCGGTCGTTTCAGGCCGCCTTTTGATTTTTAAAACCTCACGCAGCAGCAGGCTTCGCGGCTTTAACCTCCATTGGTTTGTAGATTGCCGCAGTAAGTACGCCGAGAATCAGCGTTTGTATCAATCCGTAAATAAACCACTGCAGAACTAAGGAATATTGAAGCGGCAGAACCACGTACATTCCGTAACTGCTGACCAGCACGTAAAACAAACCGATATAAAGTCCGAATCGAAGACCTTCGCCCACTCCCTTGTTTTCATAACCTTTTACAAACAGGAATACGAAGAAGTACGACCAGATAATGTCCGTAACCCAGCCGATCCACATTTTACTCATCATATCGGCCTCGGGCCTGAAAACGTTCTTATAAATTTCATCCTTGTAAGCGGACATTAAAATAACTCCGTGAACCAGGTAGTTTGTAACCTCAAGTACAACGAAGACGGCCAGGAAAGCCAGGAAGAACCTTTTAGTATTCATTTGAACCTCCGATTGTTGGTTAATTGTAAATTACGCAACACTGGAGAAGGGGCGGCAATTACGATGAAACCTAAGAAATGGGACGAGTAAACGCAACAAATTTTTATGACCGCGTTCTGTTTAGATTAACAAGAACTACTCCTGAGGTAATAATTAGTCCGCTCAATATTATCACCGGAGTTATTGTTTCGCCCAGAATAATCCAGGCCGTAAACACCGTTACGAAAGGCTCGAGGTAAAGGAAGACGCCCGCTTTCGAGGAGCCCATCTCTTTTAGCGAATACGCCCACAAAACATATCCAACTCCCGAACAAAAAATTCCGAGGAAAAGCACCGCCGCCCATCCTTCCGCCGGGAGCCGGGATACCGATTCCGCGGCGGCCGTGTTAAGTACAAAGGGGGAAATAATAACGACCATAAAAAGGAAGGAATAAAGTATGGTCATCATCGGCGGATAATGAAGCGTTATTTTTTTATTGATGATAGAATAAACACTCCACGTTATAGTACTTGCAAGCACAAGTAAATCGCCCTTGTTTGATATAAACCCGATCGAGCCGAAATGCCCCCGGCTGATGAGAAGAACGAGTCCGGCGAAAGCGATTATTATACCCGAGGTGTTAATCGCTCTAAGCCTCTCGCGAAATACAAGGAATCCCAATATCGCCATGAAGACCGGGGTTATCCCTATTATCCACCCTGTGTTTGTTGCCGATGTATATTTTAATCCGGTAATTTGTACAAACAGGTGAACGACCGCTATGAGCGCAAGCAGGAATATAAGTCCGTGGGTCTTCAAAGAAACGCTAAAACTTCTTTTAGTATAAAGGGCGATGGGAATCAGTATAAATAAACTGAGAACCAGCCTGAAGAACATTATTGTTAACGGAGCCAATGTTTCAAGCGCTATTTTTGTGGCGATGAACGACATCCCCCAAAAGATAATTGCCAGCAGTGGCTTTAAATATTCTTTTGGGGAAGCACTCATAACCGCCTTCAATATTTTTAGCGCGACTTATCTGTTTTCTTGGCAGACGAGTATCCGGCGAGATCGTACTTGATGTTGGTTTCCGGCATATCGAGCTTAACAATTTCAACTCCCGATTCCGTGTAGAACTGTGTGGCGAGAGTATCGTGAAAATCGGAGAAAACAACTACGCGCTTAATGCCAGAGGCTATCAAAGCTTTGGCGCAGGTTGTGCACGACATGTTGGTGATATATGCCGTAGATCCCTTTATGTTAGCTCCGTGAATAGCCGCCTGAGTTAGAGCGTTTATCTCCGCGTGATTGGTCCTTACGCAGTGATTGTCCACTACTAAGCATCCAACGTCATCGCAGTGCGGATGCCCCGGGAGGGAGCCGTTGTAGCCGGTAGCCAGAACAAAACGGTCCTTTACAAAAACACAGCCGCAGTGCATTCTAGGACACGTGGATCTTTCCGACGCCAGCATAGCTAACTTTAAAAAATATTCGTCCCACGACGGTCTCTGGTTTTTATTCATTTAGCCGCAGTTCCCTTCTTTATGATGGCAATTTTTAACACAAAGATAAAAAAGATTTTTATTCCGCGTTATAAAGATATGATTTTAAGAAGATGATTCAATCTCTCCGTCACACCATTCCTTCTTTAAGATCGTATATACGTAAAGATCAACAAACTTGCCGTAAAGATGCTGGCCTTCCCTTTCGATACCCTCGAATTTAAAATTAAGCCGTTCGGGTACGGCGCGGCTTTTAATATTATCTTCCGCACAGCGTATGGCAATCCTGTTTAAGCCCATCTCATGAAAAGCGTAGTTGATAAAAGCCCTGCATGCTTTCGTCGTTATCCCCTTTCCCTGGAATTTCTCCGCAATCCAGTAACCGATCTCGGCCTTCATGTTAAGGCTGTCGCCTCCGTGCAGATCTATTAGTCCGGCCAGCTCCCCTTTGTACCAAACTTCCAGCACCATCCTGCCGCTGTATATATCCTGCTGCTGGGTAGATTGAATATAATCGATAGTATTATTTATATCCCTCGTCTTGTCCACCCAGGAGAGCCATCTTCTTAAATGATTCCGGTTACCGTCCACCAGCCCAAACAGTTCCTTGGCGTTTTGAACTGAGAGTTCGCTCAAATAAATATCTTCGTCAACTTTAATGGGCATATTGTTCCTCCGAAAATGTCAGTTGATCGTAGTACGCGGTTAGTGCAGGATCCGGGGCGGAAAAAATGAGCACAACTATAAACGGAAAAGTCTTATCCCTAAAATAATTCAACATTAATCAATTGCAATGATTTTTGCATGATTATTTGTCAATGCAGCCTTAATTGAACGGATTAATTATTTGTATTGTGACTGAAATAAAGTTGTTCTAAATTTAATTATTAAAAATCGTACTAGGTAGTGCCGCCAGTCGTCAAGCCGAATTATGCATACCCGCGTAATTACATATAATCAACAAAATTGATTACTGCTTCTGGAATCCGGTTAATTATCTGCGATTCGTTTAAACTTCAAAGAAAGTTTTTACGTCAGACAGGATAGTCCGGTTTAAATAATTATTCTGTCCGGAAGGGCAAATTTAAAAAGGGAGAAAAATGAGGATTCGTTTCTACATACTGTTTTTAATCTCGTTCGGGTTCGTAATTAATGCAAACGCTCAAAAATTATCCGCGGCAAACAGCACGCCCCCCGCGGTTCAGCTTCTCGATGCGTTCGGCAGCGCCGCTCGTCAATATAATGTTCCTGAAGAGCTGCTTAAAGCCGTTGCCTACGAGGAGACAAGATTTCAAAATATCGTAGAAGATCCTGCTAA
The DNA here is from genome assembly GCA_963787005.1 of uncultured Bacteroidota bacterium. Classification (GTDB taxonomy): domain Bacteria; phylum Bacteroidota; class Ignavibacteria; order Ignavibacteriales; family Ignavibacteriaceae; genus FEN-1297. The sequence continues at coordinate 10,665 of CAWBBX010000135.1, forward strand.
CCGTGAGCCCGGCGATCAGCCGCCGGTCTACGGTATAATGGGACTTAGAAACGACAGCTGGTTCGGGCATTCGCTTCTCGAAGGAGCGAAGTTAATCGGTGCCGATCCGGATCAAGTTGCGCTTAATGCTACGCTGAATATTAAAGCCGCGGCCGCCCTTCTAAATTCAATCGCGGACAGCTTGAAGATAGACAGATCGAATTTAAACAACTGGCGCCCGGTTCTTGAAGAGTACTCCGGAATTCCGCAGCCGGAGATAAGACCTTTTATGACGTTCGACGTATTTAAAGTCCTTCACGACGGTACGGATTTAAAAGAAATTAAAATAACACAGCATGCCGAAATAAATATGATGCAGTTCTCTGCTTTTGTTAATCCGCAAAATAAAGAGAAGAACGTAAAATCAACCCAGTCAATCGAGTCGGAAGATTACCCACCCGCTGTTTGGGATCCGAGTCCGAATTATTATTCGACAGGTTCATTCCAGCAGCTGTTTTTAGTTGTACATGATACGGAGGGACCATTTGCCGGTTCGCTTTCGTGGCTGAAGAACCCGGCCGCCAAAGCTAGCTCGCATTACATAATAAGGAGTTCCGACGGGTATATAGTTCAGATGGTCAGGGAGAAATACGCTGCGTGGCATGTGGCCTGCTGGAACAGAGTTATGCTCGGAGTAGAGCATGAGGGATATGTTAGCAATCCTTCTTATTTTACCGAAGCGATGTACGAGTCCTCCGCCGCGCTTTTCAGGCATTTTGTACAGAAGTACAACGTGCCGGTTGACAGGAACAGGATTATCGGTCATTACCAGCACACGTTTCCCAGCTGGGTTAATTGGGTAAACAATACATGGAATCCTGCTCATCCTACGGCGAGCTTCGATCCTACATGCAACACTCACACCGACCCCGGTGCCGGCTGGAACTGGGACCATTTCTTTAATTTAATACAGCAGGGAGCCACACATCCTTCGGTTACGGGTTATGCCCCGACCAACCCTTCGGACAGCGTTTGGGCTACCGGCTCTATTAAATTTTCTTTCAGCCAGGCTATGGCACAGCAGGCAGCCGAATCGGCTTTCTCTATTTCGCCTTCGGTGGACGGAAATTTTACTTGGGAAGATAACGGGAAGACGATGATCTTTACTCCGTCAACCGCATTTTCATACACTACAAAGTATACCGCTTCTATCGATACAAATGCGTTAAGTATCTTAAACTCAAGCCTCGATTCCGCATATACATTCAGTTTTAATTCAAAAGCTAATATTCCGCTGGAAATATCGAGTTCTTATCCCGCGCAGGGCGAGGCGGAAATAAGTCCCAGCGTTCAGGTAATAGTTTACTTCAACATACCGCTGCTTACAAGCTCGCTGGGCGGACAGATTTCTTTCCAGGACTCCACAGGCAAAACCGTCGCGATTAAGAACGCGACCTACAAAGAGTATAACGGGCAGGGCGTGCTTTCATTTATGCCGACCAACGATCTTGACTTCAACGCAAAATACACCCTTTTACTTCGTACCGGGTTAAAAAGTCTTAATGCTTCTTCATTCGAAAATGATATGAAGCTTACCTTTACAACAAAAACCGCCGATGATTTTACACCGGGAAAAATAGTTGATGATTTCGAATCTATGGGAAACTGGAAAGAGCCATCCTACAGCGGCAGTACGGTGGGTGTGGATACAAGCGTTACAAAGTTCGATATTATTTACGGTACGAAGGTAGACGGCCTGCACTCCGGCAGAATTACTTATAAATTTACAGATCCCGGCTCCGGGCTCTGCCGGGAATACGACGCCGACAAACCCGATCTAGGCAGCGACCGCAGCAACAGCTTCGGTATGTGGGTATTCGGCGACGCCAGCAGCAACTTCCTCGAATACTGGTTTTATATTAATTCAGACCAAAACGTGGAAGTAAGAGCCGATACTTTAAATTGGACCGGCTGGAAGTTTGTGCAGGTTCCGATGAGCGGCATCGGTACAACGGGTGATATAATATTTCACAGTGTTGTTATCGCCCATAATCCGGGCGCGGCCGACAGCGGGGCGGTATACATAGACGGCGCGCAGAACAGCGATCCGAATGTTACGGGCATTAACGAAGGCAATCAATATGCAGACGTTCCGTCGGCATATAGACTCGGACAAAATTATCCCAACCCTTTTAATCCGAGCACTACTATTGAGTATAATATTCCGAGTCAGGGCTTTGTCTCGCTTAAGGTTTACGATATGCTCGGGCGCGAGGTTGCAACTCTTGTTAACGGCGTTAGATCTGCGGGAACACACTACGTAATGTTCAACACAAACGACGTTAATGGATCGCTTACTTCCGGCATTTATTTTTATACGATCAAGGCGGGTGATTTTATGCAGACAAAGAAGTTTGTGCTGATGAAATAGTTGTTTTGATTAATTTTACGGTAGAGACGCGCCATGGCGCGTCTCTACAAGAGAATAAGGACGGGGAAATTTAATTCTTCACCGTCCTTTTAATTTTAAAGAAAGGATAAGCAAAATGAAATCGTTTTACGTCGATTTGTTTAGATACGACGCCTGGGCAAATGCAAAATTAATAGAAAGTCTTAAACGACAAGAAATAAACGACGAAAATGTTTTGAGGCTTTTATCTCATCTTTTAACTGCCGAATCCGTCTGGCTCAAAAGAATTAAGGGTGATATTTTTGAAAACGCCTTCTGGGATTTACTTAACATAATAGAATGTGAAAGACTTTCCAATGAATGCGCCGCAAACTACGCGTCTTTTTTAAATACTATTACCGAATCTGATTTTGAAAAAAACATGTCCTATAAAAACAGCAGGGAAATTCAATATACCAACAGCGTTGCGGCCGCGCTAAAACACGTTTCTTTTCATTCCGCGTATCACAGAGGACAAATAGCAAGAGAAGTGCGCAAACTCAATAAGGAACCGGTTAACACGGATTATATTACGTTTATAAGAGAACAGGCGTAAAATAATTCGGAAGCGGTTTGATAAAAGATTTTCTGCACATAAAAATGGGGAAGCATTTTTCTTCCTATCCTTTTGAGGTTGATGATAAGCAGGATGCCGTAATTTTAAAGAACGGCAGGTCTTCCCGGAAGAAGAGCATGCCGGGCTCACGCGCCGGTTCAAAAAAAAACAAAAACATTATCTGGATAAACAATCCGCAATACAGATTCGATCTAACCGCGCTTGAGCATTATAACAAACTTTTTCTTCAAGACATCCCGATCTTCATCAGCAGCTGCAATTCGGAGTTGGCGCCTTATTTTAAAAATAAAAATTTCGAGCTTATTAAGGTTGGGAAGGAAGCTGTTCTCGATTTGTCACGCCCGCATTTAAAAAGAAATCTATACGGGAATTAATCCGCGCCGGATTTAAGCAGGGCAATGTTATTGAAATACTTTATTCCGAAGAGAACCGTATTAGGCTTGAAGATTTTAAACTGGAATGTGTTCACGGGAGCGAGCCCCAGTTAAAGCATTTTTTCAACGATGTTTTTCTGCCTAAGAACAGGTTCTTTGTTCTGAGGGATGAAAATGGAAAGTGGCTGGGCGGAATCACCATTTATTGTCTGGAAAACGGAAAAGTTAGAACAGATCTTTTATTAAGAAGAAAGAACGCGCCGAGGGGTGTAATGGAGGCCGTTATTCAAAAAATCTTCGATACACTGGTGAAGGAGGGCTATAAATACTGGAGTCTCGGAGAGGTGCCGTATGTTGTATACGGAAGTAAATTGTTCTCAAAAGAATTTTTTATAAACTTCACGGGACGAAAGCTGAGGTTCGCCTATAATTATCTGGGACTCTACAAATTCAAAAATAAGTTCAATCCTATTTGGAACGATATCTATATTTGCAGCCGTCCGAAATTAAAGATTATAACACTAATAAAGATTTCCTGGATCAGCAATCTAATAAAACTTGTATTCAAAAAAATGCTGCCAATATAAAGGCTCCTCCCCCTTTGTAAAAGGGGGAGGCCGGGTAGGGGTTCAATTTTCCTGGGTAAGCAATTCTTGCAGCTTTCTCTCATATTAATCTCTCCGAGCTGGAATTGTTCGGATATCGTTTCGCCATGCTGACTCAGGTCGAGTCCGATTATCTCCTGTTCTTCCGAAACCCTTAACGGTGTTATCCAGTCTGTTATTGTATATAAAATATAAGAGCCCCCGAACGCGAGAACAGAAACAACGCCGAGTCCGACAATGTGCGCGACAAGAGTGGCCGTATGTCCGAATATCAGTCCGACTTTCTGCGCAAACACGGCGGTCAAGATCATTCCCACAATACCGCCGAGACCGTGGCAGGGAAACACGTCCAATGTGTCGTCTAGCGTAAATCTTGATTTCCACGAAACGGCAAGGTTGCTGACTACGCTGGCTACTGTGCCTATAAAAATACTCGCGCCAACATCCACGTATCCCGCGGCCGGTGTTATTGCAACCAGGCCAACTACGGCGCCCACGCACGCTCCCAGAGCGGAAGGTTTTTGTCCTCTTATGGCATCGAGAAGAACCCATGCTATAGCGGCAGCAGCGGAGGCGGTATTGGTTGTAGCGAATGCCAGCACCGCAGTGGCGTTTGCGCCGAGAGCCGATCCCGCGTTAAACCCGAACCACCCGAACCATAATAGTCCCGTACCCAAAATAACGTAGGGAATGTTTGCTGGCGTATGCTTTTCTCCGTTCTCGTGCGACTTCCTTCTCCCGAGTTTTATAGCGCCGGCCAATGCAGCCAGTCCTGCCGATATGTGCACAACGGTTCCTCCGGCAAAATCGAGTACTCCCATGTGTCTGAGAATTCCGTCGGGGTGCCAGGTCATGTGAGCAAGAGGAGCGTAAATAAATATGCTGAAGAGTATCATAAAAACTATGTACGAAGAGAACTTTACTCTCTCCGCGAAAGATCCGGTAATAAGGGCCGGTGTAATAATGGCAAACTTAAGCTGGAAGAGCGCGAAGAGCATTAGCGGGATAGTCGGCGCAAGCTTGGGATCGGTTTTCATTCCGACACCGTGGAACATAAAAAACGTAAACGGATTTCCGATTACTCCGCCGATGTCCTTGCCGAAGGCCAGGCTGAACCCGAATACGATCCACAAAATGCTTATCACCCCCATAGCAATAAAACTTTGAAGCATTGTGGAAATTATATTCTTCGAGCTGACCATTCCCCCGTAAAAGAACGACAGTCCCGGCGTCATTAATAAAACGAGGCCTGTTGCGGTAAGCATCCAGGCAACGTCGGCCGGACTAACCGGGCCGCCGGTAATCGTCTGCGGTCCCATCGGAAGGAGCGCGCCTGTTAGAGCAATCGCAAAGAATATTGCGAATGCAATTTTCCAAAAAGTATTCATGGGCTTCTCTGATTACTATTGTCGGCTCGAAAATAAAAAAAATTAGGATTTTTGTCAACATAAACTTACTAATTTAGGTTATTAACGTGATATCCTTAATAAAAAAGGCATGAGGGCGTCTTGACTTTACTTAATTTTTGCAAGAAGTTGAACATTAATTGGGGTTTTATACGATTTGGGTGTTGACACAAACGGTTTGTGAACTTATTTTATAAATAAAACACCGTAGCACAGATTAGTAATCTGTGCTGCGAAAAATTTAAAATGAGAAAATTTCACGGAAGAAATTTACCACATCTTTATTATGAAGATGGTATTTATTTTATTACCTATAGGTTAAAAGAAAGTGTTTTACCCGGAAAAAGTGAAAGTTTTAATCGACATCATAGTCGCGGTGATTTTCAAAATTTTAAGCATGAATTTATAAAGTACGACGCCTTCCTAGATAAACACACGACAGGATTGAACTTGTTATTAAAAAATAATCTTGCCGGAATCTGTGAAAAAACCATGCATTACCCTGAGGGCCGTGATTATTTTCTAATCTGCTATTGCATAATGCCTAATCATATTCATTTGGTTTTTAATCTGCTAAAAGGAAACAAGGGGGTTAGTAAAATAATGCAGTCCATAAAAAGAGTGTCCGCCAGAAAATGTAACGTATATTTAAACAGGACAGGAAATTTCTGGCAAGATGAAAGTTATGATCGTCTTATACGTGATGATGTCGAATTTTATTTCATAATAAAGTATGTACTATTAAATCCCGTTAATGCCGGATTAGTAAAAAAATGGGATGACTGGAATTACTCTTATTGTCATCCGGACTATATTGTCTTGTAGCACAGATTACTAATCTGTGCTACGAATTTTGCAGCACCATCTCCTTCAGCGCATCAATCCACATCGGGTGATCGTTTAAGCTCTCTACCAGTTGAATCTTCTCTCCGCCATGCTCTTCGAACAAAAGCTGATATTCATATCCTATCTCGACCGTGGTTTCCAGACAATCGGCTACGAAGGCGGGGCTGAATACAAGCAGCTTTTTTGCGCCCTCTTTGGCTTTTTCTATTATAACCTTATCGGTGAAAGGCTCAAGCCAATCCTTGTCGAGTCGGGATTGAAAACAGACGGTATATCTTTCTTTGGGAAGATTCAATTTGGATGCGAGCTTTCTTGTAGTGGCATAGCACGCGGCTTTGTAGCAGTACTTGTTGTCATCGTTAATTTCATTTTCACAATTATGGTCGGAACACGGTTTGCCGTCGGTGTAAACTTTATCCACCTGTCTTACCGGTAGTCCGTGATAGCTGAAGAGAACATGATCATAATCATTTGGGTTATACTTATTGGCCCTTTCAATTATGGTGTTCAGGAATCCTTCATCCTCGTAGAACTGACTTATAACTTTGATCTCGGGAATTACCCACCAGCGGCTGATTATCTTCATCGCCTTATCTACGGCAGATCCCGTACTGGCTGAGGCGTACTGCGGGAAAAGCGGAAATATAATAATCCTTTCGTATGCGGCCTTTCTGATTCTTTCCAACACATCGTCCATACTCGGGTTTTGATACCGCATAGCGAGCTCTACTGTAAAGTCACTGCCGAGTGCTTTGCCTAATTTTTCTTTAACGCTCTCGCTGTACAGTAAAAGCGGTGATCCGTTTTCCGTCCAAAGCCTTTTATATATCTTCGCCGATTTCGGCGCGCGGAACGGTACGATTATAAAATTTACCAGCAGCTTTCTTAAAAGCCACGGTATGTCTATAACCCGCGGATCGTTAAGAAACTCAAATAGATATTTCCGCACGTCTGACACGGACGGGCTGTCGGGCGTGCCCAGCTGAATAAGCAATACACATGTTTTTGATTTCATTGTTATTTAGAATTTAGAAGATAGGAGTTAGAAGCTAGAACGTAAAATCCCACGCTCCACATCATACTTAATTTTTCTTGTTATTAATTATTTATATAAAAATAAGGTTTCAGTATCATTTAACAAAGCATAGATGCTGTCTAATGCGCAGGCTTGCCTACCATGGTTACCCTGCCTACCGGCAGGCAGGCGGCAGGCAGGTTCAAAACCACTTCTTTCTTTTGAAATAATATACCATAAAACCGCCGATTAGCAGAATCATGGCCCAGAACCCGTCCGGATATATCCAGTTCCATTTGAGCTCGGGCATATGTTCGAAGTTCATACCGTAAACGCCTGCGATAAATGTTAACGGTATAAAGATGGTCGCAATAATAGTAAGGACCTTCATCACTTCGTTCATCCTGTTGCTCAGGCTTGAAAGATATGTGTCCAGCATGCCGCTTACCATATCACGAAAGGATTCGATGGTGTCGATTACCTGGATCGTATGATCGTACACATCTCTAAGAAAAATGCCCGTCTCTTGCTGTATAAATTCCGAATCGCCCCTCAAAAGACCGTTGATCACCTCCCTGAGCGGCCATACGGATTTACGCAGCAGTATCATTTCCCTGCGGAGCTTATGAATCGCGTGAAGATTTTCCGGCTGAGGATCGGAGATAAGCTCGTCCTCAAGTTCTTCTATAACTTCGCCTATTTTTTCCAGAGTAACGAAATAACTGTCGACCACGGCATCTACAAGAGCGTACGCGAGGTAATCGGGTCCTCCTCTTCTTATTCTTCCCTTACCGTTCCTCAGTCTTTCCCTTACCGCGTCGAATACATCGCCTTCTTTTTCCTGTAAAGAGATGATATAATTTCTCCCGAGGATAAGGCTTACCTGTTCGTTCCCTATCTCTTTCTTCTCTTCGTTATAACGGACCATGTTGAATACTATATAGGTATATGTTTCGTAAACGTCCATCTTCGGCCGCTGGCCGGTATTAAGCACGTCTTCCAGAACAAGCGGGTGTATACCGAAAACAGCGCCGATGCTTTCGATTATATTTACGTCGTGCAGACCGTTAATGTTTATCCAAGTTGTCGATGGGGTATCTTTATATTTCAAGCACTGCTTGATTTCCGAAATGTCTTTTTCATCTATCTGCGCTTCGTCGTAATCTATTAACTTAATATTGACTTTTTCGGTCCGTTTTTCTCCCACGTATATAAGCGATCCGGGCGCCTGTCCTATCCGCTTTGCGGTTCTCTTTGTAAGGCGGGACATATATTTCATCTCCTCAATTTTAAATACAAGTTCATAAGGTTCGGTCGGCCGGTATAAAGAATAGCTTTATTTTTTATCAGATTCAAGAAGACGTAAACCTCCGAGGTTTTAAAAACCTCGGAGGTTTGTTACTACAAACATTATTATTTCAAAAGAAGAAGCTTTTTTGTCGCGGTAAAATCGCCGGCAGTAATCCTGTAAAAATATACGCCGCTCGCCATCTTTGCGCCGGAAGCAGAAAATGTAACCGTGTAACGTCCCGCTGATTTATTTTCATCTACAAGAGTTGATATTTCATTTCCCAGTATATCATATACTTTTATTACGACATGTTCCGCTTTAGGGATCGTATATTTTATTGTGGTAGAAGGATTAAATGGATTGGGATAATTCTGGCCCAACTCAAAACTCAGCGGTGTACTCCCGTTTTCACTTTGCACATCCGTAACAAGTCGGTTGTATTGAAATCTTGCTGTTGCGATAGTATTTCTTAAGTCCTGAAGATTTGCGCCTGCGGCGACAGCGAACGCCACGTCAAGCGTATCTCCCGGCTGAATTGTATACGGTCCGCCCGAAGTAACCTCAGAGATATCACCGGGACCGGCCTTCGCTTTCCCGATACCGTTGGAAAGAGCTTCCCATTTTTCCGTATCGGAAAAACCGTCGTATATCTGGAAGCCGCCGTCCGATCCGTCGTTCGTTATTCCCCAGTAACCATAATTTGCATCCGAAATTAATGCGGTTGCTACCCACGTATTCGGATTACCTCCGATGTGATATACATAAGCTAAGTTGCCGTTATTGTCGTAAGCGGTCGTGTCGTTGTCGCCCGAGCTTTCAACCATATCCCAGTCAAAGAAAAGTCCGGCATAAAAACCGGAGATAGCTTTGGCGGAGTTGTTGGCGAATCGGTATTTCAGGACAATAAAATTTTTATAAGGATCGCCCGACCACGAATAGGAAATTTGCTTCGTCGTTATCCCCAGTTTATTTGCGCCTGCCCCGTCGTCGCTGAAAATGGAAGTGCCCTGCTGGTCGGCGTTGGCGCCGGGTATGGCAATCCTTAAATTCTGAACAGGAACAAAAGACGTATCCTGGCCCGAGGTTGTACCGGCACCTCTTGCAACATCCTCTATCGTGCTTACGGACGTCCCGAACATCAGCGCGCCTTCAAATAAAAGATTGTCCCCGCCAAGGTAGCGGAATCCGCTGCCGTCAAGATTATTGGGAAAATCGTTGAACCCGAGCGCACCCTTGCTGGTAAGCGTGAGAGTAATATTGTTGCCGGATTGTGTTGCATAAGACTGATTACCGATAGTGTTTATTAGCTGAAAATCAGAGTAAGTGCCGTCATTGTATTTTAAGATGAAATCGAGTTCCGCATTCGGGGGCATTGTCTTGGATAACGTGAATGTGAATTTCGAAGAATAATTGTCCGTCGAATCCAATGTCGCCAAATTTGATATCCGGAATGTTCCGTTATCAACAGTTGAGTACGGATTGTTGTTGACAAGCGTTGCCGTTAAACTGCTAAGCGGATTTAAGTAATTCATAAATTTAACTCCCACACTGATCGTCTCTCCCGGCTGAAACGCGCCGTCGCCGTTGTCTCCGGGCTGATCATCGGAAAACACCACGCTTGTAGCCCTTACCGATTCGGAGTTTGCCTCCGTTACCGCTTTATACGCGTTTATTCTTCCGCCGCCGAGCTGGTATTGCAGGGTATCGTTCTGCGCATCTATGTTGTCACAATTAACTCTTATCTGTTCTTCAATCTGCATAGGGTTGTAATCCGGAAATTTGGAAATTACCAAAGCGGCGAGACCCGCGACCAGCGGTGATGCGAACGAGGTACCGGCGCCGCCGAAGTAATAATGGGGCGCAGGCTGCCATGTCGAGACAAGATTTTGTCCGGGAGCGGTAACATCTATCGTCGGACCGTAATTTGAGAAGTTAGATCTTACATCATTCCGATCTGTTGCCGCTACAGAAAGAACGCCTTTATAAGCCGCGGGATAAAGCGGGTCGGAAGAATCGTCGTTACCGGCAGCCGCCACAACAACAGCACCGTTATTAACTGCATAATTAATTACGTCCTGTTCCAGCTGGGAAAAGCCGTATCCTCCCCAGCTGCAGTTAATAACTTTTGCGCCGTGATCAACTGCGTATTTAATTCCCTCGAAGCCGTAATAAATATAAGGAGTACCACTGTTATCCCTCATGTCGCTGCGGGATGCTTTAACAGCCATGATCCTGCAGTTGTACGCCATACCGGCTACGCCGGTTACATTATTAGTTACGGCATCGGCAACTCCGGCAACGAAGGTACCGTGGTAGCCGCCCCCGGTATCCTCAATCGGATTATTATCGGGTGTGCCGTTTAAGCCTCCCAGATCATATCCTATCTTGTACCACATGTTGGCGCGCAGATCGGGGTGTAACCAGTCCACGCCCGTATCCACGATACCGATAATAATATTCGTGTCCCCCTTGGTAATGTCCCATGCCTCCGGAGCTTTAACAAGCGGAAGATTATACTGCTTGCTGTATAGGGTATCGTTTGGCTCAAAGAGTGCCTGCCTTACGTACCTGGGTTCGGCCCACTCAACCCCGTTTAGCTTCCCGATCTTTGAGGCCGCGATAAAAGGATCTTCAGAAGAATTGTATTCAACGGTCATAATACCGTTCAGGCTTCCTGCCGGCGACTGCGACTGCGGACTGAATGTAGAGTTAACCGAAACAACACTTAATGCAGGCAGCATATTCTGAATCTCCGCTGAAAGCGTCGCGGTTTTACGCAAGACTCCTCCGGTCTCAGTTTTGTATTTTACTATTACCGTGTTGGCGACGTATAGTATTTTTCCCTTCTTCAGAATTTTGGGGACCGATGTGTTAGACGAGTTGATAAAACCCGGCCCGAAGATTATCGAGGCCGAAAGTATAATGGTTAGCAGAAAAATTTTTTTGCTGAATATTTTCATGCGTTTTTCTAGAAACGTTAATGGATAATTAGAAATATTGATATTTACTTTTTCAATCACAAGCCGGAAAGGGCATACGGGTAACGAATGGCACAGCAGCCCTTTTAGGCCTAAGTGTTCCGCCCTCGCAAAAAGTACCGATATAAAACAATCCCCGCGTTATTCGCGGGGAGAATTATTTTTGTAATAGAGAACATAATGTTCTGTCTCACATTACTTTACACGATTAATGTGTTAATAATTTCAACGCTTCGTAATTAGCCTTAATTGTCTTATCCAGATCTTCGTTTGTATGCGCGGTTGAAATAAACGCCGCCTCGAACTGCGCTGGCGCGAGATAAATTCCGCGGTTCAGCATTTCGGAGAAATATCTGCCGTACATCGCCGTATCGGAAGTAACGGCAGAAGCAAAGTTATTAACCTCTTTTTCCGTGAAGAAGAGCGTGTGCATAGAACCTACCCTGTTCAAAGCAAATTTTTTATTGACGGATTTCAGGTTCTCCTTAATTCCGTTCTCAAGATAAACGGCTTTTTCCTCAAGCTGATCGTAAATTTCAGGATGATCTTTAATATGACTCAGCGCCGCATATCCCGCCGCCATAGCAAGGGGGTTGCCGCTTAGAGTGCCGGCCTGATATACCGGTCCGCTCGGGGCTATCTGCTCCATTATCTCTTTCTTGCCGCCGAAAGCGCCCACCGGGAGTCCGCCGCCGATGATCTTGCCGAAGGTCGTAAGATCGGGTTTAATTCCGAACAGTTCCTGGGCACAGCCCTTCGCAACGCGAAACCCTGTCATCACTTCATCGAAAATTAGGACGATCTTTTCCTCATCGCATAATTCTCTCAGCCCTTTCATGAAATTATCATCGGCTTTTACTACACCCATGTTTCCGGCTATCGGCTCTATTATTACTGCCGCAATCTGTCCTTTGTTTTCTTTAATCAGATTTTTTACTGAATCGATGCTGTTATAATCTCCCAATAGTGTGTCGGCGGCATTACCTTTTGTAACGCCCGGACTCGTAGGAACTCCCAGCGTCAGTGCTCCCGATCCCGCCTTGATAAGAAAATAATCGGCATGACCGTGATAGCATCCCTCGAACTTTATAAACTTCTCCCTGCCTGTGTAACCGCGCGCCGCGCGTACAGCGCTCATCGTCGCCTCGGTACCGCTGTTTACCATCCTCACCTGTTCAACCGACGGAACAAGTTCTCCTATAAGTTTAGCCATTTTTACTTCCAGCTCGGTAGGCGCACCGAAGCTTGTTCCGTTTTCGACGGCTTTAAGAAGTGCGTCTTTAATAAACGGCGGATTGTGCCCGAACAGATGCGGTCCCCAGCTGCCGATGTATTCAACGTACTCGTTACCGTCAACGTCGTATATCTTTGAGCCGGCGCCTTTTTCTATAAAAAGCGGAGTCCCGCCTACCGATTTAAAAGCCCTTACCGGTGAGTTTACTCCGCCCGGAATATATTTTTGCGCTTCCTCAAATAATTTTTTACTTTTTCCAATATTCATAACACTCACCCTATTTTCGGATTTATAAACAATAACTCTTCAAAATTGAACTACTAATTTAATAATAATCGAAGCGTTTTGTAAGCGTCCGTCGACTTCTTCCCTTAAAAACGAAGTCCCTCTATATTGACTTCTGTTTTTCGTAAACTTATTTTACAAAAAATAAAACCGATATGAACTTACACAAAAGACTCCTCCCGTATTTGCTTTCATTTATAATTCCCGCTGCCGCGGTGTTCGGAATTTACGGCGGCGGTATATGGACATACTCCGCGTTCATCATAGCCTTTATTGTTATTCCGGCGGCCGAACTGTTTACCGGAACCGATGAAAGCGGCGTTCCGCCTGAAGATGAAGAGCGATTTAAGAATAACCCTTTGTTCTCGGCTTTGCTGTGGGGGCATGCGCTTTTACAATATGCGGTTCTTATTGTTTTTTTGATGAAGGCCGGTTCCGTCAATTTAAACGCTTTTGAAATTATCGGCTGTGTACTCTCTGCCGGGGTTTCTTTCGGTGGACTCGGTATCACCGTCGCTCACGAGCTGATTCACAGGAAAAGCGCCTTCGAAAGGTTTCTCGGTAAGGCGATACTGCTGAGCACCCTCTATATACACTTTTATATAGAACATATAAGGGGTCACCACAAGAATGTAGGAACGGAAGATGATCCCGCCAGCGCTGCGAAGGGGCAGTCTTTTTATTCATTCTGGATCCAAACGGTCTTCGGATCATATTTAAACGCGTGGAAATTAGAGAGGGAAAGACTTCAAAAGCTCGGCGCAAAGGTTTTTTCATTCAATAACCAGATGGTTCGATTTGCAATTTATACCGTTCTATTTATTGCGGTTACCGGGCTTATTTTCGGCGCGGACACACTGCCGTTTTATTTTGCCGCTTCGATAATAGGGTTCTCCCTGCTTGAACTCGTAAATTATGTAGAGCATTACGGCTTGAGCAGGGGAAAAAAAGATGACGGAAGAACCGAAAAGGTCGCGGCGTATCATTCGTGGAACTCAAATAATGTTTTAAGCAGATGGTTTTTGTTCGAACTAACGCGGCATTCGGATCATCATCTGTACGCTTCCAAAAAATATCAGCTTTTGGAAAGCGTTGAAGGCGGACCGGTCCTGCCTACGGGCTATCCGGGCATGATAATACTTGCGCTTATCCCGCCGCTGTGGAAAAAAGTAATGGACCCGAGAACGGAATCGGTCTATATGAAAATATCCGCCTGAATATGACAGGCGGATATTATTATTTATAATCTATTTAAAAGTTTTCACCGGCCGAAAAGCATGTTATAATCTTTTTCCTTCCCCTTTTCCCACCAATCGGCGGGAATTACTTTCCAGTTGTTCAGTGCCTCCGGAGTAACGGTTTTCTTCTCTTCGATCCATTTCATCAAATAATAACGCAGGTCCTTCTGTGTTGATCTTATCACCCTCGAGGCAAGCTGATCGTGAGGTATGCCGGCGCCCTTCGTTAAATGTCCCCCGCCGCCGTTGCCTCTGTAAGAATTAACCGCGACCTTATATTTCTTATTCATGTCGAAGGGCTTGCCGTCAGCCATGGAAATTATATTTATTCTTTCGCCTGCGGGTTTAGAAACATCAACGGTATATTTTATTCCGGCCGCCGAAGAGAAATTATAGAACGGAGCGGCGGTTCTCGGTCTGCCGTGGTTAAGCACTAGATTTCCGTCGGCGTCTTTTTCAAAATTTAAGAGATTATCATCGGCGTTTTTCATCTGATTGAACCAGCTGCCGTACGAGTACTCCAAATAATTTTTTATTTCCTTGCCGCTCAGTTCCATTGTGTACAAAAGATTTTCGTATTTGTAAAGATTGAACATATCGCGCACGTAAACCGTGCCCTCTTTTATCTGCGAGCTGAAAGAAAGCGGGGCGGCAAACGAAACATCGGCGCCGGTAATTTTTAGCTGTATCGAATTAATTAAATCGACAAATGGTGAATCGCCGAAAAGAGATTCTCTTGTCGAGATCGTTTTCGTAAACGTTCCGATCGGTTTTGATACGTACCGCTTAACTTCTTCAACAGCCGGTTCAAATTTCTTCATATAATCGGCGTCTGGTTTGTAATCCCGGCTGTCGATTATTTCTCCGCTTATTTTCTTATTCCATGATTTTGTGTTTTTATCGTATTCCATTTTAACGGTCGCAACTGCAGCATGTACCGCAGCGTTTGCGGGATCGAGTATCGCCACCTCTTTTCCTTCGCCATTCTTCACCGTGGTATTCCATACTTTATGATCGTGTCCGGCAAAGACGACATCAAATCCCGGGACCTTTTCCGCAACCAGAGCCGACGCATTTTCTATGTTCCGGGTTCCGTCGGAGTAAAGATTGCGCTCTTCTTCCGGACCCGAATGGAACAGGCCGATCAAAAGATCAGGTTTTTCCTTCTCCTTAATTATCTTCACCCACTTTGCCGCGGTCTCAACCATATCATCGAATCTTATTCCCTTCCAGATATCCTTCGGCAGCCAGTTCGGGATGGCGGGTGTAACCATGCCGAGAATCGCGATTTTAATTCCGTCTTTTTTAATTACCGTATACGGCTTGAAATAAGGTTTTCCCGTTTTCACGTCAACGGCGTTTGCGGCGAGCCACGGAAAATCGAACTCTTTATCGATCTTATCGTAAACCGGGTGTCCCGGTTCAATATCATGATTGCCCACCGTGCCGGCGTCGTACTTCATATAGTTCATAACCTGCGCGCAGATGTGCGGTACGTCCGTTTTCTCGAAGTTATAATAATAGACGACCGGCTGTCCCTGCAGAATATCGCCGTCATCCAAAAGCACCACCGACTGATTTTTGTCCCCTCTCTGCTCTTTCACATACCTATATATCTGGGCAAGAGAGGTGTGTATATCTTTGTCGTTTTTAAAATCATAGGGGAAGAGAGAGCCGTGCACGTCGCTAGTCTCTATAAATTTTAAATTAACCGTCTGGCCAAATGCGGTGTTTAAAAGAAGTAACACTGCTAGAAGAAAAAATGCCGGTGTGTAAAATCTATTCATGGCTTTTCCGTGTAATAAAGTGATGATAATCGGACTCGCCGGTTAGCGGTTTTTTTAACGACTGAAATTTAAGAATATTTGGAGTAATATGGCGGCGGGAATAAACCTCCGGGGTTTTAAAAACCTGCCTGCCGCAGGCAAGCCTCGGAGGTTTGTCTCAAAATACTTCTCCCTTTTTAAACTGAATCACGCTTATAAAGTTTACAACCGCGGTTATACCAAGCAGTATTCCGACTACAGGAAGAATATCTAAAGTGCTCGAATTCCTCCACAAAACATCCATGAAACCCTCAATCGACCAGTAGACGAGAGTGCCTTTGCTTAAAACCTGAATGAACGGGGGCAGAATAAATGTGGGAAACCATGCGCCGCCGATAGCGCTCATCGTCAAAATAAGAAATGTACCCAGACCGTTTGCCTGAGAGGCCGTCTTACTGAACGCCGCAAGCAGCATGCCGAACGCGGTGCTCGCCGCGGCCGCCGAAATTATTACCAGCAAAAGATTAAAGAAATTTGAAAAGATGTCTATATCGAAGAAAACATATCCCATCACAAATAAAACGATAAGCTGTATTATGCCGAGCGATATATTGTACAGATATTTACTCCACAATATCTGAACGCGGGAAACGGGAGCTGAAAGTATTCTTAATACCACACCGCTTTTCTTGTCGTCGAACAATGAAGTTGAAGATGCCGTAATAGTAAAGAGAAGAAACATTATAGCCCAGCCTCCGACGCTTCGAGTCGCGTTCGGATTATTAATATCTTTACCTACGAGCTGAACTTTATCCATCTGAAGCAGGTTAGTAAAGAAATTGGATCTTTTGGACGCCGAATCGCTCATCATGCTGTCGGCAAAATCCATCTTTGTCCAGTTCATGATTTTTGAAGTGTCGACGTCGTAATACTCGCTGATAACATTGGCAATCTTCCTGTTAAACTGCTGTCCTATCCCTTTGCCGAGCGTGGCTTTGGCGCGGTTCTGCATGCTTGAAAGAAACAGGCTCGGCATCTGCGACATTATATTCTTTGTCATCAGCCCTTCTATTACCTGCATTTCTATGTCGTTCTTCGGATCGTAATAGAACTTAAGCTTAAATCCCGTTGAGGTATCCGTAAACGCGTCGGCAGGAATTACAAGTGCCGCAGGCGCGTCGCCTTTTCTTACATATTCCTTTACGGAGTTGGAGTCGAATTTTACCGTATTCCCCTTTTCATCGGTATAATTTTTAACAAGCTTAAATGCCGCGGTAGTATCAAGCACGCTTTCCAGCTTAGCTGCTATTTTAGAATCGCTGTTGTTCACAAAACCGATCTTAATACCCGTGGGTCCGGATGAGGGCCGCCCGAAGATAGAACCGAAAATAAATATCAACACCGCCGGAACTAGGAAGGTAAGACTTACGGCCGGCTTGTCGCGCAGGAAAAGCTTATAATCTTTTTTGATGAGAGCTAAAATAGTTTTCAATCTCTCAGCCTCCTTCCTGTTAAGTGAAGGAACAGCGCTTCGAGCGTCGGCTTACGAACATCGATTGAGCCGTAGCTTATTCCGTTTTCTTCAATCTCGGCGAAGAAATCGGACAGCTTAATCCCGTCGTTTGGTTTTAATTCATATTTGTCCTGCTCGTTAAGAACCGGGCCGAATTTTTTGAAGAGTTCCTTTTTGTTTTCGGTAATTTTATTCTTCGCTATTAGAATTGTCTGCTCGTACGGAATTGATTCGAGAAGGTGTTCCAGCGATCCTTCGGCTATGATATTTCCGAAATCGATTATGGCGATCCTGCTGCAGAGTCTCTCCGCTTCTTCCATGTAATGGGTAGTATAGATGACGGTTTTGCCTTCGTCGTTGAGCTTCGTAAGATAATCGAAAATTGCGTTGCGCGACTGCGGATCGACCCCGACGGTCGGCTCATCGCACAGAAGAATTTCAGGATCATGAAGAAGGCTAGCCGCAATGTTAAGTCTTCTTTTCATTCCGCCGGAGAAATTCTTCACCTTATCTTTTCTTCTTTCGAATAGCTGAACACGGTTAAGATTTTCGGCTATCGCGGCGCGAAGGAGTCCTTTTTTAATCCCGTAAAGCCCGCCGAATACCTCAAGATTTTCCGCGGCGGAAATGTCGTCGTACAGAGCAATCGACTGAGGCACGAGCCCTATCTTCTTCCTGATCTTTAAATTATCTTTCATTACCTTTTCGCCGTCGATCAGTATCTCGCCGTCGTCCGCATCCATGTAGCCGACGAGCAAATTCATTAATGTAGATTTGCCGGCGCCGTTCGGACCCAGAAGCCCGAAGAATTCCCTGCGCTCTATTTTTAAACTGACGTTATCGAGCGCGGTAACTTTGGAAAATTTTTTTGTAATATTTTTTATTTCAATCATATCTTTACAACCCCCAATGTGTTTTCACTATGAAACATGTCATTCTGAGGGAGCGAAACGACCGAAGAATCTCACAAAATTATTTAGATTCTTCACTACACTTCGTTCCGTTCAGAATGACAAGTCTCTTTGCCCATATCGAGATATATTTTTCAATATTATCTTTTCTGATACGGCGGCTGCTTCGGATGTACCGGGGGATGTTCCTTGAGCAGTTTCATTACTTCATCGATACCCGCCTGCAGCTGCTGGTCATTGCCCTTCGCAAGCTCGGCAGGATTTTCCACGACTTTAATATCCGGATCGACACCATGTCCTTCCTTAAACCATTTTCCGTCGGGGTCATACATCCTGAACGTAGGTACGGTGAGGAAACCACCGTCAATTAATGTCGGGGCGCCGGAGATGCCTATGAGTCCGCCCCACGTTCTCTGTCCGATCAGGGGACCGAGTCCCGCCTTGCGGAAAAAGTCGGGGAACGCATCGCCGCCCGATCCGCTCCATCCGTTTATAAGCATAACCTTCGGACCGAAATTGCCCACCGGCGGCCACTGCCAGTTCACGCCGTCTCTTACCGCCCAGAACGCGAGCGGTTTTCTGTCGAGAAGCTCTATGAACCTGTCGGGTATCTGTCCGCCGCTGTTGAAGCGTTCGTCTATTATCAAACCTTCCTTATCGAACTGGGCCGAGAACTGTTTCACCAGCATATCCTGTCCTCTTATGCCTGTGTCTTGCACATAAATATATCCTATCTTACCGTCGGTTGCTTTATCAACTTTTTCCCTGTTAGCTTCAATCCACGCCAGGTTGCGCAGAACTGTCTCGCCTTTCAAAGTTTCGACAACAACTTTCCACGCGCCGTCCATGTTCGGTTTGTTGTTAACGGTAAGCTCTATAGTCTGTCCTGCTAATCCTTCGAACGCGGCCCAGGGATCTTTTGTTACGTCCATCGGCACGCCGTTAACCGCGAGTATGTAATCGCCCTCTTTAACTTTTACCCCTGACTGATCGAGAGGCGATTTATCTTCCGTATCCCACGGTGCGCCTTTTATTATCTTCTTAATTTGGTAAGCGCCATTATTCAGCGCCCAATCTACGCCGAGATACCCGACGGCTCTTTTGGCGGGGGTCTCTGCGTCGCCGCCGCCTCTGTATGTATGCGATGAGCTTATCTCACCTATCAGCTCGCCTATAACGTAATTTACGTCTGAGCGCGTGACAGCGTTATCAATAAGCTTGCCGTAGCGCGTCCGCATCTCGTTCCAATCCACGCCGTGCATATTGGGATCGTAGAAAAAGTCGCGTTCGAAGCGCCACGCGTCGTTGAATATCTGATGCCATTCCTGCCTCGGCACGACGGTCATTTCCATCCTGCTGACCGGCATGCTTTTCTCGAGCTTCTGATCGGGAGCAACGTCTACTATATAATAAGATCCTGATTTGGAAATCATCGCTTTCTTACCGTCGGCGGATATTTGATAATTACTGATTCCCTTGGCGATTGTTTTCTCTTCGCGTTTTCCGAGATCGTAATAAACAAGATCCTTTTCTTTCTCGCCCGAGCCTGTGTTGGGAAGCCTCAAATAAACCACTTTCCCGGAAACGGCTTCAAGGTTGGTATAATTACCTGCATGCGGAGGAAGAAGTACCACGCGGTTTTCAAATCCGTTGAATGTAATGTGAACATCTTTTGACTTCTCTTCCTTTTTGTCCTCTTTCTTCTTGCCCTCCTCTTTCTTTCCGTTTTCTTTCTTCTCATCTTTCTTTATTTCCGCTACGTCGTTCTTCGGCGCAAGCGGAGATACAGTAGTATCGGATAATGCCACGGCGGCAATGTTGGTGGCATTAGGATAAATCCACGTTCCGTCCATGTCGCTGTATAGAGGCTTAAAGTTTCTGCCGGAAAAGTAATAAAGATATTTTCCGTCGGGATCAAAGGACGGCTGCCGGTCATCGAAATAGCCTGATGTTACCTGATGATTCTCGCCTTCTTTTGAATCGAAGATAAATATCGCGCCGTGGCGGTTATTCTGATCTTCGGAATAGGCGAGCCAGCGGCTGTCGGACGACCAGCTTACGGTAAAGTTCATGAGTCCGCCCTGGTACATAAACTTTTCATGGTTAACCTTGGTTGTCTTATCCTTATCCATATCATAGATGTAAATGTTCATCGCCTTATCAATGAAAACCATCTTTTTACTGTCCGGCGACCAGAATATCTGGTAGCGATACCCGGGTCCGTAAGAAGTAAGCTTCTTTTCAGTCGCGGGATTTTCCATATCGCGTACTGTCAATTCATACTCTCCTGAGCGGTCGCTCCAATAAGCGATGTATTTTCCGTTAGGCGACCAGGAAGGATGACGCTCGGCGTAGCCCGACGTATTTGTAAGATCGAGCACCGGTCCGTTCTCCGCGGGAACCGAGAACAAATCTCCGCGGGCTTCGAACACGGCGCGCTTACCGTCGGGTGAGGGCCAGTAGCTTTGAATATATTTGTCGGCCTTCTCTGCTTTCGGAAGAAGAGTTGCTTCGTCCGTTACCACTTCAATTTTTACTTCCTTATATTTTTCCGAAGCAAGGTTAAGCAGGTACAATTTGCCGCCCGCCTCGAACACTATGTCGGAAGGACCGAGGGCGGGAAAATGAACGTCGAATTCGGTGAAGTTTGTTATCTGTCTGGTTTTTTTTGTGTTGATATCATAAGCCCATATGTTGTTGCGTTCGGAGGGACCGTTATCCGAGAGGAAGTAAATTGTGTTGCCGTGCCACATCGGAAATTCGTCGTTGGCGTCGCTGTTGGTAATATCTTCCGCTGTCTTCTTATCAAAATTATATACCCAAATATCGGTCGCCATGCCGCCGCGGTAGCGCTTCCAGGTCCGGAACGCGCGTGTTCTAGGTGTAAAAGCCAGCATATTGCCGTCGGGCGAATAGCTGCCGAACTCGGCGTAAGGAAGAGGAAGCTTATCCGGCATTCCGCCTTTATCAGAGACCGAATAGAACTGGTTAAACCTCGTTCTTCCGCTTTCCATTATAGAGGCATAAAGCAGGGTCTTACCGTCGGGGTTCCAGTCGACCATAATATCGTTATAGCCGTTGTGAGTTATTCTCAGCGGCATTCCGCCCATTGAAGGAATAACGTAAACATCTACGTTGCCCTCGTAATTTCCGCTAAAGGCAATCTGCTTGCCGTCGGGCGAAAACCGCGGCAGAATTTCATTGCCTTTCGGGGTGGTTAATTTATGAGCAACACCGCCGTCTTTGGAAACGATCCAAAGATCGCCGGCATATTCAAACACTATTTGAGTCTGTGAAACGTCCGGATACTGCAGCATGCGTGCGTCTATCTGCGCGAATATCTTCGCAGATCCGAGGATTAACAATAATGCGGCCAATAGAAAAGAAATCTTTCTCATATTTCCCTCTTTTTCTGATGAAATGATTTTAAACTTTTTGAGTTTGTGTGGCTATTCTGGTGTGCAACGTTGGTTATTTTTGATAACATAATACAGCCGGGTTTAAATTAATAAATAATTTATCGAATTAAGTCGAAAGTAACATACAAAAAATAATTTTGCGGCGAATTTTAGGTTTGCGCGGAAAAAACGGAGGGATGGACGGAGGAAAAGACCGTTTGTTTTTTTACCACTCTGTTTGTTCGTAGGGACAACTCATGTGTTGTCCCTACAATCTAACTTTATTAGACGCCTCTGTTTTTTCAAATAATGATTGTTATTTAACGGCACCGGGATTAACTTTAACTATTATATAACGATATCCTGGGAAAATCATGGCAGTAAACTACACCCGGATTTTTCTCCACATAATATTTGCCTCGGAAGGAAAAACGAGTTTAATCAGAAAATCGTGGAAGTACGATCTCTTTCAGTACATTTCGACACACACCAGGAAAAAAGGCCACAAGCTTATAACAATTAATTCCACACCCGACCGGCTGCACATGCTCATAGCTTTAAGACCTCACCAAAGAATTTCGGATTTTGTTCAGGAGATAAAATCCTCGTCATCAAGATGGGTAAACACGAGAAAGCTTGTTAAGGGAAGATTTACCTGGCGGCCGGGTTACGGCGCTTTTTCTCATTCTCAATCGCAGCTTGATGAAGTTATAACGTACATCAATAACCGTGAACAAAAACAATCGAAATTATCTTTAAAAGAAGAATGCCTCATGGCAGCAGGAAAGCATGATTTAAATGATGATGATCGGTTTTTGTTTGAAGGATAATTAAACCGTAGAGACGGGGCATGCCCCGTCTCTACGAAAAAATTATTTCTTATTGTAACCTTGCCGCAATCATTCCGGTCAAAACATTACCGAGCATCAAAAAAGGAAATGTTATGCCGAGATCAAAAAATTTGTTGTGTGTAATAGGGATAATTCTTCTTGCCGCTTCTCCCGTTCTTCCTCAAAAAATAACCGATACTACAACCGCCGCAAAATTAAAACATATCGATAACTTCATAGGGCTAGCACGTGATACGCTGGGCATTAAAACCGGTCTCACAATATCCGTCGTGCGGGGCAATTCAATAATATTCGAAAAAGCGTACGGATACTCGGATATTGAGAAGAAAGTTCCGGCGACGATTAATACTCCGTTTTATATCGCATCTTCTACAAAATCATTTACGGCAGAGCTTACAAAAATTTTATCCGATGAAGGGGAAATTAAATCTTGATGATCCGATCAGCGAATACCTTCCCGGGCTCGAACTTCCGCCGCCGCTAAATACGAAAACAATATCTTTAAGAGACCTGCTGACCCACCGCTCGGGTATAGAGAGCATCCCGATTGTTTTAAGAACCGCTTACACCGGGCAGCACACCGACAAAAAGCTTTTAGAATTATTTTCTAAGTGCCGATTTACGGGAAAGAAGTACAGATACACAAACACCGATTATGTTCTCGCAAGCATTATTATAGACAGCGTAACGGGCAAATCATGGAAGGATCTTCTCAAAGAAAAAATATTCGATCCTCTCGGAATGAAAAACACGAGCGCGTATGTTTCTCACTACACAAAAACCGATCTTCCCACTAATTACACAACCACCGACGGACACGCAGAAGAAGTGGGCCTTGAAAAAACCGACGCGACAATGCATGCCGCGGGAGGAATTTATTCCACGGCAGACGATCTTGCGAAGTGGCTGATATTCAATATTAACAACGGCAGATTCAACGGAAAGCAGATAATATCCGATGAATCTATGAAAGAAATTCATTCGGCGCAGATCGATTTTCATCAAACATTCTTTAAATACAAACGCTTTGCATACGGATTGGGATGGATAAGATCAAATTACAACGGGAAGCTTTTAATCCATCACTTCGGTTCGTACGTCGGAACGAGGTCGCATATTTCATTTATGCCGGGTGAGAAAATCGGGGTTGCGATACTTATTAACGACGACGGCGATGCTTTTTATACTCCCGATCTTTTTGCCGACTATGTTTATAATGTTTTCGGAGGCTTGAAGAAGGCCGATTCAATTGCGTATGCCGAACTCAACCTTATTATGGCGGGCGCGGAAAAGGCGAAGGAAAAAAAGGAATCGAAAAAAGAACCCGGGAAAATTTCGGTGCCCGAAGATTTTAACTATAATAATTATACGGGAATTTATACAGACAACGATTTCGGCTCGGTTAAAATAGAAAAGAAAAAAGACGGCTTGTTTCTTGCGTACGGAAATTTGAAGGGAGACATGTCTTTCAAAGATCAGAAAAACTTTACCGCTGTATTGGGAGAATTTAAAGTAAAGGTGGAATTTAATTTTGAAGATAACGCGGGCGCCGCCGAAGGCCTGGTTATTTATGGTCCCGTTAAGATGAGCTTTAAGAAAAAAGGCTGATTGAGTTAATCGTCAATAAGATAATGAAAACTCGTAAACCTTGGAGGTCTTTAAAGACCTCCAAGGTTTTACCTAATTATTTAAAATAAAAAAGGCGACCTAACGGACGCCTTCTAGAACGTTATTCGAAAAAATCTCTTAGCTGCGTGCTTTAGCTTCGTTAACTACGATATTTCTTCCTTGAAATTCGGAATCGTTCAACGACTCCATTGCCTTCTGGGCGTCGGTAGAGTCCTCCATTTCAACAAAACCGAATCCTCTGGATCTTCCGGTTTCGCGGTCTTTGATAACTTTAGCCGAAACAACTGTTCCGTGCACTTCGAATGCTTCCTGCAGTTGAGCATCGTCAACCGACCAGGGTAGAGAACCTACAAATAATTTAGTACTCACTTAAGAACCTCTAAAAAATAATAAATAAAAAAATCCGGTCTAATCCCGGAGAGTTAAACATACACATAAAACCACAAATAACCTAATTAATTTTCGTCAAATATTTAACCTTCCGGCCCTAATACGGCTTTCTATAACCCTACTATTTGTAATAAATTATAGAACTATGAATAGCTTCCTTGGGGAGGACGCTGCTCTATCATTTTCTCAAAACACAAACTCTCGGGATCACCGGCGTATTTTCCGAAACAGTCGGTGCGCGTAAAGCCGTTCTGCTTATAGAGGTTAATCGCCTCCGTCTGCATTACGCCTGTCTTCAACACCAGCTTTTTGAAACCCTTGTCTTTTGCTATTCTTTCGAGCTCGTAGAGCACCTGCTTTGAAAAGCCGGAGCCCCTATGCTTTTTAAGAACGAACATTCTCTTTATTTCCGCGGTGTTTTCATCATGAGGCCTCAACGCTCCGCACGCTACCGCATCTTCTTTCTCGATATAAGCCATTATGAAAAGATCAAATTCGTTGTTTTCTTCCTTAAATTCTTCGGACTCCCCCTGTTCGTACATCGAATCAAGTTCATCGAAGAGTTTTCCCGTAAATTCCAGAGCCTCTTCCGACGCCGGATCAACCGTCTTAAAATGTATGTCCATAATTAGATAAAATCGCCTTATTTTAATGAAAACAGCAATACCTTTGACGGTATTATGCCAAATATAAAAAAATCCAGGCAAACATCGGAGATTTGAAGAAGGAATGAAGTAGGAGCGAAATGAATAGTAGAGTTAAAATAATTGCGGGATATCGGAATTCATCTTTAAATGTGCTTCCGCTATCCCGCAGTATTATATTTTAATCTTCTGAGGGACCCGCAGGTACGTGTTCGTGCAGATACCTTGTAAGAAGGCTGAACAAGTGAAGTCTGGTGTTCTTGCCTATGTATATACTATGCGTTCTGTTGGGATAAACCATCATGT
This sequence comes from uncultured Bacteroidota bacterium, assembly GCA_963787005.1. Classification (GTDB taxonomy): domain Bacteria; phylum Bacteroidota; class Ignavibacteria; order Ignavibacteriales; family Ignavibacteriaceae; genus FEN-1297. Next base: position 36,350 of record CAWBBX010000135.1, read on the forward strand.
CGAACGGCTTGTCGAGATAAATTAATTTATTTACGAGAGCCTCGGTGTTTTGGTAATGTACATTGTCGTCTCCCGACCCGTGAACGAGAAGAAGGTTGCCTTTTAGGCCGTCGGCAAAATTAATTGCGGAGCCTTCCCAATAAGCCGCCGAATCTACCGATGGGAGTCCCATGTATCTTTCTTCGTAAATAGTATCGTAATACCTCAAGTTCGTTACCGGAGCTACGCATAAGCCGGTTTTATAAATATCCGGATACCTGAACATTAGATTGAGCGTCATCGATCCGCCTCCGCTCCATCCCCATACAGCCACTCTTTCGGGATCGAGATAAGATCTTGTTTTCAACAGCTCCTTCGCGGCAGCGGCCTGATCACTCGAGTTAAGCACGCCAATTTTTTTATACAAAACTTTTCTCCACTCTCTTCCTTTGGGAGAAGGTGTTCCCCTGTTGTCAACGCTGATAATTACATATCCCTGCTGCGCCAGCATTTCGTGCCACAGCCAGTTAGTCCCGCCCCACCTGTCGAGCACCGTCTGAGCCGCGGGCTCGCCGTATACGTAGAATAAAACGGGATATTTCTTTGAGGGATCGAAGTTGTACGGCTTAACACAGTAGCCGTCGAGCGTAATGTTTTTGCTTATCTTCACCTTGAAGAATTCAACAGGCTTGATCTTGAGGGCTTTAATTTTTTTAATCATTTTTTCGTTAGATACTAAAGTTCTGTAAACTTTATGATCGGGCAAGTGTACAAGGTCTGTTACGGGCGGAGTATCGAAATCGGAAAACGTATGGATCGCCCACTCGGAGTTGGGAGATATTTGGTAGTAATTAAACCCGCGCTCTTCTACCGGCGTAATTTTCTCAAGCGAACCGCGGCCGTTGAGAGCCATTCTATATAAATATCGTCTTGTCGCATTATCCGGAGATGCTATGAAATAAAGCCAACCGTTCGTTTCGTCGATACTTTGAATATCGATAACGTCAAAATCGCCCGGGGTAATAAGTTTTAATTTCCCGTCGGCGCGCGAAACGGTGTAAACGTGTCTCCATCCGTCGCGCTCGCTTACCCAAGTAAAATGTTTTCCGTCTTTCAGCCAGTGAAGATCGTCGTTAATGTCTATCCATGCTTTATCTTTTTCGGTAAAGAGAGTTTTGACGTCGCCGGTTTTAACATCGCACATCATAACAGCATTTTCGTTCTGCAGCCTATTTAAATGCTGGATAATAAGCTGATCGGAGTTATCCGCCCAGTCCATGCGTGCAATATAATTGTTGCGGGGATCGCCCGGTACTTTCATCCATACTGTTGGGCCGCCTTCGGCGCTTACCACACCCACCTTACACGCTGAGTTTACCGTGCCTGCTTTCGGATACTGCACGGGTTTTGTAAAAGAATAAAGAGAGTCGGTATCGTCTATAAGAAGAAAATCGCGTATGCCGCTCGCATCGAGCTGCCAGTAAGCAATCGACTTTCCGTCGGGGCTCCATCTGAAGCCGTCGCGCAGATCGAGCTCTTCCTCATAAACCCAGTCGAACGTACCATTAATGATTGTAAAAGTACCGTCGGTTGTAAGCGGTGTAATTTTATGAGAGTTCAGATCTTCGACATAAATATTATGCTTCATTACATAAGCGACACGGTTTTCATCGGGAGAAAACTTGGCGAACATAAGCGTGGAAGGCTCCGCGTTTCCGCCGAGTTTATTTAAATTCCACGTATCCAGGTCCAGCACCCAGTAATCGCCGCGAGTATGTCTTCTCCAAACTCTCGCGGTGTTGGTAAATATTAAAAGCCGTTTACGGCTTTTCGACCATTCGTAATTATCGATATGCAACGGTGTTTTTTCTTCTTGTGGGATGAGCTTTTCGGCGGGTACAAGCATTTGTCTTCCGCCGTCTGCCGGATTATACAAAACGATATCCGTTCCGCCTTTAACTGTTTTCGAGGGTTCGAGTGTAGTGTAGCCGGATCCGTCGTCAAGCCAGCGCGCGGGTCCGAATTTTTCGGGCATAAAGTCCTTTGTTTTGTACATCCTGTCGAGCGTAATTAAACTCGAGTCTTCTTTCTGCGCGAAAGACGGGGCGACGAATAAAATTAAAAGAAAAAATACGGAAGCTAGGCGTGTTTTCATTTCAATCTCCGTGTTGTGGTAAAAAACTTGTACGCGGTATTTTTGAACCTAATTTAAGTCGGTAAAAAATATGCGGCAAGCGGAAAAGAATTTATTTTAAAATGATTTTGGCAGGGGGTATATAACGGCATCATACAGAAATAATCAGTAGAGACGACCCTGCCGGCCGGCCTGCAAGCCGCCGCGTCGTCTCTACAAAGACATATAACAGATCAGCGGTGATTTTTTTTTAATCACCGGGCAACTGCCGATAAAATTATTTTTTCTCCATCAGGCGCATCAGCTGATGCATATTGTTGAGATTGTTCGTCAATTCCCACCAGCCATTCTTAAACGCGGCGTAATCCGGACCGCCCATAGCAGAAGCATATCTGACCGAGTTTGCGTAGAAAAGCCACTGCTTAACCCACAGCTGCTCAATGGGCTCATCGAAAGGATTTTTATTATCGGCCAGCTTTTTCTCCCACGCCTTGCTCATTAATTCGGTCGCGGCTTCAACCATCTTATCGGCTTCTTTAACGCTGCTCTCAAATTTCTCGAAGTGTCCCATTATCCAGCTCGTGCTATGACAAGATGAGCATACTTTTTCCATTTCCGCTTTTCTTCCCGCCTGTTCTTCCGATGTTATCAGATATTCATATGCTGTGTTGTTTGCGAAATCGGTCGGAAGGGGCAGGCCGTCCTTATTTTTGATCTCGTAAGTAGCGCCGCTTTTCGGTTGGGGGTGCGAATAAATTAAGCCGAAAACTCTTACCCACAGTCTTCCGCCGAAATCGTGATTGCGCTTTACTATTACTTCGCCAGAAGACTTTGTAAGAAGACTATTGTGGCACGCCGCGCAGGTGGGTGCGTTAAAGTCCGTGCCGACTTTCCAAGGAACGGCGTTCCAATCCCATACGTGTTCTCCAGTTTCAAAAATATTCCCGTGCTTGCTTTCCTTATATATGTTGAACGCCGGCACATCGGGCGCCAGATGACATTGGCCGCAGGTATACGGTCTGCGCGCTGTTTCTATCGAGAAACTGTGGCGGGGATGACAAGCGGTGCACGAGCCTCTGCTGCCGTCGGGATTAATTCTTCCCACTCCCTGGTTCGGCCAGTTGGTAAGGTTTGGAACCAATATGTCCCCGCCGTCGGTCGCTATTGTTCTTGTTCCCTCAACTTTTACTTCGGTCCCATGACATGCGTAGCAAGTTTCGTTAAGCGTAAAATGAGATGCGGGCAATCCAACAATCTTATTTTTCTTAATCTGCTTAACGCCATCTATGGTTTCAACAAGTGCGCTGAAAACAGGATTTTTTCTTAGATTATCCAGGGCATGCGCTTTTTTGGAATTCTTATACTGGCCGTATTCCTCGCCGTGGCAGGTGCTACAGTCTTTGGGTGAAACAACAATGTTTACCCGGTAGCCGTAATGTTCAAAATTATCGGCATGTTTATCCGGATTAAGGCAATGACACTCGTAACAGCCCACGGCGACATCGGACAATTCATCCGGCACAGATTTGCTGGAGACTCTTCTTTCTATTTCTTTAACTTTTACGGCCTGGCTGAAAGACGTCTTTGAGTGGCGGCTCGTAAGCCAGTCGCCCACTATGCCCGGAGTAACATCCTCGTGACAATCTATGCACGTCTGCGTGTCTTCGCTTATTTTTAATTGATGAGAGGCGGTCTGCGGGAAAACGGAAAGAGAACAAAGAAAAATCAAGGAAGCACAAAACTGTAGCGCCCTAATAAAGGTACTCATAACTCCCCCTAAAATTTATTTTATAGCAGCTTCGGCTGTTCCGGCAAAGGGATTGGCGGGACGAAAACTCCCCCCTCCGGAACAGAATGTGTATAACTGAAATTTATATTAAGCAAATTTTTGTTCAAATGGAACGGTTATTTTTACGATGTTTAAAAAGGAATGGGCGGCCCGTTACTTTTTTGGAGAGAGAGATAACGGACCGCCCAAGAGAAAAACTTATTCTACGGGGTGAAGATTTAATTCCTTTAATCCGGAATAAAGCTCGTCTTCGGTTAGTTCGTGATCGGTAAGCTTGCCTGCGAAATACGCCTCATACGCGCTCATATCGAAGTAGCCGTGTCCGCAAAGGTTAAACAGTATTGTTTTTTGTGTGCCTTCTTCCTTGGCTCTCTGCGCTTCCCTAAAAACTTGTGCGATTCCGTGCGTTGCTTCGGGCGCGGGAATGATGCCTTCCGCCTTTGCGAACTTAACGCCCGCGTCGAAGCACTCGAGTTGTTGAAGAGCTACGGCTTCTATTAAATTATCTTTTAAAAGCTGACTTACAATTACGCCCGCGCCGTGGTACCTTAATCCGCCCGCATGAATGGGTGCGGGAACGAATGTATGGCCGAGCGTATACATCGGCAGCAGCGGAGTTAAGCCGATCGTATCGCCGAAGTCATAGCGGAACTCTCCCTTGGTAAGCTTGGGACAAGATGCGGGCTCAACCGCTATACATCTAATCTTCTTGCCTTCGGCGAGATTATAGCGGAGGAACGGGAAAGATATTCCCGCGAAGTTAGATCCGCCGCCGAAGGGCGCAATGACTATATCGGGGAAATCTCCCGCCTTTTCGAGCTGCTTAATCGCTTCCTGCCCTATCACGGTCTGATGCATCAAAACATGATTAAGTACGCTGCCGAGTGAGTACTTTGTATCGCCGTTCTTCGCGGCTCTTTCAACGGCTTCGGATATTGCGATGCCTAAGCTCCCGGGAGAATTCGGATCGTCGGCCAGAACTTTCCTACCCGCATCCGTCTGATCCGTGGGAGAAGAAAATACTTTTGCGCCCCAGGTGTTCATCATCATCTTACGGTAAGGCTTCTGCTCGTAGCTGATCTTCACCATGTAAACTTCCAGGTCTATACCGAAACGCTGGCAGGCAAAGGCAAGCGCACTGCCCCATTGCCCGGCTCCGGTTTCCGTCGTTAATTTCTTCACGCCTTCGGCTTTATTGTAATACGCCTGAGCTACTGCGGTGTTCGGCTTGTGAGATCCTGCCGGGCTTACGCCTTCGTACTTGTAATAAATCTTTGCCGGGGTATCAAGCATCTTTTCAAGGTTGTACGCCCTGAACAGCGGCGTGGGCCTCCACATTGAATAAACATCCCTTACCTCTTCCGGTATCTCTATATACCTTTCCTTCGATACTTCTTGTTTTATAAGCTCCGTCGGAAAAAGCGGCGAAAGGTCTTCGGGACCGATGGGCTGCTTTGTACCGGGGTGCAGAGGAGGCAACATTTGGTTAGGCATATCGGCCTGTATGTTATACCATTTTTCGGGAATTTCGTTTTCGTTAAGCAGTATTTTTCTGGGAGAATTCATTTTATTTTTGCCCCGTGTTTTTAATAATTGAATAATAAGAATATTATAAAGAACTGTCCAATACCGTTCAAACGATATAATAAAAACTAAATGGAAATTTGATTTGCCCGCTTATTTGGAAAATGCCGGCGGATAAAAGATTGTTTTACTAGCCGGATTTATAGACACGCACATGTTATGTGGTCTCAATGTTAGCCTTGTTAAGGCAGCGAAATTAATATATTCTAATTCTCAGGCAGTTTCAAGTGTTTTATAACAACTTAATTATACTATTATTCAATATTTGGAATAATAATTAGAATATTTGCGATAATATGAAACATCATGAATAGTAATACGTGCCGGAGGCCACTAAGGAATATGCCTCTTAATCAAGGTAAGACACGTAATCTTTAACAAAGCCCTCCCCAACCTGCAGCTCCGCTGAGACCCAAAGCAGAGCTTTATCGTTTGCAAAAACATAGTGGCTTTGCCCCATACCGTAACATTTGTACATGTTATATCCCTCAAGCTTAATGTATTCGCCTCCGATAAAGATTGGGTTGCCGGGAAATATTTTTTTGGTCATTTTATTGAAATCACTTTCCGCGTCAGCGACCGATAAATATTCGGTAACGTAGATGACCGCTTTGCCCGTAGTACCTTCATAAAAACCTATTTGATTTTTATCAGAAACAACTTTAGTGAAGTGTAGGCGGTTCACGTAATCACCGGCTTCTTTTCCTTCTATTTTTTGCTTAAGCGTAAGTCCGGATACCTCCGGCGGAAGATATTGTCTTGGGGACGAACAGGAGGAAATGTAAGCCGCGATAACAAAAATTAAAACTAACGATATGATTTTTTGAATTTTCATGGGCTATTAAATTTTCAAAATTATTTAAACTCATCCTGCGGCGTGGTTTTGAAAAAACATTTATCCGGCCGCCGCGATTTTCACACTGTCGATTCTATCGAAGACCTTTCTGTAAACAACAAGCGCTAATGCCGCCGTCAAACCGATTGCCGCGAAGTAATACCAAATATAATGCGCGTGATCGTACGCGTGCACCAGTTGTTCGGCGGATAATAATGTCGGATCCGGCGCGTATGCTGTAAGAAGATAACCGGAAATACCGAATCCCAGAATAGACGACAGGAAGGAATGGAGATGACTGAATCCCAGGTAAAGTCCCTCTTCTCCCTTCGGCGCCTGAAGAGAAAAATATTCTAGATATCTGGGGGAGATAAAACATTCTGCGAGTCCCTGCACAACTATCCCGGCAATCATCATCACGGTTACCGGGTGTGCCGATATCAAACCGAATATAGATACCGATGTTCCCGTAATAGATCGAAGAAACGGGCTGGACGCCATCAGAAGGGCCGAGACAGGCATTAGGAACATACCGACAGTCATTGAACTGACGGCCCTCACCTTTCTCATCATATTGGTAATCAGCACGACAAATACCATCACCACAAACGGATTAACATTTGCAATCCACTCCGGCGATGCGTGTTCGCCCACGGTGCGTAGAACGTATTTGGGCATCGTTGCGTAAAGCTGGTGCTGAATTATCCAGAAGCCCGTTACGATAACGATAAGCAGAAGCAGCCTTACGTTTGTTACAACGCGGATGAATCCCGCCCAGACTTCTTTAAATGATTTTCCCTCACCGTCTATGTTAACCGATTTATAAAAGAAGTAAACCGTAACCAGCGCGATAAGCGTCATCGCCGCGGCGTAATAATTAATTGATTCGAGCCCCCACTTCAGTCTAAGAGGATACGCAAAAGTTTTTCCGAGGAAAGCGCCGACGTTTACTAGTCCGTAAAAAATTGAATATCCTTTCGCGCGTGTTTCTTTGGTTGTTGTTTTGGCAACCGTTCCGGTAATAATGGATTTGATGAAAGAGCCGCCGAACATAAGGACGACGAGGGCGGGGAAAACGGTTGATTTGTACGGGAGCGCGCCGAGCGTAAAATAACCGATTGTCAGCAGTGAAAAGGCAAGTATAATCGCTTTCCGGAAACCGATCTTATCGGCGAAAGCCCCTGTAAATGGCGGAAGAAAATATAGGCCCGCAGCAAACATTCCGCCTATCCAGCCCGCGTTAATATCGCTGTAGCCGACAACCCTGGTAAGATACAGCGTTATTGCGATAAAGACGGCATAATAAGCCGCGCGCTCGAATAGCTCTACAAGGTTTGCCGTCCAAAAGGCTCTTGGAAAATTCCAGGTTTTTCTCGAGCGGCCGCCGCCGTTTTGTACCGTATTCAACCTCTCCCTCTTGCGCTGTTAACGAAAATTGAATTTACCGCGGTGCGGTATTATGCGGGTAACGGATTTTGCAGGATCCCGGGAACTAAAATAGAGTTGTAAATATAAGATTAAATTTTAATTGATTCCGCGGTTACCTTAAAAACTTCCGCGTATTCGGAGACAAAAGTATCGAGATCGCCTTTGCCGGGGAAGTTAAGGGCCTTCAGCATTTCGGGATCGTGCGACAAATTATTGTCCCAGTAAAAATCACCAATCCCCAGTTTTTGCGTCATATAATCCACCAGATGAAGAATTGACACGAAGAAGATGTTCTCTTCGGATGTGCCGGGTTTGTGGTGATAACTCAGAGAGTCACATAGAGTAAGAGGCAGACTCCACTTTTCAGCGAGGAAACGTCCTATTTCCTGATGGGACAAACCGAGCACATCATATTCGACTTCGAGAATGGGCCGGTTTTCGGAGCTGGAGCGCTCTACTATTTCTACAAACTCGTTGTTGAAGAATTTATAAATTACTAAAATCCCGACATCGTGAAGTATACCCGCAATGAAGACGTCGCTTCCGAAATCGAAACCGAGGTCCTGCGAGATCCCCTTTGCGGCGGTACCGACAACCATAGAGTGAAGCCAGAATTCATATGGGTCGAAATACTGGTTGCCCGAAATCTGAATAGAACTTGCAAGAGAGAGGGCGGTAACTATATTTCTGATATCGGAAAAGCCTAATATCTGAACCGCGAATTCCAGAGAGGAGACATTTCGCTTAATCCCGTATAAAGGAGAATTTGCGACAGAAAGAATCTTGGCGGTAAGCGCCTGGTCCTTGCTAATAACTTCCGAAAGCTTGCGCGTTGCGGTAGCGGGTTCGTTGAGAAGTCTGGTAACTTCAAACACAACTTTCGGGATAGAAGGAAGATTTTTAATTCCGGAAAGTTTCTTTAAGGTTTTTTCTTTTTTGTTGTCGGTAGTGGTCATTTCCATACAGATTTTTTCCTGGTTCTAAATATAACTGAAATTTATAACAAAGAATTGCCCGGGCATATATTAATTCAACTCATTATCGAATATTTTTAGCGTTGTTTTAGTCGTTAAGCGTCTATTTGAAGAGATTGATCACCGAAATTTCCGGTGTGGAGTTATAGCGCACAGGCGCAAGCGACATTCCTAGTCCCCTGGTTACCACCAGCAGCATATTGCCTATTTTATAATCGCCCCGCACGAATTTGGTTTCAATCAACGTCGGGGTTAAGTTTATAAACGGGAAGAGAAACGTTATCTGTCCGCCGTGCGTATGCCCCGCGAGCATAAGATCATAATTTTTTTCAAAAGCAACTTTGGCCACGTATTCAAGAGGCTGGTGAATAAGCAGTATTTTAAAACCGTAATTACTCCCTTGCGCCGTCAGGCTGTCGAGCATCTTTTTACTTATATGCTTAACATACGTGTTAGTAACGAAGGTTATCAGAACGTCGGCGGAGTCGACTCGCAGGATCCTTTCGCCGTTGTCTATCATCTCTATATTATACCTTTCCAGCGCGCCGGTAACTTCATTAAGGCTTTTCGCATAATCGCTGCGGTACGCCCAGTTGTCGTGGTCGCCCACGCAGGCGTAAACCCCGTACTTCGACTTAATTTTCCCCGCGTACTCTGCGGCTTCATCAATGTAATCCGGAGTTGACGTTATCATATCTCCGCCGATAAGCACTAGATCGGGATGTGCATCATTAACATCGGTGATAAATTTTTTCAGCCTCCTGGGATTGGTATACCTGTCTGCCTGCATGTCGGATATCAGAACAATCCTGAAGCCGTTGAGACAATCGGGCAGATTCTTGTTTACGTAATTGACATTTCTAACGTCGATATTGGTGTAATCGTAAAGCGCTCTTGCGGGAACGTAAAGTATAAACACGGAGGCTATTAACAGAACAATCCGGCTTTTCCAACTTCTAATATTTTCTCTTCCGCGGCGAAAGAAAGGCAGAAGAGCCAAATGAAGAATATCGATCGGCAAAAATAAAAGAATGCACTGGGCAACGATTAGGATAAATATCCAAAATGGGAATATTATCAGGGCGTCGAAAAAAATATCCGCGGGTACCCAAACGGCGGTATGAGCGAAGGAAGAGTACGTCCAGTCAAGAATTAGAAAAACCGGATAAAGATTTAAAAAGACAGCCGCCGAAATAACTATTCGCTTTAGGATGCGCGGATTTTTCGGAGAGAAGACATTTTCCGCCGACCTTCTTATCCTTCTGTAAAAATAATATTCCGCCGCGGCGCATAATGCCGCAAACAAAAAGCCAAAAAGAACCAATCGCACGATTCTCCCTTTAAAATTTTTTCAACATAGTTTAACCACTTTACAAAATTCCGCTGCGTAAGTCATTTATCATTTTAGTCATTTTTTTCACATGCGATCCGCTCCAGTAAACGCGGCCGCAGTTATTGCAGAACTTAAATTTCTCCTGGTTTTTCTTAATATTTGGAGGCAGCTTGTTTGAAACCTTTTCTTTGTCGGCTTCAGAGAGAGCGCCGTTGCACTCCAGACACCTGGAAAATTCTCTTATCTTATTTTTAAGATCGAACCTGCCGACAACTTCGGCGAGCTGTTTTTCGGGATCATTGTACCTTACAAAATATCCCCTTGTCACCGCGCTGCGTTTTAATATTCCGCGATCCCTGGTGAGGATCGTTCTCTTCTGATTGAGGGAGATATTGACGATTTCTTCGTCTTCTAAATTATTGCCGTACGCCGAGTCGAAGCCGAGCATTCTTAAATATCTTGCTAATTTACCGAGATGAACGTCGAGGACAAATTTCGGTTCCCTTAGCGGTTCCGGCCTTAAGTGCTGCACGGAAGAGATATCGAGCGATTCGAATTCTGGGTAGACACTTATATCGTCCCCGTCCCCCACAATATATTCGAATCCGGAAGACACTCCGTTAATGATAATCAGGTCTATTTCCGTATGCGGCACCCCAATGGCTTCTATCATATCCTTCACGGACGCCCTGTCTATGAACCGGTGCTCACATCTTTGTTTTCTTTTTTCCTCCGGAAGAAAATCGTTAAGCTCTTCGTAAAACCTGAAATATGCTTTTTTCATATCTAAGCGCCGGGAACATAGTACAAAAAATCTTCTTATAATTTAGAAGATTTTTTACCAGTTCCTAAGCGGCCGCGGAAAGGTTATTTAAAATTAAAAAGTCCCGGGGGATACCGGGACTTTAATTTAAGATAATAAGCGGCTATTATTCGGCTCCGTTTATATCAACCTCTTCTTCCGGGATCACCTTCGCTATATCGGCGATGGCGTCTCCTTCATTAAGCCTGATTACACGGACGCCCTGTGTGTTGCGCCCCATTATCCTTATATCCCTAACAGTCTGTCTTATAACCATTCCGTGCGTAGATATAATTACTAACTCGTCGCCGTCTACAACCTCCATCATGGCCATCATCTTTCCGACCTTGTCGCTCGTCTTAACCGTTATAACCCCCTTGCCGCCGCGCTTTGTTATCCTATAGTCATTTATGTCGGAGCGCTTACCGAACCCTTTTTCGGTAACCACAAGAATGTTGTCGTTTCTTTTTATCACGAGCAGTCCGACGACCATATCATCTTTTCCAAGATTAACGCCTCTTACGCCTGTCGCGGTACGACCCATATTTCTCACGTCTTTCTCGTTGAATCTTATGGCGAATCCGTTATGTGTACCGAGGACAATATCGTTGCTGCCGTCCGTCAGCTTAACGGAGATAAGCTTATCGCCCTTAACAATGTTGATGGCGTTTATTCCGCCCCTTCTTACGTTGCCGTAAGCGGAAAGTACCGTCTTTTTTATCGTACCTTTTTGTGTCGCCATCACGATATAAGAATCGTCATTAAATTCTTTAACCGTTACGAAGGCTGTTATCTCCTCATCTTTATCTTTTTGGATAAGATTCAAAATAGAACGGCCCCTTGTGGCCCGGCCTCCCTCTGGAAGCTCGTGCACCTTCAGCCAATAGCACTTTCCTTTATCCGTAAAGAACATAATATAATGGTGAGTCGACGCGATAAACATGTGCTCAATAAAGTCGTCTTCTTTAGTTCCGGCGCCCGTAACGCCTTTTCCCCCGCGGCCCTGTTTGCGGTACCCGCTGACAGGGAATCTCTTTATGAATCCTTTGTGAGATATCGTAACGACGACGTCTTCCTCGGCAATAATATCCTCGAGGGAGAATTCTTCGTAATTATAAATGATCTCGGTTTTCCTGGCGTCGCCGTATCTTTCTTTGATGGCGAGCAGCTCGTCCTTTATTATAAGATATCTTTTTTCTTCACTATCGAGTATGCCCTTTAGCTTTTCTATAAGTTTAATAATTTCCTTGTACTCATCTTCTATTTTCTTTCTTTCGAGCCCGGTCAATCTCTGCAGACGCATGTCGAGGATAGCCTTGGCCTGTATCTCGCTAAGCTTGAACTTACGCATCAAATTGCTCTTGGCGGCCTCCACGTCGCGTGATTTTTTAATCGTCTCAATCACCGCGTCTATGTTGTCTAGGGCTATTATATATCCTTCCAGTATGTGTGCCCGGCGCTCGGCTGCGTCCAGTTCGTACTTTGTTCTTCTTATAAGAACATCCATCCTGTGTTCAAGGAAGTGCTGCATTACCTCCTTAAGATTAAGTACTTTCGGAGCGCCTTTAACCAGAGCCAGAGTAATAACGCCGAACGTTGTCTGCATCTGGGTGTGTTTGAATAGCTGGTTTAGAACCACGGCCGGCTGGGCATCGCGCTTAAGTTCTATAACCATTCTCATGCCGTCACGGTCTGATTCGTCGCGTATGTTAGATATGTCGTTAAGCTTTCCCGCACGAACCAGGTCAGCTATTTTTTCGATAAGATTCGCCTTATTAACCTGGTATGGCAGCTCGGTAACTACAATATTTTCCCTGTTGTTCTTAAGGGTTTCTATGTTGGCTTTAGCGCGAACAACTATTCTTCCTCGGCCCGTCAAAAAAGCTTCTTTAACGCCTTCGTAACCATAGATAATTCCGGCGGTCGGGAAGTCGGGCGCTATCACATGCTTCATCAGCTTTTCGATAGTGATGTTAGGATTTTTTATCAAGGCAATCAGACCGTCAACCACCTCGCTTAAATTGTGCGGAGGAATATTGGTCGCCATACCTACGGCTATGCCGCTGGATCCGTTTATAAGCAGGTTGGGAAGATAAGCCGGAAGAACTGTCGGCTCCTGGAGAGAGTCATCGAAGTTTGGTGCGAAGTCGACCGTGTTTTTATCGAGATCCCTCAGCATTTCTTCGGATATTCTGGCCAGCCTTGCCTCCGTATAACGCATAGCCGCGGGAGAGTCGCCGTCTACCGAGCCGAAGTTTCCCTGTCCGTCCACCAGCGGATATCTAAGGGAGAAATCCTGCACCATCCTTACCATTGTATCGTAAACCGCGGAGTCGCCGTGCGGGTGATACTTACCAAGAACCTCTCCGACGATCCTTGCGGATTTTTTATACGGACGATTATGCGCTAGTCCCAATTCGTGCATACCGAAGAGCACCCTTCTGTGAACGGGCTTCAGACCGTCTCTTACATCCGGCAGAGCCCTAGATACAATTACTGACATCGAATAATCGATATACGAGGATTTCATCTCCTCTTCGAGAGAGACCGGAATTATTTTTTCAAAGATTGTTGCCATGAATTTTTACTGTTTTATTTGTGAATTATTCAAATTTCTTTTTATCGTTTAGACATCGAGGTTCCTAACGTACTTGGCGTTCTTTTCGATAAATTCACGCCTTGGTTCAACCGCATCGCCCATCAGAGTTTCAAATATTTTGTCGGCGGCGGCGGAGCTTTCAAGTGTTACCTGCAGAACCGTTCGCGTCTCCGGGTTCATCGTGGTTTCCCAAAGCTGTTCGGGATTCATCTCACCGAGACCTTTATAGCGCGATATAGAAACCCCTTTAACAGATCCTTCTTCTATCATTTCCCCCATCAATTCGTCTGTCTTATCTTTGCCGCTTACTTTCAGGCGTTTAAGAACCTCATCTCTTTCGTTGTCGTCGAAAGCATAGAATTCCTGCTTGCCTTTTTTTATCTTATACAGCGGCGGCTGTGCAATGTACACCTTCCCCTGGTTTATTAATTCTTGCATGTGTCGGTACAGGAACGTAAGGAGAAGCGTTCTGATATGGCTGCCGTCCACGTCGGCATCCGTCATAAGAATTATTTTTCCGTAGCGCGCTTTTGTTACATCGAACGCTGCTCCGAGTCCGGCGCCTATCGCAGATATAATTGCTTTAATTTCGTTGTTCTCGAGAATCTTATTAAGCTTGGCCTTTTCCACGTTAAGAATTTTTCCTTTAAGGGGAAGAATAGCCTGGAACCTTCTGTCGCGGCCCTGCTTAGCCGAACCGCCGGCCGAGTCGCCCTCGACAATATAAATTTCGCAGTGCTCCGGATCGGTTATGGAGCAGTCGGCCAGTTTGCCAGGAAGGTTCATGCTGTCGAGCGCGTTCTTTCTTCTCGCAAGATCCCGCGCTTTCCTGGCGGCCTCCCTTGCTTCTGCGGCGCGCATACATTTTTCAATTATCTTCTTACCTACGGATGGATTCTCTTCGAGATACTCCGATAATTTTTCACCCACTATGGTTTCAACGGCCGACTTAGTCTCGCTGTTTCCGAGTTTTGTTTTAGTCTGCCCTTCGAACTGCGGTTCCTGCACTTTTACCGAAATCACCGCCGTCAGCCCCTCTCGGAAATCGTCTCCCGTGAGCGTAATTTTACCGTCTTTATTCAGGTTGTTTTTGCTGGAGTAGTTATTAAGCGTTCTGGTAAGCGCGGTTTTAAAACCAACGAGGTGTGTTCCGCCCTCGTGCGTGTTAATATTATTAACATAAGAAAATATATTCTCCGAGTACGTGTTGTTGTATTGAAACGCAATCTCTATTGGCGTGCTGTCGCGCTCTCCTTCGATGTAGACCGTTTTATGAAACTGCTCCCTGTTCTCGTCTAGATATTTTACAAACTCTACAAGGCCGCCTTTAAAGTGAAACGTTTCCTCTTCGCCTCCGTTCCTAACATCCTTAATTTTTATTGTTATCGTCTTATTAAGGTATGCGAGTTCTCTCATTCTTTCGGCGAGAGTATCAAATTTGAACTTTCCGGCTTTGAAAATTTCTACATCCGGGAAGAAGGTTGTCTTTGTTCCGGACTCGTTCTTTTTCGCCTTGCCTATTTCTTTTACGGGCTTGAGCGGAACACCTTTTTTGTATTCCTGAAAATAAACCTTACCATCTCTTTTAACCTCGACCTTTAGCCAGTCGGAAAGAGCGTTTACAACGGAAACACCCACACCGTGAAGCCCCCCGGAAACTTTGTACGTGTCTTTATCGAACTTTCCTCCGGCATGTAACACGGTCATTACTATCTCGAGAGCTGATTTTTTCTCTTCGGGATGAAGATCGACAGGGATGCCGCGGCCGTTGTCTTCAACCGTTATGCTTTCGTCCTTGTTGATGGTAATGGTAATGTAGTCGGCAAACCCGGCCAGTGACTCGTCAATACTGTTGTCCACAACTTCGTTCACAAGGTGGTGAAGTCCGCGCGGCCCCACATCGCCGATATACATTGCCGGGCGCTTGCGGACAGCCTCGAGCCCTTTTAGTACATTTATATTTTTAGCACTATAATCGTTAATTTTTTTTGCATTAGCCATACTGATTGTCCGATTACTGGTTGTTAATATCCTGTATTATTTTATTATCCATTCCGCCTGGACCCGGAAAGAGATCGGGTTGAGGTTGTTCCGTTTAAGAGACGAATTTTATCCACTTTATTCTTTCGTCTCCGAAAAACTTGTTGATCTTTTCAATGATTGAACTTTCTTTAAACTTCAGTTCGTTCCTCCATGCGGGACTTTCCGCACGCATGTAAAGAACTTTTTTTTCAACTTTTACTGCGGCCGCTACCTTTATAAGTTCCGGAAAGATATTGTGGAATTCCGTCACCACGTCGGATTCTGCCATTGTTTTTCTGAGTCCGGCAAACGCAGGTTCTTTTTTAATTATATCTTTCATACTCAAAAAGCCGCTACTCATACGTTATTTTACCGCCGTTCAGTCTTATTACAGAATCTCCCTCGTCCTTCTTTAGAAAATCAAAGTTAGCAAAGTCGGTTAGCGTTATGAATGCCTGTCCCACCCGCCTCAGGTATTCGCTTATTCTAAATGACCTGTTCGCGTCGAGTTCTCCGAAAACATCGTCCAGCAGAAAAAGAGGGGCCCTGCCCGTTATTTCTTTAAGGTAGAAGAACTGTGCAAACCTTAGAACCACCTGAAATGTTTTGTGCTGGCCTTGCGAACCGTACATCCTCAGGTTCAGTCCGTTTATCTCGAATATAAAATCGTCCCTGTGCGGCCCGACAACGTTTGTGCCTCTTTTTAATTCTTCTTCTCTCTTTTCCTCGACAAGGCTTTTAAATCTCTCTTCTACGCCACTCCCCTCGCTTCCGTTCAAATAGGAATAATAAATCCGGGGCACTTCGTCGTCGTCCATTATCATCTTGTACGACTCCCGTATGAACAGGTTAAAGTCTTCCGCAAATTTTATTCTATGCCTAATAATCTCGCTGCCGGATTGAATCAACTTTTCCGTCCAAGCGTCCAACTCGCTGTATAGATAACCGCTTCTTGATTCTTTAATCGTTCCCAGCAGAGAAGAGCGCTGCCTGAGAGTCCGGTTGTAATCCAGCAGAAAGTTTAAATATGTTTCGCTGGCTTGCGAAATTACGGAATCGACAAATTTTCTTCTGTCTCCCGGTGAGCCTTGGGTTATGGAATGGTCTGCAGGAGTTAAAATAACAACTGGGAACTTCCCTATAATATCTGCTGATCTCGATATCAACTTTTCGTCTTGAAAATAATATTTGTTTTTTTCGGAAAGGGAATAAAATACCCTGATATTATTTTCCGTTAAATCTTTGAATGAACCTTTGATTTCAAACTCGTTTTCGTTGAATCTTACCACTTCGCCGTCTGACTTGGAGTTATTGCTTTTTGTTGTACAAAGATAATATATAGATTCCAGCACGGATGTTTTTCCCTGGCCGTTTCCTCCTATTATAAAATTTAGTTTATCGGAAAAATCGAACTGTGCTTCTTTATGACTCCTAAAATTTTTTAATTGTAAGGAGGATAGAATCATTTTAATTATTCAACCGGACCGGCATTAAAAGCAGCATCAAATCTTCATTCTCGCTTACTTCCGACGGCTCAATGACGCAGGCCTTCGTGGGAGAATGGAGTTTGAAGGTAACCTGCTCGCTGTCGACGTGGGTTAGAATATCGTTAACATATGCCGTATTAAACCCTATATCCATCGGCTCGCCCGAGTATTCGCACGCCACACTTTCCTTTGCGCTAGATCCGTGATCGATGTCTTCCGCCGAAACCTCAAGGCTGTTCTTGCCGATTGAAAATTTTACCTGCTTTGAGTTTGATGTGGAGAAAAGTATCATCCTTTTTACCGAGGAAAGAATCTCGGATGTTTTAACCTTCAAGAAGTTCTCGTTCTCGAGCGGGATTACGCTGCTGTATGCAGGGTATTTCTCTCCTATAAGGCGGGATATAAATTCAAGTTCTCCTATATGAAAAGATATATTGGTCTTGCTTAAATAAATTTTAGCGTCCGAATCTCCTAGTATCTTAGAAAGTACGGAGATAGCCCTTTCGGGGACAATATATTGTTCATCTTTATCCGACTTTATTTCCTTGTTTATATACTTAACCAACCTGTGTCCGTCAGTAGATACAAACCTTAATCCTTCACCGGTAAATTCGAAAAGTAGTCCGGTCATTGCGGGACGCATATCTTCCTTGCTCATAGCAAAGGAAGTTTGGTCTATGGCTTTCTTCAAATCGGCCCCATTAATAGTCTTTTGTTTTTCTTCCGATACCACAGGTATTGCGGGGAAGTCTTCGGGAGAAGAGAAGCCGATGTGGTAAACGCCGTTATCGGTTTTTAATTTTAATTTTGAGTTTGTTTCCGCCTCGAAGTGAATTTGGGTATCGCTTAAGGATCTTATTATGTCGAACAGAAGTCTGGCCGGAATAACCATTTTGATGTTCTCATCAGCAGCAACGTTAATAGACGACCTTAGCGCAATCTCCAGATCCGTGGCGCAAACCTTCATTTGTCCGTCATTTATCTCGAAAAGAAAATTCTCCAAGATAGGCATAGGGGTCCTTACCGGCACCGCAGGAATTATCCTGGAAAGTAGCTTTTCCAATACCTTGCTGTTGACTTTAAATTCCATTAATATTTTCTCCTTTTAAGAAGTGTAAATTACTAAAAATACATACTAATCTCAATGAATTAGTGCCGTGAAAATCATGGAAAACGGGCCGTTATAAGGAAAAAATCGAGTCTTCTGGGCATGCAGCCAGGAGCGGTTTATGTGATAAAATTAAAAGCCGGTCGGACTGGTCTGGCTTTGATCATCACTGCTCGTTTTTGTGGCATTCAGCGTATATGTTCCGCCTGTAAATGCACTCGTATAAAATACTAAAATCTTTGTACCGGCTTTTATATCCACCGAACCACTTACATCTCCCTTAGCAGAGGAACCTGTAATACCGGACGGCACCGAGAATGTGGTTGCGTAATCGTAAGTTCCTTTCGGTATTTCCGAAATAACGCTGGTTTTTCCCGCCGCCACATCAATTACTCCGCCGCGGAAATTTATGCGCAGTTCGCTGTCGGAAGAATTTTTGAATGTAATACTGTTATTAACCGAAGTAGAACATCCAGTGATAATCAGTAAACCTAGAACAAGCCCCCCAAACAATACGATAGATAAATTTTTCATTGTGCCCTCTCAAGTTATTTAAACAAAATAACTTTTTATTTTTACAGTAAACATCAAAAAATTAGTTTAAAAGAATTTAATAGTCAATTGTCTCGTGGATGTTTTTGAATACGTATAAAAAGGATTAACACCCTATTATAATTAATATATATATTTTAAAATAAATTAATAATTATAATAAAGGTGTTAATATGTTTATAAATATATAAACCCCTTGCAGGAACACCTATGCGGAATAATTTTCTAAAATATTTTGTTAATAATAAGTTGATAAGAAGGGCTTATTAACACACAGTTGTTTAACAGTTTGTTTTCAACAATCAAAAACCAAATTATTAACAAGATACCAACATGAAAAAATATTTTATTATAAAAAAAATAGCCCGCCGGGGGCTATTTTATAGGTTTTATATAAATATTATTTTTAAGAGCAGCTTATCTCTATGCTGTTTCGCAAAGTATCGATAGTATCTTTTAAGGATATATCTGAAGCTTTTGACTGCTCTATCGAAGAACAGGAGTGAATAACGGTTGAGTGGTCTCTTCCTCCGAAATGCAGACCGATAGTTTTTAAAGAGGATTTAGTTAATTCTTTAGAGAGATACATTGCTATCTGTCTTGCCATAACTATCTCTTTCTTTCTAGTCTTGTCCCTAATCTTGTTCTCATCCACTTTAAAATAATCGCACACAGCCTTTGTAATACTGTCTATGGTGATGTTTACTTTTCTGTCCGTAGCAATTTCTTTAACCGTTTTCTTCGCGAGTTCGAGGTTGATTTCTTTAGAATTAAGAGAGGCGTTGGCAAGAAGTTTTATAAGACAACCCTCTAACTCCCTGATATTGGAGGTAATGTTACTGGCGATGTATTCCAATATCTCGTTAGAGATTGTCATACCGTAGTCTTCCGCCTTCCTTTTAAGGATGGCGATCCTTGTCTCCAATTCAGGAGGCTGAATATCAGCCGTAAGTCCCCACTGGAACCTGGATATAAGCCGGTCGTCCAGACCCTTAAGATCTTTCGGCGGCTTATCGCTGGAAAGCACTATCTGTTTCCTCAACTGGTGCAGTGTGTTAAATATGTGGAAAAAAAGATCCTGCGTCTTTTCTTTGCCGATCAGGAACTGAATGTCGTCGATTATTAGAACATCCATGCCCCTGTAGAAACTTGAGAATTCGTTAACGCTGTTAGACTGTATCGCCTCGACGAACTCCACGGTAAAGATGTCTGAAGAAAGATAGATTACCCTCTTCTCCGGGAAGTTACTGAGTATTTTGTTGCCTATGGCCTGAATGAGATGCGTTTTTCCGAGCCCCACTCCGCCATATACGAAAAGCGGATTAAAAGAGGTTCCACCGGGATTGTCGCTTATTGCTCCCGCCGCTGCCCTTGCCAACTGGTTCCCCTCGCCTTTTATAAAGTTATCGAAAGTGTATCTCGGATTAAGGTATGATTCGAATTTATTATCTGCGACTTCTTCATTAATTTGAACGTTGTTTTTTTCAACAGGTGCGGGCCGAACCGTTTCTTCTATTTCCGGTTCTTTTTCGCTTGAGATTATGTACGCGAGCCTTCCGTCGGCGCCGAGCACGTCGTGTATGGTTCTTGTAATGAGTGTGTTATAGTGTTCATCTATCCATTCCCAGAAAAATTGGCTGGGAAGCTGAATTTTAAGGATATTATCATCCAGGGCCGTCGGCTTAATGGGCACAAACCAGGTGTTATAGGTCATCAGCGTTACGTTGTCTTTTATGAGTTTAAGACACTCTCTCCAGACCGAAACGTGATTGAGCGAAACGCTGGTTTCAACAGTATTGGAATTAATCATATTTGCTAGTTTTACTTATCAACAATAAAAAAAGTTAGAATTTTGATAAAAACAGAAAAATAATAAATGAATATTTATCTGGCCGGTTGGTTGTTAACAACTTACCAACATTAAATAAAAACACGTAAGGGGCTGTTTTTAAGACAATTAACACCATCTCCCTTAAGTTTACACACAAAAATCAAAATATCATGTGGTGGTTTTAGTGTGGTTTTGGTTGTGAAACGTTTTCACGAAGAAAAGTTATCCACAAAATATAAACAGCCGTCTTTGCTATTTACCCGTGTGAAAAAATATAAAGTATTGGGGCGCGGCGCAAATTAATCTCTTTAAAATCCGCAATAAAAATTTGTACAAAGAAAATGTGTTACGATAAAATAGAAATTTATATCTTGTAAGTTTTTGACGTATTGCTTATTTTTAAAGTCTTTTTGACATAAGGAGTGAAATAAATGAAAAGAACGTTTCAGCCAAGCAACAGAAAACGTAAAAATAAACACGGCTTCAGAGAAAGAATGAAGACGAAAAACGGCAGGAAAGTACTTGCCAGAAGAAGAGCCAGAGGCAGAAAGAAGTTGACCGTAAGCGATGAGAAATAGATCCCTTGAAACACCAGGGACTTTCTGCTACCGAAAGAATTAAGAGCAGAAAAGGTTTTGAGGAAATATATTCCGACGGCAGAATAATGTTTTCCTCCGATAAAAAAATTAAGGCTGTTTATGTATTGAAAACCGGTTCGGACAAACCCGGGATAAAAATTGCCGCGGCCGTTTCCAAAAAATCCGGTATTGCTGTGTGGAGAAACCGGGTTAAGCGTCTCATCAGAGAATCGTACAGGTTGAATAAAGGTATTCTCTCCGATGAGTGTACGGGAAAAGGCGTTATGCTCATGATAGTCTTTTCTCCCGGCGCGCTTAGCGAGAAGCTCAATAAAAAGCTGGTTCTCGAAGACATCTTGCCGGGCGTTTTGGATGTTATGAATAAAATAAAAAGCAGATTATAATGCGGAAAATATTTGTTTTCCTCATAAGAGTTTATCAAAGATTGATTTCTCCGTTGTTTCCGCCCTCTTGCCGTTTTTATCCCACCTGTTCGGAATATGCAGTTCAAGCCGTTACAAAATACGGTATATTTAAAGGAGGAGTTAAAGCGGTGTGGCGGATATTAAGATGTAATCCTTTTAACAAGGGGGGATACGATCCCCTAGACTAATGGAAATTTAGATGGATAAAAAAGCGACACTGGGATTTGTGCTGATAGGCGCAATATTAATTATTTGGCTGTTCATGAACACGCCCAAGCCGGTAGAACAACCCGCCGGCGGAACAGATACAACACAAACTGCCGCCGCCGATACTTTAGTAAAAAAAATGCCTGCGAAAAAAGAAGTTCCCGCAAAGAAAACTTTGCCCAAGCAGGAAGCCGCGCGAAAACAAACAGAACAAGACAGCCTAAGTCTCGGTAAATACTTTACCAGAGCAAAGGGAAAAGGGAAAATAATTACGGTCGATAATTCCGTTGTTCGACTTGAGATAACCACGCTCGGCGGAGACATAAAAAAATATTACCTGAAAAAATTCAAAAATTGGTATTCCGCACACAGCGATTCAAGCAAGGATTTTTATTCGACGCACGTGCAGCTAGTGAATTATCCCGAGGGAGGCGGGGGGCCGGATTTGGCTTTCGTATCTTCAGACGGCAAGGCGATAAACACATCTCTGCTTGATTTTCAAACAAACGCCGACAAAGCCAACTACAAACTTACCGGAAAGGACTCTCTTTCTCTTTCATTTACATCTTAAAGTAGACAAGAATAAATATATAAGAAAAACCTATACGTTTTACGGTGACAAATACAACATGAAGGTCAGCGTACAGCTCGCCGGAATGAACGATATTATCAGCAACAACGATTTTGACGTTCTCTGGAAAAAGGGGATGCGCTTCGTGGAGGAAAACTCGGTTGATGAGGCGCTGTACTCCAACGCCAGCGCTTTTTACGGCGGCGAGCACGTGGTGGTGGACGCGTCCAAGGTTGGCGATAAAGTCGAAAAGGATTTCAACGGCCGCGTCAGCTGGGTTGCTGCCAGGAATAAATATTTTGCTACTATCCTGGCTCCGCAGACTCCTTCAGAGGTTGACGGCGCATACGTCGAAGGCAATAAGGTTGCGTATCCAAATAACGGCGAACGCGCATACTATAATATAAGGCTAATCGTTCCTTTTAAGAACACCGACCTGGAGACAAAAAATTTCAATCTGTTTATAGGGCCCGTCGATTACGATCAGTTGAAAACATACGGCCATCATTTCGAAGCGATTGTTGAATTCGGCAGCATCTTCGGTGTTAAATTCCTGGTTCAGCCCATTGCAGAATACGTTCTTCTCCCGCTGTTCAATTTTCTGCATACATTTATTCCTAATTACGGTTTTGTAATAATCGTCTTCTCATTGATAATTAAGCTGGTGCTCTATCCTCTTACCAAATCGAGCTATCAGTCGATGAAGAAGATGCAGCTCCTGCAGCCGAAGATTGCCGAGCTGAAGGAAAAGATGAAAGACGATCCGCAGAAGCTGAACAAAGAGACGATGAAGCTTTATTCTACGTACGGCGTAAATCCGGCCGGCGGGTGTCTCCCGCTTGTACTGCAGATGCCGATATTCATCGCCTTGTGGGGACTGTTTAAAGTCGCAATAGAATTGAGGCAGCAGCCGTTCATCTTCTGGATAACGGATCTTTCAAGACCCGACGTTATCTATCATATGTCGTTTAAACTTCCTTTCTTCGGCATTAACGAGATCAGCGGTCTTGCTGTTTTAATGGGCGTAGCAACCTTTGTTCAGCAGAAAATGACAGTAAAAGATCCCAAGCAGGCGGCACTCGTTTACGTAATGCCGATCTTCCTTACACTGCTGTTCATGAGCTTCCCGTCGGGACTAAACCTTTATTACCTGATGTTTAACGTTTTTTCTATCGCCCAGCAGTATTATATTAATCATCAGCATGACGGCATGGAACTGCAACCGGTTAAGAACCCGAAGAAGTCTAAGGGATTTATGTCTAAGATGATGGATGCCGCCGAGCAGAATGCCAAGACTCAGCAGCAGCGAAAAAAACGATAATGTTTTAACTATATTTTTTCATGCCGGCGCTGCTGCCGCCGGCATAAATTATAATACATGTCTAAACTGAAAAAAATATTTCCGCTCTTTATTTCTCTTCTCCTTATTAACGTTTCGTTCCCCCAAAAAATTATTACCATTAATGCCGAATACAGGATAAAAAAGCTTCCTTTCGGATTAAATGAAGAAGTGCCGGAGCCTTATCCGGTAGTAGCTTTGGCGCTGAGCGGCGGCGGCGCGCGCGGATTGGCGCAAATTGGGGTGCTCAGGGCCCTGCACCAGGCCGGTATTAATTTCGATATCATCGCCGGGACTAGTATGGGAAGCATTGTGGGCGGGCTTTATGCCGCAGGCTACAGTATAGATAAAATTGATTCTATTGCCGTTAACACGGATTGGGATCTTCTCCTCGCTTCGGACAGGGAAACCAACAGACGCGAGCTTTTCGTCGATCAGAAAGTTACGGAGGACAAGGCGGTATTTTCTCTTAGGTTGAACGGCCTGAAACCAGAACTGCCTACATCGCTGAGCAACGGACAAAAAATTTCAGGATTTTTAAATTTGCTGGCACTGCAGGCTCCGGTACATGCCGATTCCGATTTTGACAGGCTTCGAGAAAAATTCAGAGCGGTTTGTACGAACCTGATAACAGGCGACGCCGTAATTTTGGACAAAGGATCCTTAAGCCGGGCCATGCGCGCAAGCTCTAGCGTTTCATTTTTTCTTTCCCCGGTTCAGTATGATTCCCTAACGCTGATCGACGGCGGATTGGTTGCAAACATTCCGGCCAAAATAGCAAGGGAACTCGGCGGAGATTATGTCCTGGCGGTTAACACTACCAGCGAACTTCACCCAAGGGGTGAGCTTTCGCTTCCATGGGAAATAGCCGACCAGGTTGTAAGCATACCCATGATGCACCTCAACCAGATTCAGCTCCAATCAGCCAATGACGTAATAACTCCGGATCTTGACGATACCGATCTCGTCGATTTTAATAATGTGGACTCTCTTATAAAAAAAGGCTACGACGCGGCGTCAAGACAGATAAAAAACATTAAGGCTTCTATCGACTCGGTGTTTATAAAGAAGACCGGGCAGAAAGAGTTTTATGTTAACAATATCCGGCTGGACAGTTCCGACTCCGGACCGGGCCGGGACTATCTTGTAAAATATTCCATGATGGACTCTGTCTCCAGCCTGGAAATCACAAGAGACATGTATTCTATTTTTGACGAAGGCTCGTACCAAAACATCAAAACCGTAATAAAGGAAGAAAAAAATTATTCGACAGTAGGTTTTATTTTAGTTCCCAATCCTCCCGTGAATAAAGTAAAGGTGAGCGGAGTTACAATATTTGATACCGCAGAAGTGAATAATATGTTTAGTAGACTGGCAGGGGGGCCGTATAATCCGAAGAAACTGGCGAATAAAATTATCGATTTGATGAGGATGTACAGGGGCGAAGGCTATTCTCTGGCCGATGTAAAGAATATAGATTTTGACCGGAACAGAGGAATCATTACTGTTTCTATTGACGAGGGAAAAATAGACCGTATAGAGGTAACGGGAAACCATTTTACAAACAAATCCGTTATAACAAGAGAAATTTCTGTGAGGGACGGTTCGTATTTTAATTATAACGAGATTAAGGATGCACTTACTAATCTCAGAAGCACCAACTTATTTGACGACGTTTACATTTCGCTGGCAAGGAAAGATAACAAGAACATACTGGATGTAAGCGTTGAGGAAAAAGCAGCGAGCCTTTTGAGGGTCGGCTTCCGGGCCGATAACGAAAACAAGGCTCAGATTAATCTCGATATTGTCGACGAAAACCTATTCGGTACCGGAACCGAGCTTGGACTTCTTCTCTCAGGCGGAACACGCACGCGTTCGTATATACTCGAACAGAAATCGAACAGGATTTTTAATACGTATTTAACGTATAAGATAAACGCCTTTTATAAATTTAACGACGTCAACACTTACTCCAACGTTGCGGCCGGATCGGATCTGGACTTTTCCAGGCAAAAAAGCGGCGAATACAGGCAGATATTTTACGGGGGTGCCGTATCGGTAGGAACCCAGGTGCAGAAATTCGGAAATCTGATTTTCGAGGGAAAATATCAAGTGAACCAGGTTAAGAACATCAGCAATAATATCGTTAAGCCGTATAAAACCAAGATAGTAACCCTAAGTGCGAGCTCTACAATAGATACTCAGAATAAATATCCCTATCCTACCAAAGGAATTTACTTCAACGGCGTTTATGAAACGGCCAACGCTATTCTGGGCGGCGAAATCGGTTATACAAAATTCGATTTTCAGTACAAGAATTATTTTACTATAAGCGGAGTTGGAACATTTACCCCAAAGGTGGAGCTCGGATTTGCCGATAAGACACTTCCTTTGAGCGAACAATTTTCGCTCGGCGGGCAAAATTCCTTCTTCGGAATGCGGGATTATGAATTCAGAGGAAGGCAAATCTTTCTGGCCTCTCTTCAGTACAGGTATAAACTCCCGGTAAAAATATTTTTCGATACCTATTTAAAATTCAGGTACGATCTCGGGTCCACATGGCAGGAACAGGAAGAAATAAGATTTAAAGATTTAAGACATGGTTTGGGCGCGGCTCTTTCTTTTGATACACCAATCGGGCCGGCCGAATTTTCCGTAGGAAGAAGTTTCCTTTTTGTTAAGGATCTTCCGGGCAACCCTCTAAGCTTCGGCGACGTTTACTTTTATTTTTCGGTTGGTTATTATTATTAAGGGCTAATGACCTTCTCGTCTAAACTTCTCTCCGAGTATCTGAAAAGATCTTTCCATCTCCGCGTTTCCCAGCCTCTTATAAATGCCGACAAGAGCGAAGCAGAGCTCACTTTTTTGATCAACGGTTTTTAATCCGTCGTGGATTGCGACAACGATATCATCGAGGTTGGGTTTGTTGAAGTCAGGGTTATACATGTTTGCTATCGCGATGTAGGGCTCGTGCGTGGTCGGTTCGGATTCGGCCGCTTTCTTAAAATAATAAAGGGCTTTGTCGTGATGCTTGGAGTAAGATGATATTGACGAGAAGACCTGGCCGACGCAATAGCTTATCGGGTACCGCAGGCCGGGAAACTCACGGCAGACTTTGTCTGCGAACATTGATATCTCGTCGGTCGACAGCGCCTTGTTGCGAAGGAGGGTTTTATAAATCTCCTGGTCGGTAATCCTAACCGCTATAGCGGTACGGAAAGCGTCGAAAAGTTCGTCGGGAGAGTTGGATAGTTGAAATATCTTTTCTATTTCTTTTGTGATTTGTTCCGACATATCATTCAAATAATTTAAAGTAAAAACGTATATGCTGCCAGCAAGGTTTTGGAATCATATCAAAGGAGCTTTAATAAATTCGGCTTTGTAAATCCGGGCAGTTCCGTATCGAACCGAACCGTCAGATTCTTATCCCATTGCTTCTTCTCCGATTCGGTATACTTGTGATCGCCGAGGCTTGCTATCCTGAAATCTAATAATAAACCTTGATCGTCAAGCACGGCGAAAGCGACAAACACGGAGACGTTAAATTTTTTTCTCCACCTTTCATAAGCCGCCGCCGCCCTTTTGTTCACAAGCCAAACCGGCTTATGTTTTCCCTTCCAGTCGAGGAAAGCGTTCCTGCCCTTATATTCTATAACGAGATCAGGTTTGTCTTCTCCTTTTTCCCAGACCTTCTGAAAGCGGTTGTCGCCCCCGAAATCGGCGAACTTTACGCCCCATTGTATCAGCAGGTTTTTACCGTAAATCTCCGCGAGATCGTGGAGCTTATAATTTTTTCTGAAATCTGACGCAGATTTGTGTGGATCGAATTCCAGTTCTTTCATAAAAAATTCAATATAAAAAAATTTTTAGTAAATAGATAAATTTCCGCACCGCAGGCGGAGGGATCGAGAGAGCGTCTCAGAAACCCGCGACTAAAAATAACAATTCGGGAATAATAATGAAGTGACGGAAAGGCGCTGCCATTTCCGCCGATATGGAATTAAATTCTCCAGTAGATATTCCGTTTATTGCACCATAACACGACAAGCCAGAGAACGGCGGTCCAAACGAGTCCGGCCAGCATACCCGCCCAGCCGCTGTAGCCGACCAGGTAAGGCTTAAATCCGAGCGCATAAGCAAAATTGCGGACTATCGGCTGCATAAAATATCCGAGCAGCGCGTTTGAGCCGAAGACAATAAGGAACCATGCCCACTTTTTATATTTTCCCACATCCATAATTAGAAAGAAGAGAAGGAACGTAAGTGCGGAAACGCCGGATGTGAAAAGAGAATAAGAGGCGGAAACAGTTTCTTTGTTCATCGCGAAGTTGGGCCAGTCAATTTTATGAAGTATATAACCCACAATGCAGAAAACCGCACCGATAATAATTGACTGCTTAATTATTTCTTTGTGAGATTTGGTTAAAACGGCCTCGCCGAGAAGTGTGCCGACTATCGTTATTAATCCGTATGAAATTGACGCCCATGGTGTACAGTGAATTGTAAGCGGCCGGAGCATGTCGCCGCTTAAATTTGAAATCGTCCAGAACGGGGCGCCCGGCGTTCCGAGATGAAGCCACCAGCCGAAAGTATGAGACATATAAAGATGGAAACCCGCTATTAAGAATACTGCGATCCACCGCAGCTTTTTCGAAAGCTTCATAGAAGCGGCGCCCATAAAATACGCCACGCCTATAGCCTGTAGAATTCCCCACCAATAAGAAAGTCCGAAAATCAGCGAAATATAAATTACCCCGAGGACTATAAGCATAGCGGTTCTTTTAAGCGCATGCTTCCACCATTCGCCTCCTCTTCTCTTTTTACTGAGGGGTAACGCCATTCCTACTATGAAAACAAAGAACGGGGCAACTAGGTCGGTAAAAGTGAGCCCGATTCCCGTTGTTGCGGCGGCGGCATCCGCGGCGTGCTTAAATGTAGAAACAGGGGGACTGCCGAACCACGACATGGTTAGCGGAAGATTTGTGTAGCCGGCTACCTGAATAACGAAAATCATTGCGAGGATAGTAAACCCCCTGAATGCGTCTATCGAGGCAATGCGCCATTTAGGTTCAGCAGCCGCGGCATTTGCTGTGTCGCTCATTGTTTTCTCCGATAAAAGTTGAAGGAAAATTACGGCCGGTTTTCCGGCGGTTCTTTATTTATTAAAAGAAGGGACCCCAAATAGTATTTTTATCTTTTCCTGATGCGGGCGACAGTAAGCTAAAACTATTTTTTTAAAATTCCAATTTGATTTTGTAACGCGGAACTCCGAATGAGTTTCAGCCCAACCTTGGGGGGCAAGCGCGCCCCGGTAATTTGATGTCGGTAAAGCCTTTGTTTGCTGCGGTGAAATATGTACAAATGATATTATCCGTTCTATACAAGGATGAATAAATATGGCGAATTAATCTTCTACAATTATAAAGTATATATGATATTCGAAACGTTAATCGCGTAGAAGATTAATAATATACGGCAAACGAATTAATGAATCGCAGTCTTATAAATGTTTAGTTGCCGATAAGCCCCCCTCGCCCATTGGGAGAAGGGTTACATGATGAGGGTAAGAAAAGAACAGGGCGGTTATAGATTATTTAACTGTGCGGCAGACGGAGACGACCCGCCGGGTCGTATCTACTACAAAATTATTATCGCGATCGCTTAAGGCTTTGTCGTTCTTTTTTCTGCCGCCACATTATATAGTTCGAGGTATTTTATTGCGGACATATCCCATGAATAATCCTGCTTCATACAGTTTTGAACTATTCCATCCCACGTGTCTTTATCTTTAAATACACCGAGCGCCCGCTTAACCGTGGCTATTAGTGCTTGGCCTGTATAATCGCTGAAGGTAAAACCCGTACTCGCCTCACGGTTTTTAAACCTTGCCTCGTGCCTGTCGAACACCGTATCCGCCAGTCCGCCGGTTTTCCTAACGATAGGAACGGTACCGTACTTTAAGCTGTAAATTTGGTTTAACCCGCACGGCTCGTAATGCGAAGGCATAAGGAACATATCGGATCCGGCCTCTACCAAATGGGCCAGTTCGTTGTCGTATCCTATATGAACCGTAATTTTTTCCGGATATTTCTCCGTGAGTTTTTTAAACATACTCTCGTATTTTTTCTCACCGCTGCCGAGCACTATCCAGCGCGCGTCGAGCGACATCAGTTCGTCCGAAGCTTCGGCAAAAATATCAAATCCTTTCTGTGTGGCCATCCTCGATACCATTCCTATTACCGCGGTTCCTTTGCCGGCGCGAAGTTTGAACTTTTCCAGCAGGCGTTCTTTGTTTTTTAGTTTCCCCGAAAGATCGTTTGGGTTGAAGTTGTAAGGTATCAGCCTATCCGATGCCGGATCCCATTCCGAGTAATCAATCCCGTTGAGGATTCCGAATAGATCGGCCTCTCGTTCTTTAAGGACATCCTGCAGTCCGGCTCCGTATTCCGGAGTAAGTATTTCTCTGGCGTATGTCCGGCTGACTGTGTTTATTATATCCGAAAAAAGCAGGGCGGATTTCATGAATAAAATATCGCCGTTAAATTCAACGGGACCCCCGGGAAAAAAAAGCTTCGGATCTATTTCGGCTTTTCCCAACGTGTCTTTGGCAAATCTTCCCTGGTAACCTATATTATGAATTGTGAAAACGGAAGCGGTCTTTTCGAACAATTTATCCCAGCCGTAGTTTTCTCTCATATAAAGAGGAAGAAGCGCGGTCTGCCAGTCGTTGCAGTGGATGATGTCCGGCGACAATTGCAATCTCTGAAGTATTTCCAGGACGCTTTTGTTGAAAAGTATAAACCTCTCGTCCTCATCGCACCCGTCGGTATAAATTTCATCCCTGTGAAAATAATGCGGCGAGTCGACAAGGAAGACCTCAACGCTCGAACCCGGGAGTCTGCCGGTAAAAACCTGTATCGATCGGTTATGCCCCGCGACGGTAAAAGAGATTATTCCTATCTCTTCGTTCAACTTAAGATTATATTTCGCCGGATCTACCGATAAGTACATCGGTGTAAAAAGCATAACTTCGCACCCCAGATTTTCGAGCGCTTTCGGCAGTGAACCGGCAACGTCGGCGAGGCCGCCCGTTTTAGAATAAGGAACCGCTTCCGATGCGGCAAAGGCAATCTTCATAAAAGACTTGTCCGCATTATTAATGTGAATTTTTTTTAGTTATGATAAATATAAATATTAATTAGCTTATTGTCGTATTAACGAATTCGAAAATCCGGCAATTTGCCGGTTCATTAGTTATAAAATTCTATAAACAACTCCCAGTTGAAGCGCCTGTTTCATCTGCACGGTAGGCGACTGATCTTTCTGATAGATCAGGAGAAAGCCGATATTAACGTTCATAAAGCTGTTTATCTTTGCTATGACCGAGTTATCCCATCTTACGTCCCAGACATCCAGAGTCTCGAAGCGGGAAAAAAGTCTAAGGCTGCTCTTCACGCGTAAATTTTCCGCAACATTGAACTCTCCTGAGGTAACCGATTCAATACCGGTTTCAATCTTAAACGCCTCTATCTTTTCTGTTTTAGGATCATCGGTATATTGTCTGTAACGGTTTGTGAACACTTCCTGTAGGGCAAAACCGAGCCTGGTTTTAAATGACGCGAGTTTGTCATACGTAAATCCCAGGCTTTGTGTTATGTAGCCGGGATCAAAAAAACCAGCAATGGGCTTAGGAACATCACCGCCGTAGGAGTACCCCGTGGTAACGGAAGTTCTGATGCTGTTGCTAAAATAAGGACTTATAACCCAATCGATTTTTTTTGAAAGAACGCTCTCCAGGTAAAATTCATTGTCGTTTGTCCTGAAATCCTGCCCGCCGAGTTTCGTTCTGCCGTAAGCAATCTTTATGTTATTATCCAATTTCCATTCGGGCGAAAAATATTTCAGGCCGCCGTTTAATGTGGCCGTCCATGTTATGGAATTATCACCGCCCTGCGTCCAGTTGCTGAGGGCGAGCTGACTTACATTGAGTCCGGCCACCGCGTTGGGAAACCAGCCTTCAACCCGTGTGGTATCTTTCGATTTATTCTGTCCGAACACGCTTAAACTGCACATCACAAAAAATATCATAACGCATGATAATTTATTTTGCATATTTTAATCCTTATTTTAATTAGCGTTAAAAAACTTTTACAAAAGAAGCATAATGTTATGGAAACAATTAAAGATAATTTAGCAATCTATCAACACGGCAAACCTGAAAATCTCCCCCTGGTTTTTGTGCACGGCTTTCCCTACGATCACCGAATGTGGGATGCGCAAATTAACAAATTCCAGTCAAATTATTATTGTATAACATACGATATACGCGGGCTCGGTGAATCGCCTGCACGCGGCGGCCAGTTTACAATGGAAGATCTTGCCGATGATCTCTTGAAATTAATTGAAGATATGAATTTGAATAAGCCGGTTGTGTGCGGACTTTCGATGGGCGGGTACATAACATTAAGGGCGGTAGAAAAAGACGAAAGCAAATTTGGCGGGATTATCTTATGCGATACCAAATCCGCTGCCGATACCAACGCTGCAAAACTAAACCGTGCCGGCGGGATAAGGAAAATCGACGAACATGGAGTCAAGAAATTTACTGCGGATTTTATAGCGAACTGCTTTGCTGAAGAATCGATAGAGAGACTCGGTGCCGAATACCAGGAAATTGTGAATTGGGCAGCCGGCTGTGATCCGGTCGGATTAAAAGCCTGTCTTCTGGCGATGGCCGGTCGGACCGACACTACCTCGTATCTTTCAAAGTTAAAGATTCCCGCTTTATTAATGTGCGGAGAAAAAGATAACCTTACACCACCCGAAGTTATGAAGGCGATGGCGGAAGAGATCGGCAAAAAAAGTTTTTCGGTAATTCCGCATTCCGGACACGTAACATCCGTCGAGAACCCGGAAGCTTTCAACATGGCGGTATTAAACTACCTGTTAAAATATTTCAGCTGAAAAAAAAACTAAAATCCAAATACAAAGCCGGAGATTTATTATGAAGAACGAAGCGGATCAAAATATTGAGAAGAGACGCGCCGATTTCCCCTCCCTGAAAAGAACTTACAACGGCCTTCCTCTCGTGTATTTTGACGGACCCGGCGGCACGCAGGTCCCGCAGACCATGATAGACGCGATGGTGAGTTATTATCATAATTCAAATTCAAACACCCACGGTCACTTTGTTACTACAAGAGAAACCGATGATGTAATTGCAAATGCCAGGAATGCAATGGCTGAATTTCTGGGAGCCGACAGCCCGGAGAGAATTTCATTCGGCCAGAACATGACGACGTTGAATTTTTCTCTGAGCAAAGCAATTGCCAGAAGTCTCCGTCCCGGCGATGAAATTTTGATATCGCAGCTCGATCACGAAGCGAACCGCGGCCCCTGGCTGAACTTAAAAGAAAACGGAATTATTATAAAAGAGATAGCGGTCAAACACGACTGCACTCTCGACTACAATGATTTTAAAAATAAACTGAATGAAAGAACAAAGCTTGTCGCTGTCGGCTTTGCATCTAATGCGTTCGGTACAATAAACGATATTAATTTTATAAGGGAGCAGACATATAAATCCGGCGCGCTTCTCTTGGTCGATGCCGTTCATTACGCGCCTCACTTTACTATCGATGTTCAAAAAACCGGTGTCGATTATCTGCTGTGCTCGGCATACAAGTTTTACGGTCCCCACGTTGGAATACTATACTCAAAAGAAGGATTGCTCGACAGTCTTGAGCCGGACAGGCTCCGCACGCAGGACCAGCGGGCGCCGAACAGGATAGAAACCGGGACGCTCAATCACGCTGCCCTTGCAGGCGTAACCGCGGCAGTGGATTTTATCGCGTCGTTCGGGAACGGCGGAGACAGCAGAAGGGAAAAGATTGTTAAGCGCTATGAAGAAAATTCACGATTACGAATTCAAACTTGCCGAAAAGCTTTATGATGGATTGATGAAGATAGACGGAGTCGAAGTATACGGGCCGGATTTTTCATCGGAGCGCAGAGCGCCTACAGTATCTTTTACGCTTGAAGGATACGATCCTGTTGAGGTGTGCAAAGCAATGGGTGAAAAAGGGGTCTGCGTATGGGACGGAAACTTTTACGCGGTAAGGCCGGCAGAAGTTCTCGGACTCCTGGAACGCGGCGGAGTTACGCGTGCGGGCATGTCGCTTTACAACACAGATGAAGAAATAGATAGACTGCTTAATGGAATAAAAGAATTGGCGAAGAATAAATGAAACTGCTTTTTATCGGGTTCGGAAACGTCGGCAGAAAAATTGCAGAGATATTTTCCGTGGAAAAAGAAAAATATCCTAAGCTAAAAGAGTATGACCCGAAGATCATCGGGATGTTTACAAAAAACCACGGCGCGGTTGTAAACGAATCCGGCATAAATCTTCCGGAAGCGTTATCAAATTATAATTACGGAAGCCTTAATCCTGAATCGAAAGAAGAAAACATCTCCTCTCTCGAGGCGGTTAAAAATCTTGATTACGACGTGCTCGTTGAGCTGTCGACGTTATCGATAAAAGATATGGGAGAGCCTGCCGTATCGCACGTAAGGGAAGCTTTGATGAGAGGCAGGCACGTGGTAACCGCAAACAAAGGTCCCGCTGCTTTTGCGCACAAAGAACTTACCGAACTCGCTTCAAAAAACAACAAGAAATTTTTATTTGAATCAGCAGTAATGGACGGAGCGCCGGTATTCTCTATGGCGCGCTGTTCTATGAAGGGATGCAGGGTAACCGGTTTTTCTGGGATATTAAATTCTACCACAAATTTTATTCTCTCTCAGTTGGAATGCGGCCGATCATTCGATGACGCACTTAAGATAGCACAGGAAGAAGGCTTTGCGGAAGCCGATCCTTCGAACGATATTGAAGGATGGGACGCGGCCGCAAAGGTTGCCGTGCTTTCCAACGAGCTTATGGGCGCAGGCATAACGCCCTTCGACGTTGAGAGAGAAGGCATTGCCGGCGTTACGCTGGAGAAGACAAAGGAAGTAAAGAAGAGCGGTAAGAGACTAAAGCTGGTGTGCGGTGCAAATTACGATGATGGAAAACTAGTTCCGTATGTGAGGCTGCAAGAGCTCCCCTGGGATCATCCTTTTGCGAAGGTCGATTTGAGCGGATCAATTCTGCGCGTTGAAACCGATTTGATGAACCCGGTATTAATAATACAGGACGATCCGGATATTTACGACACCGCGTACGGAGTTATAAATGACTTGTTGACGATTAACGACGGGGTTTCGTAGCGCGGACCACCGGTCTGCGTTTTTATAAATTAGATTAAATTTGGGTTATTCACCAGGCGCAGACTAATAGTCCGCGCTACGGGTTGGTATCGATAAAACTACAAAACAGATCTTAGTGTTTTTAAATACTTTTCAATATACTCTTCCATCTTCTTTCTTCTGTACTGCATAATAAACCGGGGATGATCTAACGTGATAATCTCCCTGAAGAATTTTAATTCGTCGTTTATAATTTTAAGATAATCGGCGTTCTTCTTTCCGAAGCTTATAACTTTTTTCTTGTTAGCTCCGAAACCGATCTGTGTTTTCATCAAAGAAATAATCTCATTTTTTAACTTTTCGAAAACCTGCCGGTCATCATAATAATTATAGTTTTTTCCGTCCTTTATTAATGCGAGAGGATAAATTGCCGAGATAAAGAAATCGGAATAGAACTTTTTTGCACCGCCGTATTCGTTTATAACCATGTAAACAAACTCGCTCGATAATTCTCTCTTGTTCCCGAGTTCGTTTTCTATTCCGCAGAAATTTCTCAGCGCAACCGGATCCGTAAATCCGATGCCCGTGGTTCCGCCGCCGAAGCGTCCCGGGTTTATCCCGAAAATAAAAGAGCGCGGCATGTCGTCATTATAAAATTTATTGAAGAACTCGGCGGTAAGCTTTCTTGTAATTTCATCTTCATAAGGATTCATTACACCTATTTCACCGGGGAGATTGGTCGGAACATCTAGCCCGAAATAAAATTGAATTGCTTTGGAAGCGAACGCCATAACTTGCCGCCGGAATATATTTAAGAAAGTTTAATAACAATAAAATATAATTTTGGTTATGACAATACAAAAATAAAATAATCATTTGTCTCATCATCTTTATATTACATGCAAACGTGTGTCACGTTCATTTGGTAAAAATTTTTATTATATTTTTTCAATTCAAAACCCGTACAATAAACCTGCCTGCCGGTAGGCAGGCCTTCCTCACTTAACAAGGAGATTTTGTCATGAGCAGCAATAATAAATCTGATATTAACAACAGCCGCAGAAAGTTTTTAAAGACCAGCGTAGCCGGGGGACTCGCCGCAATCACGCTTCCCAAATTAACCTTCGCCGAAAAAGCATCGTCTTTTCCCCTTTTCTTAAATGAAATTAAATATTCGGGGCTTGATGAAATTACAATCGGCGAGCTGATAGACGGAATGAAATCCGGCAAATACACGGCGCGCTCGATTACAGAACATTATATAAAGCGCATAAAAGAAATCGATAAAAGCGGACCTAAGGTTAACAGCGTTATAGAAGTTAATCCCGATGCTCTTGCAATAGCCGATACTCTCGACAAGGAGTTGAAATCAAAAGGGCCGCGCGGACCCCTGCACGGCATACCGATCTTAGTGAAAGACAACATCGACACCGCCGATAAAATGCAATCAACGGCCGGTTCTTACGCGCTTCTGGGTTCCAAGCCTGTTAAAGATTCGTTCCTTATAAAGCAGCTGAGAGACGCAGGTGCAATAATTCTGGGCAAAGCAAACTTGAGCGAGTGGGCCAATATGCGCTCTTCGCATTCAACAAGCGGGTGGAGCGGCAGAGGCGGACTCACTAAAAATCCCTACGCGCTCGACAGAAATTGTTCGGGCTCGAGCTCGGGCTCCGGGGCTGCGGCCTCAGCAAATTTATGTGCTGCTGCTGTCGGTACCGAAACGGACGGCTCGGTAGTTAGTCCTTCTTCTTTAAATGGATTAGTGGGAATAAAGCCGACGGTCGGTCTGGTAAGCCGCGCGGGAGTAATACCGATCTCGCACACGCAGGATACAGCGGGCCCAATGGCGCGCACGGTGCGCGATGCGGCAATTATTCTCGGAGCTATGGAAGGCGTTGATCCGGAAGACGAGGCTACACAGGCAAAAGGAAGAAAGGCGTATAAAGACTATACAAAGTATCTCGATAAAAACGGACTTAAAGGCGCTCGGATTGGGGTTATGAGAAAATATTTCGGCTTCCTTCCACAGGTTGATGATGTTATAAATAAATCGCTGGAGGTTCTTAAGAAGCAGGGCGCTGTTCTCGTAGATCCCGCCAACATAGAAACTCTCGGTAAGTTCGACGACAGCGAAATGACGGTTCTTCTTTACGAATTGAAAGCCGACATGAAAAAATATCTCGAGCATCGCGGTCCGAATACAAAGATGAAAACGCTGAAAGATCTGATAGACTTCAACAACAAACATGCGAAGGAAGAGATGCCTTACTTCGGGCAGGAGCTTTTTGAGCGCGCCGAGAAGAAAGGACTATTAACGGATAAAGAATATCTTGATGCTCTGGAGAAGGATATCCGTTTGTCCAGGAAGGAAGGCATAGACGCCGTGATGGATAAATACAATCTTGATGCGCTTGTGTCTCCGACGGACAGTCCGGCCTGGATGACAGACCTGGTCGACGGCGATCATTTCCTGGGCGGAAGCTCTCAGGCCGCGGCGGTAGCGGGATATCCGCATATAACCGTGCCGGCGGGATTTGTGTTCGGCCTTCCGATAGGAATTTCTTTCTTCGGAAGAGCGTGGAGCGAACCGGTTCTTCTTAAAGATAGCTTACGGATTCGAGCAGGCGACAAAAGCGAGAAGAGCGCCGAAGTTTTTGCCGACCGCAGATCTTAAAGTGTAATGTTATAGGCTGTCGATAGTGATAACGCGGTCAAATTTTTAGGAAGCATGACTGCATGAAATGCATGGGTGCATGATAAACATGCAATCATGCGGTCATGCATCCATGCTTTTTTGTTCGACGGTAATGTGTTGTGAGTATGATTATTGCCGGGTGCACGAATTAGGCAACACACCCCCCCGCCCCCCTCTCAAGAGGGGGGAGAATGTTTTGATTTCTGCTTTTTTTATGAGAAGGAAGATAATACCATATAACCCCGCTTTAAAGGAAAAAGCCCGGTGGCTTCGTAACAATTCAACGGAAACAGAAATAATGCTTTGGAGGTTTCTCAAGGGAAAGCAAATGCTTGGTTATGATTTTCATCGACAAAAGCCTCTTGGCGAATATATAGTAGATTTCTTTTGCAACGAGCTTATGCTGGCGATTGAAATAGACGGAATTAGTCATATTGATCGAGAAAAATATGACAAGCACCGGCAGAGAGAAATAGAAAAGCTCGGGGTTAAATTTTTGCGCTTTGAAGACGATGAAGTGTTTTACAATATCGGATTTGTTTTAAATAAAATTGAGATGTGGATAAATGAAAATATTTATGAGAATTAAGAAGTGATCATCAAACACCAAGGAAAGACACCACAAATTGACGAGTCTGCATACGTAGCGCCCAACGCCGTTATCAGCTTAAGAAAAGCATGATTGCATGAAATGCATGGGTGCATGAAAAACATGCATTCATGCCGTCATTCAACCATGCATCTATTGCACCGCCGTGCGCCTCTTTGCAAGAAATCCTTTTACTCTCTCGCCCGCCCTCTCAAAGACAATATACAGAACCGGAATTACGATTAATGTAAGTAGGGTAGTAGCAGTTAATCCGCCGATAACCGCCCTTGCCAGCGGAGACCAGGTTTCCGCTCCGGATCCGAGTTCTACTGCAAGCGGAACCATGCCCAAGATTGTGGTCAGGGCCGTCATCAATACGGGTCTCATTCTAGCCTTGCAGCTGAATTCTATGGCCTCGTACAGCTCCATTCCCTTTTCCCTCTGCTGGTTGATATAGTCAACAAGGACTATTCCGTTATTTACCGCAATGCCCACAAGCATAACTATACCGACCAGCGCCATAACGCTGAAGGAAGTTCCGGTTATTGCCAGGAAAATTAATACTCCTATAATGGAAAGAGGAACGGTGAACATTATTATGAGCGGATCGACCAGAGACTCGAACTGCGAAGCCATTATCATATAAACCAATAAAATCGCAGCTATAAAAGCCAGCCCAAGATAGAAAAACGCTTCCTGCTGATCCTCGGCCGTTCCGCCAATCACAACCTGATATTCTGAAGGTATCGGCGTTTCGGCTATTATATTTTTAATCGTGCTTACCGCGGCGGAAAGATCGATCCCGGACAATCCGCATCCGACCGAAACAAATCTGCTCTGATTCTCCCTGAAAATAGTCGGGCTCGATTGTTCCTCCGTGATATCAGCTACGTCCTTCAGTTGTATCCTGCCGCCGGCGGGCAGCGCCAGTTCGAGATTTTCCAGCGAAGATTTTTTATTTCTGTATTCCTTTGCGTACTGCACGTAAATATTGTATTCGTCTCCCGCTTCGCGATATTGAGAAGCCACCTTGCCCTGAATGGCGGTGGAAATATTGCCCGCAACCTGCAGCGTAGACAAATTATAATGATTAAGCAAATCCTTGTTGAGATGCACCTGAAGCTCCGGGGTCGTCTCTTTTGTGTTCAGGGAAATATCTACCAGTCCCTTAACCTTTTCCATTTTGGATTTTAATTCATTCGCTATCGCTTTAGCTCCCGCCACATCAAATCCAACCACCTTCACCTCGATATCCTTCTCCGTAGTAAATGATCCGCCTTCCTGGAATGCGTAGGTTATTCCCGGTATACGATCGAGTTTTTCGCGCAGCCTGTCCTGTATTTCGAACTGTGTTATTTTCCTTCGTTCTTTCGGAGCCAGCCTTAAAAATATTTCAATAGTGCTCGCAGTTGTTCCGTACGCGCTCATTCCTTCCCTGGTTCCGTAAAATATGGACAGCGACTCGAAATCCTTTTTATCCACCGTTTCCTTAATTATGTTTTCAATTTGATAAACATACATCCGCGTTTTTTCTATGGGAGTTCCCGAAGGGGCTTCTACCAGGGCGTTTATCAGGCCCTGATCGGATTTAGGCAGAAACTCTCCCCCTAGTAAAAAGGACAAACCGAGCGAAAGAAAAAACATCACGGTAACTGATACCAAGATTATTATTTTGTGATGAATAGACCAGTGCAATATTACACCGTACCTGTTCGAAAGCTTTACCAGCAAACCTCCGGCGGCGTCTTTCATCTTTGCGAAACGCGATCCCGTCTTTTTGTCGTTAACCTTAAGTATGTTTGCCGACATCATCGGTACCAGAGTCAGCGCGACTAAAAGCGATACGACAAGGCTGAAGGTAATTGTAAGTACCATGTCTTTAAATAGCTGCCCGGTAATGTTCGGTACGAACAATACAGGCAGAAACACGCTGACGGTTGTCAGCGTTGAAGCGGTTATCGCCATGCCCACTTCTTTGGCTCCTATTTCCGCCGATTCCACTCTGCTCTTACCCATCTCGCGGTGGCGGTAAATATTTTCAAGTACCACGATAGAGTTATCCACCAGCATTCCCACGGCTAGCGCAAGCCCCGCCATAGAAATGATGTTCAGGGTAACGTCCGCAAGATACATTACGGCGAATGTAGCTATAATAGAGACGGGTATCGATAGTCCCATAATTATACTGCCGCGGATATTTCTGAGGAAAAAATAAATTACAATAAACGCCATAATAAACGCTATCAGCGCGGTGTTTCTCAGGTTCTTAACGGATCTTAAAATGAAGTCCGCCTGATCCCATATTAAGCTGAACTTTGTACCCTGCGGCAGCCCGGCTACAATTTCGGGGATGGCGGCATTAATGTTTCTGCTTGTGATAACCGTATTGGCGTCCGACTGCTTCATTATCATCATAAAGACGCCCTCACTGTAATCCGCCCTCACTTCGCTGGCGTTTTCTTTGTATGAATCCTCCACGCTTGCGACGTCTTTAATATAAACCGGCACGCCGGCTTTATGCGTAAGCACGGTATTTCGGATCTGATCCAGCGAAGTATACTCGCTGAAAACCCGCAGGTTGTAGCTTTTCCCCGTTGTTTCGATAGTGCCGGCCGGCTGAAGTCCGCTTCCGGTTTGGATGGTCCGTAAAACGTCGCCCGGGGAAAGATCGTAGGAAGCCAGAAGGACGGGATTTATAAGCACGTTGATCTGCCTCTGCAGTCCGCCCTGTGTTTGTACCGATGCCACGCCGTCGACCCTTTCGAGCATAGGCTCTATCTTATCTTCCGCCAGTCTCCTCAATTCCGCGGGGCCCAGGTTTGGAGAACTTATGCTGAAGTAGCTTATCGGCATCATTGAAGGATCGAAAACAAAGACCAGCGGCTTTGATGCGTCGGCCGGCAGGAAATCCTTTATCAGATCGAGATTTTTTCTGATATCGTTTTCCGCCTTGTCCATGTCCGTGCCGTACTTAAATTCCAGCGTAATTACGGAGGCGCCTTTAAATGACTGCGAATTCACCTTCTCGATATTTTTTACTGACGATATCGACTCCTCAATCGGCCGCGTTATAAGATTTTCGATGTCTTCAGGTCCTACACCCGAATAGTTGGTGACCACGCCTGCGATCGGGAAGGTGATGTCCGGGAAAAAATCTATTTTCAGCTGGGAAAAAGAGAAGAAACTAATAAGTATCACCACTCCGTAAATCATTACAAGAGTTATTTGTCTTTTTAAAGAAAATCTTGTTAGCATCATGATTTTCAATTCCCCTTATTCAATAATGTTAACGCGCTGCCCTTCCTTCACTATATTTTGCCCGACGACTATTATCGAGTCACCCCTGTTCAATCCGTTATTTATTTCCACCTGCCCGTCGCTTGTTATTCCGGTTTTAACTTCCTTCAGCTTCGCGCGGCCGCGGTCGATAACAAATATGAAGAATCTTTTGACCTGGCTCTGCAATCCGGTTTCCTTGTTTATTCTAACTTCGGTTTGGGGCAGAAGAGCGTCTTCGGGAACAACCATGCTGTTTGCCCGGTTCTGAGTTTGAATTAAAAATTCTCCGAACATTCCCGATTTGAGCCTGGGATCGTTTTTTAAAAGAACAACCTCAGCCTCGAGCGATTTCGACATCAAGTCGATCGAAGAATTAATTTTTGCTATCCTTCCCTCAAATTCCTCCTCCGGCAGGATCGGGAATCTTACAATAACCCTCTGGCCGACTTTTACT
The DNA here is from genome assembly GCA_963787005.1 of uncultured Bacteroidota bacterium. Taxonomy (GTDB): domain Bacteria; phylum Bacteroidota; class Ignavibacteria; order Ignavibacteriales; family Ignavibacteriaceae; genus FEN-1297. The sequence continues at coordinate 78,189 of CAWBBX010000135.1, forward strand.
TTTTGAATATCCTTCCCCGTCAGCTTAATTTTTGATTTCATCCTCGACGAAGAGATCATCTGAACGACCGGCTGCCCCATATTTATCATTTGATTTTCTTCAACGTAAACAGCGGCGACAACACCGTCAAACGGTGCCTTAACAAAACTGTTTTCGAACTGCTCCTTTGCCTGTTTAAACGCCGAACCCGCCTGGTTATATCCGTGCTCTGTTGTTTCCATTGCCGTTTGGGCCTGATCGAACTGCTGGCGGCTGACTGCTTTTTCAGAAAAGAGCCTGCTGATTCTTTTAAAATCCTGCGCAGCCATCTTAGCGCTGGACTCGGCTGCTTTTAAAGCCGAGTTTGCCATTTCCAATCCCTGCTTCTGCATTTCGTTTTTCTGTTCAACAAGGATCATGTTCTTCATTACGCTTTGTCCCGGCCTGACATTTATTTTAAGCGCACGCTCGGAAACTTTCGCGTACACAACAACATCCTCATCCGCGGTGATTGAGCTTGTTACACGTATATATTTAGCGATGGTTTCGGATTTAACTTTGTATATCTTTACCGGAACTGTCTTATCGGTATTTTCTTCCGCGGTTTTGGAGCATCCCAGCAAAATCAGCATAAAGGCGGAAACTATAAGTAATATACTCCTGTTCATTTTTTCCCCTATAATTATTTCCAAACTTTATCTAATAATCCCGCCGATCTCAGCAGGGCAAGTTGACTTACGTTATAATTATATATTCCACGCAGGTAGTCGCTTTTGCTCTTAGTATAAAGCAGCTGCGCGTTCAGTACATCGAGCTGGCTGCTCATTCCCTGGGCATACAGAAGATTTGAAATTCTCATGCTCTCCCCGTACTGATCGGCGGCATCTTTTAAGCTCTGCAGACTTTTCAAAGCCTCTGTATAAATGTAGTAGCTTTGTTCCACATCGAGCTGAACCGCATATTTAGTCTGCTTGACCAGCAGATTCATCTGCTCGGATTGAATTTTCGCCAACTGATAATCCAGCACCTTACGCCCCCCCTCGAAAAGCGGCCACGAAACTGAGAGAGTGACGGACTTTGATCTTATATAATCATCCCATCTTACCTTGTCGGTTTCTACCGGGGCTGCCTGATCCACGCTCGCAGACAAGGAAATTAAAGGACTAAATTTGCCTAATGCGATCTTCTCGCCCGATTTAACGGCATCTTGCCTGAACATTACCGACTTTAAATCGTTACGGTTCTCCTCGGATATATTTTTTAATTCAACTAGTGAAAGATTCGAATATTCCTTCAGGAATTCGGCTCTGTTCAAAGAATCTGTAACAACAAGAGAATCGGTCAGCGGAATGTTAAGCAAGCTCTTTAATCTCTGCACGGAAAGTTTTTTGTTTGCGCGGGCCGATTCCAGCGCCGGCAGAGTGGATGAATACCGGGCCTTTGCCCGCCGCAGATCGAGCTCGGTTGCAGTTCCGGCTTTATAAAATTTTCCAACCTGATCGAGGTTTTGTTTCGCCACATTCGAGGCTTCTTCCGCCGTTTTGCCGAGCTCATCGGCAAGCATAATTCCGTAATAAGCCTGCATGGCGTTTAAAACCGTTTCCTCTTCCTTTCCCTCAAGCTCTTCCTTGAGAGATTTCTTTATGTTTTTCTGAACATCGTAGTTCAGCCATCTGCTGCCGCCTGTTAAAAGCGGCAGAAGTTAAAACAAGCGAGTGCTGAAAGTTATAGGGAGTTCCGACGGCAAACTGCTGTCCCATAAACACAAATACAGGCAGCTCAACGTTCTTCTGTGCTATGCCCTGGTAAGAGAGAGTCGGAAGAAAATAAGAAAGCGATTTCCACGTCTCCAGGTTTTGAGATTCGTATTCGAGCATTTTTGATCGGAGAGAAAGATTATCTTTTAACGATATCCTTACAACCTGTTCCCACGAGAGGTAGATAATACGTTCTTGATTTTGACCCAGCGCGAAGTTTCCGGAAAGAAGAACGCAAAGAATTAATATCTTTATTGTTTTGCTGACGTTCATTGTGATCCCCTGTAAAATCTAAAACGTAGACCCGAACAATTAAATATTACTATTCCCTATACTACTTGAAGACGGAGCGGGTCTTTAAATAGTTACTTCCTTATATGTAGAACATTGAGTGCGGGCAAGGAATAAACTATAATAATTAAGATCGCGACAAAACCTCCTGCCGGACGTAAAGAAGCGTAAAAATGTCCGAAGATCGTAGTTTCGTCATCAAGAGTATTTTTCAATTTAAAAAGAGGTTCATTAAAGCAATGATATAGGCAGGATTCCCCTTAAAGTGTTCTATAATCAGAATACTCTATACGCAAATATAATTGAACTCCATTTACTATTCTACATGTTTTTTAATAACCCGGTAAAACATTCGCAAAAACGGACAAATTTTGGAATAAAAAAACCGAGAAGAAGTTCAATTTCTCCCGACCGCGCAAAAAAACAAGAGGATAAAAAGGCTATTTTACCAACTCAAGCTTCTCCAGCTCGGAAGAAATAAAATTTATCTCTTCATTACTTAATTTTATATCAGCCGCTTCATGCGTTCTCCAAGGCCTGCTTCGGATTTCGCGCGCCGACCAAGGCAATTGTGATTCCTGGCTGCGCTATCGTCCATGCTATTACAAGCTGTGCAAGAGTGGCTTTCTTTTCATCGGCAATGGTTTTTATCTTTTCGAGAAATGTATTTGTACGTTTAATGTTTTCATCTTTAAAGTAGTGTAATTCGCTTCTGTGGTCCCCTTCGCTGAACTTATAACCCGGCTTCATTTTGCCGGTCAGTAATCCAAGCTGAAGGGGACTGTACGCCAGAATCGATTTATTATTCTCAATCATGTACGGCACGAGCTCTTCTTCTATATCCCGCCGAACCATACTATAAGGAACCTGGTCGGAGACGAGTGATATACATTTATCGGTCTCGATCATCAGATTTTTATTATGATTGCAAACCCCTGCGTACCTGACTTTTCCGTCCTTAATTAATTGACTAACGGCTTCCATTGTTTCAGAGATCGGGGTATTGGGATCGTGCCAATGTATCTGGTACAGATCGATGTAATCCGTCCCGAGCCGGCGCAGACTATCTTCGCATTCTTTCATCACGCTTTCTTTAGAGGCAAACTTATTTACGTTTATCGGATTGCCGTTGTTATCTACGCTTTTAAAGTAAAGCTCCCCGCCGGAATCGTCCCACCGCAGACCGTACTTTGTAAGAATCTGAATTTTATCGCGGGGTAAATCCTTAATCGCCTCGCCTACAACTTCTTCGCTTTCTCCCTGTCCGTAAATCGGCGCTGTGTCGATAGACGTTACTCCATGATCGTACGCTTCCTTAATCGCGTTAACCGCGTCGTTTTGTTCCGTTCCTCCCCACATCCATCCGCCTGCGGCCCACGCCCCGAAGGTAACCGCCGAAATATTTAAATCTGATTCTCCCAGACTTCTGTATTCCATATAGCATCCTTCGCTTTATTAATGCTTAATTTGTGTTTAGTATATTGATTTTCAAAACAAAGTTATTAGATTATTTTTTATTTGACAAGAACTCACTTTTAAGCAGTTGCATGTTGATTATAAAAAACACTGAAGAGGGCGGTAAAAATTTTTCACTAGGCAATTTCAATATGACGCGGTATCTTTAAATTCAAGAGGGAAGATCGAAAATCTGCGGTAAGAGAAACAGGGCGGGTAGACAAAATGATATTTGGGGTAAAAAGTTTTTATTCGGTTCAGGCTTATAAGCCGGCGTTATTTCTTTTAGTTATATTTGGCTTATATTCATGCGGAGAATCGCCCTCCGGACCAAATAATGATCACTATGGGCTAGAAGGCAATGTTATAAATACCGCCGGCGAGCCGTTGGACAGTGTGCGGATCTACTGTCTGTACAATTATTTTTCTCCTCCGACGAGCCCTTACGGCAAAAAGGCGCTGCAAATCTTAAACACGGCGGATACTACAAAATTTAATCTTTTCCAGAATATTCCCAATCCATTTAACCAATCGACATATATAAGGTTTTCCCTCCCCTCTTATTCCAATGTTTCAATTTCACTTGTTGATAAGCTAACAGGGGAAACGAAATACACATATGAAAAATCCATGCAACAGGGGCAGTATCAAATATATCTTGACCATATAGTACAAAAGGAGAACCTGAAGAGCGGAATATATACTTATTCCTTAAAGGCCGTTAACGAATCCGGACAAACCCGTGCAGCAAGCAAGGAAATGATGGTAATAGGTGATAGCGGCGCAGCAAATTCGTTAACCAGTCAAAGCGGTGAATATTTTTTCGGTTTCAACGAAGCCTTTGCGGGAGATACTATCGTTACAACGACAAACGGAGATTATTTTTATAAAACGACATTGGGAAATATTGTAAATCTCGAATTAAAAAGAAGAGGCTACAAATCCAAGGTAGTTACGGTTGAATTATATCCCGAAGTCTTAATTCGCAGGGATGTCGTGATGGAAAAGGAGTCGGCGGAATGAGGAAGCAATACGCGGTAATACTTTTTTTAGTATTCCTAATTCCGGTAAGGATCACGGCACAGGGAAAATGGAAGCTTGTTGCGCCTTATCCCCCGAGATTTTATGCTTCGGCGGCGGCAGAGGTCGGTAATAAAATTATTTTTTGGTGTGCCGATTATAAGGTTTATTCCACGGATGATCTGGGCAAATCATTTTCAAAATATATTCTCAGCAACGCGCCTCCCAATACTGCCGTATCAGGATATCCCGAAAGCATGGCATTTGCCGATTCACTGCACGGAACAATAGTTACCACAAACGCCGAGTATAGAACAACGGACGGGGGCAGCAGCTGGCAGATGGTATCTCCGCTAAATCTTTGGATTAATGAAAACATGGTCTGTTACGGATCCTCGGGTGTCGGCTGGAAATTCGGCGGCGGCGGGGCATATAAGACAACCGATACCGGCGCAACGTGGAAATTCTTTTCGGCACCGTTTGAAAGTCGCGGGATTTACTCATGCGCCGCGGCGTTAGGGAGCGACAAAGTCTGGGTGTTGAAGAGCAGCTATAATCAATCTTATGATGCAGGCGCTATATGGTACAGCGCGGATGCGGGCAAATCATGGTCAAAGCTGAACACCGGCTTTAACCCCGACAGTCTTTTTCAATTAAATTATTCGGATTTTAAAATTGATAGTTCCGGGATCGGTTTGGCTTCCGGACGGATATACATGCCTGCCGGCGACAGCGGTTTTGCATTTGTACAAAGAACATCCGACTTCGGGAAAACTTGGTCTTTATATAAACTGCCCGATATAATACTGAACAACCTGACAGAAATAAACGACAGCACCTGGATTTCGTTCGGCAATAATTATCGTGATAATACGATACATCAGATCAGAACTACAGATGCCGGAAAAACGTGGAGCGTCTCAGGTCCCATGCTGCAATACCTTGCATATAATTTTTGCTACTCGTCTACATATTCAAAACGGGGTGACCTTGTTTTTGCATCCACGGTTGGCGGTCTGTTTATATCTAAAGATAAAGGGTTGACATATTCTAAACTTTCGTCGGGTAGAGATTTTGTCATCGTTAATTTAGCCGTCGATAATAATCCGCCGGATCCCACAAATCAGATAGTTGCGGCGCTCTCCAACACACATTCTTATTTATTAAGTACGGACGGGGGGAGCAGCTGGGAAAGCATGGAATTTCCATATACACTGTTGAGTAATTTTAGTCATATCGGAATCTCCGGAGGAACGATATATCTTGTTCCCGACCAGAGAACATTGTATAAGTCAACCGATTCGGGAAATTCATGGATCAATTTGAATGTTCCCACAGGGGGCGGCATACGTGCGCTGAATATTTTAAATAAGGATACGTTATTCATGGAAGGATATCCGTATACCATATACTCTTTCGACGGCGGCAGCTCGTGGCATAAGAGTCCTTTTCCGGTCGACAAATGGTTGAATCAATCTCAAATAACCTCCGGAGGAAACATCTCGGCAGTCGGCGGCTTTTACGATTCTACAGGCACAAAGGGGATTATTTACCACTCATCCGATTGGGGGAATGACTGGAGAATAATTCAAACTCCGGGTGAAATGAAGTTTGTTAAATTTTCCGACAAAAATCTCGGAACGGCAGTGGGTAATTATTACGTATATAATACAACAGACGGCGGCGAAACATGGAAACAGCAATTAAAAAGCTCCGACTTTCACACGTATTATTCTGCCGTGGATTTCAGAGACTCATTGTACGGACTGCTGAGGGTAAGCGATAATTTTTTCCAAACCAGAGACGGCGGAAAAAGCTGGACTAACAGCGGTCTGACCTCTCCGATAAACGGTGACCTGGATAAATTAAAGTTCGGCGATAACGGCAATATTTATATTGTAGGATACGGCACGTTCAGCATGTATTCCGCGGGGGATAATTCCGGCAAAGGAAATTCGGCAGCAACAGACGACACCGTTACAAATCTAACGGGAGTGTTTCTCAGAAATTATCCCAACCCGTTTAATCCCGTCACAAAGATCGAGTACAATATTCCCGACAATACTTTTGTAACAATAAAGATATACGATATCCTGGGAAACGAAGTATCAACACTTGTAAATCAATTCATGACGAAAGGCCGGCATGCGGTTTACTTCAACGGAAAAAACCTGAGCAGCGGGGTTTATATCTCCGCGTTAAAAACCGCCGGATATTATAAAACCAGGAAGCTGTTATTATTGAAATAAACATGTTTACGTTCAGGAATAAAGCGGCACTTCTCACGTGCCCTTTACTTTAATTACCACAAACGTTACATCATCCTCGGGTTCTTTATCATTAACCCATTTGGAGCCCTGGTTCTTAAGGTGTTCTATAATTTCTTCGGGACTCTTCTCGGCGACGTCTTCAAATACATTTCTTACCCTCTTATACCCGAACATTTCCTTCTCATCGTTGTGAAGCTCCGGAAGTCCGTCGCTCAGCATTAATAAAGTATCGCCGGGTTTCAATGTTGTTTCTCTTACGTCGTAAGGAAATTTATCTATAGTGCCGAGCGGCATTCCCTTCATTACATGCTCTTCAATTGTTCTGTCGTTCTTCCTGTAAATGATGACCGGCGGCATTCCGGCGGAAGTCATTTTCATTTTGTTCCCGCTTATCTTCAGCATAGCCAGACACATTGAGAGCATATGAAAATGCATCTGCTTAATGCAGCGCGACATTTCATGGAACGTAAACATTATATCCGGATTCGACGCATAGCTGTTGAACAATGATTTTGCCGCGGTTACCATCGTTCCGGCCTTCATGCCGTGTCCCGTCGCGTCGCCCAGAACCACGGTTAGAGTCCCGTCCATACCGACGTGAAAATCGTAATAGTCACCGCCGACCTCGGTGGCGGTTTTCATATAAACGGCAATATCTAGATGCGGAAGCTCCGGAAGCTGTTTTGGCAGCAACGAAAGCTGAAGCTGCCGCGCTTCTTCAAGCTCCTTCGTTTTCCTCTCGTTCTCAAGTTCCAGCGCCCGGCTTTCCGCTTCGAGCGCTTTAGCTTGAAGCTCTGCAGTCTGCGCTCTCAATTCCATTTCGTTAATCTTCTGGCGCTCGCGCTCTTTTGCAAGCAGTCTTTTTCTTTGAAGGCGGTCGGCAGAGAAAACGAGTCCGATGAAAATTATAACATAGCCTGCATACGCCCACCCGGTTCTCCACCACGGAGGGAGAATGGTTATCTTCATCGACGCGCCTTCGGTGTTCCAGATGCCGTCGCAGTTGGAGGCTTTTACTTTAAATACATAATTTCCCGGATCGAGGTTGGTATATATCGCGAAGCGGCGGTTGTCATAGCTCCACGCTTTGTCGTATCCCACCAGCATGTGTGCGTATTTGTTCTTGTCGGGCCGCGAATAATGAAGCGCGTCGAAATCAAACGAGACGTCGTTTTGCGAGTTCGATAAAGTTATACTCTTCGCGTTCATCACGGGAGTATCTAGCGGATCATCCTCTCCCATTTTCGTAACGGATTGATTCGATAATTTTACATCAGTAATATGAACTATAGGCGGGGTCTTGTTGAACTTACTTGTGGAAAATTCAACCAGTCCATTATTGCCGCCGAAGTAAAGTTTTCCGTTATTGTCTTTTGCCGCAACAAGCTGGTAGAACATCTCTCCGCCCAGCCCGTCTTTTGCGTCGTAATTAACAAAGCCGACCCTTCCCGTCGATTTATCCGTCGTCATTCTGGAAATCCCGTTATTGGACGATATCCACAAATTTCCGGAATCATCTTTGAGTATCGACGCAAGCACGTTTGTCGGCAGCCCGTTGCTCTCGTTATAAATAGTGAACTTTTCTGTAGCCGGATTGAACTTGTCGAGCCCTTTTTGAGTTGCGAGCCACAAGATGCCGTTCCCATCCTCATAAATATCTAGAACGCTGTTATCCCCAATTGAATTCTCTTTTTTCGGATCTACACGGTAGTATTTTGTCTTATCGGTTTTGGGATCATATCTGGTAAGACCGTTACTGCCGGTGCCGATCCATACGATACCGTCGCGGTCAATATGAATACACTTGATGTCGCTCCCGCTTACGAGGAACTGACTCTTTAAATTCGAAAACAAACTCTCTGCTTTTTTTTCTCCTTCTGCCTTCAGTTCTACAACCTGTATTCCCCACAACGCGGAATCGGCGGGTGGGATAGCGTTCCAATTTCCGTATGAATGGCTGTCGTCCGAAACATATCTTAGTTTATAAATGCCCGGAGTCAGTTTCACGAGACCTGCAGTAATTCTGTTCTTGCTTGCACCCCCAAGGTAATAGCTGTCCGCAAATTTTTTAGCCGACCATACCGTATCTCCCCGGCTGTTTTGAACCCAGCCGAAATCAAATTCATTTACAGAATTGGCGAGCACACCTTCCCCCCCACACACAACGAGGTAATTTCCCGGACGATCTATCTTTATTTCTTTTGTTAAATTCTGGCTATTGCCGACTTTTAATATCGATTGAATTACACCCGGTGAATTTTCTTTAGAGCGGATAAAGTGCATAATTTTATACGGATACTCCCGGTTTGATTCGCTGTATATTCTTTCGGTCTTGTTTGTCGACGGGTCGTACAGATTTAATCCGTTCCCGGTTCCCACCCATATTTGCCCTTTCTCGTTACGCACCAGAACCCGCACAAAAGGATTGGAAAGACTTTCCTCCGAAAGCGAATCATAGTTCGCTACAAGTTTTAACCGTCCGTCCGGAAAATATTTGTATAGTCCCGCGCCCCATGTTCCGAGATAAAGAGAGCCGTCTTTGTTCTCCAGTATCGACCTTACCGAACCTCCGAACATATCATTCTTTAACTTAAGAGGTACTCTCTCTATTTTATTTTTATCCGTATAAAATTTATTAAATCCGGCTCCCCTGGTACCGACGTATACAAGACCGTTATGCAAAGTAGATGCTGTGACAGCCATAATATCGCTGCCGCTTAGGCTGTTCGGGTTTTTCGGATCGTATTTATAGGTTACGAAGGGCTCTCTTGTTTTATCGTATTTGAAAACACCGTTAAGCATAGAGCCGATCCACATGATGCCGGATTTATCGAAGCAGATGGAACTGATCATCGAGCTCGGGCCGCTTGTACTGGGCCTCATTTGTATTTCATTAAAATTTATATGGTGATAAGTGTTGGAAATTCCGTCGAATTTTAATAATCCCAAAGCAGCGCTCCCGATCCAGATATTGCCGTCGTGATCCTGCGCGAGGCAGGGAAAGAAAACAGAGTTACCGAAGTTCTTTCCGGTTATTTTATATACCGAACTTAGGGTACTGTCCTTTGAGTAATATTTATAGATACCGTGTTCTGTGAGAATCCAGAGGTAGCCGTTTTGATCCGGGAAAAGATAAGTACCGCGTTCCTTAAAATTGTTATACGGGTAGGCGTTGTCGACCGGCTTAAAGTCTTGAGTCTCCAGCATTTTCCTGGAAGTATCGTAATAACAAAGGCCGTATTTCCAGCTGTTCACCCACAATGTACCGTTATATTCGCACATTCCTTTTATAACGTCGTAAAAACGGTTGGAGTTTTTTATCCTCGCAGTATCGAAGTTAACGTGCACAAAGCGGCCGCTCTTCCTATTGAACTTAAGCAGCCCGGCACTTAATGAGCCGACCCATACGTTGTTTTGTGGGTCGCAGAATATATCTACTGCCTTAGGAGAATTACTTAGAAATAACGCCGCGAATTGATTAAGATTATAGTTTCTAAAGGATTTCGTATACCTGTCGAACATGGAAACCCCATCCTTGTGTGCGACCCATATATTATGGTCTTTGTCCTCCGCTAGCCCATACGTATTATTACCGCCGATCGAGGTGCTGTCCCCGGGCTCGTTTTTATAAACTTTGAATTCATAACCGTCGTACATATCTATGCCGTTCTGGGTAGCGAACCATAAAAATCCGTACGAATCCTGGATAATAAACATAACCTGGTTATCGGATAATCCCTGCGCGGTTGAAATATGTTCGGTGATAAGCTGCTGGGGATAAATAATACCCGAAACGGATATTAAGAGGAAAATCAAAAAGACAGTATTTAATAATTTTATTAGATAAGCTCAATCGGGCCTCCTATAAAATTGAAAGCGTTGTTTCAACAAAATCCGCAATTATAATATATAATTATTTTGAAGATAATCTTCCTGCCGGAGAAGAAAGATGTTCACAATAAATATGCACCGAACCTACGGCTCTCTTTTCTGTTTTTAGAGTTCTTTTATGCAACGGATTAAAATCCGTTGTTACAATATGGGGCGAGGCTACGCCTCTTGCTTTTATCTCAATTTGGCTTTTTACCATTTAATGCTTGTTATCTAAATTATTAAAGCCGTAGGCTCGTATCATTTATTAATGGTTGAATTTTACTAATGTAACAACCATGATATAATCCAGCGGAGATAAAGCACAAACCAAATCTACAAGTGCCGCAGGCACGAGGCATTTATTAACGCCGGGTTTTAACCCGGTTTATTAGGCCATCTTAGAAACAAATGAGTCCCGTAGGGACGACGCATAGATTCAAATACCAAAAAAACTAGCTATATCAAATCTCGAAAAACATATCTCTCATCATACTCTATCTTAAAATTCTTCAGAAACTTTAGGTACTCTTCTCTAAACGTTTTTTTCTTATGATGCTCTTCCTGGTTCAGTATATAATTATAAATCCCGTCTACCTGAGATTGACCATAGGAAAACACACCATAACCTTCCTGCCACTCAAACCGGCTTTCAGTTAATTTATTATCGTTTATGTATTTCGAGGATTTCGCCTTTGCCGTTTTCATCAATTCTGAAACAGACACAACCGGCCTCAATCCAAAGAGACAATGTACATGATCGGCCACTCCATTTACTATTATTGTCTTGCAGCCTGCTTCGTTTATCAAGTTACCGATTACTCCGCATAGCTTTTTATTCCAGGATTTTTGTATCATAGCTCTGCGGTATTTAACGGCAAAAACAGTTTGCAGATATATTTGATGATATGTGTTTGCCACAATTGCTCTTGTTATTTAATTTTTATAACAACAAATGTCACATTCCTTCTTCGTCCCTTAAACGGAACTACGCCGGATGTGCATCATTTTATCTTAATAACCACAAACGTAACGTCATCTTCCGGCTCTTTGTCATCTACCCATTTTGAGCCTTGGGTTTTTAAATGCTCTATAATTTCTTCGGGACTATTTTCTGCAACGTCTTCAAAAACATTTCTAACTCTTTTGTACCCGAACATTTCTTCATTAGAATTATGAAGTTCCGGCAGTCCGTCGCTGAACAATAACAAAGTATCGCCTGTATTTAATTTCGTTTCTTTTAAGTCGTAAGGAAATTTGTCAATTGCGCCCAGCGGCATCCCTTTTATTACATGCTCTTCGATTGTTCTATCATATTTTCTGTAAATAAGAATCGGCGGCATCCCGGCGGAAGACATTTTTATTTTATCGCCGCTGATTTTAAGCATTGCAAGACACATTGAAAGCATGTGAAAGTGCATTTGTTTTATACATCTCGACATTTCATGAAACGTAAAAATAATATCCGGGTTTGACGCATAACTGTTAAAAAGAGATTTAGCAGCGGTAACCATTGTTCCGGCTTTCATTCCGTGCCCGGTTGCATCTCCGAGTACAACAGTTAACGTTCCGTCAATTGCTAAGTGAAAATCATAATAGTCTCCGCCGACTTCAGTAGCAGTTTTCATATACACCGCAATATCCAGATGGGGAAGACTCGGAAGCTGTTTCGGCAGCAATGATAATTGAAGCTGTCTTGCTTCTTCAAGTTCTTTTGTCTTTCTTTCGTTTTCAAGCTCAAGCGCCCGACTTTCGGCTTCCGCTGCTTTAGCCCGCAATTCTATTTCGTTAACTCTTTGCCGTTCTCTTTCTTTTGTGAGCAGCCTTTTTCTCTGGAAGCGGTCAACCGAAAAAACCAACCCTGCAAAAAGCAAAATATATCCGGCGTAAGCCCATATTGTTTTCCACCAGGGCGGAAGAATAATAATTTCTATTGATGCTCCTTTCTCATTCCAAATGCCGTCGTTATTTGAAGCCCTAACTTTAAAAACATATTTCCCGGGATCCAGATTCGTATAAGAAGCAAAACGCCTGTCATCGTGGTTCCATTCTTTATCATATCCTTTAAGAATATGAGAGTATTCGTTCTTCTCAGGCTGCGAAAAATGGAGCGCGGAAAATTCGAATGAAATATTATTCTGCGAACTGCTTAGTGTTATTTTCTTAGCGTTCATTACCGGAACTTTAAGCGGATCATTTTCCCCCATTTTTGCAACAGATTTATTCGACAGCTTTATATCTGTTATCTGCACGATAGGCGGAATGTTATTGAATTTTGCCGGTGAGAATTCATTCAAACCCTGGTTACTGCCGAAATACAGCTTTCCGCTGCTTGCCTTTATCGCAGCTTGCGGATTGCTAAACGACGTACTGCTTAAACCGTCCCGAGTATTGTAATTAACGAATGAAACCTTGCCGGAAGATTTAGATACTATCATTCTGGAAATTCCGTTTTCAGAAGATATCCAGAGATTGCCCGAATTATCCTCGAGCACGGAAGTTAAATTGTTAGTAGGCAGGCCGTCATTTTCCGTATAAACGGTAAATTTTTCTTTTACAGGATCAAACCTGTCCAGCCCTTCCCGTGTTGCTATCCAAAATATTCCGTTTTTGTCTTCATAAATATTAGATATTGAGTTGCTGCTTAATGAGTTGGGGTTCTTGGGATCGGATTTGTAATATTTGGTTTCCTGCGTTACCGGATTATATCTTGTTAAGCCGTTTCTTGCAGTACCAATCCATGCAAGGCCGTTGGGACTAATATGAATATCGGTAATATTCCAGCCGCTTGTTAACGGCTGGTTGTTTACTTTTCTAAATACGCTTTCAGCAGTTTGAATTTCTTTATCATTTAATTTTATAACCTGGATTCCCCACAGGGCAGAGTCCGGAGGCGGAGCAGCATTCCAATGCCCGTATGAGTGGCTGTCGTCCGAAAAGTATCTTAACTTATAGCTGCCCGGAACAAGATTAACTATGTCGGCAGAAATTACATTCTTTATTGTGCCTCCCAAATAATAAGTTTTAAAAGCACTTTGAGCAGTCCAGATAGTATCGCCTTTTTGATTTTCAAGCCAGCCGTAATCAGCATTATTTTGACTGCCGAAAAGTAAAGTCCCTTCGCCGACCGATACACATAAATATTTTCCGGGCTCTTTTATTGAAAAATCTTTAGTGAGATTCTGACTGTTGCCTACCTTTAAAATTGATTGAACAACTGCGGGACTATTTTCTTTTGAACGGATAAGGTTCATTAACTCATTCGGGTATTGCCTTTCAAGATGATTTTGTATCCTAGTCATCTTTTTTGTTATCGGATTGTAAATATTAAGTCCGTTATCTCCTATCCAGATTTGACCATTAGCATCCCTTGCAAGAACATTTATATAATTACTAAACAAACTTTGTGAGGAAGCCGAATCACGTTGCGCAATTAATTCTATGCTTCCGTTTGAATTGTATTTATATAAGCCTGCGCCGGTAGTTCCGAGATATAATGAACCGTCTTCATTTTCCAGAAACGTATTTACCGAACCTCCGTAAAAATCTTTTTTTAGTTTAAAATTTATTCTTTCAAATTTATTCTGCGAAGGGTAAAACTTGTCAAAGCCTGAGCCTTGTGTTCCTACATAAATTAAATTGCTTTTAACCTTTGACTGATATAAAGCAGAAATTTGATTTCCGCTCAAACTATTTTGATTTTGTGAATTGTATTTATAGCTTACAAAGGGTTCACCGGTTGGGTCATACTTAAAAATTCCCTGCCCGCCAAGTCCCAATCCACATTACTCCGGACTTATCTACCGCTAATGCTTGAATCCCGTTTTGTCCGTTCTTCATTATATTTTCCCCGTAATTTATGGTTTCAAAATTATCAGAGAGTCCCTTAAACTTAAATAAACCTTCGGGTCCGCAGGCGGTCCAGAGATTTCCTTCATTATCTTCGGTAGCTGTAAAAGGCAAAATGCCTCTATAAATTGTACTAAATTTATTAATCGTCGAGTATTTTATTATCCGCATAATTATATTTGAATATTCCGCTGCCGGTTAAAATCCATAGATAGCCGTTTTTATCCGGGTATAAATAATATCCGGGTACTTTTAAATTTGTGTATTTAACTGAATTATCATCTGAAACGAAATTCTGTGCTTCCATTAAATTTTTCTTTGCATCGTAATAGCATAACCCGTGTATCCAGCTTAATGCCCATATTTTTCCCTTATATTCACATATTCCATCCATAACATTAGACCCGTAGTTATTATTGCTTCCCGGGTTTGTAGAATCAAAGTCGATAGCAATAAATTGGTCGGTTTTTCTGTTATATCTTAGAATTTCACCGGTTGTTACTTGATTGCTTACATTCCCGGTCCAAATATTGTTTTTGGAATCGCAATATATATCAAGCACTTTTGGTAGGTTAGGATTAAAATCGCGCGCAAACTTATTTAAATTATAATTTTTAAAAGTTCCGGTATACCTGTTAAAGCGGGATACACCATTCCATTGGGCAATCCAAAGATTATGATCCTTATCTTCCGTAATTTTCAAAACTCTGTTATCGCCGATTGAATTATTATCGCCGGCTTCATGTTTGTAGACTTTGAAGTCGTAGCCGTCATATCTGTCGAGACCATTCCATGTTCCTATCCATAAAAATCCGTATGAGTCCTGAATAATCGAGAGTACTCGGCTGTCCGATAATCCCTGGGATATGGAAATGTGCTTTGTATTTATCGTCAGGCTTTCCGGCTGCCGGTTTTGTGCACGTAAGTTAACGTACGAAAAGACGATAACCAAAAATGCCAGACATACTGCAAAAAAGTAATTTATACTTTTCAAAATGTACTCCTTAAAATTATTGAATGTTCATTCGGGAATTATTTCATTTTAATTACAACAAACGTCTTCGTCCCTTAAAAGGGACTACTCCGCGATTAACTACTACTTAACTTTTGCTACCACAAACGTAACGTCATCTTCCGGTACTTTACCGCCGGCCCATTTGTCTACTTCGTTTTTTAATTTCTCAATTATTTCATCCGCAGAATATTCCGCAACTTCTTTAAATATTTTTCTTACTCTTTCGTAGCCGTAAATTTCCATTTCATTGTTTAACTCCGGGAATCCGTCGCTTAAAAGAAAAATAACATCACCACTCTTTAATTCTGTTTTAGTTTCTTTGTACGGGAAATTGTTAATCGCACCAAGAGGCATTCCTTTATTATCAATTTCTTCAACTTCATTTTTATCTTTTCTGTAAATATAAACAGGCGGCACTCCTGCGTTTGAAAGAGAAAGCCGGTTGTCTTTGATCTTTAAAAACGCGAAAGCCATCATCAGTCTGCCGAGCTTAATTTCTTTTATCGCCTCAACTGATTTATTAAAGAATGGAATGACATCACTCTTGCCTGCTTCAAGTGTAAAGATACCTTTCATAATTGTAACGAGTGTGCCGGCCTGCATACCGTGTCCGGTTGCGTCGCCTAAAGCAATATTTAATGTTCCATCTTGTCCGGCTGCAAAATCATAATAGTCCCCGCCGACTTCAGTTGCAGTTTGCATGTAAACAGCAATATCTAAATTTGGTAACTGTGGGACTGATTCCGGAAGCATAGAGAGTTGAAGTCTTCGTGCTTCTTCCAGTTCTCTTGTCTTTCTCTCATTCTCAGCAGTTATCTTTGCGGATATTTTCTCCTGCTCAATTGCTTCCTCGGAAAGTTTTTTAACATTGGCTAGCTGAATTTCCAGGTTCTCATTTGTTTGTGATGAAGTTCTAGCAAGATAAATTGACATGGATAATGGAATACTTAATAAAAGAGCAATCCCGTATGTGGATGCTAAATCGAATCTTCCGTAAATCATACGGAATATAATTATTAATATTATCAGGCCGGCAAAACCGCACAAGCCTGCCCCGATTACCCAGGCATTTCTTTTTTTATGTTTTATGGCTAAAAAAGTAACCCTAAGGATTTCAATGGACGTAAAACAAACTACCGCTATAAATAAATATTCTGATGCTATCAGCAGTTCTTGAAAGAACTGGAGTGTATAGGCGATAGCCCATGTTAAAAGTATGTAAAGGAAGATTTTAAGCAATCTTCCATAGAAGATCTGATACAGGAATGCAATGACGCTTATAAATATTATAGATTGAAAAAGCCGGTCGATTATTGAATCCGCATAAAAATAAATTATACCGGAATTCAGGATGTTGACGAGTACAAACCATGAAAAAAAATATGACAAAGAGACTGTGAAAAGAGCATAGTACAGATATTCTCTTTTGCTGGAGTAAAAAAGAAACAACATTACATAGATTACAAATATGGATATAAAAATTCCGCAAAGAATTGCGTATATACCGACTGTATTTACACGAGTCACCCCGTAGTATTTATTTGCTTCATTCAAATTCTTAAACGTTGGACTAAATCCCGCACCACGAGTGATTCTTTGGTAAAAATACGGGCTATTTATTGGAAGGTGGTTTGAGTATCTGACTGCAAACAAATATGTTAATCCCGAATCGAAATTAATAGTTATCGGTTCACTGTGCGATAAATAACCTTTTTCATCTTTGCTGTTTTGGGAGACAGTACCAAACTTATTGATAAGCTTCCCGTTTATATAAAGTTCCGATGCACCGAAGTGGTTCAGCGTCAGCGCAATTGTTTTATTCAATAAAGATGAATCAATAACTATTGTTTTCCTGAACCACCCGATCCCGTTCCAGTTATAACTTTTAATAGAATCTAAGTACATTAAACAATTGACGGTTTTCCAGCCGGCAGATGAAAATTTTGTAAGTGCCCAGGCGCTGTCGTCACCGGGGTGATAATCCCAGTTTTGATAAATTTGAATGCTGTGGCTATTTAAACTATCGCCATAAATACGCGTTGTATCTGTTGTCTGGCAAAAAACCACAGAGGTTAACAACAATGCAAGCAGAAATGTTT
This sequence comes from uncultured Bacteroidota bacterium, assembly GCA_963787005.1. Taxonomy (GTDB): domain Bacteria; phylum Bacteroidota; class Ignavibacteria; order Ignavibacteriales; family Ignavibacteriaceae; genus FEN-1297. Next base: position 95,794 of record CAWBBX010000135.1, read on the forward strand.
TTTTCATATCACCATACAGTTTTGTTGAGGAGAACAATTTTAATATTTTCGTTAAACATAGTTTCGACCCTGCCTGCAAAGGTAGGGCCGTGGCTATTTATTTAACTTTTATAACTACAAACGTAACATCATCTTCCGGTACTTTACCGCCGGCCCATTTGTCTACTTCGTTTTTTAATTTCTCAATTATTTCTTCAGATGAATATTCCGCAACTTCTTTAAATATTTTTCTAACTCTTTCGTAGCCGTAAATTTCCATTTCATTGTTTGATAACTCCGGGAAACCGTCACTTAAAAGATAAATCACATCACCGCTTTTCAAATCTGTTTTTGTCTCTTTGTACGGGTAGTTATTCATTGCGCCGAGAGGCATTCCTTTATTATCAATTTCCTCGACTTCATTTTTGTCTTTTCTATATATATAAACCGGCGGTACTCCTGCGTTTGCAAGTGAAAGCCATGAATCTTTTATTTTCAGAAACACGAATGCCATCATCAGCCTGCCCAGCTTAATTTCTTTTATTGCTTCAACGGATTTTTTAAAGAATGGAATTACTTCACTTTGTCCGGCTTCTAAGGTAAAGATTCCTTTCATAATAGTAACGAGAGTTCCTGCCTGCATTCCATGTCCGGTTGCATCGCCGAGCGCGATGTTTAATGTTCCGTCTAAAGCTACTGCAAAATCATAATAATCACCGCCGACTTCAGTTGCTGTTTCCATCGAAACCGCAATTTCTAAATTAGGATGGTTTGGAATTTCATTGGGAAGCATAGAGAGCTGAAGCTTACGCGCTTCTTCAAGTTCGTGGGTTTGGCGTGCATTTTCAACTCTTAAATCGGCTTCTCTTTTCTCATGTTCAATTGCCTTGTCCGAAAGATCCTGCACTTCGACTATTCTATTTTCAAGATCGACTTTTGTCTTAGCGCTTTCACGAGCAAGATATATAGACATTAAAATTGGTAAGCTTAATAATCCGCATCCGTATAGTACAAAACGAAGCCAAAGAGGAGTATTGATTGAAAAGATATTGGAAATCGGAATATATGCTATAAACAAGAAAAATATCAGCACTCCCGTACCTATTATTAGAGCATTTCTTTTTCTCCTTTTGATTGCAAGAATTACTACGCGTAAGCCTTCTGCCGTAAGCAAAAGCAGGAACGGACCATTTATATAATTAAAAAACCAATCTTGTGTAAATACAAATATTGATAAAAAACCGAGCACAGCTCCTAGAATTAGAATTATCCAGAACTGCTTCGGCATCTTTTTATAAAAAATTGCATAAAGAAAAAAATCGAATGTTGCGAACAAAATAGTACCCCATATAACTACTGACATGTTAATAATATACGTTATATCTGAGACCAAGTGTATATTGTCAACAAATAATATTACTCCAAATAACAAAGTCATTGAACCGGCAAATAATCCGTAAAATAAATTCTCCCTTTCGCGAGAGTAAAAGAAAAATATTAATAAGTGAAGAAGTGCAAATGCAAAAGTAATTGCCCCGATAGATCCGTCAAAAATTGTAATTATTAAAGCATTGGAAACTCTCGATGTAATTGAGCGGTCATTTTTCCCAATAGCTAAATTAAATCCCCCAAAATTGCCCGGACCTTTATAACGTTCGTAATATTCCTGTGCTTTGTGGTTTGCATATCTTACTGCTAATTCCTGCGTTTGGGATGTATCAAAGACTACTATAAACGGAATATCTTGAGGGTTGTATGCTTTTTCTTTATTGATATCTTTACTTATAGTCCCAAATTTTTTAATCAGCTTTCCATTCAAATAAAATTCCGATGCACCTCTTTGAGTTACTATAAACGCGGCAGGCTTATGAAACATAGTTGAATCAATTTTGAATTTTTTTCTGAACCAGCCGATTCCTGTCCATGTGCCGGTTTTTATGCTGTCCATATAAAAATTGTTTTTTAATGTGGACCAGTTTGTATCGTTATAATTTTTCTCAGCCCAGGCAGTATCGTCGCCCGGATGGAATTTCCACTCACCGTTAAGCGAGATATTTGCTTTTGCAGAATCAAGTCTTGTTTGTGTAATAACCAAAAGGCTTTCTTTGGTTTTGGCCGTGTCTTTCGTTTGGCAAAAAACGTTAACTGAAAGGCATGCTACAATCATAAGTAAAAGACATAAACCGTTTTTGGTAAATAAATTTTTCATTGTTCTTTCTATGTTAAAGCTTGAAAGCAAAAAGAAACCATACCTTTAAATATTTCATTTATAAATTCTCCGTTAACTCTGTGGTAAAAAGGATTTTAAACCGCAGAGAAATCCGAGAAAACACAGAGCAATTATGCAATTGATGATCTTATTTAATTTTTATAACTACAAACGTCACGTCATCTTCCGGTACTTTACCGCCGGACCAATCTCCTACAGCATTCTTTAATTTTTCAATAATTTCTTTCGCGGAATTATCCGCAACATCCTTAAATATATTTTTTACTCTTTCATAACCGTACACTTCTATTTGATTATTAGAAAGTTCCGGGAAGCCGTCGCTTAAAAGGAAAATCACATCACCGCTTTTCAAATCTGTTTTTGTTTCTTTGTAAGGATAATTACTTATAGCACCGAGAGGCATTCCTTTATTATCAATTTCCTCGATTTCATTTTTGTCTTTTCTATATATATAAACCGGCGGTACTCCCGCGTTTGCAAGTGAAAGCTGCGAATCTTTTATCTTCAGAAAAACGAATGCCATCATAAGTCTGCCGAGCTTAATTTCTTTTATTGCTTCAACGGATTTATTAAAGAAGGGAATTACTTCATTGTTTCCGGCTTCCAGCGTAAAGATTCCTTTCATAATTGTAACGAGCGTGCCTGCCTGCATTCCATGTCCCGTAGCATCACCGAGCGCGATGTTTAATGTTCCGTCAAGCCCGACGGCAAAATCATAATAGTCTCCGCCGACTTCGGTAGCCGTCTGCATGTAAACCGCGATATCTAAATTCGGTAACTGCGGAACATCCCGCGGAAGCATAGATAACTGAAGTTTCCGTGCTTCTTCAAGCTCTTCAGTTTTTCTTTTGTTTTCCAGCTGAAGTATTCGTTTGTTTTCTTTTTCTTTTCTTCTGTCGAGTTCAAATTTTCTCGCGCCTCCAATGATTCCGACAAAAGCAAAAATGTAAAACAAATAAGCCCACCAGGTTTTCCAGAGCGGAGGATTTATCGTAATTACAAGCTCTGCGGGTGTTTTATCCCAAATGCCGTCGGCGTTTTGAGCCTTTACCATAAAAACATATTTACCGGGTGAAAGATTTGTATACCTTGCAGATCTTATTTTGCCGGCATTTCTCCAGCCGTGGTCGTAGCCCTTGAGAAAATAAGAATAGTTAATCCTTTGAGACCTGGAGTAATGAATACCGATGTAGCTCAAATCGATATCGTTTTGATCATAATCTAATTCTATTTTTTTTGTTGAACCGATATAACTATTAAGAATATCCGAGTTGCGCGGCGTAATTTCATTGCCGGATATTTCCAGTTTATTAATTGATATAACGGGCGGAATTTTATTATCCAGGATATGGCCGGGAGAAATTTTCAGAATTTTATCATCAGAAGTAAAAGCGATATCTCCGTTATTAAGTTTTTTTAAGCTCCAATTAGAGCTTTTAATCGGGTAGCCGTCATTTTCTCCGAAATTCCTTATGCTGTAATCGCTCATGTTTATGCGGGATAATCCTCTTTCCGTTTGTACCCACATATTTTTATTATCATCTTCGGCAAGGCCGATTATCAATTCGTGCAAAAGCCCGTCTTTAGATGTAAAATGTTTAATAACTTTTCCGTCGGTTGTGATGATAAAAAGTCCTTTATCGGAACCGGCCCAGATATTTCCGTCGCTTCCCTCTACGGATTCCAGTACGGTATTTGTCATTGGATTCTTTATCTTCATAAATTGTTTTGTCTCCGGATCAAAACGGTAGAAACCTCTGCCGTTTGTGCCGGCCCATATTCTGCCGAACCTGTCCTGGGTTACACTGTAAGTGTAATCAAATCCTGGATTGGTAGCTTCATCTGCAGGGGGAATGGGGTAATAGACGTTCGATTTTCCGGATATCAAGTTATAGCTTAAAATTGCTGTTCTGCCGCTGTATGTACCGGCAAACCAGACTATATTATTTTTACCTAAAATCACTTTGTTAATTCTTACATCGGTTTTAACGTGAAATGGAGTAAATAATTTTTTGATCGTTTTATTACTCAGAGAATAACTGTAAAAATCTCCGTTTCTTGAATGGATTAATGCGTCCTTGCCCTTCCATTCTTTTGCAAAATCTACTCTATTGTTTTCCGGATTTCCGCTCCTGATTGTAACTTTGTGCAAAATGGAACCGTTATGCGGATTAACTTTAAATATATTTCCGTAATAGTCGGTCACTAAAATGTTTCCATCGCTTAGCGGAAAGAAATAATATAATTTCCCATTTATATTATTTTGTGAGCCGTCAAATATTTTTGTGAACTTATCTGCGTAGGGATCCCACCTTGTCATTCCTCTTCTTCCGGTAGACAGCCACACGGTTCCGCTGCGGTCTTGAAAAATATTACCTATGCCGTTAATGCTTAATTTCCCTTCAACGCCGTACTCGCCTTTATATTGTTCAAATGAACCGTCTTTCAGGTTAACAACAAATAATCCTGTAGAAAGGCCACCCGTAGAAATCCATAAACGTTTATTCCTGTCTATATAGAGGCTCGAAATTTCACTCCCTTTTAGAATATCGTGTAGGTTTTTTTTCAATTTATATTCGGTGACGGTAATGTTAGTATCTATTTTTGCGGTGAATATTCTATTATCCGGAGAGGCGAACCACATTTCCTTATCACGGTAGTTATAGAAACCGAAATCATAATAATTTTTAGTCAAATCCTGTAAAGGCTTCTTTGAATCAGCATCAAATACCGGGATATATGAAAGACTGTTTTCTTTACGGTTATAGACAGCGATTGAATGGGGCTGCATTATCCACAACCTGTTGAATTTATCGATCGCTATTGCACCGGCGCGATATTTAAGTACGGGGCCTTTTGCCGGATCAGATAAAAACTTGGCGAATTTATTATCTTTATCGATTTTGTATAATCCCCAATAGGTTAAAACTTATATAAACAGAACTGTCGCGGCTTGCAGCAAATTCTCCCCAATTCTTAAAATCTTTAGCCGAATCACCGAAGCTTTTAAATTGGACAAAACCCCCGATGTTATAATCATAATATTCTAAAGATTTATTGCTTATAACCCAGATTCTTCCGCGGGCATCTTCACAAACGTCTTCCCCAACTTCACCTTTGAATGCATGAGGATTTTTAGGATCGGGCAGAAAGTTTTGATATTCATACCCGTTATATCTGAACAGCCCGGTCTCAGCAGGTAATCCAGAGATAACCGAACCGGTCTTCAATAATATTATATGGATGATTGCCGGGAAGTCCCTCAGCAATATCGGTTTGAGTAAAGTAAATATTCTTTTGCTGCGCAAAACATATTGAAGTAAAAAGAACAAGAGAGAGAAGGAGTAGTTTTTTCATATTTGTCCGCAATTTATTTTTGGAGAGTAGAAACAATAAATTTTTCAAAAGTAGTTACCTGTTTCCAAACAATTTTATTTCACTTTTATAACAACAAAAGTAACGTCATCTTCCGGCTCTTTGTCATCTACCCATTTTGAGCCCTGGGTTTTTAAATGCTCAATAATTTCTTCGGGACTTTTTTCTGCAACGTCTTCAAAAACATTTCTAACTCTTTTGTACCCGAACATTTCTTCATTAGAATTATGAAGTTCCGGCAGTCCGTCGCTGAACAATAACAAAGTATCGCCGGTTTTTAATTTCGTTTCTTTTAAGTCGTAAGGAAATTGGTCAATTGCACCGAGCGGCATACCTTTTATTACATGCTCTTCAATTGTTCTGTCATATTTTCTGTAAATAAAAATCGGCGGCATCCCGGCGGAAGACATTGTTATATTATCGCCGCTGATTTTAAGCATTGCAAGGCACATTGAAAGCATATGAAAATGCATTTGCTTTATGCAGCGTGACATTTCATGAAAAGTAAAAAGTATATCGGGATTAGAGGCGTAACTGTTAAATAAAGATTTCGCCGCTGTTACCATTGTTCCGGCTTTCATTCCGTGCCCGGTTGCATCTCCGAGTACAACAGTTAAAGTTCCGTCCATTGCTACGTGAAAATCATAATAGTCTCCGCCGACCTCTGTAGCTGTTTTCATATAAACGGCAATATCCAGATGAGGAAGTTCGGGTAAGTTTTTAGGAAGCAGCGAAAGTTGAAGCTGTCTTGCTTCTTCAAGTTCTTTTGTTTTGCGCTCATTTTCAGTCTCGGCAATTTTAGCGCGCAGTTGCGCTTCCTTAATTGCAGCAGCATTTCTTTCTTTATTTAATAATCTTCTGCGCTGGAATCTGTCGAAGCCGAAAACTAACCCGACAAACAATATCCCGTAAAATATATATGCAAAAGTAGTTCGATACCATGGAGGAGTAATAATTATTTTTAACGAAGCAACTTTCGGATTCCAGATACCGTCGCCGTTGGAGCCTTTAACTTTAAATACATATTCGCCCGGAGAAAGATTTAAGTAAGATGCAAATCTCCTCTTTGTGTAGTTCCAGTTCTTATCCAATCCCTGCAGCATATAGGCAATTTTGTTTTTTGCCGGACGCGAAAAGTGAATTGATGCAAACTCAAATGAAAGATTGTTATCGGAATAAGGTAATTCAATCTGTTTGGCTTCACTTATATCTGTTTTAAGATGAAGTTCATCGGCAAGCTTTTCAACCGGTGTTCCGGAAATAGTTAAACCTGTAATTACCGGATCCGGTAATGTTTTATTTGCGCTTCCGGGGTAAAAAGCATTCAACCCGTTGTATCCGCCGTAAAATATTTCTCCGTCCGCAGTCACTGCAAGCGAATTGTTTACAGGAAGATCATTTATTCCGTCTTTATTATCGTAGTTTATAAAACTTAATCTTCCGTTGTTGTTTTTTTTATCCAGCATTGAAAGTCCGCCCGGAGTGCCGAACCATAAATTGCCGTTTAGATCTTGTGTAATAAAATAAACAATGTTACTTGCGAGACCGTCTTTTTGATTTATTAACTTAAATTTTTCCGTTTCGGGATTAAAACGTATTAAACCCGCCAGTGTAGATGCCCAAACTATATCGTCTTTGTCTTCAAGCAAACCGCTCAGATAATTTGTAAGCGGGAATCTCACTTTACCATTATCGAAACGATAATCTTTATAAGTGTTGTCAGATAAATTTAACTTAATTAAACCTGCCCCGTAGGTTCCGATCCATGCAGTATTTATATACTTTCTGCTGAATTCAATATCGCTTGCTCTTTCAAACGGAGGAAAATATTTATTATCCGATTCTTTTTTAATTTGTTTGTCAAGATCTGAATATAGTTCATCGCTGATTGGTATAACCTGTATTCCGTACCATTCCGAATCCGGTGGAGCAGTAACATTAAAAGCTCCGTAATTATGTCCGATATCCGTAATGTAATGAAGAGAGTATTTACCCGCAGGCAGCTCGATGCACGCAGGTGTAATCCTGTTTTTATACCCGCCCCCGTCGTTAAATGATTTTTGTTCGGAACCGGCTGACCATACTTTTTTACCTTTTGAATCCTCAATCCAGCCGAAGTCGAACATATTTTCATCCAGGGTGGTTAATCTTCCTTCACCGAGACTTATAATTAATACCTTAGTTGTTTTATCAAGACTAAAATTTTTTGAAAGATTCGCGCTTTCTCCCACCTTTAATATAGCGGCAACCGGCTGATTATTTTGTACCGTACTTCTAAGCTTCGACATCAAGCCCGGGCTGGCTTTTTTATTGGTTACTGTCGGAATTCTATGAAAGGTTCTTGTTTCCGGGTTAAATATCAGAATGCCCTGCCGGTACGCAATCCAGATATTCCCGTCAGGTCCGATTTTAATTCGGTTAATTGTAAACGGAGGCCTTGTATAGGAAGTATCCTTAAAAGGGAATTCTTCTTTTTTCCCCGTTTTTAAATTAAGCTTATATAAAGCGCTGTCCGCTGAATACCATAAATTTTCATTTCTATCTACTAACAAATTGCTGCCGGCCTGGTTTTGAATTTTTGTGAATTTGTTTGTGTTCCTGTCGAATTTAAATATGCCGTGACTTTCCTGAGATACAATAAGTTCATTTTTCTTTGATGAATTTTGAAAAACACTAATTATTTGAGAAGCGCTTGCAGCAGAGTTATTTTTATGGTTAACCGGGAAATATTGAAACGGTTTCTTGGCAGGGTCAAACCGGTATAATCCGTTTCCGTTGGTTGAGATCCAGTATATCCCGAATTTATCCCTGTAGAAATACCTAGGGTTAATATTAGGTAAATTTTTTGTCAGCAGAGAAAAATTGCTTGCTTTAGGATCTGTCTCGAGAATTCCGTAATTGCAAAGCATAAAAATATGATTGTTGCTGTCTTGATAGAATAATCCGTAATAATTGTTATGCCCTTCCCGCGGAAACCTGGAATACATATCAATAGTCCTCATATTATACGTATTCGGATTATAGATTATTATTTTGTCTTTACCCCCGAGCCATAATTTCCCGGTACTCTCTTCAAAGATATCGGATATATCTTTTGTGTTTAATTTAGGATTAGAAAAGTAGGGCTGGAATTCATTAGTTGACGGATTATATATGAATACTCCCTTTTGCGGATAGGAGACCAAAATGTTGCCGTTTTTCAATTCGGTTAATCCGTAAGCATTATTTATTTGATCGAAATGAATAATTTTTCCAGAATAATCCCGGAAGTTTATCCCATGAAACTTTTTTATTTTTTTGTCATATAATTGAACGCCGGTATAGCTTGTAGTTATCCACAGCCTGTTATTTGAATCATTCAGAAAAGATAATACTTGCGACTGGTTTAACTGCGATCCATTATCAATTGAGATGTTGGTAAAATTATCCTCAGCCCTGTTGTATATACTCACATAGTCGAAATTACCGACAAATAAATTACCTTGGCTATCTTCGTTTATTGCAGAAACATAATTATAATGCAGACTGGTGGAATCACCGGGAATATTTTTATAAACTTTAATATTATAACCGTCATACCTATCCAATCCGTCTATGGTACCGATCCAGAGGTATCCCAGATGATCCTGGTACGTACAAAGTACAACTGAATTGGATAATCCATCGGACACCGATAACTTTTCGAAAAAATATTTTTCCTGTGCTTTTAGAGTACCGGCAGTTAACAAGATTAGGCCGGTTATTAAAAATATTACATAAGTGAGTTTATTTGTGAATATCATAATTTAACCTTATTACTTGATAAGTTTAGTTAAACTCGAGTAAAGAACAATATTGAAGATAATTGTTCCGCCAAGTTTGGCTCAGAATGACAGTTCTGCTTATTTCATTTTAATTACTACAAATGTTACATCGTCTTCCGGATCACTGTTGTTAGTCCAATTCACTCCCGCTTCTTTTAAATGCAAAATTATTTCTTCAGGCTCTTTCCTTGCTGATTCTTCAAAACAATTCCTCGCTCGCCTGTATCCGTACAATTCTTCATTTTTGTTCTTTAATTCCGCGAAGCCGTCGCTCATCATTAATATTGTATCGCCCTTATCTATCTTTAATTCCGCGGTTTCGTAGCTGAGGCCGTTCATTGCGCCTAGAGGCATGTTATTTAATGAAACTTCTTCAACTATTTGCCTGTTGTTCCTATATATCATAAGCGGCGGCATTCCTGCGTTAACGGTTACAACCTTATTGCTCCCGTTAATTTGTACACAATTTAAAGCCATCATAAGTCTGCCTAGCCGCATGTCTTTAATTGCAGCGCTCGCTTTTTCGAAAAAAGGTTTTAATTCTTTGTTTGTTCTGTCGGACATGAAGAGAGATTTCATAATTGAAACCATCATTCCCGACTGCATTCCGTGCCCTGTCGCATCACCAAGAATTACCGTTAATGTCCCATCCGTGTGAAGATGAAAATCATAATAATCTCCGCCAACTTCCGTGGCTGTTTTCATGTAAACGGCAATATCCAGATGGGGGAGCGAGGGTATTTCTTTAGGCAGCATCGAAAGCTGGAGTTTGCGCGCTTCTTCCAATTCCTTGCTTTTCCTTGCACTCTCGGCTTCGGCAATCTGCGCACGAAGTTTAGCCTCTTTTAATGCGGCGGCGGCTCTTTCGTCTTTTAATTTTTCAGCTTCTTGCTTTATTATTTTACCTTTTTCATATTTTCTGAAACCTACAAGTCCTAATCCGATGAACAACACATAAATGGTATAAGCCCACCAGGTTTTCCAGAAAGGCGGATAAACTATAAACGAGTATGACGCAGCATTAGTCTTAATTCCGTTAGATGTAACAGCCTTTACCTTAAATGTATATTTACCGGAAGGAAGGTTCTGATATTCGGCAAATGCAAGATTAGTTGCCCTTGACCAGTTTTTATCATATCCCTGCAATATGTGTTCATAGGTAGTTTGCCCGGGATCTTTAAAATTTAGAGCAGAATAATTGAAGACAAATGAATTCTGAGAGTATGACAACTTTTGAGGGAAAGAATAAAAATAAGGTTTATCGTTAATACGAACAGAAGATATCTTCAAAGGGAAACTTTTATTTTCAATTTTTCTCACATAGAGTCCGACTCCGTTATACAATTCCAACAAATTTCCTTTGCCGTCTTTAATACCTAAATTAGGCCCGCCGCTGGTAACATTTTCATCATCATAATAAGTTTGAAATTGATCGCCGGTTACCTGCAGCATACCAACCGGACTGGAAAAGAAAACTCTTCCTTTAGCATCGACTAACGGATTAGATAAATTTGTTGAAGGGAGGCCGTCTTTTTTAGTATAAAATTGTAAATATTTCCCGTCGAATATTACCAGCCCGCGGTTACGAAGTCTGATATAAAGTCTGTTATCGGCTTGAATATTGGTTGCCGTACCGGCAACACTTGCTCCTTTTAATATTCTAAAATCGGCATCAGCATTTACACTATCGGTAAGTCGTACAAATTTACTACCGTTAAAATTATAGAATTCACCAACTGTAAGGAAATACATTCCGTTTTTTAAATCACCGACGTAGTGAAGCTGATCATCCGGAACTTGCCAGCTTGCGGGCGGTTTCATCCAGGCCTTGCCGTTAAAAATTCTAATTTTTGAACTTGCGGATGTAATATCTTTTTGGTTATTCGAGAAAATACCCAACAGCCATAATCTTCCGTTTAGGTCTTCGTGCATCTCAATGTGCTGATATGGCTTTTTATTATCTTCTTTACTGAAAGGTGAATTTATTCTTACGAATTCATTACCGTTAAATTTAGCCAAATAAAAACCTGCTTTAGGAGTATTTTTTGAAGCCGGTCTAACAAAATTCTGCCAAGCATAAATGCTCCCGTTTTTTGTTTCCAATAAATTGGTAGCGTTGTATGGTGTATTTCTTCCGCCGGACTTAATTTTTTTAAATTTCAATAAAGTTTTACCGTCGCTGTTTATAATTTCCCTGGCAAGCGTTATTCCCTTGGATGTAGGTATCCAGATCCTTCCGTGACTGTCTTGAAAAGTGTTAAAAGTAATATTACTTGAGAGACCGTCTTTTTCCGTAAAAGCTCTTAACTTATTGCCGTCCCAAAAATTTATGCCGGTATTATTAAATTGAGCGTATGAAGATATATCGCTGTATGAAAATGATATCCAGACATTGCCGTTTTTGTCGGTAAATAAAATGGATATTCCGCCTTGAAGTTGAAGCAGACCGTCTTTCTTGGTTAACATCCTCGAATGATTGGGATAATAAATTCCGAATCCGTTCGAAGTTTTCATTAAAAATCCGTTCTTCAATTGTTTGTTTAATATCGCTGAAAACGCATCGTATTTTTCCCACTTTCCGTTTGAATAAAAAAATGACTGGTTCGGATATTTTGAACTTTGGGTTAAATTAACCGTAAAAAAGTTTAATAACTCAGGGAATGTTCTATTACTTTTAGTTAGTATACATGCCGAATACCGGAAATCTTTAATAATTCTTCCGGTGTTTAGCGCCGTAATATTTTTAATATTTGCCGAAATGCCGGAAGGTTTAAATCTTCCGTTATCAAACACATAAATGGATTTATTATTTGCGGAAAAATTTTGCCCGTTAGTATAATATGTGGTTACAAATACTTTGTTAAGTTTATTGCTGTAATATGCTTGTACCGGGATTTGATTTTTGTCGAGTGTTTTCACAAATGCATGATACTGATGGAAACCGGTGCCGTCATACATTAAAACGCCTGAATGATATTTATTGCCATTTGATACAAAATTTCCCGTGCATGCTATCCAGGTATTGCCGTCCTTGTCAACGGAATTTACAAGGCTGCCCGGAAGGTTTACCGTGCCTTGCAAATTTATTCCCATAGATTCGTCGATTCTTTTAAAATTTCCGTTCTTATATAACGCAAAATATGCGCCTTCTTTCGTTTGGGTATTATGCCCGGAAGATTCAAAAATAATGTCACCGTATGGTGTTTCAACAAAACCCGTAGCATTATCCAGCGGAAAATTTGTTGAATCATAAACCGTGAATTTTCCGTGATCAAATTCGGTAAGACCGCCGTTAAATTTTTTATCTACGAACGGTGTGTATGAACCGATCCATATTCTTCCTTTGCTGTCGGCCTTTATTAATTGAATCACCTGCCCGGATAAACCGTGAATTTTATATCCTTCTTTGGCTGAATATGTTTTGAATTTTTTCCCGTCGAATGAAATAAATTTTTGTGGGGACGCGAAGTAGAGGATGTTGTTTGTGGAATCATAATACATATTCTGCATTTCGGGTACACCGTATTTTTCACCGACTTCCTCAAACTCATCTCCGTTAAACCGGTATGTCCCTTCCACTCCGGAAATCCAGATGTAGCCGTTTTTAGTTTGCACAATGTTGGAGTAATTATCTGACGGAAGGCCTTCCTTGTTAGTATATTCTATCAGATCGGCGTTTGCCTCCGTCTTATGCCGCTGCTGCGGAAATACAGAATTAACGTTTGTCAGTATAATAAACAAGAAAAGACCGATAAAAAATTTACGAGTGGTTTTCATATTTCCCTCAAAAATGAGATTTATGTTTAATAAATTTTAATGTCCTGCGTCATTAATTTTATTCATGTTAAAATTTTATGAATCCGGTAACGTAATTACAAACTCCGCACCTTCTCCTTCTTTCGTATTCACTTTTAATTCACCGCCGTGAACTTTTGTAACTATATCGTAACTCAGAGATAATCCCAATCCGGTTCCTTCACCTGTCGGTTTTGTTGTAAAGAACGGCTGAAAGATTTTATCTACTATATCTTTAGGAATTCCATTGCCGTTATCACCGATTCTTATTTCAATATTTCCATTCAGATTTTTTGTAGAAACCGTTAAAGCAGGGGAGTAATAGTTATTATCTTTTCTTTTTTCTATCATAAGCTGCATAGCAGGCATTATTAATTATATTAAGAAATACTCTGCTTATATCCTGCGGAACTACATTTATCTTTTCCAAAGTTTTATCGTAATCTTTTTCAATTGTAATGTTGAATTCTTTATTCTGTGCTCTCATTCCGTGGTAGGCAAGATTAACATATTGATCAAGAAGATCATTTATATCAGTTAATGTTTTTTCTCCCGATGTTCCTCTGGAGTGAAGAAGCATTCCTTTAACAATAGAGTCTGCGCGTTTACCATGCTGGTTTATTTTATCAAGATTTTGCTGTAAATCTTCAATTAACTCGTTAACTTCTTCTTCATTTTTATTCTGTAGCTCCGTTATCATTTCTTCCAGCAGTTCCTGACTCACTTCAGAAAAATTATTTACAAAGTTCAAAGGATTTTTTATTTCGTGCGCTATGCCTGCAGTAAGTTCACCCAGTGATGCCATTTTCTCGGAATGGATGAGCTGCGATTGGGTAGATTTAAGATTTGAAAGTGTTGTTTCCAATACTTTGTTTGTCTTTTGTTTTTGCCTGTTATTACGATACAGTATTAGGCCGATAATAAGAAGTACACCCAAACCTGAAAGCATGGCATAAGTTCTGATTCTGGTTTCAGTTTCAATTTTTTCCTCCTGTAAACTTTTGAGCCGCAGTTGTTGATCAAATCCGATATTCTGGTAGGAAAGCAGGTTTTTCTTTTCCGCATTATTCAGGCTGTCATTTAATACGGTGTATAGTTGCAGGTATTTTAAGGAACTGTCACGTTTATTTAGATTGCTATACACATCTGAAAGCGCCCGGTAGGAAGCGGCCAACGGCTCCGGCTGTCCTAAAACCCGGGCGGTCTTCAATAATTTCCTGGCATAAAACAGGCTGGAGTCAGGTTTATCTAATCTTCCGTATAATTTAATTAATGCATCGTAGGTACGGGGAAGATAGTGAAGATTATGATGCGCTTTATAGGATTCTGCCGATTTCAAGTAGGTATCCCGGGCCAATTTTAAATTTCCTTTTTTAAGGTAAATGTTTCCCAGAGTATAAAGAATGCTGCCTTCCCAGGTTCTAAAGAAAAATCCTAAATGCGGCTGCAGCGCTAATGCTTGTTGATCAAAATAAAGTGCTGAATCCAATTGGTTAAGGTAAGAATAAGAATACCCTATGTTCATATATGCCAGAGAAAGCAAAAAAGTATCCTGAATAGATTGAGCATAGCCCAATACTTTGAAGTATTTTAATTTTTCCTTATCCCTCTTATCGGTAGCGCCGTACAATTGCCCCATATGCAGGTTGATTAGACCCAAATTATAAATTCTTCTCTCATGTGGGGTGTTCCCCCTTAGAAAGGGCAAGGCAGATTTTTCACTTGCCGGGTTCTCAGCAATTTTCATCGCTTCTGACAATGATTCAAGCGATGACGGGTATTTACCCAATGCTATAAGCGCATAACCCTTATCGCTTAAAGCGGCTGCTTCATCCAATTTTAATCTTAACTGCTTAGCCAGTGCAATACTTTTATTGTCGTAATAAACAGAACTGTCACGATTTGTTTCCAAATAATAAAGTGCAATGTTATAATACGCATCCATACGAACAGTGTCATTGGCTGCATTTCTTAACGCCAGTTGCAGGCGGTCTAACTTTTTTGCACCCGATAAAGCAGTGTCCGATAAAATGGAAAAAAGCCCTGACTGTGCCCGGCAAAAACCAA